>NZ_JAVXMF010000004.1:0-233016 GCF_036646415.1 Clostridium sp. | reverse complement strand
AATATGAAGCTAGCCTTTAGGAGAGTGAATGCCTAATGACAACTATTATAAAGAGGGGTGACATATTTTATGCTGATTTAAGCCCAGTAGTTGGGTCAGAACAGGGTGGAATAAGACCAGTAATCATTATACAAAATGATGTTGGGAACAGATATAGTCCGACTGTTATAGTATCAGCAATAACCTCTCAAATCAATAAGGCAAAACTTCCCACACATGTGGAAATTTCCTCAGAGGAATATGGGTTGAATAAAGACTCAGTAGTTTTGCTAGAACAAGTTAGAACGTTAGATAAAAGAAGATTAAAAGAAAAAATAGGGCATATGACAGATGAAGATATGATTAAAGTTGATATTGCTCTTAAAATAAGTTTAGATTTAAAAATATAGATGAAAATATTATAATTATATAAGTGTAAGGAAGATAACCAATATGTTATCTTCCTTTTTAAATTTGAATTAATAATTATGGTAACTTACAACAATGTTTAGAATATAATGTTATGAGATTAATTCATGGAGGCTTTTATGAAATATAGAAGTGATGATTACGATAAATACTTAACAACAAACGATGGAGTACCAATAAGTGATGATAATAATTCATTAACCATAGGACCTAGAGGACCTGTGCTACTTCAAGATATGGAGCTTATTGAAAAACTTGCTCATTTTAATAGAGAGAGAATTCCAGAGAGAGTTGTTCATGCGAAGGGTGCTGGAGCTAGGGGGTACTTTACTCTATACAATTCTATGAAGGAGTATACAAAGGCAAAGTTTCTTCAAGACAAAGACTCTAAGACCCAAGTTCTGGTTAGATTTTCTACAGTAATAGGATCAAAAGGATCTGCTGACACTTTAAGAGATCCTAGAGGGTTTGCAGTGAAGTTCTATACAGAAGATGGAAACTATGACTTAGTTGGAAATGATTTGCCAGTATTTTTCATAAGAGATGCTATTAAATTTCCAGATATGGTTCATGCGTTTAAAGCATCTCCAGATAATAATGTTCAAGATAAGAATAGGTTTTGGGATTTTATAGCTAATAGCCCGGAATCGACTCATATGATAACTTGGTTATTTTCGGATAGAGGAACAGTAAAGAGTTATAGGACTATAGAAGGATTTGGAGTAAATACTTATATGTGGGTTAATAGCAAGGGCAAACGATTATATGTTAAGTATCATTGGAAACCATTAGCTGGTGTTAAAACTATTGATAGAGATGAAGCTGAACTTTTAGCTGGGATTGATCCTGATGTAGCAACCAGAGACCTTTACAATGCATTAAGTAGAGGCAGAAAAGTGGAGTATGAATTATATGTTCAACTCATGGATATTAATGATGAATGCAATTACGATTTTGATCCATTAGATGCAACTAAAACTTGGCCAGAGGATTTATTTCCACTTAAGAAAGTTGGAAAATTAACATTAGATGAAAATCCGGAAAATTTCTTCTCAGAAATAGAGCAGGCTGCATTTAGTCCTGGAAATTTAATTTCTGGGATTGAGGCATCACCTGATAAATTGCTTCAAGGAAGACTATTTGCATACAGTGATACTCAAAGATATAGGATAGGATCAAACTTTAAGCAGTTACCAGTAAATATGCCTCATGTACCAGTTAATAATTACAATCAAGATGGTATGATGGATTATAAAATAAAATCAGGAAAGGTCAATTATAAGCCTAATTCCTTAGATGATAATAGACCTAAGGAGGCAAAGGATAAAATTCCATGTAACGTTATGGTAGAAGGTGAAATCGAGAGAAAGAAAATTCCTTTATCTAATGATTTTGACCAGGCTGGGGAAAGATATCGTAGCATTATGGATAAAGAAAGGGATAATTTGATAAGCAATTTAGCAAATGATTTATACAAGGTAGACTTAGATATTAAATTAAAAGCCATTGAAAACTTTACAAAAGCTGACAAAGAATATGGAGAGAGAGTAAAACAAGGATTAAATTTATAAAAACTATGAAAATAAGTGAAATATATGAAATGGGTTATAATCTATATTAAGGGTATTAATTGAAGTTATATATGAAAGTAATGTATAAAAAAGGGGGGGAGACCCCTTTTTATATTGTATATCAAAAATAATTTAATAGTACATGCTATTTTGGGGTATTTTATATAAATAAAATGAAAATTTATCATAAATAGTTGTCAATAAATAAAAAATTGATATAATGAGTTTAGAAATAAAACTGGGAGGGATAATTAATGGAAAAATCGTTAGCATCATTAGAACAGATAACAAAGGTTTTAAGAAGAGATATCGTGAAAATGGTAACAGAGTCTGCTTCTGGTCATCCAGGTGGATCTTTATCAGCAGTAGAAATAATGACAACTTTATATTTTAATGAGATGAATATAAATGTTAAAGAACCAAAAGATCCGAATAGAGATAGGTTTGTATTATCAAAAGGCCATGCTGCACCAGTATTATACGCAGCACTTGCAGAAAAAGGCTTTTTTAATAAGGAAGAGCTTATGAAGCTTAGAAAACTAGGCGCAATGCTTCAAGGTCATCCTAATATGAACTATATACCTGGAGTGGATATGTCAACGGGTTCTTTAGGTCAAGGAATTTCAGCAGCGGTAGGTATGGCTATAGCTGGAAAACTTGATAACAGTACATATAGAGTTTATGCTCTTTTAGGAGATGGAGAACTGGAAGAGGGTCAAGTATGGGAAGCTTCAATGTGCGCGGCTCACTACAAATTAGACAATTTAACTGCTTTTGTAGATTATAATGGTCTTCAAATTGATGGTAATATAGAAAATGTTATGAATCCTAATCCAATAGCAGATAAGTTTGTAGCCTTTGGATGGAATGTGATTTTTGTTGAAAATGGTCATGATTTAGTAGAGATAAAGAATGCTATAGAGTCAGGTAAGAAGGTAAAAGATAAACCTACTATGATAGTTTGCAAAACTATTAAAGGAAAAGGTGTATCATTTATGGAAAATCAAGCAGGATGGCATGGATCAGCTCCAAACAAGGAACAATGTGACCTGGCATTAAGAGAGATTGGAGGCGAAGAATAATGAAAAAAGTTGCTACGAGAGAGGCTTATGGAAAAGCATTAGCTAGCCTTGGAAAAGAAAATGAGAATATTGTAGTTCTGGATGCGGATTTATCAAAATCTACTAAAACAGCAGATTTTAAAGCTGTTTGCCCAGAAAGATTTATTAACATGGGAATTGCAGAAGGAAATATGATGTCTGTTGCAGCGGGTATGGCATCTTGTGGTAAGATTCCATTTGCATCTACATTTGCTATATTTGCAGCAGGAAGAGCTTTTGAACAAATAAGAAACTCAATTTGTTATCCTAAACTAAATGTAAAGATATGTGCAACTCATGCAGGTATAACAGTAGGAGAAGATGGTGCATCTCACCAATCTGTAGAAGATATTTCCCTTATGAGAAGTATTCCTAATATGGTAGTAATAAGTCCTAGTGATGGAATAGAGGCAGAAGCAGCGGTAAAAGCTGTAGCTGAATATCAAGGACCTTGCTATGTAAGACTTGGAAGAAGTGCGGTATCTACGATTAATGATAATGAAAACTATAAGTTTGAGATTGGAAAAGGCGTTACTTTAAGAGATGGAAAAGACGCTACGATAATAGCTACGGGAGTTATGGTGGAAGCAGCTTTAGAGGCTTACAATGTTCTTGCTGAAGAAGGCATAAAGGTAAGAGTTATAAATATTCACACCATAAAACCTATAGATGAAGAGTTAATAATAAAGGCTGCAAGAGATACAAAACTTATAATAACAGCTGAGGAGCATAGTATCATAGGTGGACTTGGATCTGCTGTAGCAGAAGTGGTTACAACTAATTGTCCAGTAATGGTTTCAAGAGTAGGTATAAAAGATACCTTCGGAGAAAGTGGAAAACCAGCAGAATTATTAAAGGCATATGGGTTAACTTCAGAAGAAATAGTTAAAGCTGTAAAAAGCGGAATAAGCATAAAATAATATTGAAATATAATTTAAAATACAGTTATTATATTAGATATAAGATCATAAATTTAATTATATAAAAAGAGGATTTAGCATGAGGGTTAAATCCTCTTTTTATTATGTAAGAATATGATTAAAAGAGAAGATAGATAGTCGGAAGAGGCATAGTATTAATTATAATATAGTGATTTTTCAGACAAGTTATGATATAATTTATAAAAATCTATTTGTAGGGAGAGGAATTGTATATGAAGCAAAAAATTCAATCATATATACATGATGTAGTTTATTGCCTTAAGTTATCTTTGAAAATAGTTATTATACCTCTAGTGTTAGGTATAGTTTTTAATATAGGCTATTTGCTAATACAGAATCAGCCTTTAGATGTTATACAAATTCTTATTGGAATAAGAAATATAGGAATTATGTTCTCATGCTTTGGGTTGTTTATATGTGCTTTAGGGTTTTTAAGACCTACAGTGATGCTGAGACCTTTAAGTTATCAAAGAACTTGGAAGAAATATTTAAATGAATTTGGTTTAGTAGGTACTATTTTTTGTACTTCTGCATTTTTAATAACGTACTTTTTAGTATTTGACATAGTGGTGCATAGAGTATTTTTATAGCTATAAATACAAAAGAAGTATGGGAATGTTTTCATGTATTTCCATACTTCTTTAAAGGAAAGCTGAGTTTTTAATGTTTTTTAACGTCTTAATGACTTGCATTATAAACTTTTATGTTATAATATACACAGATAAAGTAAAAAATGAGGAGAGTTAATGAGTATGATAGATTTTAAAAATGTTACTAAGGTTTATAATAATAATGTACTAGCATTATCTAACTTAAATGTACATATTGACCAAGGTGAGTTTGTTTTTCTAGTAGGACCAAGTGGCGCTGGAAAATCTACTTTCATAAAAATGTTGTTAAAAGAGGTTGATCCAACAGCTGGTTCAGTTGTAGTAGCAGGGTCAGATTTAACAAAATTAACAAGAAGTGAAGTACCATATTATAGAAGGAAAATAGGAGTTGTTTTTCAAGATTTTAGATTAATACAAACCCTAAACGTATTTGAAAATGTAGCCTTCGCACTTAGAGTAATAGGTGCTAGTGAAAAAGATATACAAAAAAAAGTTCCCGCTGTATTATCAATGGTAAGCTTATCTAAAAAAAGAGATGCTTTTCCAACTGAACTTTCAGGCGGAGAGCAGCAGAGAGTATCTATAGCAAGAGCTATAGTTAATAGTCCATCTCTTTTAATTGCAGATGAACCTACAGGAAACTTAGACCCAGAAACTTCTTTAGAGATAATGGATATTCTAAGTGATATTAGTAGAGCTGGAACTACAATTGTAATGGCAACCCATGCGAGAGATATAGTTAACTCTATGAAAAAAAGAGTTATAGCTATAGAAAAAGGTGTTATTGCGAGAGATGAAGAAAGGGGTAAATACGGTTATGAAATTTGATTCTCTTAAATATTCATTTAAAGAAGCATTTAAAAGTATTACAAGAAATAAAACTTTAAGTATAGCATCTATAGCAACAGTAACCGCTACACTTTTTATACTAGGAGTTATAACATTAACTGTTGCAAATGTTGATAAAGCAGTAACTCAACTTGGATCTATGGTTGAAGTTAGAATTTATTTAAAAGATGATGTAAGTGACACTGATAAAAGTGCCATAGAAAACAAGATAAAACAAGTAGAAGGAATAAATACAGTTACATTTCAAAGTAAAGAGGATGCATTAGAAAATGTTAAAGGGCAATTAGATGATCAATCAGGTCAATTATCTGCTGGATTCGAAGATAAAAACCCATTTCCAGCATCTTTAACAGTAAATGTTACAGAGCCAAGTGTGGTAGACAAAGTTGTTAGTAATGTTAAAGATATGAAAGGTATTGAGAAAGTTAAAGATGAAAGAGAATTAATTGCTAAAATATCTAATCTTACAAATAAAATAAAAACAGCAGCAATAGTTGCTTTTATTGTATTTATATTAGTATCATTATTCCTAATTGGAAATACTATAAAAATCACAGTATTTACAAGAAAAAGAGAGATAGGAATAATGAAGTATGTAGGAGCTACAGATTGGTTTATTAGATGGCCTTTTGTAATAGAAGGGGTACTTCTTGGAATTATTGGAGCTTTTATATCAATATTATTATTAAACTTTGGGTATGCAGTGATTGTTAGTAAGTTAAGTACAGATGCTTTATTTGGATTTAGTCTAGTTGGAGTTTCTTATATATGGAAAGTTGTCATTTGGGAGTTTTTACTTTGCGGATTATTTATAGGAACCGTTGGAAGTATAATATCAATGAGAAAATTCTTGAAAGTTTAAATCATAAATAACCAGTGAGACTAAGAACTATTTCTTAGTCTCATTTGTGTATAACTGACACTCTAAATCTTTGATTTAGCTAATGGAAGTTACTTCTCAGAACCTTGTGTTAAGAGAAGTTTCATAATAAATATATTAATTTTATATAATTAATTAATAAAATAGTTATAATTACATAGTATTATTATAGGGTATTTAAAGTAATAATAACTGTAGTACACTGAGAGGGTGATTTAAGTGAAAAATAAAAATAGTAAGTGGAAGTTGATAACTAGTGTGGTGGTTATTGTAATAATTACAAATATAATAACCTTATGCGTAGCTAATTATGTATCATTTAACCTTCCAAATGGTAAGGTTTTAGTGAGTAGAAGTACTTATGAGAATATGATAGATTTTGAAAAGCTATACACGATTAAAGATAAGCTTGATAAGTATTATTTAAATGAAATTGATACTAATAAACTTTTAGATGGAGCAGCTGCTGGTATGGTAGAAGCTGTGGGAGACCCTTATACAACATATATGAATAAAGAAGAATTTAAAGATTTCTATTCTCAAACTGAAGGGAATTATGTGGGGCTTGGAATACAGGTTGGAGTTAAAAATGACAAGATAGTTGTTGTTGCAGTTTTTGAAAATTCACCAGCTGAGTCAGTGGGAATAATTTCAGGAGATGTAATCGAAAGTGTTAATGATACTAAGGTAGAAGGTAAAGATCTTGAGAAAGCGGTTGCAACGATGAAGGGTAAAGAGGGAGAAGCCGTAAAACTTACATTATCAAGAGAAGGTAAAGATAGTTTTGAGGTAACGCCAGTAAGAGCTGAAATAGAAATGATTACAGTTAAGAAAGAAATGATTGATAATGAGGTTGGGTACATTCAGGTAACTATGTTTGATGAGCATACTTCAAAGAACTTTGAAAATGCAATTAAGGAATTACATTCTGCTGGAATGAAGAGTCTTATAATAGACTTAAGAGAAAATCCAGGCGGATTATTAGACCAAACTGTCAATATGTGTTCACAATTTATTGGCAAGAATAAAAATATAGTTTATACAGAAGACAAGTATGGAAATAGAAAAGATTATAATTCAGTAGGT
The DNA here is from genome assembly GCF_036646415.1 of Clostridium sp. Classification (GTDB taxonomy): domain Bacteria; phylum Bacillota; class Clostridia; order Clostridiales; family Clostridiaceae; genus Clostridium_J. The sequence continues at coordinate 225,570 of NZ_JAVXMF010000004.1, read as the reverse complement.
GGGATTGCAGAAGGATTGCCACTAACAGTACTAATTGATGGCGGAAGTGCCAGTGCCTCTGAGATATTTACTGGAGCAGTAAAAGATTATGAATTAGGTACATTAGTTGGAACAAAAACTTTTGGAAAAGGTGTTGTACAAACAACATTTTATAGAGATAGAGATGGATTTAGTGATGGAACAGCTTTAAAAGTTACAATTTCTAAATACTATACACCTAACGGACAAAATATTCATGGAATTGGAATAAATCCAGATATAGAAGTGGAGTATCCAGAAGAGCTAAAAACTCAGAGTTATGATAGAGCTGTAGATCCTCAATTTCAAAAGGCTTTAGAAGTAGCAAAAGATAAGATTAAATAATATTACTTAAGGGTATTATAATAATTGAGAAGTTAAAATATATAGTTTTGTATATACCTAAGGTGTATATCCATAAAATGAATTATACAAGTAATTAATAAAAAATTAGCATAAAGAAGAGAGTCAATAGAAGGATTCAATTTGAAGATAAAGTAGATGTGGCATAGCAAAATTAAGTATCTATTGTAATAATGGATACTTAATTTTAGTTATAGCCAATAAGACTATTGATTTCATATAATGAAAAGGAGAAAAAGAATGGAACTTTTAAAGTATACATTGCAACAAGTGTCTTATGCTATTGTGGAGCCATCCTATGCACTTATTTTAATAATGATGGCATTTGTATTTTATACTAAAAATAAGAAAACAACCATAATGGAAAAGTTGATTATGGGAAAGAACTCATTTTCAGCATTTGAACTTACTGTATCACAAATAGTTATGGGGATATTAGGTGGAGTGGTAGCTAGCTTAATTCTTACCCATTTAGGAGTTGCTTTTTATGAGGCTTCTAATATATTTTTAATATTTATAATTTCAGTAGCATTAATGTTTTTTAATCCTAAGCTTGTTTGTTTTTCATATTCTGGAGCGATTTTAGGATTATGTTCAATATGGTTATACTTTTTATCTTTGATTTTAGACAATCCTAGTTTAAATATTTTAAAAATGGATATAACTAACTTATTGATAGTAGTAGGAGTAATGCATCTAGTAGAAGGGTTACTAGTAATTTTAGATGGTAAGAGAGGTGCCATACCCGTATTTGGGTCAAGAGATAAAAAGATTATAGGTGGATTTGCGTATAGAAGACAGTGGATATTGCCTATGATAATATTACTAATGGTACAGGCTACTGGTGTGGATGCATCAATGGGGGGACGTATTAATACTCCTGATTGGTGGCCACTTATAAATCACAGTAAGAATGTAGAACTATTTGCTACAATGCTTATTGGAGCATTACCTTTATTCGCAGGAGTTAACTATGGAGCAGTTACTTTTACTAAGAATAAAAATCAAAAACCAGTATTTTCAGGGATGTTGATATTTGCATATGGTGTTTTAATTATTATGTTATCTTCTCTTGGAAATATAAATGAATTTTTAGATGTAGTAATATTGGTATTAATGCCTGTATTTCATGAGTATATGCTTTACTTTGACAGAACTGTGGAGAAACAGGGAAAGGCAAAGTATGTAAGTAATGATGAAGGTGTATGTGTTTTAGATGTTGCACCAAACTCAATAGGTAAAGAAATGGGAATAAAAATGGGAGATTTAATATTAGAAATAAATGATACTAAACTTCATAAGGATGAAGTGATTTTTAATATTTTAGAAAATTTGCCAAAAGATATAAATATGAAGATAAGAAGATCAAATGGTGATATAAGAGAATTATCAGGAAAAACCACCATTAGTAAGGAAAGACTAGGGGTGGTTATTGTACCTAGGGAGGTTCCTAAGCAAGCTACTATTGCAAAACCACAAGGAACTAGCTTTGCAGAAGTATTAAAGAAGATTAAAGAAAAGAAAGATAACAATAATAAAGAAGAGTAAAAAATAAATATGAGGTGAATACATTATGGGACAGTTTAAAATTCACTCAAAATTTAAACCAACCGGGGATCAGCCTAAAGCTATAGATAGTATTGTAAATGGTATACTTGAGGATAAAAAGTATCAAACTCTTTTAGGAGTTACAGGGTCAGGAAAAACTTTTACAATGGCTAATATTATTGAGCGAGTACAAAGACCAACATTAATACTGGCACATAATAAGACTTTAGCAGCTCAACTATGTTCTGAGTTTAAAGAATTTTTTCCAGAGAATGCAGTAGAGTATTTTGTATCTTATTATGATTACTATCAGCCAGAAGCATATATGGCACAAACTGATACATATATAGAAAAGGATTCATCTATAAATGAAGAAATAGAAAAACTACGCCACTCAGCTACATCAGCTTTAATAGAGAGGCGTGATGTAATAGTAGTAGCCTCTGTATCTTGTATATATGGACTTGGTAATCCGGAAGACTATAAAAATCTTACAGTATCTTTAAGGGAAGGTATGACTAAGGATAGAAATAAAGTTATAAATCAGCTGGTAGAAATACAGTATGAGAGAAATGATATTAACTTTGTGAGAGGAACCTTTAGGGTTAGAGGGGATGTATTAGATATATTTCCAGCTTCATCCACAAATAAGGGAATAAAAGTGGAGTTTTTTGGCGATGAAATAGATAGAATAAGAGAGTTTGACGTTTTAACTGGAAACATAATTAGTGGAAGAAAACATGTATCTATATTCCCAGCATCTCACTTTGCTACATCTAGAGAAAATCTTGAAAAGGCTATAGCTCAAATCGAATTTGAATTAGATGTGAGATTAGAGGAATTAAAACAAGAAGATAAGCTGTTAGAGGCTCAAAGATTAAAGCAAAGAACAAATTTCGATATTGAAATGATGAGAGAGGTTGGATATTGTACTGGAATAGAAAACTATTCAAGGATATTAGATGGAAGAGCAAAGGGTACACCACCGCAGACTCTTATAGATTATTTTCCTCAAGATTTCTTATTCTTTGTAGATGAAAGTCATGTTACGCTTCCACAGATTAAGGCTATGTATGGTGGAGATAGGTCAAGAAAGACTAATTTAGTTGAGTATGGATTTAGACTTCCATCAGCCTATGACAATAGACCCCTTCAATTTCAAGAATTTGAAGAAAAATTAAATCAAGTTTTATTTGTTAGTGCAACACCAGCACTTTATGAAAAGGAACATTCAGAGAATATTGCAGAGCAGATAATAAGACCTACAGGTCTTCTAGATCCTGATATTATAATAAGGCCAATAAAGGGGCAAGTAGATGACTTATATGCTGAAATTATTAAAACTGCAGAGCGGGGCTTTAGAACTTTAGTTACCACCCTTACAAAGAAGATGGCAGAGGATTTAACTAAGTATTTTAAAGACCTTGGTATAAAAACTACCTACCTTCATTCTGACATAGATACATTGGAGAGAATTAAGATTTTAAAGGAACTTCGTCAGGGCAAGTTTGATGTGTTGGTTGGAATAAACCTTTTAAGAGAAGGTTTGGATATTCCAGAAGTAGCTTTAGTTGCGATTTTAGATGCTGATAAGGAAGGTTTTTTGAGAAGTGAAACTTCGTTAATTCAAACAGTAGGAAGGGCAGCTAGAAATTCACAGAGTAAGGTTATAATGTACGCTGACAATATCACTAATTCTATGGAGAAAACTATAAATGAAACTAATAGAAGAAGAAAGCTTCAAGTTCAGTATAATGAGGAGCATGGAATAGTTCCAAAGACGATTATTAAGGAAATCAGAGAAGGATTAGAAATTTCTACTGTGGCTGAAGAAACTGCAACCTATAATAGTGAGTCTACAGATTTATTTCTAGATAAAAAGGAAATAGCTAAGCATATGGCGAAGCTTGAGAAAGAAATGAAAGCGGCTGCAAAAGATTTACAATTTGAAAGAGCTGCCACTTTAAGAGATGAGATAGAGCGTATGAAAAGAGATTTTGATGTGTAAAGGAGAATCCTATGAGAAATAGTATTTTAATAAAGGGTGCAAAGGTGCATAACCTTAAAAATGTAGATTTAGAAATACCGAGAGATAAGTTTGTTGTATTTACTGGACTTTCAGGGTCTGGTAAGTCTTCTTTAGCCTTTGATACGCTTTATGCTGAAGGTCAAAGAAGATATGTTGAGTCTCTTTCTGCCTATGCAAGGCAATTCTTAGGGCAGATGAATAAACCGGATGTGGAGTACATAGAGGGATTATCACCAGCTATATCTATTGATCAAAAAACTACTAGCAGAAATCCACGTTCTACAGTGGGAACTGTCACTGAAATTTATGATTATTTAAGGCTATTATATGCAAAGGTTGGAGTTCCTCATTGCCCAAAGTGTGGTAAAGAGATAACACAGCAAACTGTAGATCAGATGGTAGATCAGGCTATGTCCCTTCCAGAAAGAACTAAGATTCAAATTCTAGCACCTATAATTACAGGTAAAAAAGGTGAACATGTAAAAATTCTTGAGAATATAAAAAAGAATGGATATGTTAGAGCTCGTATTGATGACGAACTTATAGACTTGGAAGAGGAAAGTGTTAAACTAGAGAAGAATAAAAAGCATACAATTGAAATAGTAATAGATAGAATAGTGATAAAAGCAGGTGTAGAATCAAGAATTTCAGATTCATTAGAGTCAGCATTAAAACTTGGAGAAGGTCTTGCAATATTAAACGTAATAGATGGAGAGGATATACTTTTAAGTGAAAAATTTTCATGTGTTGATTGTGGAATAAGCATTGGTGAAATTGAGCCTAGAATGTTTTCATTCAACTCACCCTTTGGAAAGTGTGACACATGTGATGGTCTTGGAACTTTAATGGAAATAGATGAAGATTTAATTATTCCAGATAAGAATAAGTCTATATTAGATGGTGCAATCTTAACTCTTGGTGATGGAAGTCTTAAAGAAGATTCTTGGACACGTGCTATATTAGAAGCCCTTGGTAAAAAAGGTGGATTTACTTTAGATACACCAATAAATCAGCTATCAGAAGAAAATTTAAAGTCAATTCTTTATGGTACTGAAGGGGAAAAGCTTAGTATTGAATATACAAAGGAATTCCAAACCGGAATTTATAATTATGCTTATGAGGGTATAATAAATAATTTAAAGAGAAGATATGTTGAAACTACATCTGATTATATAAAGAGAGAAGTAGAAGAGTACATGAGTGATAATCCATGTCCTAAGTGTAGGGGGAGGAGGTTATCAAAGGAGGCACTATCAGTTACCGTAGGTGGGAAGAATATAAGTGAGTTTTCTAACATGTCTATAGTAGAAGAAATTGACTTTATAAGTAATTTGAAATTATCAGAGAAAAATGAGATAATAGCGGCACAAGTATTAAAAGAGGTAATAAGTAGATTAAATTTCTTAAAAGATGTAGGTCTTAGTTACCTTAACTTAAGTAGAGCAGCAGGCACCTTATCAGGGGGAGAAGCTCAAAGAATAAGACTTGCAACTCAAATAGGTTCTAGTTTAATGGGTGTTCTATATATTTTAGATGAGCCTAGCATTGGTCTTCATCAAAGGGATAATGAGAAGCTTATAAAAACATTAAAGCATCTTAGAGATATTGGTAATACATTAGTTGTTGTTGAGCATGATGAGGATACTATGAGAGCTTCAGATTATCTTGTAGATATAGGACCAGGAGCAGGTGAACATGGTGGAGAAATTGTAGCAGCAGGTACAATAAAGCAGGTTATGAAGTGTAAAAACTCTATTACAGGTCAATATTTAAGTGGAAAGAAAACTATAGATCCTCCTAAAAAATATAGAGTTATGGATATTAATAGAATTATAACTATTAAGGGTGCTAAAGAAAATAACTTAAAGAATGTTACTGTAGATATACCTCTAGGATTATTTACGTCAATAACAGGAGTTTCAGGTTCAGGAAAAAGTACCTTAATAAATCAAGTTTTATATAAAGCACTAAATAGAAAAATAAATAATTCTAAAAAACTACCTGGGAAACATGATGGTATAATTGGTGCAGAACAAATTGATAAGATTATAAATATTGATCAAAGCCCAATTGGTAGAACTCCAAGAAGTAATCCAGCAACTTATACAGGGGTTTTCGATATAATAAGAGAACTTTTCTCTATGGTTCCGGAAGCTAAGAGTAGAGGATATAAGCAAGGCAGATTTAGCTTTAATGTTAAGGGCGGAAGATGCGAAGCTTGCAAGGGTGATGGAATAATAAAAATAGAAATGCAGTTTTTATCAGATGTATACGTAGAGTGTGAGGTTTGCAAGAGCAAAAGATATAATAGAGAAACATTAGAAGTTAAATATAAAGGAAAGAGCATTCATGATGTGTTGGATATGACAGTGGAAGAAGGACTTAAGTTTTTTGAAAACATACCACGTATTAATAATAAATTACAAACTCTTATGGATGTAGGACTTTCATATATAAGACTTGGTCAACCTTCAACTACATTATCAGGTGGAGAAGCTCAAAGAATAAAGCTTGCATATGAACTTTCAAAGAGAAGTACAGGAAAGACATTATATATCTTAGATGAACCAACTACTGGTTTGCATATAGATGATGTTAGTAAACTTATAAAGATACTTCAAAGACTTGTAGATGGTGGAAACACTGTGGTAGTAATTGAGCATAACTTAGATGTTATAAAATGCTCAGATTATGTTGTTGATTTAGGTCCAGAGGGTGGCGACAAAGGTGGAACCATTCTTGTTAAAGGTAATCCTAAAGAAATAATAAGATGTTCTAAATCATATACAGGACAGTATCTAAAAAAAATGATATAATTATTCGTGACTAGCATTATACTAAGGTTAATGCTAGTTATGTTATATATATAAAGGAGTTTTGTTTATGAATATTTTAAAATTCATATTAAGTTTAGGAATAATAGCTATAGTTTATTTTATTATAATTTATGCCCTTAAAATAATGTATACAGATACTAAATCAATAGGGAAAAAACGTAATAATGTAAAAAGAGCAACTTATGGGTTAGAGGTATTATCAGCAGGGGAAAATCTTAATTTAAAAAACGGTGGGATTTTACCAATAGTAGATAACCTAACAATGGGAAGAAAAAATGATAACACTGTTGTTTTAGATGATAAGTATGTATCTTCACATCATGTGAGAATATATAAAAGAAATAATGAATATATCCTGGAAGACTTAGAGAGTACAAATGGAACTCAAGTAAATAATGTTAAAGTTAGAAATACAGTCATGCTAAAACCAGGAGATGTAATAAAAGTAGGAACAGCTACTTTTAAATTAATATAATTAATGGAAGGATGAAAATATGAACACGATAAAGCAAGAAAAACGAGTTCTTAGATACACTTATCTACTTGTGATGATATTATTTTTTAATGTGGCAATTTTAACTCCAACCATTGATAAAGGTGCATTAATTATAGGTGCAATAATATGTGGTTTATTATGTTATTCTCATTTTATAATAAGAAGGTTTTATCCAGATGGAGATAAATTCATATTGTTATTTTCCAACATACTAGCTGTAATAGGTATTGCCATGATATATAGACTTGACTTACCTATGTCAGGGGGAAGTTATTTAGCAGAAGGTACAAGAAGCTTTTTAACAGCTAAGCAGATTATATTCTTCGCATTAGGAATGACAATTTTTATTTTAATAGTTGTAATACTTCCGGACTTAAAGAGATTTAGTAAGTACAAATATGTATATTTAGTAGTTACTATTGTATTTATGGCTATGGGAACATTTTTAGCAGAAGAACAATTTGGAGCTAAAAACTGGGTAACACTTTTTGGATTTGCATTTCAACCCTCAGAGTTTGGTAAGATAACTTTAGTAGCCTATTTAGCTTCAGCATTAAAGGACTATGAGAAACCTTCTGAATTTTGGATTAAAATTGGAAGCAAGATAGGAATGAAGAAGAAAAGTTCCTATAAATATATAAGTTTAATAGAACCAGCGATAATAGTAATGGTGTCATTATTATTTATGCTTGCACAAACAGACTTAGGATCAGCATTGCTTTTCTTTGCAATAGCACTTACTATGCTTTATATAGCAACTTCGAATAAAAAGTATGTAATTATAGCTCTTTTATTATTTTTAATTGGAGGAACTGTAGGATACTTTTTATTTAGCCACGTAAGGGTTAGAGTAATGATATGGCAAGATCCATGGAAATATGGATATGATGAAGGCCTACAACTTGTACAATCATTGATAGCTATTGCTAATGGTGGATTTGTTGGAGTTGGACTTGGAAATGGATATCCTGGATATATTCCTGTTGTAGAGTCAGATTTTATATTTGCAGCAATATGTGAGGAATTAGGATTACTTATAGGATTTGCAGTGATAATACTTAACTTCTTACTATTCTATAGATGTATAAGAGCTGCGCTATATACAAAGGATAAATTTTCAAGACTTTTGGCCGTTGGATATAGTACTATGATAGTATCACAAACTTTAGTAATTATAGGAGGAGTAACAGGTGCTATACCACTTACTGGAATAACTCTTCCATTTGTTAGCTATGGAGGAAGTTCTATGCTTATAAGCTATTTTGCTTTAGGTATAATACAAAAAATATCGGAGGAGAGTAATAGTTATGAATAACTTACAGAAAAATATAAAAAATGTAATGGTTGTATTTCTATTACTATTCCTAGGGTTAATATCATACATAAGCTATAACACTTTATTTAAAAATGAAGCAGCCCTTGATAGTGTATATAATAAAAGAACTGAAGCAGAAAAAAATAGAGTTTTAAGGGGAACAATATATGACAGAGATATGAATGCCCTAACTGCAGGAGAAAAGACAGGGGAGTTTTCGCAAACTAGACAATATGTTGGGGGAATAGCATTTTCTCATGTTATTGGATATAATGATGTTAAATATGGTTCAAGTGGAATAGAAAAAAAGTTTGATAAAGAGCTTTCAGGTCAATCAGTAAATACAATAAAAGATGTTTTTTCTAATAAAAAAGATGAAAATAGAGTAGGAAATCATGTAGTTACTACACTAAACTCAGCGTTACAACAAAGAGCTTATGAAGTCTTGGGAAATAGAAAGGGGTCGGTGGTAGCATTAAATCCTCAAACTGGTGAAGTACTAGCTATGGTATCAAAGCCAGGCTTTGATGCGAATACCATACAAGATGATTTTGATGCATTATCACAGGATGAAAATACACCTTTCTTAAATAGGGCAGTATCAGGATTATATCCACCGGGATCTACATTTAAGGTTATTACAGCATTAAGTGCTTTAGAAAATAGTGAAGGGGTCCTTGATAGAACATTTAATGATGAGGGACGAATCAGCTTTAATGAAACTGAATATCTAGAGAATTATAAAGGCAATATATATGGAAATATTGGACTTAGAACAGCATTTTTGAAATCAAGTAATGTAGTTTTTGGTACATTAGCTATGGAACTTGGGAATTCTACATTAAAGGAAACTTCAGAAAAGTTTTTATTTAATAAAGATATTCCATCTAGAACGCTTACTATTGATAATAGTATTTTCCCAGAGTATAAGAGTGATGAAAGTGGAAATATCGCTCAAAGTGGAATTGGTCAAAGTGGAGTATTAGCAAGTCCAATTGAGATGGCATTAGTTGCTAGTACTATAGCAAACAATGGAGTTATGATGGAGCCTAATGTAGTAAAGCAAATTATAAATAAAGAAGGTAAAGTTGTTAAAAGCTACGAACCTAAGGAAGCGGCAATAGTTACAAACCCTGAGAATGCAGCTATATTAAAGGAGTATATGAAGGCAGTTGTAAATGAAGGTACAGGAACTGCTGCTGGATTAGGGGAAGTTCAAATTTCAGGTAAAACTGGAACAGCAGATCATGATGCTGGTGACAAAGATCCTCATACATGGTTTATAGGATTTGCAGGCTATGAGAATCCTGAAATTGCATTTGCAATAATAGCTGAAGATGGTGGAAATGATAGTTTTAATGCAAGTGGAATGGCTAAAGAGCTTATGAAGGCTTATTTCAATAAATAGGATTAAATTATTATTATAGCTTTTATTTAAGAAGAGTTAATGAATGTAGAGAACTTTTGGATATGAGGTGATTTAATGTTTGACTTTCAGTATCAGCTTAAAAATCTTCCAGATAGTCCTGGAGTTTATTTAATGAGAAATTCGTTAAGAGAAGTAATATATGTAGGGAAGGCTAAAAGTCTTAAAAATAGAGTTAGACAGTACTTTCAAAATTCTAAAAACCATAGTGAAAAAGTTAGAGCTATGGTTAAAAATATAAGTGAGTTTGAGTATATAGTTACAGATTCAGAGATAGAAGCTTTAATTTTAGAATGTAATCTAATTAAAAAATATAGTCCTAGATATAATATCTTATTAAAAGATGATAAGTACTTTCCTTTTATAAAAATTACAAATGAGGAGTTTCCAAGAGTTATAGTTACTAGGAATTATAGCAATGACTCTTCTAGATATTTTGGCCCATATACTGATGGAAGTGCAGTTCATATGATATATGAGCTTATTAAAAAAGTATTTCCAATAAGAACATGTAGAAGAATAGTAAAAGAGGATGGTCCTAAAACTAGAACATGCCTTAATTACCATATAAATTTATGTAAGGGACCTTGTGAAGGACTAATATCTAAAGATGAATATGGTAAGATCATTGATAGTGTAATAGATTTACTTACAGGAAAAGATGTAAAGATTACTAGTCAGCTTAAGACGGAAATGGAAGAAGCAGCAGAAACTTTAGATTTTGAAAAAGCTGCATATTTAAGAGATAAGCTTATAGCCATTGAAAAAATAAATCAAAAACAGAAAATAATTAGTAATAATTTTGAAAATGAAGATTTTATATCAATTTCTCAAGATGAAAAGGATAGTTGTATTCAAATATTCTTTTTAAGAGATGGAAAGATTGTTGGAAGAGAGCATTTTATTCTTGATAACACTGGAGGAGAAGAACCAGTATATGTTATGGAGGAGTTTATAAAAAATTTTTATGGAGGAACAGCATTTATACCAAGGACTATATATGTGAGTTATTGTGATGAAATAGAAATTTTAGAGCAGTGGCTTTCTATAAAAAAAGGCCATAAAGTCATTATAAAAATTCCTCAAAAGGGAGAAAAGAAGAAAACTTTAGATATGGTTGAAAAGAATGCTAGTCATGCTCTTGAAATGTTTAAGTTAAAACATAAGGTTGATAAAGAACTTAATAATATAGCTCTTTCTGAAATTCAGGATGCACTTGATTTAGAAGATATACCAAGTAGAATTGAAGCCTATGATATATCAAATCTTATGGGCATGGATTCAGTAGGAACCATGGTAGTATTTCAAGATGGAGTAGCTAAAAATAGTGATTACAGAAGGTTTAAGATAAATACCATAGAGGGTGCAGATGATTATGGCTCTATGAGAGAGATATTAACTAGAAGGTTTACTCATGGATTAGAAGAAGTAAAGAAGATAAATAACCATGATATGAATTTTACTGCTGGAAAATTTTCTGTTTTCCCAGATTTAATTATGATGGATGGTGGTAAAGGGCAAATTAATATAGCTATTGAAGTGTTAAAGGAACTAAACATAAATATACCTGTGTGTGGTATGGTAAAGGATGATAAGCATAGGACTAGAGGTCTTATTTATAATAATAAGGAGATAATTCTAAATCCATCCTCTAAATCTATACTACTTGCAACAAGAATTCAAGATGAGGTACATAGGTTTGCAATTACCTATCATAGAACTTTAAGAGATAAACGAACACTGTACTCTATATTAGATGAGATACCTAAAATTGGTGAAAAAAGAAGAAGAGAATTATTAAAGAAATTTGGTAGCATTGAGAATATAAAGAAGGCTACTTATGAAGAGTTAGTATCAACGCCATCAATGGATAATAAATCAAGTGAAAGTGTAATGGAGTATTTTTCTAAAAATAAGTAAATTTATTAAAACCTTTTATAAAATGACACTGTATTTAAGTTAATATATAATTAGTGAACTTAAGAATAAAAATGTGGGATAACTGTTGATAAGTATGTGATAGTTATTCTATACTTAATGTATAATAATATAACAAGGGGTATACCAATGAAATTAATGAATAGTTTTATAAGAAATATATCAGATATTGTAGGTAGTGAAAATGCTAAGGTAGAAGAACCAATGAAGAAACATACTTCTTTTAAAGTTGGAGGATCAGCAGACCTATTAGTTTATCCATCTAACTATAAAATGGTTAGAGATATAATTTGTACATGTAAAAAAAATCATGTGGATTATTTTATATTAGGAAATGGGTCAAACCTCATAGTAAGGGATGGAGGAATTAGAGGCGTAGTTATAAAACTAGGACATTTAAACAAAGTTGTAGTAGAAGATGAATTAGTGACTGCACAGTGTGGAGCTAAGCTATATACTGTAGCTGATTATGCCCTTAAAAATAGTTTAACAGGATTAGAGTTTGCATCGGGAATACCAGGTTCAATTGGTGGTGCTACAGCTATGAATGCAGGCGCATATGATGGTGATATGTCAAAGGTGGTTGAAAGTGCTGTAGTTATGGATAGGGATGGAGAGATTAGAGAGCTAAATAAAACCCAGTTAGAGTTTGGCTATAGAAGTAGTGCGATTTTAAAATATGGATATATAGTTCTTGAAACTAGAACTAGGCTTTCTTATGGGGATGAGAAGTCTATTAAAACTAGAATGGATGAACTAGCACAGCTGAGACATAGCAAGCAACCTTTAGAATATGCTTCAGCAGGAAGTACATTTAAAAGACCAGAAGGATATTTTGCTGGCAAACTAATTCAAGATTCAGGACTAAAGGGTGCCAGTATAGGGGATGCGCAGGTATCTGAAAAACATTCAGGTTTCATCATAAACAAAGGGAATGCGACTGCAAAGGATATATTAGACCTTATTGAGTATGTAAGAACCAGCGTTTATGAGAAATATAAAGTAGAACTACACACTGAGGTCAGAATAGTGGGAGAAGATAGTTCTATCTAAAACTAAATAGGGGGATAGGGATATGATTGCAGAAAAAATGATTGGATATGTGAATAGTAGCTCATTGATTAGAGCTATGTTTGAAGAGGGGAAAAGGCTTTCGGGAATATATGGTGCGGAAAATGTTTATGATTTTAGCTTAGGGAATCCTAATGTTGAAGCACCTAGTACTGTTAAGAAAGCGATTGTTGACATTTTAAGCAATGAATCAAACACTATGGTACATGGCTATATGAACAACTCAGGATATGATGATGTTCGTTATGAAATTGCCAATTCTATTAATAAAAGATTTAATACAGATTTTACGCAAAAGAATATACTAATGACAGTTGGTGCAGCTGGTGGATTAAATGTTATTTTTAAGACTCTTCTTAATCCACAAGAAGAGGTAATAGCTTTTGCTCCATATTTTGGTGAATATAGAAGCTATGCTGCTAATTATGATGGAAAATTAGTTGTGGTATCTCCAAATACCAATGATTTTCAACCTAATTTGGATGAGTTCAGAAGTAAAATTACGTCTAAAACAAAGGCTGTTATTGTTAATTCACCAAACAATCCAACGGGGGTTGTTTATTCAGAGGATACAATAATAAAGCTTGCAAGTATTTTGAGAGAAAAACAACAGGAGTTTGGAACTGATATTTATTTAATTAGTGACGAGCCATATAGAGAACTTGCATATGATGATGTAGATGTTCCATATCTAACAAAGTATTATGAAAACACAATTGTTGGATATTCATATAGTAAGTCCCTTTCACTACCAGGTGAAAGAATTGGATACTTGGTGATTCCAAGTGAAGCTGCTGATTTTGAGAATATAATTGCTGCTGCAAATGTGGCTACTCGTATTTTGGGATTTGTTAATGCACCATCACTTTTTCAACGCGTAATTGCTAGATGCTTAGATGATAAGGTTGATATTGATACTTACAACAAGAATCGTGAGTTACTTTACAAAGGACTTGTTTCCTTTGGATATCAGTGTATAAAGCCTCAGGGAGCTTTCTACTTATTCGTTAAGTCACCTATTGAGGATGATATTGAATTTTGCAATATGGCTAAAAAATACAATATTTTAATTGTACCTGGAACCGCTTTTGCATGTCCAGGATACATTAGGATTACTTATTGTGTAGGGTATAAAACCATCGAAAATGCATTACCTAAATTTAAAGAATTGATTGATTCATTAAAGTAAAATAAGTTTAATATATTAAGGGGTAGAGAGAAATTTCTATCCCTTTAATACGTGATTAGGTTTGTATGATACAAATACTTATAGGGCTAAGGTGTAAGTTAACCTTTGAATCTAGTTGATTTTTGGTTATAATATAAATAAGTAATAATTGATATAATTAATACTTAGTTTAAGATATAAATTATAGCTATGAAAGAGGTGTGTTAGTATGAAGTTTTTAATAGTTACAGGTATGTCTGGAGCGGGAAAAACTCAGGCGATAAGATGTCTTGAAGATCTAGGATTTTATTGCGTTGACAATTTACCGCCAACACTTATAACAAAGTTTGCTGACGTTTGTTTTAAAACTGAGGGGAAAATTGAGAAGATAGCTATAGTAGTTGATATTAGAGGAAGAAAGTTCTTTGATGATTTATTAGGGAGTTTAATTACACTAGATAAAGAAGGATATTTATACGAAGTATTATATCTCGAAGCTACTGAAGAAACATTAGTAAAGAGGTACAAGGAGTCAAGGCGAAAACATCCACTTGCACCAGATGGAAGAATTATTAATGGCATAAGTATTGAGAAGAAGAAACTTAAGGGCATAAGAGAGCGAGCAGATAAGATAATAAATACTTCAAAACTTACCAATAAGGAATTAAATGAAGAAATAACTATGGCATACGGTGATGAAGGACAAATAGAAACACCGCTACTTATTAATGTTATGTCCTTTGGATTTAAGTATGGTATTCCACTTGATGCAGATCTAGTCATGGATGTAAGGTTTATTCCAAATCCTTATTATATAGCTGAGCTTAAGCCTTTTTCTGGTCTTGATAAACCAGTAAAGGAGTATGTTTTATCTAAGTCAGAAACAAAGGAATTCCTTTATAGATTTATAGACATGGTTAAATTTTTAATTCCTAACTATAAAATAGAAGGTAAAAGACAACTTATTGTTGCTATTGGATGCACAGGCGGAAGACATCGTTCTGTAGCTATTGCAAATAAAATTTATGAGATCTTAAATCATTATGGAAATAATGTAACAATAGACCATAGAGATATAAACGAGGATGTAAATAGAGGAGCTGGAAAGAGATGAAGCATAGGGAGTGGTTAACCCCTGGAATAGGAATCAAAAGGTGGATATTCCAAATGCTACTAGGTGTGTTTTTAGTTTCCTATGCTATAATTGAATTTATAAGAGAGCCCTATGGAATGTCTACAAAGTCTATACTATTTTGTGTGCTAGTTTTGGGGGGGATATTAACCTATACTAGCTTAAAGAAGTATACAAAACAGGTTATGGCAATAATTAGATTTGAAGCATTAAATTTTTCAGCGGAGCAAAAAAATTCAAATGATGAGTTTTTTGAAAAGAGTATGTTGGTAAAGGGTCCAAAGATTGTTGTTATTGGTGGGGGAACAGGACTTTCTAATATGCTTAGTGGTCTTAAAAAATATACTTCCAATATTACAGCTGTAGTAACTGTAGCTGATGATGGTGGTGGTTCTGGTGTGCTAAGACAAGATCTTGGAATGTTACCACCAGGGGATATACGTAACTGTATAATATCATTAGCAGATACAGAACCATTAATGGAACAATTATTTAGATATAGATTTAAAGATGGAAGTCTAGAAAATCAGAGTTTTGGGAATCTATTTTTAGCTGCTATGAATGGAATTTCAGACAATTTTTTAGAAGCTATAAAAAAGACTAGTGATGTTTTAGCAGTAACTGGTGAAGTTTTACCAGTTACTCTTGAAAATGTAGAGTTATATGCAAAACTTAAGAATGGAGATACAATAAGAGGGGAATCTTCTATTCCTAAGGAAAGTGTAAAAAGAAATTCACCTATAGAAGAAGTGTTTATAGAACCTAGGAATGCTAAGGGAGTAAAAGAGGCAATTGATGCTATATCAGATGCAGATGCAGTTATATTAGGGCCAGGAAGTTTATATACAAGTATTATCCCAAATCTTATGGTAGAAGATATAAAGGAAGCAATAAAAAGCACTAAGGCACTAAAGTTTTATATAGCCAACATAATGACTCAACATGGAGAAAGTGATAACTTTAGCGTTCAAGATCATATAAGAGCAATAATGCGTCATTGTGAGGGTGTGTCAATTGATTATACTATTGTAAATAAGGGTCTTACAGAAGAAAAAGAGAGTATAAAAGAAAAATATCTACAAAAGGGTTCAACCTTCGTAACACTGAATCATGAAGACAAGGAAAAATTAAGTACAAAATATATAGAATGTGATATGATAAAAATTAAAAAAGGTCTTATAAGACATGATGAAAATAAGCTTGCACAAATATTAATGGAAACAATAATGCGGAAAAAGCTGATTCATGATGACAAGAGGGTTTTTGAATACATATATTTAGTACAGCGATTAAGAAAAGAAAACAAGGATAGGGAGTAGAGAAATGTCATTTTCACTAAAGGTTAAAAATGAAGTGTGTAGAAGCGGCGAACTTACTAAGGATGAAGCTGCTGCACAATTATCAGCTATAATGAAGGCCAGTGGTACTTTAGGGTTTGGATTTAATAGGGCAGTCACATTTAAAGTTATAACAGAAAATCCTGCTATAGCAAGACTAATTTTTAAAATCCTAAAAGATTTTTTTGATATCCACACTAAATTATTGGTTAAAAAGAGTAATTCATTAAAGAAAAATAATATATATATGGTTCTAATAACAGAGGATGTTGATGTAAAAGGATTACTTCAAGAGTTAGGTATTATTGAAAAGGAAAGCTTATTTAATATAAATTATGGTATTCCTCAAGAGATTATTAAAAACGAAGAGTGTAAAAGAGCATATATAAGAGGTGCATTTATGGGTGGAGGAAGTATTAGTAACCCAGAAAAAACTTATCATTTAGAGTTTGTAACTCACGATGAGGATTATGCAAAAGATCTTAGTGCCCTAATTAATAGTTATAAGCTAAATTCTAAAGTAATTCAGCGAAAGAATAGCTTTGTTATATATTTAAAAGAGGGAGAGCAAATAGTAGATCTTTTAAATATTATAGGGGCTCATAGTGCACTACTGGAACTTGAAAATATAAGAATTATGAAAGAAATGAGAAATAACGTAAATAGAATTGTTAACTGTGAGACTGCAAATCTTAGTAAAACGGTTAATGCAGCTGTGAGACAGGTAGAAAGTATAAAGCTTATACAAAGCGAGATTGGACTAGATAGATTACCTAAAAATTTAAAAGAGGTAGCACGAATCAGGTTATCATTTCCAGATGAGTCTTTAAAGGAGCTTGGCGCCATGTTAAATCCTCCTGTAGGGAAATCTGGAGTCAACCATAGATTAAGAAGAATAGAAAAAATAGCTGATGAGTTAAGAAAAGAAGGTAGATAAATATGTCTAAGCATGAGGAAATAATAAAACATATTCTTTCCTTAGAAATAGGTACAAAAATTTCTGTTAGAGGTATAGGTAGTAAATTAGGCGTAAGTGAAGGAACGGCATATAGAGCTATAAAGGAGTCCGAGTCTATAGGAATTGTTAATACAGTTCCTAGGGTTGGTACTGTAAGAGTTGAGAAGTTAGAAAAGAAAAATATCGATAGAATATCATTTAATGAAATCGTAAATATTGTTGATGGAACATTACTTGGTGGAAAAGCAAGAGAAGATAATTTTCTTGATAGGTTTGTAATTGGAGCTATGGAAATTGAAACTATTAAGAGATATATAAGCCCAGGAGCATTACTTATAGTGGGAAATAGGGAAGAAGCTCAAAGATTAGCACTGGAAAATAAATGTGCAGTGCTTATTACAGGAGGATTCTGTTGCAGTAATGAAATAAGAGCATTAGCAGATAAAAATGAACTTCCAGTAATCTCCTGTGCTTATGATACCTTTACAGTTGCAAGTCTTATTAATAAAGCTATTTATGAAAATAACGTAAAGAAGGAAATTGTTTTAGTTGAAGATGTCATGGAGAAAGAACCAAAGTATATAAATGCTTGGGACAAGGTTAAAACTTTAAGAGAGCTAGGAGAGAAAACCGATCATGAAAGATATCCAGTAGTAGATGAGGAATCTAGAGTTGTAGGAGTAGTAAGCTTAACTCAGATAAAGCATAATACCGATGATGAAACTATAGGGAATATTATGACTAAGGACCCTATAGTGTTAGTGCCAACAAGCACTGTTGCTTATGCAGCTCATGTTATGGCTTGGGATGGGATTAAAATATGCCCTGTAGTTCAAAAAAAAAGATTAGTTGGAGTAATTACTAGAGAAGATGTAATAAAGGCAATGCAGTTAGTTTTAAGGCAACCTCATGTAGGGGAGACTATGGATGATTTAATTTTAAAGAATTTTGAATTTGAATCTAATAAGGATACTATACATTTTTGGGGAGAAATTGTACCAGAAATGCTAGACTCTATTGGAACAGCCTCTTGGAATGCATTAAATATGCTTCTATCTACTATGGGAACTATGGTATTAAGACAAAATGGTATTACCAATGTGGCTATAGATAGTTTTACATCATATTTTATCAAACCTGTTCAGATGGGAAGGGTAATAGATGTATATTCTCAGGTAATAGATAGAGGTAGATATTATTCCAAGGTTGAGGTTACTATGTATAATCAAAATAAAGGACTTATGGCAAAGGCTATGATATCTGCAAAAGTTCTTAGAAATAATTAACTAAAAAAAGTAATGTGAAACAAGAAACTAAACTTAAGGTTATAAGGAGGGATAGAATGTTTACCCATATAGTATTATTTAAGTTAAAAGAAGCAACAAAAGATAACTTAAACTTTGTTGCAAATACACTTAAATCCATGGAAGGTAAGATTCAACAACTTGAAGGACTAGAAGTAGGAATAGATGAACTAAAAACGGATAGATCTTTTGATATATGTCTTATCACAAGATTTGATTCATTGAAAGATATGAATGAATACCAAGTACATCCATATCATGTTAAGGAAGTATTAGAAAAAATAAAACCTTACTTGGAAGTTTCAAAGGTAGTAGACTATAATATTTAAATACAATAATGGGCATAAAATCAAAACTCTTTTTAAGTAATAGTCAGCATGGAATTTACTATGGTGGCTTTTTTAACAACAAATGAATTAAATAATAATATTATTTTAATAATATGAGTTTAGATAAAAATCAAAATTGTTAAATATATTTTAACTAAGAAGAGGTGTATTAATGAAAATCAAGGTTAGAAATCTTTTAAGTGTTTTTTTAATTATTATAGGAATTGGACTTTTGATTTTTGCATTTAAGGGCAAATGGGAAACTAAAAAAGTCCAAGAGGAACTTTATGATAAGTTCATGATTTTAAATGAAAGTGATGAAAATATTAAAAACATCAATGAAGAAAATCAAGAAAAGCCACAAGAAATAACCTATTATACAGATAAAATAGATCCTATTGCAATACTTGAAATACCTAAGATTAACCTTAATGTAGTAGTAGCTGCAGGTGTTGAGGATGATGTTATAAGATATGCTGTGGGTCACTTTGAGGATACTGTTATGCCTGGTGAACAAGGAAACTGTGCATTAGCAGGTCATAGAAATTATGATACTGGAGAATTTTTTCTTAGATTAAATAAATTAGAATCCGGCGATGATATAATAATATCTACTCATGAGGATACTTATAAATATAAAGTTACAACAAGCTTTACAGTTGCACCGGAGGACACTTATGTTCTAGATAGTAGCCAAGAAGCTATAGTAACACTTGTTACATGTACCTATGATGGTAAAGAAAGGCTAATAGTACAGGGGAAAAAGGTCGATTAAAGTAAAGTATTGCTGGGGAAATAAATTTAGGAGGTGAGAATATGAAGGATTTTGTGCATCTACATGTGCATACAGAGTACAGCCTTTTAGACGGATCAGGGAAAATATCAAAGCTTATACAAAGAACTAAAGAATTAGGAATGAAGGCTATTGCAATTACAGATCATGGGACTATGTATGGAGCAGTTGAGTTTTATAAACAAGCTGTAGAGAATGACATTAAACCCATTATAGGATGTGAGATATATGTAGCTGGAAAATCCATGGATATTAAGGAACCTCAAAAGGATAATGATACCTATCACTTAGTTTTACTAGCTAAAAATAATACTGGTTATGAGAATTTGATGAAGATAGTATCTGCAGCTTCAATTAATGGGTTTTACTATAAACCAAGGGTAGATTATGACTTTTTAAAGAATCATTGTGAAGGTATAATAGCTAGTAGCGCCTGTCTTGGAGGGGAAGTTCAAAAAAATTTTTTGAGAGGAAATCCAGATAAGGCTAAGGAGGTCGCTCTTAAGTATAAAGATATATTTAAAGAAGATTTTTACTTGGAATTGCAATATCACGGTATTCCACAGCAGTTACAGGTTAATGAAATGCTAGTAGAGTTATCAAAGGAATGTGATATTCCATTGATATGTACCAATGATATTCATTATATAAAAGAAGAAGATAATAAGTCACACGATGTGTTACTTTGTATTCAGACTGCGAAAACCGTAGAGGATAAAAATAGAATGAGATATCCTTCAGATCAGTTTTATCTTAAATCAGGAGATGAGATGAATGAGATTTTCTCTTACATACCAGAGGCTATGGAAAATACGGTTAACATAGCTGAAAAATGCAACTTTAATTATAAATTTCATGAATCAAAGCTTCCAAAGTTTCCGTTACCAGAAGGTGTAGATCCATTTGAATATTTGAGAAGAACTTGCTATGAAGGACTTATAGAGAGGTATGAAGTATTTTCTTCTTTAAATGGAGTTTTTGATGAGCAGAAGGTAGAAGATATAAGAAATACATCAGAAGAGGGAAAGACACTTTGTGAAAGACTGGATTACGAACTTGATGTAATAAAGCAAATGGGATATATAGATTACTTTCTAATTGTGTGGGATTTTATAAGATATGCTAATGAAAATGGAATACCTACAGGGCCAGGAAGAGGATCTGCAGCAGGTGCAATAGTAGCATACACTCTTGGAATAACAAAAATTGATCCAATAAAATATGGATTAATATTCGAAAGATTTCTTAACCCAGAGAGGGTAAGCATGCCTGATATTGACTCAGACTTTTGTTATGAAGGTCGCCAAAGAGTCATTGATTATGTAGTAGAAAAGTATGGATCAAATAATGTATCTCAAATAATTACCTTTGGAACAATGGCACCAAGAGCTTGCATTAGAGATGTTGGAAGAGCTATGAATTATTCTTATGCTGAGGTGGATAAGATAGCAAAGATGATTCCATCAGTACTGAATATCACTATAGATAAGGCTTTAGAGATGAATAGTGAATTGCAGGAACTTTACGATGTGGATGAAAGGGTTAGAGAACTCATAGATGTAGCTAGAGATTTAGAGGGGCTACCAAGACACTCTTCAACTCATGCAGCTGGAGTTGTTATAGCATCAAATCCATTAGTGGAATATGTGCCACTTCAAAAAAATGAAGGTATGATAGTTACTCAGTTTACTATGGGAACTCTTGAGGAACTTGGTCTTTTAAAGATGGATTTCTTAGGTCTTAGAACCCTTACTGTAATGGATGAAACTATTAAGAATATATGGGAAAACCAAGGAATAAAGGTTGATATAGACCATATTGATTTTGATGATGATAAAGTTTATAACATGATTGGAGAAGGAAAAACCGTAGGTGTATTTCAACTTGAATCAGCAGGAATGACTTCCTTTATGAGAGATTTAAAACCAGATTGTTTTGAAGATATCATAGCTGGTATAAGTCTTTATAGACCCGGTCCTATGGCTGAGATTCCTAAATATATAGAAGGAAAAAGAAATCCTGGAGATGTTAAGTATGTAACAGCAAAATTGGAAGAAATATTGGATGTTACCTATGGAGTAATGGTATATCAAGAGCAGGTTATGGAAATAGTTAGGAAGCTTGGTGGCTATTCTCTAGGGCGAAGTGACCTTGTAAGACGTGCTATGTCTAAGAAGAAACATAAGGTTATGGAAGAGGAAAGAAAGAACTTTGTTCATGGAATAGTGAATGAAGCGGGTGAAGTTTTAGTTCCGGGTTGTATGACAAATGGAATTACGGAGCAGGAGGCAAATAAAATATTTGATCAAATGATGGACTTTGCATCCTATGCTTTTAATAAGAGTCATGCGGCTGCTTATGCGGTGGTAGGATATCAAACTGCTTATCTAATACATTATTATCCCGCTGAGTATATAGCTGCAATGCTAAATAGTATAATGGGAAATAATGAAAAGGTGGCATATTATATAAGATTTGCTAAGGAAATTGGAATCAATGTTCTTCCACCGGATATAAATGAAAGCTATACAAAGTTTACTGTAAAAGGAAATGACATAAGGTTTGGACTTTCTGCAATAAAGAATGTAGGAGCTAATGTTATTGAATCCATAGTGGAAAGAAGAGAAGCTAGAGGTAATTTTAAAAGCTTCAGTGACTTCTGTAATAAGATCGATTCTGCAGCAGTAAATAAAAGGGCTGTAGAGAGTTTAATAAAAGTTGGAGCCTTTGATAGTCTTGGAGTATATAGATCAAAATTAGTGGCTGTATTTGAAAAACTTTTAGATGGAATAAACAATGAGAGAAAAAGAAATATACCAGGACAACTAAGCTTATTCCAAGGTGGAGATGAAGAAGAAAATGAATTTAAAATAGTGTATCCACAGATCCAAGAGTTTAATAAGAAGTATATTTTGGGCATGGAAAAGGAAATGACAGGTATATATTTATCAGGTCATCCACTAGATGAGTATGAAAAAACCTTAAAGAATGCTACTAGTCATAAAATATCTGACTTAGTTTTAGCTGATACCTTAGAAGAGGATACTGAAGGGGATACAACCACAGTAGTAAGTAATAATTCTAAGGTTAAAGATAAACAAAGGGTTATTTTAGGTGGACTGTTAACATCTGTATCTAAAAAGATTACAAGAAATAATCAGGCAATGGCATTTGCAACATTAGAAGATTTGTGGGGAACTATTGAGGTTGTTATTTTTCCAAAGACTTTTGCTGCCTATAGGGAGTTTGTTGAGGAAGATGAAATAGTAACAATTGAAGGTCGCGTTGCCCTAGAAGATGAAGAACAACCAAAGATACTTTGCGAAAAGATATCTCCACTTATGAATTCGAAAAATGATAAAATTTATATTCGGGTGGATAATGATGCTCAGCGTACAAATGCTATGAAGATCCTTCGAGAAAATTTCAAAGGAGAACCTGGCGATACTCCTATATATATGTTTACTTCAAATAATAGAAAAATGTATCTTATAAACAAGAGTAATTGGCTTAAAAATGACTATGATACTACATCTTTATTAAGAAAGCTTTTTGGAGATGAAAATGTGAAGGTTGTAGAAGAATAGTATAGATACCTCTATTTAACTGAAGTGTTGGTTAAAGCTTCGTATTATCTGATTTTAGATAATGCGAAGCTATTTTAATACTATAGATAAATGAAGATTTAAATTAAAGTGTTATTATTTAAAATATTCTTGACATTTCACTTTGATTATAATAAAATAATTTTAATAAAACTATGAAGAGAAGAGTAATTAAACTCAATTTTTTTACAGAGAGCTTTAGATGGTGAGAGGAAGCAAAAAACAGTTTAATGAAAAAAGCCTCGGAGTTGTACACTGGACCTTTAGCTGACACTATAAATTTTTATAGTGAAAGTTGCTTATTCAAATAAAACTGAATGAGTTTCGTTAAGGAGAGGAGATGGTGTAACGGGTGCTCCCGTTATAGAGCTAGGGTATAAGCAAAAATGACACTGTAAATCTATGATTTACTTAGTGAAAGTCACTCTTTTAAGTAAAGTTATAAGGAGTTTCATTTTAAAGCCGTACTTGAAAAGGTCAATATGGTGACATATTGATAAACTGGGGTGGTACCACGAAGTTGAATTTATGAACTTTCGTCCCCAAGACATTAGTCTTGGGGGTGAGGGTTTTTTATTTTGCAAAAAATTGATTAGTGGACGAAAGTTAAGTAATTTGATGAAGAAATTGAAGTATTTAATAATTTTATAAAAATATAAATTATCTACAATTTGAGGAATGAAAAAAAGTAGCTAAAGTATGAGAAAAAATATATTAGAAAATAGTTAAGTAAAGACTTCATACAGATTACAAGAAAAGCAAAATTTAAAAAAGTGAAATTGAAAGGTGGTACTATCTATGTACAATAATTACGTGGAATTAAATAACTTACAACAAATAATGCAGGATGCAAATGAGTTTAATGTAGAGAGAATAAAAAAATTAAATGAGCTTTTAAGTAGAGGAATTAATCCATATCCATATACATTTAATCCAAATGCAACTTCAAATTATATAATAGATAACTTTGAAAATATTGATAGTGAAGAAAAATTTATCTTAGCGGGGAGAATAATGTTACTAAGAAGAATGGGTAAAGCAACATTCTTAAACTTAAGTGATCAAAATGGGAATATTCAAGTTTATATAAGTAAAAATGAAATAGGGGAAGAAGCCTATGAAGTCATAAAGCTGTTAGATACAGGAGATATTATAGGTATAGAAGGAACTGCATTTAGAACAAAGACTAATGAGATAACTATAAAGGCTTTAAATGTTACGGTGTTATCAAAGTCCATAAGATCACTTCCAGAAAAATATCATGGAATTCAAGATATGGACTTAAGACAAAGACATAGATCCCTAGACATGATAATGAATCAAGATGTTAGAGAGAGATTTATGAACCGTTCAAGAGCTATGTATGCCATTAGAGAATTCATGGATTCAAAAGGTTTTATGGAAATGGAAACCCCAATTCTTGATACTAAATACGGTGGAGGGGAAGCTAAACCTTTTATAACAAATGTAAATGCTCTTGATTGTGAGGTATTTATGAATGTATCTCCAGAATTATATTTGAAAAGATTAATGGTTGGAGGAATTGACAGAGTATATACCATGGGACGTTCTTTTAGGAATGAAGGTATAGATAGAACTCATTATCCGGAGTTTACACTATTTGAGTGTTACATGGCCTATGCAGACTATAATGATATGATGAGACTTATGGAAGAAATGTATGAGAGCGTATTTACAAAAATAAAAGGAACTACAAAGGCTATATATGATGGAGTTGAAATAGATTTTAAAGCACCTTGGAAAAGAGAAACAATGTGTGATCTAGTAAATAAAGATACAGGAATAGATGTGGAGAGATTAACTAAAGAAGAAATTGTACCATTAATTCTAGAAAAAAGGTTACTAGAAGAAGAGCAAAGGGAAGGATTGAATTTGGAGGAAACTAGTAAGGGAGATCTTATCCTTATCTTGTTTGAAGCTTATTGTGAAGAGAAATTAATAGAGCCGACCTTTGTCATAGATTTTCCATTAGATTCATCTCCACTTTGTAAGGTTCATAGAAGTAATGAAGAACTAATAGAGAGATTTGAGCCTTATGCTTTTGGAGTAGAGTTAGGAAATGCATATTCAGAGCTTAATAATCCATTAAGACAAAGAATACTCCTTCATCAACAGGCTGAGAAACTAAGAGCTGGACTTGAAACCGCAAGTCCAATGGATGAAGAATTTGCAGTAGCTATTGATGTAGCTATGCCACCAGCGGGTGGACTTGGGATTGGAATAGACAGAATGATGATGTTCTTAACAAATTCTACATCTATAAGAGATGTAATAGCATTCCCATTAGTAAAAAGATAGAATTAAATTATAGTTATATATGCATATATGTAAAAAAATAAAATGATAAATAGATATAGATAGGGAATATATAATTTTAACGTTTATTTATTCCCTATCTTTTTTTATTTTTATTTAGAAAAACTCATTTAAAAATAAAAAACGGGAATAATAAATATCATTAAGGTCTATATAAGTTGAAATTGACAACATTTACACTTGTTAGATATGTTAAATAGAGTTTGAATTTTACCAATGTATATTGCAAGTAATAATTCTAGCTATTAGAATTAAAGTATATACACATATAATTGTATAAAAATAATAAGAAATCATTACAACTAGTAATAACTATATGTAACAAACCATAGGGTTTTTAATTGGGATTAAATTATAAAAATCAAATTGTAGTGTATAATAAAGACCATTTATACGTTAAATTATAATGGTTTAAGGTGTATATTACAAATAGTAAATTGGTAAAATTTATTAAACCATAATGATATGTAGGGGGTAATAACAATGAAGAGGATTGCAGTATTAACAAGTGGTGGAGATTCACCAGCAATGAATGCGGCTATAAGAGCAGTAGTAAGAACTGGAATTGAAAAAGGTATTCAAGTTTTTGGCGTACATAGAGGTTATAATGGTTTAATTAATGGGGAACTGTTTGAAATGGATAAACATTCAGTTTCTGATATAATTCAAAGAGGAGGGACTATTTTAAGAACTGCAAGAAGTGAAGAATTTAAAACACCTGAAGGAAGAGAAAAAGCTCTTAATGTAATCAAAGTTTTAAAAATAGATGGAGTTGTAGTAATTGGAGGAGATGGATCCTTTAGAGGAGCTGATCTTTTAAGTGATTTAGGGATTGCAACCGTTGGTATTCCAGGTACCATAGATAATGATTTAGAGTATACAGATTACACCATAGGATTTGATACAGCACTAAATACTGCTATTGATGCAATAAATAAAATAAGAGATACTTCAAGTTCACATGAAAGAGTAAGCGTAATTGAAGTTATGGGAAGAAATTGTGGAGACTTAGCACTATTTGCAGGAATTGCTGGTGGAGCTGAGCAGGTAATAATTCCTGAAAAGTCTTTTACAGTAGAGGATATATGTGAAAATATATTTACAGGTAAAAGAAATGGAAAACTTCACAACATTATAATTTTAGCAGAAGGTGTTGGGGGAGCTCAAAAATTAGCTAAAAAGATAGAGGAAATTACAAGTATAGAAACTAGAGCAACAGTCCTTGGTTATATTCAAAGAGGTGGAAGTCCAAGTGCCGCTGATAGAATATTAGCTTCAAGAATGGGAAATAAAGCTGTTGAAGTATTGATGGATGGGAAAAGTGCTAGAGTTATTGGAATAAAAGGAAATGAAATAATAGATATGGATATTAAAGAAGCGCTTGCTATGGAATCTCAATTTGATGAAGAATTGTATAAATTATCTATAGATTTATCTAATTAGTAAATCCTAGCTATTGTAGAAGTTGGAATTTTCTAATATAATCTTAATGATTGATATTGATAGAGTTATCTGAGTAAAAACGACTTTAAGCTATCTAAATTAAAAGGAGGATAACTATGAAAAAGACAAAAATTATTTGCACAATGGGACCAACAACTAATGATAAGGAAATTGTTAAAAAGTTAATTGAGAATGGGATGAATGCTGCAAGGCTTAACTTCTCACACGGAACCCATGAAGAACACAAGGTTAGAATTGACATGGTTAAGGAAGCTAGAGCAGAACTTGAAAAACATATTGCTATAGTACTTGATACTAAGGGGCCAGAAATAAGAACAGGAAACTTTGAAAATGGAACTGTAGAATTAAAAGAAGGAACTACTTTCACAGTTCATTGTGGAGAAGATATCATTGGTAATGAAATTAAATGTTCAATCACCTATAAAAGTTTATATATGGATGTAAAACCAGGTGATATACTTCTAATAAATGATGGACTCGTAGCTCTAAAGGTAGAGTCAGTAGACGGCAAAAATATTAAGACTCATGTTGAAAATACAGGAGTTATTGGGAATCATAAAGGTATGAATGTACCAGGTGTTGCTCTAAGACTTCCTGCATTAACAGAGAAAGATATTGCAGACTTAAAATTTGGTATAGAATGTGAAGTTGATATAGTGGCTGCATCTTTTATAAGAAAAGGCACGGATGTATTGGATATAAAAAATCTCCTTGCTAAAAATGGAGGAGAAGATATTCAAATATTCTCTAAGATAGAAAATAGAGAAGGTGTAGATAATATAGATGAAATCTTAAGATACTCCGATGGAATTATGGTAGCAAGAGGAGATCTAGGAGTTGAAATTCCAACAGAAGAGGTACCAGTAGTTCAAAAGATGATCATAGAAAAATGTAATGCGGCAGGAAAGCCGGTAATAACAGCAACTCAAATGCTTGATTCTATGATTAGAAATCCGAGACCTACAAGAGCAGAAGCTTCCGATGTTGCAAATGCAATATTTGATGGTACTGATGCAATAATGCTTAGTGGAGAAACTGCTAGTGGTAAATATCCAGTAGAAGTTGTTAAAACTATGGCTCAAATAGCTATGAAGGCAGAAGAGTATATCAACTATGAAGAAAACTTTAGTAAGAGAAAAAGAGTTCATGCACCAAATGTACCAAATGCAATAAGTGTTGCAACTTGTAGTACAGCTATGGAACTTAATGCATCTGCAATTATTACAGCAACTCAAAGTGGTCAAACAGCAAGACAAATATCTAAGTACAGACCAGAGTGCACAGTAATTGCATGTACTCCATACGAAAAAGTTGCAAGGAGTTTAGCATTAAACTGGGGAGTTCTAGCGATACTTACTCCTAAATTTAAAGATACAGATGAATTAATAGAAAAAACTTCAGAGATAACATTGGCTGGTAACTATGTTCAAAAGGGTGACCTAGTAGTAATTGTTGCAGGAATTCCAATGAACTATGTTGGAAGTACAAACATGATGAAAGTTCATATTATTGGAGATATACTGTTGCAAGGTAAAGGATCTAACAATGGTACAGCATATGGAACTGCACTTCATGTAAGTAGTCCAAAGGATATTATTAACAATATGGATGAAAACCAAGTTATAATTTTAGATAAATTAAGTAGAGAATTTGTAGACGTACTTGATGATGTTTCTGGAATAATAGTTGAAAGTGATGAAATGAGTTCTAGTGTAGTTCTAGAATGTAATTCTAAAAATATTCCAATAATATATAATGCAGTAGGAGCTACAGAAATTATAAAACCAGGTTGTTTTATAACTATGGATTCAAAAGTTGGTATGGTATATAGTGGGAAAGCAAACATAAAATAAGTTTTATACATGATAGAATTTAAATAAACACAGATATTTATAGAGTTTTTAGTATATATCTATAAATTTATTGAAATTATGTAATAATTCATGTATAATTAGTTACGAAATGGATAAAACTTACAATATAACATTTTTGGCAACTGATTCATTATTGACACCCGTAAAGGGTGTCTTTTGCTTTTAGTATAATGTAATAAAGTATACTAAAATAGCAGAATTATAGCGTAGAAGTTAGTATAAAAACCTTAATACTCCATACAATAAAGGAAATATAATATTGAAGGAGTGTTATTTATGAATGGAACATTAACATGCAATGCTAATAATTGTCTTCATAATATTTCAGGACTATGCTCAGCAAAAAATATTCATATTCAAGGTACAAATGCTCACTCCAGTGAATATACACAATGTAGTTCTTTTACGGAAAAAGGTATTAGAAATGCAATTACAAATGTATTTAATATGAATGTAACAGGAGAGGTAAAACAATTGTTTAGTAGCTCTAATGTAGCTATGAATCCAAGAATCCAATGCGATGCAGCAAATTGTAGATATAATATTAATGGAAATTGTGGAGCGGATTTCATACAAATTTATGGTGCCGTTGCAATCAGTAGTAATAGAACAGAGTGTGAGACTTTTCAGAAGTAAGTTTAGGATTATAAGCCTCAAATAATTTAATAAAAAAAGAATGTATTGAAACTTCTATCTTATAAATTTAAAAGGAGTCATATAAAGATATGATGCAGTTTAACTCTAGTTTTTTACAAGGCTAGAGTTATTATTTTATAAAAGTATAAGTTGGATTTAGAATAGAGTTAATTTTATGGATATAATAAAGAAATATATAAGATAAGGAATATACATATAAATAAGTAGTTAAGGCATCTTCAAAAAATAAATAAGTCAATCTCCTAGACTATTTTGAGTGATACGTCGTCAGCAGAACCCTTAGATAGTTCTACTATCTGTGGAACCTGCTTCCTTGTCTAACTCAAAATATCCTTCGCATCTTTGACTTATTATTTATTTTCAGATGCCTAAAACATAAGAATTGCATAAAAAATCTAGGTTATGATGGTTAATTAAGTAGTTTTCTGATAGAATAAATATTAATTAGAAGCTAATAGAGGGTGATTTGATGAAAAAACATAATAAGATTAATAATGATGACAAGGTTATAGAACAGGCTGAAAGAGAAGAAGTAGAAAGAGCTAAGTCAGCCGCTATAAAAGAGAAAATATCAATAGAAGAAGATGAAAAACAAGTACTAGAAGCAGGGTTTGAAAAGAATAATACTAATATTAATAATGAAAATGTAGACTTAGAGAAAAACAAAGATTACATAATTAAAATAGATAGCTATGGACACGAAGGGGAAGGCGTTGGAAAGATAAATAACTTCACCGTGTTTGTAAAAGAAGCGATAAAGGGTGAAACTGTAAAGATAAAGCTTATAAAGGTAAATAAGAACTATGGTGTTGGAAAACTTTTAGAAGTTGTAATTCCATCGTCACATAGAACAGAAGCGGTATGTCAAATTTATAAGAGATGTGGAGGATGTAATCTACAGCACATATCTTATAATGAGCAGCTAAACTTTAAGACTCAAAGAGTAAAAGATGTCATGGAAAGGGTTGGAAAAATTCAGGACCTAAAAGTTCATAATACATTAGGTATGGAGTTTCCATACAACTATAGAAATAAGGTTCAATTGCCAGTAGGGCTTCAAGATGAAAATATTGTAGTTGGATTTTATGCTCCGAGATCTCATGAAATAATTAACATGGAACACTGCTATATTCAGAGCAAAATAGGAGATAAGGTTGTTGACATATTAAAAAAATGGATGAAAGAATACAAAATTAAACCTTATGATGAAAAAAATCATAGTGGTCTTATAAAACACATAATGATTAGAGAAGGATTTAAAACTAAGGAAGTTATGGTAGTAATAGTAACCAATGGTGATAAACTACCTGCTCAGAAGCCGCTTGTAAAAGAGCTTAAGGAAAACATTCTAAACTTAAAATCTGTAATTCAGAATATAAACAGAGAAAAAACAAATGTGATATTAGGAAATAAATTGATTACGCTATGGGGAGAAGATACAATATCTGATTATATTGGTGAGTTTAAATTTAATATATCACCATTATCATTCTTCCAAATAAATCCTATCCAAACAGAAGTGCTTTATAAGAAAGCCTTAGAGTATGCGGAACTTTCAGGTAATGAAATTGTATTTGATGCTTATTGTGGTACAGGAACAATTTCCCTATTCTTATCTAAAAAAGCTAAAATGGTATTTGGAATCGAAATAGTTCCACAGGCTATAGATAACGCTAATGAAAATAAGGTAGCAAATAATGTGGAAAATGTGGAATTTATAGTAGGTAAATCAGAAGAAGCAATTCCAAAACTTATAGACAGTGGAGTTCATCCAGATGTAATTATGCTAGATCCACCAAGAAAGGGTTGTGAAGAATCGCTACTTCATGCTATAGCTGCGGTAAAGCCAAAGAGGATAGTATATGTATCCTGCGATCCAGCAACTCTAGCAAGAGATTTAAGAGTGTTAGAGGAACTAGGTTATAAAGCTAAAGAGATACAACCAGTAGATATGTTCCCTCAAGGGCATCACGTTGAATGTGTAGTTAAACTAGTGAGATAAATTTACAAAAGCTCTCGTTTTTAACGAGAGCTTTTTATAAGTGTACATAAATTAAGCTGTATGACTAATGAGGGTTCCAGATAAAATATAAGAAGGTTATTGTAACTCAATTTAATTAAAGGTAGTTCAAGTAATAATTTAATAAGATATAATGAACCGATTGGGGGATAAGAAACACCCAATCGGTTTTTTTAGTACATTTCTGTTTCAATGTTTTAATTGAGACAGAAAAATATTAAATCGCAAAAGACATTGACAGTTATCTATATGTAGTAATATAATGGATATAGATAATTATCTATATGTTTATTAAAGTGAGTAAAGTAAAAAAGTTCACTTTATAATATTACAATTAATTAAAGTTAAAAAATATAATTTAAGGAGATGGGAATGTGGTTATATTTGAATGGTTAAATAATCAATTACTGAAAATGGAATGGCTTAGTAATTTAGTTACACTTATAGTAAAGAATTTATTTGGCCTAGATGTTAATAGCAGAATTGGAGGAAGTATTCACTTCTTTATATATGATGTTATAAAGATATTTATACTACTTTCAGTATTAATATTCTTAATTTCATATATACAAAGTTTCTTTCCACCGGAGAGAACTAAGAAAATTTTAGGAAGATTTAATGGTATTTGGGCTAATATATTGGGTGCCTTACTTGGAACTGTTACACCGTTTTGTTCCTGCTCATCAATTCCTTTGTTTATAGGATTTACTAGTGCAGGTCTACCAATTGGGGTTACATTTTCATTCTTAATATCTTCACCTCTTGTAGATTTAGCTTCCGTTATTTTGCTTGCAAGCATATTTAACTGGAAGATTGCAATTGCTTATGTGGTTGTAGGTCTTATTCTTGCAGTTATTGGAGGCTCAATTATTAGTAAATTAAAACTTGAAAAGTATGTAGAGTCATTCGTTTTTAACAATAAGATGATTGATGCAGAACAAGAAGATTTAACTAAAAAGGATAGGATTAATTTTGCTAAAAATCAGGTCTTAGACATTATAAAAAAAGTATGGCTTTATATTTTAATCGGCGTAGGAATAGGAGCTGCAATTCATAATTGGATTCCAGAAAATGTAATTTCTGCTGTTCTTGGTCAAGATAAATGGTATTCTGTTCTAATAGCAACTTTTGTAGGAGTTCCTATGTATGCTGATATTTTTGGAACTCTACCAATTGCAGAAGCATTAGTGCTTAAAGGGGTAGGAATTGGTACAGCCTTATCATTTATGATGGGTGTAACTGCACTTTCTCTTCCATCTATGATTATGCTAAAGAAAGTGGTTAAGACAAAACTTTTAGGTGTTTTCATAGGAATTGTTACTATAGGAATTATTATTATAGGTTATGCCTTTAATGCTTTTGGTTATCTTTTGATATAAAACAGATAATTGGATAAAACTTGACACTATAAGTTTACTTATTAAAATATGACATGATTTCAATATATTATGGTTTATCAAAGTTATATCAAAGAGTTAAATAAAAAATTATTATAAAGTGAGGTAATATTTATGTCAAAAACTTGGTATCCTGTTATTGATTACGAAAAATGTATAGAGTGTGGTGCATGTACAGATAAATGTAAGCATGGTGTATATGATTTAGAAAAAGCACCTATGCCTGTTGTTAATACTCCAGAGAGTTGTATTCATGGATGTCATGGGTGTGGGAATCTTTGTCCAACTGGAGCTATTGAATATTTAGGTAACAATGGAGCGGAGAGTATTAATTGTTGCTGCTCATGTGGTGATACTGGTGGATGCTGCTAATGAGTAATAAAAATACTATGGAATCCTCCAAGAGTATGATAATAAAAATTATAATACCAGTCCTGCTTTTGTGTGCAGTATTTGGTATATGGGTAGTAAAGAATTCAAAAAAAGATATTAAATCATTAGAAAATAAAAACCCTGACTTTGCATTGCATGTAACTGAAGAAATAGATATTGAAAAATTAAAATCTTATGGATTACCCATTATTATTGATTTTGGAGCAGACTCATGCGTTCCATGTAAAGAGATGGCTCCAGTATTAAAAGAATTAAATGAGGAACTCCAAGGAAAAGCAATTATTAAGTTTGTTGATGTATGGAAGTATCAAGATCTAGCTGAAGGCTATCCAATAAGTTTAATACCAACACAAATTTTAGTCGATGAAAATGGGAAGCCATATAATCCTGAGAATCCTGAGGCTATGCAGATGAAGATTTATTCACTGAAAGATATGAATGAACATGTTTTTACAGCTCATGAGGGTGGTATGACAAAAGAGCAATTGCTTAATGTACTTAAGGAAATGGGTTTGAAATGATGGATTTTATATCTAATCAGTGGCTTGAATCCATATCAATGACTATTTCAGTAAATATGTGGGTAGCACCTTTTATGGCATTAATTGCAGGTATACTCACTTCTATTACTCCATGTGCATTAACAAGTATACCACTTGTAATAGGATATGTAGGGGGTATGGGTGAAAAAAATACAAAAAAAGCTTTTTGGTTATCTGTAATATTTTCATTAGGTATGGCTGTCACATTTACTATTTTAGGTACAATAGCATCCCTTCTTGGAAGGATTATGCAAGGAACAAGCTCATGGTGGTATATATTTCTTGGCGTACTTATGCTTTTAATGGCCTTGCAAACATGGGATATATTCAACTTTATGCCATGGACATATGCAATTGGCAAGAATACTAAACGTGGTTTTGGGGGGGCATTTCTTGCAGGAGTTTTAGGTGGGTTTTTCTCATCTCCA
The DNA here is from genome assembly GCF_036646415.1 of Clostridium sp. GTDB lineage: Bacteria > Bacillota > Clostridia > Clostridiales > Clostridiaceae > Clostridium_J. The sequence continues at coordinate 190,791 of NZ_JAVXMF010000004.1, read as the reverse complement.
TGTGCAACACCTGTGTTGGTTGTATTACTTGCTATAGTGGCAAAGAAAGGAAGTCTCTTGTGGGGCGTAGTTCTTTTACTAATATATTCTTTAGGACATAGTTTTTTGGTGCTGATTGCAGGGACATCTGTGGGTTTTGTAAATAAGCTATCATCAAGTAAGAAATATAGTATGGCAAGTAAAATGCTAAAAATTCTTATGGGTGTAATAATATTATTAATAGCTTTTTATATGTTTTATTTAGGTTTTTAAAATAATATTTAAGGAGTGATATGTATGATAATTAAGATTTTAGGATCAGGATGTAAAAAATGCGTTACATTAAAAGAAAATACTGAAATAGCAATAAAAGAAACGGGGATGGAAGCTGAGATAGTTAAAGTTATGGATTTCAAGGACATTATGAGTTATGGAGTAATGTCAACTCCAGCACTAGTTATTAATGAGAAAGTCGTTTCTTTTGGAAAGGTCTTAAAACCAAAAGAAATAATAAAGATTCTTGAAAATTTAAAATAAAGTTTAAAATAAATTTAGTAAGATATTATTAAAAAATATAGAAACTACAACGGCTATTATGGTACTAAAGAAAATTTAATTTAAGAAACAAAAGTAAATTAAAGTAGGTATAAAGATTAATTAGGCGGGGGAAAATACACCCGCCTAATATTATGTCTTTAAATTCCTTTATTCCATACATAATATATTTACTTTAAGGAGGAGAAGAAATGAAATACAGTTATGCTGAATATGTACCAATATTTAAGGCACTAGCAGATGAGACAAGGTTAAAAATTATTCATATATTATCAGATGGTGAGTTATGTGCTTGTAATATTTTAGAGAATTTCAATATAACACAACCAACACTTTCGTATCATATGAAAATATTAACTGAAAGTGGATTAGTTATAGCAGTTAAGGATGGAGCTTGGATAAAATATAGTTTAAATGATAAAAAAGTAAGTGATTTAAGAGAAGTTCTTAACGTAAAGATTAAATAATAAATGTATAGATAAAAACAACGGAAGAAGGTCTAAAAATGGACAATAAGAAAAGAAATTCAATTATTATGATATTAGGAATAATGGCATTTTTCGCTAACGGAGATAACTATGCTGTATCTCCTTTGCTTGGTAACATATCTAGTGACTTAGGATTAACAATTAGTCAAGCTTCACTATCAGTTACAGCATATATGTTAACTTTTGGACTATTCACAATAGCGAAATCAACAAGTATTATCTTAATAGGTTTGGGGTTAGTTGGATTTGGTTTAGCATTTATTGCAATGCAATCTACATTAGTCAATGCAGCACAAGAGAAGTTACCAAAGCTTAGAGGAACTGCTATGTCACTAGCCTCATTTTGTATGTTTGTAGGTGGTGCTGTTGGGACTAATCTTAATAGTATTGTATTAGACAAATATGGTATAAGTATGGTCTTTATAATTGCGTCAATTGCCATGATGTTAGTAGCTATACTATCCAAAACAGTGATAAAAGAAAATGTTGCAAAATAATAATTATAAATATTACTAAATTAAAATATAGGAAAGAATTTATTATTAAAATAAGCAGCAATGAATATATATTTTTTGAATTAATATATATTCATTGCTGTGCTAAACATGTGCAATTTAGATTTAGTTTTGTTGAAATGTAGGGAATTATGATGAAGAAAAATAATGGTAACAACATGTAAAATTTTGTATAATAAAAGTGTTTAGACATTATTGTTTGAATAATACAATATTCAAACAATAATGTGAAATGTTTATGAAGGGGGTAGTGAGTGTTTCAAAGTAGTTCATTATGCATAGCAAAGGCTATTGCGTAATAAAAAGAAAAATGAAATAGCCTTTGCTCAGTCCTAAGATATAAGTTACTAGGAGGAGCATTATGAGCTATAAAAAAGCATCAGATATATTACCAGAAGAATTATTAAATATAATTCAAGACTATGTTGATGGTGAATACATCTATATACCAAGAAAAGAATGTAATAGAAGGTTATGGGGAGACAAAACAAAGAGTAAAGAGGAAGTATATCAAAGAAATTTAAGCATTTATAGAAAATATAGAAGTGGTAGATCTATAAAAGAACTTTCTGAAACGTATTATTTATCTCCTAAATGGATTCGAAAAATTATTGCAAAAATTAAATCTGAATAATAATTAGAAAGCACTATGAAATATGGTGCTTTTTTAATTCATAAAAGTAGTAGCGACACTGATTTGCGATATTGCATGATATGATTTGTTTATAGAATATAAATGTTAAATAAAGGAGAATTATTGCTATGTGTAGTGCTGAAAATGAGGAATCATGGAAAGTACTTGAAAGATTGAAAATGAGGCGTGAAGGACATTTGTTCAAAAATATATATTTTAAGGTAGATGAAAATAATAAGCCTATATGGTTAGACACTTATGAATATGCCATTCTTGCATCTGAAAGGAATAGCTAATTGAAAAGAAATTTTAAATGTGGGAATGAGAAAAGGAGATAATAGAAATGATTAATGAATTAAAAATAAGCAATATGCAAGACTCAGATATTGATGGGGCAAAAGAAATATGGGTTAGACAATATGAACTTTATTGTGATAATAGTGATTTTCCAGTGTATTGGAAAGAAGATAGTTCGTTACTAGATAAATTTCTCAATGTGAAAATAAGAAACCAAAGTGCAATTGTTGCAAAATTGGAGAACAGGATAGTAGGTTTTTTAGCATACGATGTATTTCCCTTTAATGGAGAGAATTCGGTATTCTGTCCAGCGATAGGACATGCTGCAATTGAGGAGTATAAAGAAAGTGTATATCTAGCATTATACAAAAGTGTTTCACAGGAATGGATTAACAAAAATATTTTTAATCATATGTGGACAATATTCTTTAATGATGTGAAGCTTAGAACAGTATTATTTGATTTAGGATACGGATCTTATTTAATAGATGCATTTAATGACTGTAATAATAAATATAATGAAAAATCCATATGTGATATTAGAAAAGCTACTATTAAAAATTCAGGTGCTTTATATGACCTTGTAAAGGAATCGAATCAATATTATGCATCCGCTCCATTATTTCTAAAGAGAGATGAGTTTACTTATGAAGAGATTGAAGAAATAATATTAAAGAACAATGTGTTCATTGCATGGCACCAAGAGATTCCAGTTGGCTTTATTAATATAAGTATTTCTGAAAATAATAACTTCGTAGACTTGTCTGTAAAAAACTGTGGTTTATTTGATGAAATTGGTGCTTATATAAAATCTGAATATAGAAATAAAAAAATAGGCATTGAGATGTTAAAAACTGCAAGTGATTATTGCAGAGAAGTTAAAACTCAATATATTCATGTAGATTTTGAAACAGCTAATTTGTATGGTGGTAAATTTTGGAGAAAATATTTTACTCCAATGTTATTGTCTATGAGAAGAACTATTAATAAAAATATAAATGATTGATAAATAAAATTTAAACACCACAATAGTGTTTAAAGGAAGATTTACAAGAATATAGACATAAGCCAACAAAGATTAAAGTTTTAATCTTTGCTGGCTTTTTATATTAGATAATATTGAGTTTTTTTAATTATGTTGAAAAATGGAGAATAAAACTAATTGAGGAAGCTTTTGTAATGAGATAAAATAGTACATGAGCATATAAAATACATTATTTAAATATAATAGAAATAAATTACTATAAGTAGAATATTAGTTTTAAAGGGGGGTACAGATATAATGAGAAAGATAAATTTTCCGTTACTTCTTGGAAGTGTAATTGGAATATTTTTAATACTTGTCGCTTTATACCCAGGATTTTTTACAGCTAAGGATCCTCTTTTTGAAGAACCGCCTAAGTATATAGAGTGCAAAGAGGAAGGAGTGTGGGTAGAAAAATTTGCTTCCAATCCAATGCCACCTAATAAGGATAACATCTTGGGAACAGATGATGCTGGAAGGGATGTATATTCAAGACTTGTATATGGAACTAGAAATACATTAAAGTTGGCACTTCTTGTAGCTATATTTAGAATGATTTTAGCTCTCCCACTTGGAGTAGCTGCAGGGATGGGTGTAAAGGTTATTTCAAATATAATAAAAATATTTAATACATTTCTTACTGCAATACCTATGCTTTTATTTAGCTTTGTAATTTTAAATATAGGGTATTTTAGAAATCTACAAATGGGTAAATCAATTCTTGCCTTTGCAATAGTACTTACCATTGTGGGATGGGCAAAGTTGGCTGTCATGATTGAGGATTCAACTAGGATGGTTATGGAAGAGGACTTTATTGAAGGGGAGATAGCTATAGGGAAAACCAAGTTACAGATAGCGTATCAAAATGTTTTACCACATATAATACCAACTAGTATAAGTTTGTTTTTTAAAGAAATGGGAATGGCATTGTTTTTAATCGCTCAGCTAGCAGTTCTTTATGTTTTTGTTGGAGTAACAAGACAAATTAAAGAACTAGCTTTTAAATCAAATTATTTGATGAGTTTAGAACCTGAGTGGGGAGGTACCCTTTCTAGAATTTCAATAAATGTTAGGAGATACGAAGCAACATATTGGATGACTCTCTATCCTGTATTGGTTTTTAGTATTGCAATAATTGGAATAAATCTTACAGGAGAAGGATTAAGAATAGAGTTCCAAAAGAGGGAGTCTAGAGTGATTAGTTCTATTAGAAAAATTTCTTATCTAGTATCACCAAAAATATTTATATCGCAGCTTAAGTATATTAAGAAATACTATAAACCTGTAATTATAAAGACTTCAATCCTAATAGGTATTATTGTATATATGATAATACCTTGGCATCCAAGCCTCTATGAATTTGATATAGCTCAAGCTAAACTACATCTTGAAGAACTTACAAAGGATAAATATGGAGGTAGGGTAGCTGGAACTGAAGGAGGATATTTAGCAGGAGAATATATAATTGATAATTTAAAGTCATATGGGTATGAGGTGGATACCTTAGAAATCCCACTAACAAATACCACAGAAATCTCAGAAGCCGATAATAAAGTAACCAATCCTGAGATTCTGTCGCCCATGGTAATTGAATCAGGTTGGATAAAGCTTACTGATGACAATGGGGAGGAAAAGACCTATTACCTTCATGAAGATTTTACCATACCAACTGTAAGTGAAAGTATCTTTATGAATATGAAAAAGGATGAATTAAATTATAAAGGAGTTGCTGCAGACTTTGAAAATGCAGTTAATATACCAGAGGGGACAGATTTTTTTTCAATTGAGAGAGAGTTTAATGGCTTCGGATTTGATGCTTTTAATAATCCAAATAATATAACAGTTGGAGTGGGGAAAAATTTAAATTATGATATAAAATTCATATTAAATGAAGGCTACAGCACAAACAATAACGCATACCTTTTTAAATCCACTGCAATAATTCCATTTGATGATTTAAGGTTGGAGTTAGAAGGTGGTTACAGAGAGGTTGAAATAAACTTTGACTATCCAAAGCTACCAAAACATCATGGACGAAACATTACTGCATTTTTACCTGGTAAAGGCAAAACATGTGAAGATCCAGGAGAATTAATAATCATAGGAGCAACCTATGATGGTGTCCATACAAATGAAACTGAAAGTCCATATGTAATGACAGCAACTCCCGCGGCAACAGCACTGGAGGTTGCAAGGATGTTGTCAATTATAAAGGAACCATTGGAAAAGTCAATCCAGTTTATATTTTGGGATAATGAGTATGAAAGTGTGACGTACTCAAAGGTTGATGGTTCATATCATTATAGTATAACAGAAGGTATACCTTTAAATATGGCAATAGAAGATGGGTACTATTATTTTGATATAAGCTATCCAGGCTATAGTGAGGATAAAGATTTAAACCTTATAACCTTTCCAGCTCAAAGAGCAGACAAAAGCAATTATCTCATGGGATTAGAAATAGAAAAACGATTTAAACAAATGGATGTGAGATATCAAAGATTTCACAATGATTACACAACTACAAAAGCATTGATTAATTTGAGGTTAAATACACTTTCGAGTTTTGGAATAGGAAATCCTTCAATAGATGGAGTTAATAGCAGCATTGATAACATGGAAAATATAAATTACAAAAGAATGGAAAGCATTGGACAAATCATATTAGATACAATGACAATGAATTCTCATATTATGGATTAGTAAGAAACCTTTGAAAAGGAGAAAAACCATGATAGAAGTAATAAATCTAAAAAAACAATTTATAACAAAAGACAAATTTTGGGGTGTAAATAAAGGCGTTGTAAATGCGGTAAATGGTGTGGATTTTAGAATAGAAAAGGGAGAGACTCTTGGTCTTGTCGGAGAATCAGGAAGTGGTAAATCAACCATAGGGAGGTTAATATTAAGGCTATTAGAACCAACTGAGGGAAAGGTATACTTGGAAGGAAGAGATATTAGTACCATAAGCAACAAGGAATTTAGGAAGCTTAGAAAAGATTTGCAAATAGTCTTTCAAAATCCCTATTCTGCCTTAGACTATAAAATGACTGTTGAGGACATTTTGATTCAACCACTTCAAATACACAAAATAGTCCAACCACTAGAATACAAAAATGAAGTAAGGCGATTACTTGAAATGGTAGGATTATCAAGGCAGGATGGAAGTAAATTACCACATGAGTTTAGTGGAGGACAGAGGCAAAGAATTGCTATAGCTAAAGCTTTGGCAACAAAGCCCAAATTTGTGGTATGTGATGAATCCGTATCCGCATTAGATATGTCTGTTCAATCCCAGATACTGAATCTCATTATGGATCTTCAGGAGGAATTTGGTTTATCTTATCTATTTATATCACATGACTTAAGTGTAATAAAGCACGTTAGCAATAAAGTAGCAGTGATGTATCTTGGGAAAATAGTAGAAAAAGGTAGTGTAGATGATATATTTGATTCTCCAAAACATCCATATACAAAAGCTCTTATATCTGCATCACCGGTACCTGAGCCTAGCAGAAATATTAATAGAATAAGGCTTGAAGGTGAAATTCCTAGTGCAATGAATATACCATCAGGATGTGCTTTTCACAATAGATGCCCTAAAAAAATGGCTAAATGTGAAATTCTTGAGCCAGAACTTATGGAACTTGAGGACGGAAGGATAGTTTCTTGTCATTTATATGAAGATGGGAGGAGATAAAATGACAGCTGAAAGAATAAAGGTGATAACTAAAAAAATTCTTGTGAACATAGTAATACTCCTTGTAATCCTATTTCTTGTTATAGCTGTAGCAGGAATACCTGTGAATTTTGATATTATATCCGTTAATGGTAAGTATAAACCTAATATGGAAATGAATATAGTTTTTGAAAATATAAGAAACAATTTTAAAGTATTTTGGAGTGGTGAAGCTTTTAATGTTATGATTCAAGGAGAAACTGCAGGACAGCTATTAGCTAAAACAGTAAAGAAAAGCTCAGTTATACTATTTTTGGGAGCTCTTCTGGCATTAATCATTGGAATTCCAAAGGGAATTATAGACAGTAGGAAAAAGGAGAGGAGTGGAACAATAAAGTTACTTCAATCCCTAATACCTCTTTCAGTCCCTGATATTTTAACAATAACACTTGTACAGCTAGGTGCCATGTATCTATATAAGAATAAAATTTCAATATTTGGATTAGGGCCATTTCCTCCCTTTGGAGATGAAAGTTTTGGGTATGCAATTTATCCAATAATCTCAATAGCAATACTTCCAGCAGCATATATTTCTAGGATAACAGCTACAACAATAGAAGAAAATTTTACAAAACCATATATATTAGCAGCTAGGGGGAAGGGATGTTCCAGGTTTCAGATTATAAAAAATCATATGATGAAAAGCATAATTTATGGAGTGTTATCAGGATTTCCAACAGTTATAGGTATAATGTTTTCAAGTCTTATTATCGTAGAAAGACTCTTTTACGTCCAAGGGATGGGATTCTATCTAATATATTTTTATACAACTGAATTGATTCCAGCATACGAATCAGGAGTTGCATTTACAGCCTTTATCGTATTTCTGGCAATTTTTTATTATTTCATTTTTATGATTTTTAATGCCTTAAAAGACATATTATTACCTAAGGCATCTTCAAAAAATAAATAAGTCAATGTCCTAGGCTATTTTGAGTGATACGTCGTCAGCAGAACCCTTAGATAGTTCTACTATCTGCGGAACCTGCTTCCTTGTCTAACTCAAAATATCCTTGGCAACTTTGCCTTATTATTTATTTTCAGATGCCTAATACAAAATCTTATTAAGGAGGGATAATATGAAATTACTTGAGGTTAAGAACTTAAAAACATATTTTTATTTAAATGGGAATGAATATCCAGCGGCAGATGATATAAGCTTTACTCTTGATGAAGGAGAAACAATAGCAATTATAGGAGAGTCTGGAAGTGGGAAAAGTGTAACAGCCCTATCTATCATGGGTTTAATTGATTTCCCAGGAAGAATAATTGGAGGACAAGTATACTATAAAGGTGAAGATTTGCTTAAAAAGAGTGAAAAAGTAATGGGACAAATACGGGGAAATGAAATAGCTATGATATATCAGGATCCAATGTCAACTTTAAATCCCATGAATAAGGTAGGAAAACAGATTGCAGAAGCTTTGATCATCCATAAAAAAGTTAGTAAAAAAGAATCACAAAAAGTTGCTATAGAGTTGATGAAGGTGGTTGGTATTACAGATGGAGAAGAAAGGTTTCATCACCTTCCTAATCAGTTTAGTGGAGGAATGAGACAAAGAATTATGATAGCTATGGCAATAGCTTGCAACCCTAAAATACTAATAGCAGATGAACCTACCACAGCTCTGGATGTTACAATTCAGGCAGAAATTTTGGATCTACTAAGTAGCCTTAAGAATAAATACAATATGTCCATAATATTAAATACCCATGACTTGGGAGTAGTAGCAGAAATGGCAGATGAAGTGGTGGTCATGTATTGTGGGAAAATTATGGAGATAGCACCGAGTAAGGAACTATTTGAAAATCCTATAAATCCATACACAAAAAAGCTAATGGAGTGTATTCCAAGGATAGATGATAGAAAGAGGAGACTGGATACAATTGAAGGATATGTGCCACATCTATCAGAGTTATCAAAGGGGTGTAGATTTTCTGACCGTTGTCATGAAGCTTTTGAAAAATGTAGAAATGAATTGCCAGATTTAAGGTCAATTTCTGAAAATCATTGGTCGAGATGTTGGCTTCATGAAGATTAGTTTTATCTTGAATAATAAGAATTTCTAAATGCTAAATAACTAAAAATTCTCTTAATGTTCCCTCAAACTATGTAAAAAGTTTGGAGGGATTTTTAACTTATACAGAAAATAGAAAGGCACAAAATTTGCTTAATTAAGGTAAACCTTCTATTTTGTTATGTTTATGAACTTAAAGAAAAAAATATAAGAATAATAAATTATATATTTCTAACACTAGGAAAGTATAGTAAAATTAACTGGTTAAGGAGTTGTATACAATGAATGAAAAATTAATTAAATCGTTAAATGGAATGGGAATAGGTTTATTTGCAACTTTAATAGTGGGAACTATATTAAATCAATTAGGAATATTATTAGATTTAGATTTGTTTATAAATATAGGAAGTATTGCTAAGGTGTTTATGGCTGGAGCAATTGGAGCAGCAGTTGCATATTCACTTGATGCGCCACCTTTAGTGATATTCTCATCTATAGTAACCTCAAGTATTGGAGCAGCGGCTATAAAAATAGTGGATGGAAGTGCAATGTTAACCGTTGGAGATCCTGCTGGAGCATATGTTGCAGCACTAGTAACCACCATTGTGGGGAAAAGGATATTTGGTAAAACTTATGTAGATATTATTCTTGTACCAGCAATATGCATTATAGTAGGTGGAATTACGGGATTAGCTATTTCACCTATAATATCTAAATTTATTGTATCAATAGGAAGTATAATAAATAATTCAACAGAACTACATCCAGCAATGATGGGAGCTATAGTTTCAACATTAATGGGGATGGTATTAATATCACCACTAAGTTCTGCAGCTTTAGCAGCAAGTTTAGGATTATCAGGTTTAGCGGCAGGAGCAGCTGTGGTAGGAACCTCATGCCAGATGATAGGATTTGCGGTAATATCATATAAAGAAAATGGTGTAGAGGGCTTATTAGCTCAAGGATTAGGAACCTCAAAAATACAGTTTGGGAATATAGTCCAAAATCCATTAATAGCAATACCATCTATTGTAGCTAGCTTTATTATAGGAATGGTAGCTACAACTGTATTTAAAATGAGTTGTAATTCTGTTGGTGCAGGTATGGGGACTAGTGGGCTTGTAGGTCAAATTCAAACTGTAGCAGAGATGGGAATAGTATCTTTACCTAAAATATTAATACTACATTTTATATTACCAGGGATAATCAGTTACATAATTGCTTTTGGAATGAAGAAGATGGGATATATAAAAGAAGGGGATATGATCATTAAAAATAAATAAGGATTATTTCTTCATATAATCTTCATAAGGTTTAGGTAGTATATTCTCATAGGTAAGCAAAATACATAAGCAAGTAAATAATTAAAGTTAGGTAGGGATATAATGTGATTAAGTTTTTTGAGAACTTCTTAAAAAAAATTGAGGATGAAAATAATAAGTCTTTTGGAAATGGTAAGCTCAACTGTTGTGATTTAAATAAGGGAAAGAGTACTGTTAAAAATACTGCTAAAAACAACAATAATAAGAACAAGTAATGAAATCAGGTATAAATGACCTGTATAGCTTTTACAAAGGCAGTATAAAAATTAGAATATAAAGATTTAGAATGATAAGTTTTAATATAGATTGTCTTATTAAAATGAGTACATAAATAAAATTAAATAAAATTAAATAAAATGGGTTGTCTCAAAATGATTGACTTATGTTTTATCTAACGGCTTGGCGACAATAATATAAGTCCAATTTCAACACTAGTTTAGAACATATTGAATTTTGAGACAGCTCCTGTTTTACCTAAAGTATTAATTAATATTTTAATATTAAGGCTATCTTTTATAGACTATTTTTCCATCTACCATAGTAATTTCAACATTAATATCTTTAATTTCATCTGCAGGAGTAGTAAAGATATCTTTATCCAACACCACTAAATCTGCTAACTTTCCAAGTTCTAAGGTTCCTTTTATATTTTCATCAAAAGAACAGTAGGCACTATCTATGGTAAACATTTTAAGGGCAGATTGTAAGGAGAGTTTTTCTTCTGGCATAAATCCATTTTCAGGAGATTTAGCTAAGTCTTTTCTACATACTGCAGAATAGATATTTTCAAAAGGATTAAAATGTACTACAGGTGCATCTGAACCTATAGATAATTTTATACCTAAATCCTCCATTGTTTTGAAGGCGTAAGATTCTTTAGCTCTCGCACCAACTCTATCTTCAACTATGTGCATATCATAATCTAAGAATATAGGCTGAATGTATGCCATAACTTCTAGCTTTTTCATTCTTTCTATAATATCTTTGCTAGTAATTTGACAATGGACTATTCCATGACGTCCTTCTTTTAAATCTTCTCCTAAATTCTCTAAGGAATTTAAGTATAAGTCCATAGCTTTATCTCCTATGGCATGGGCAGCAGTTTGGAATCCATTGTCATGGGCAATTTTTATGTAGTCATTTAATTCCTCTTGTGTATATATTCCAACACCACAGTTATCAACATCATCACTATAAGGTTCTCTTAGTAAAGCAGTTCGTCCACCTAAGGCACCATCTAAAAGAAGTTTTAATGGTCCAATCCTAAAGAAATTATCACCGTCACCTGTTTTATAGCCAAGATTAATGAAGTCATTAAAGCTTTCTGGGTTCTCAAATAAGCATTGCTCATAAATTCTCACTGGTAGTTTGTCTTCGTTAATAAGTTCATTATAAGCTACAAGAACATTTTTGAAAGATTTATTTGGCATAGCATCAAAATCATCACTTTGTACAGAGGTTATTCCATAACTTAATAATTCATTACAAGTATTTATAATCATATTTTTCATAGAGTCAATGCTTGGAGGTGGAATAATACCGTTAATTAAAGATATAGCATATTCTTTAAACACACCTTTTTCTAAATCTATATTAGGATTATCTTTTATATCTTCATTATTTAAGTAACTTAAAGCCTTTGTATTACAAACTGCAATATGTCCACAGACTCTAGTGAAAATTACAGGGATATCTGTGGATATTTTATCTAAATCATATTTTGTAACAAATCTTTCTTCTTTAAGTTTATCTTGATTCCAACCTCTACCTAATAGGCAATTTAATTCATTACTAGGTCTATTACTTATAAACGCTTTCCCAGAGGTTATCATTTCATCAATTGAATTTAATTTTGTTAAATCCATTTTTTCAAGAGTATAGCCATAGTTTAATAAATGCATATGACTATCGTTAAAGCCTGGCATAAGGGTTTTATTATTTAAATCAACAATTTCATCATAAGAGTTTTTAATGTCTAAGGCTTCAATATTAGTTCCAAGAAAATCAATTTGATTATCCTTAATTCCTATTGCCTCATAAAAGTTATTTTTAGAATCTAAGGATGCTATTTTTCCATTGAAAAACAAGGTGTTCATAATTTTTACCTCCAAAATCTTATTTTATAAGTAGAGTCTAGTTTTATAGAAAATATTATATCATATTCCTTTCAAATACAATTTCAATTATTTGAAATATACTTTTATTTACAAATCATATGTTATAATAATTATAGTAGTAAAAAAGCTTTAGGCATCTGAAAATAAATAATAAATCAAAGATGCGAAGGATATTTTGAGTTAGACAAGGAAGCAGGTTCCTTAGATAGTAGAACTATATAAGGGTTCTGCTGACGACGTATCACTCAAAATAGTCTAGGAGATTGACTTATTTATTTTTTGAAGATGCCTTAAATAAGGAGAAATAAAGATGCAAAAGCTATTATATCCAATTAAAGAAGAAGACTTTAGAGAAAAAGTACAGATTAGATTTAAAAGCATTAATGAGGGGTTTGATAAATTTAAAAATGCAATGTTACAAAGTAATGATATAGATAGTGCTGAAGATGATATAATTCAGTTTATGAAAGCTGCATTTAAATTAAATGGAGAAGAAGATTCTTATGTGGATTTTTATTTTCCAGTATTAAGTGAAGAGGAAAAAGAAAATCTAATAAACCTATTATCAGAAGAAGATAGAGTGTTTATAAAAAGTTTTATGAAGAATAATCAGGGAGAAAACATATATTTTAGATTAACTGAGGAAAGTATTCCTTTTATAACTAGATTAAGTACAAGGGAAGTGTTATTTTGTACTATTTACTTTACAAAGCTACCATTTACCATCTGGGGAAATTATAATAAGAAGTTTCCGTGTTTTTTTGATGATGATCAAGTAGTAAAGGAATATAAGGATATTGCAGATAGCTGTAATTTAGGAATAATATAAATTACTATTTGCATATAAAAGTAGGGTATATTAAGAAATCTAACATATATAAGAGTTCAAATAACTTCATGTAGAAATATATAGTAAAGAGACAAGTTGTAGAGTGTATATATGAGCATATTGAGGAGGAGTAAAATGATAGACTTAAACATAACTAAAAGCAAAGGAACAAGTAGGAGAATTTCAGCTATAGTTGGATTATCAATTATAATATGTGGAGGATTTTATGTAATAGAACAATTTATGGATTTAAATTATCTAATTACTACTTTGAGTAAAATAGTTTCATTTGGAGTAATACCATACATCATATATAATATGACTGAAGATGGTAGCCCTATGGAAATAATAAAAATGAGTAGAGACAGAAAAACTATAAAATTAGGATTATTATTAGGAACTATTGTTTTAATTGTAATTTGGACAACTTATTTTATTGTTAAATCATATATAGATTTAGATTTAATAGCAAAGGAACTTATGGAATCCAATTTAATTACACCTAGGAATTTTCCATTTGTTGCTCTGTATATAACCTTAGGGAATTCATTTTTAGAAGAATTTTTCTTTAGAGGATTTATATTTTTACAAATATATTCAAAGGGATATAGAAAAATAGCTTATATATTCTCAGCACTGTTATTTTCAATTTATCATGTAGCCATATTTAAAACTTGGTTTAACCATTGGTTAATAGGACTTGCCCTGGTAGGGTTATTTGTAGGTGGATTAATTTTCAACTATATAAATACAAAATCAAAAAGTATCATGAACTCATGGATAGTTCATATTTGTGCAGACATCGCCATTATGGTTATTGGGTTTATTATGTTTTACTAATAGGAGCTGTTTAATGCAAGTACTTATTAATATTCAATAAAAGCAATAGAGGAATAGGGATTACTCCTATGATTCCTTGTTAATATATACTGTAGGATTTAAATTTACTTGTGCGAATTAACTTAGAACAAATATAGGATTAAATACCCAAAAGTTATCATATAATAAACTATAATAATTTAGGGAGTTTGGTTTATGATTGATTTTAAAGATATTGAAGATAAGGTAGATGAGTTTTTAGCTACATTACCTTGTCAATCACAATTACCTTTTCCAGAAGGTGAAGTGGAAAGAAAAAATATAAATTATGCAAATATGATATTAGATGCTTACGCAAGCTCAGCTGATAGTGAGATACAGGCAATAACTCAATACTTATATCATCACAAAACAATTGATAATAAAACTATATCCAATACACTATTATGTATAGCATTAGTTGAAATGGCACATTTGGACGTATTAGGTGATATAATATCATCATTAGGTGGTAAGCCTGCATATTACAACTCAAATCAAAACTTTTGGATGACGGGAAATATTCCTTATGGTGATAAAGATATGTTAGTTGTAAAGATGGATGAAGATAATATGAAATCCAAAGAAGTTATAAAACAAAAACTTATGTTGAATATAAAGGGTGAAATAAATGCTATAAATGGATATAAATTTTTGATGCAAAATGTTAATGATAAATACATCAAAAGGGTTATCCATAAAATAATAAGCGACGAAGAAGTTCATATTGAAATATTTCAAAGCTTAATAGAAAAATACTTATAATAAGATTGTATTATCAATAAATTATATAAGAAAATAGAGTAAGACAATGTATCTTACTCTATTTTTATGCAATTATATTAAAACGTTATGTGGTATATAGGAATAAAAATCTTTATGGGGATTAATACTTTATAGAATAATTTAAATCATAGAGTAAATAATAGGTTTAAGTTAAAAAATTATAGAGGTGGATTTTATGAAAAAATTATTATACATAACAGTAAACTCAAAACCAGAGGAGTTATCAGCTAGTAAAATTGTTGGTAGAGCATTTGTAAATAGGTTCTTAGATAAGCATAAAGATTTCAAGGTTGAAGAGTTAGATCTTTATCAGTGTCATATACCAAGGCTGGAATACCAGTATTTTGAGAAAAGAAATTCAATGATTAGTGAGAAAGATTTTAATAAGCTAGATGAAAATCAACAAGCAGAAGTTCATAAAATTGTGAAGCTTACAGATCAATTTAAGGAAGCTGATATGTATGTTATAGCGGCACCTATGTGGAGTTTGTCTTTCCCAGCACCTTTAAAGGAATACATTGATTGCGTAGTTATGGATGGTAAAACTATAAATATCTCAGAAAATAAGATTGAAGGGCTTTTAAATGATAAGCCAAGAGGCATGGTATATATTCAATCTTCAGGGGCATCAGTTCCATGGATGCTTAGAATGGTCTTAAATAAGGGGCTTAATTATGTGGAAGATATAATGAAGACTATGGGGATTAAAAGATTTGAGGAACTGTTAGTGGATGGAACAGGTTTTACTGAAGAAGAAAAGCAAAATGCAATAAAAGAAGCTATGGGTAAGATTGACCATGTTATTGAAGAAGTTTGGAGATAGTAAAGATAATAATGAATAAAATAAAAGCTATTAGTGTTTCTAGTAGCTTTTGTTCTATGTGAAAATATTTTAACAAAAGGTATTTAGTATATGTATATTGATACGATTATTAAAGGGATGAATGGTTAATATATGATTATTAATGTGATTTGCAGGAAAAAACAAATAAAAAAGTAAATAATAGTTATAGTTGTATATATTAAACTATTATTATATACATAATTTAAATTAACTTTAAAGAGTTGCATATATAATTAATAAATACATAAAATTATGTATAATATTAACTATCAAGTGAGATTAGGTAAAATAGATAGGAGGCGTGAAAATGTTTAAATTTAAACATCTAGCAACAAAAATGACTATATTTATAGTTGGAATAGTATTTGTAGGAATGATAATAAATAATATACTGACTACAGGAATAATGAGAAGAAATGTTGAACGTGATACAGATGAAAGAGGAACTGCTGCTGTAGAGCAGATGGGTAAAAACTTTGAAAAGGAATTAATTCAATATGAAAAGGATTTAAAGTTAATTAGTGAGAATGATGCTTTTTTAAAAGAGATGAATAAAGATAAAGGCGCTTTAGATCAAGCCTTATCATTATTTAAAAATTACATAGGATCTAACGCTCAAGTATTAAGTATATATGTTGGTCAGCAAGATAAAAACATGTTTGCTGAACCATGGTGGGACAAGCCTGAAGATTATGATGCAACTCAGAGAGATTGGTATTTAATGGCTGTGGAAAATCCAGATAAAGTGGTGTGGACAGAACCATATATTGATGTAGATACTAATGTTCCAGTTATAACAGCTGCTAAATGTATCATGGAAAATAATGAAATTAAAGGAGTATTAGCAATTGACTTATCTTTAGAACAATCTTTATCTAATATTAGAGACTATAATGCTGGATATAATGGATATAATTTTTTAGTAAGTAATAAAGGAATTGCAATGTACCATCCTACATTGATAAATGAAGATTTATCTAAAGTAGATATGTTTAGTAAGGTTCTTTCGTCAGAAGTGGGTTCTTATTCATATAAAGAAAATAAGGAAAATCTTAAAATATATTACTATACAATACCAGGTTTCAACTGGAAAGTTGGAACAGTATATAATGAAAAAGATATGTATTCTAATATAAATAAAATTGAAACATTGTTCATTGCTATTACAGCTATAATGATGATAGTGTTAACAGCGATATTGTACATAATTATAAAAAGTATTTCTAGTCCATTAGTTAGGTTATCAAAGGAAGCAAAAAAAGTTGCAGAAGGTGATTTAACCGTAGATATAAAATCTAAATTGGAAGATGAAATTGGACAGGTAACAAGTAATTTTAATAGTATGGTTAAGGATATTAATAATGTAGTATCTAATGTTCAAAAGTCTATTTATCAAATTAATGGTGCAAGTGAAAACTTAAGTGCAATATCTGAAGAAACTACTGCTTCATCAGAAGAGATAAATGCAGCAGTTGCAGAAATAGCTAGGGATACCTCAAGTCAAGCCCAAACTATAGTTAATGTTGTTAGTAAAGTTGAAGAGCTAGACAACTCTATTGAAGATATAAATAGTGTTATTAATAAAATGAATGATCTATCTAATTCTTCTACAGTAGCTGCAGAGATAGGGTTGAAGAATGTAAATAACTTAAATATGAAGATAAATGAAAATACTATTGAACTAAATAAAGTTAATGATATATTCCAAAGTTTAGTTTCAAAATTAATGGATATAGATAAAGTTATCGATATTATAACAACTATATCTGATCAAACTAATCTATTAGCACTTAATGCAAGTATAGAAGCTGCTAGAGCTGGAGAAGCTGGAAGAGGGTTTGCTGTAGTTGCAGATGAAGTAAGAAAGCTTGCAGAACAGTCTAGTGACGCAACTAATAAAATTAAAGAATCTTTATCAAACATAAACAAGGAAACTAATAATGTGAAAAGTGCAATATATAATACTAATGAGATAAATGCTGAGACAGCTAGTGCTGTTTTAAGTACGGAGAAATCATTTAACTCTATTAATGATGAATTAATGGAAATAGTTAAACTTATAAAATATACAGATAGCAAAACACAAGATATTAATGTTTATAGTGGACATATTTTAAATGGGGTAGAAGATGTATCAACTAATGCACAACAAAATGCCGCTGTAGTAGAAGAGGTAAGTGCTTCAGTAGATGAACAATGCATCATATTTGGAAATATTGCTAAACATTCAGAAGAATTAGCTCAATCTTGTCATGACTTATCAGAAATAATAAAGCATTTTAAGGTAAATGAATAAGTTTTGATACAATAGGCTGTAAAGTTAATATATTTATAATACAATAAGAGGGACTGTGTCAAAAAGATTTTTAAAATCATTTTGACACAGTCTCTTTAGTTTTAAGTGTAAATCGAGATTATAATTAAGGTAATAAAATAAGATTTAATGAATAAAGATATTAATAGTAGTGAAAAATATATAAAGCAACTTAAAAAGTTAATGTTAATTATCAATAGTAATTATAAATAGTAATTATTGATTAATACTTATTATTGATATATAATTAAGTTAAGAAATAAAAGGAAATTTAAGGAGGAATAAACTATGGCAACAGATAAGATTATATGTTTATGTAATAATGTAACCTACGCTTCAGTAAGAGAAGCAATGGCTAAAGGTGCTCGTTCAGTAGAGGATATACAAGGAGCTACAGGAGCGGGTACAGTTTGTGGAGGATGTATTGAAGAAATTGAAAGAGTATTAGGGGATGCTTGTACATGCCGAAATGTATCCACTGATGAAGTTAGAGCAGCTGTAGAGAATGGAGCTGATACAGTTGAAAAGGTTGGAGTAGTTACTGGAGCAGGAACTGCTTGTGGAAAATGCAAAGATGTTATAGAAAATATCATAAAACTAAAAAAATAAATACACATATATAAATAAAAAAGAAATCCTAAGACAGTTAGGATTTCTTTTCTATTATAACCCTCTTTACACAGGTAGTTTATAAATTAAATTTAACTTTGTGCAAAGAGGGTTAATATAGTTGAATAGGTATAATTTTATTTTTTAGTTTCAAGATGTTCTGAATTTTTTGCTTCCTGGCAACATTTCTTTGCGAGTTTACCTTCTTCACGAACTTCTTTATTCATTTGATGCTTTAAATCATGAACAAATTTTCTTTCAGAAAGATGTTCTTTTACATCTTCTTTTGTTTCCTCATAACGGATTTTAATTTCATTAATTTTTTCTTTAACTTCGTGACTTAACTTAGTTACACCGCCTTGCATCTCTTCACCTAACTTACTTGCACTAGTTTTTACATCTTGATTTAATTTGTTTCTATCATCGTTTACATCTTCTATATCTTTACCTAGTTTATTGGCACTAGTTACTACTTCTTCACCTAATTTACTTGCAGTATTTTTGATATCTTCACCTAAGTTACTTGCACTTATTTTTGCATCTTCACCTAAGTTACTTGCGCTTATTTTTGCATCTTTACCTAATTTTTTTGCATCATTTTTTACATCTTTAATATCTTTACCTATTTTACTCATACTGTTTACAATTTTTTCACTTGCTTTGTCCACGGTTTTTTTTACTTCTTCACCTAATTTATTCATGATAATCTCCTTTCTAAATATATGAATAACCAATAAATATTTAAGTAATTATAGGACTAGAAGACTACAAACAATATTATTTTTAGGGTTAGTAAACTTTGTATAAAAACTTTAATTATAGCTTCTATAGTAAGTTTGTGTAGAATTGAAAATAATATTTTATTAAATTAGTGGTAGGCTATCTAATAATTTCAATTTTATTAGCACAATTTAACAAGAATTCTAATGATTATCTAAAAAAACATATAGAAAACCTATGATTTTGGTGGGAATTTTTTTTATTTAGTCTCTCTAAATAACTTAAGTTATAGTATAATTAGTAATATGTGTATTTAAGGGTTAGAATAAGAAACTAATATATAGACACATACTAAAGGGGGCATAAAATGAAAGAGAAATTTAAGGGGATAAAAAAAGAAGTTCTAATTTATTTTATCATTATAGCACTGGTAGCGTTAGCGGCAGGACTTAGTGATGGGGTATTTTCAAATTATTTTAAGGATGCATATAATATAACTGCTTTTCAAAGGGGAGTAATTGAATTCCCTAGAGAGTTACCAGGATTATTATTAATAGTAATTATATCAACATTATCTTTCTTAGGAGATATAAGAATTGCTATGATATCTTCATTACTTAGTGTAATAGGGGTAATAATTCTAGGACTTATAACTCCAAGCTTTGGAGTTATGCTTATATTTTTATTTATTAATTCATTGGGAATGCATATGCTTATGCCAGTTCAAGATGGAATAGGGATGGCTTTGATAGATAAAGAGAATCCAGGAAAAAGAATGGGTCAGTATAAAGGTGTAAGTACTGCATTTACTATGATATCAGGAATCTTAGTATTTATTGGGTTTAGAACAGGATTTTTTAGTTTTACTTCTAAAATAAAATCTATATTTATTATTTCGGCAGGAATTTCAATATTATGCTTAATTTTATTTGTAGCACTTCAAAAGTGTATAAAAACACCTATTAAATCATCAAGAAAAGCCAGGATTATATTTAGAAAAGAATATAAGTATTATTATATTCTAGCTATAATGCATGGAGTACAAAAACAAATTATGATAGTCTATGGACCTTGGGTTTTAATAGAAATACTTAATAAAAAAGCGGATACTTTAGCTATTCTGGGAATAGTGGGATCTTTCATAGGAATATTCTTCATTCCAGCTTTAGGAAGATGGTTAGATAAATTTGGAATTAAAAAGCTACTTTATGCGGATGCACTATCATTCATCATAGTATATTCCATATACGGACTACTAGCTGCAGGTTTTTCAAGTGGAAGATTAGCCACTGTTGGAATACCTGTTGCTATAATATTTGGTATATTTATAATAGACAAGATGTCAATGCAAATGGGAATGATTAAGGTGCTTTATCTAAGGTCTATTGCTGTTGATCCGCAAGATATTACGCCAACATTATCTCTTGGTATAAGTATGGATCATATAGTTTCTATAATATGTGCATACATTGGAGGAATTGTATGGAGTGCATGGGGACCACAGTATATATTTTTCTTAGCAGCAGGATTTTCATTTGTAAATCTTTTCGTAGCTAGAAAAGTTAAGATTAATGAGGTGGGAATTCAAAGTAATTTACAAGCATAGAGAGGTAATAAATATTGGGATAAAAGATAAATTATAGTAAAAAAATATTGAGATTAAGCAAGGTTTAGAGTGCTTAGATTAAGTATTAAAATGGATTAAACTCTAGGAAAAAATTATTCCTAGAGTTTATTTTATGAATTAATTTATATCTAAACTTCCAATTCCAATGCTTAAATCAAATAGATAGGTATCTTCACCTGAAGTTCTAACATTAACATTAACACTTCCTAGACCAGATTCAGTACTTATTTTCACTGGAGAGTTATCTGGTATATCTATTGTTGCTTCTCCGATTCCTCCACTATAAGTTAAGTTTCCACCAACCTCAGCAAGACTTATATCAAGTTCTCCTACACCTCCAGTAATATTCATGTTGCCACACTTATATTTTAATGATATATCTGTAGTTCCCACTCCTTGTTCAAGCTTTAAATCTTTAAATATAACATCTTTTATAGTTAGGTCTCCCGCACCACCTTTAATTTCAAGGTTATTAGATATTATAGAATTAATAGTAATATTTCCAGCGCCAGATCCTAGAGTTATATCATCCTTAAAGTCCTTAGGTATACCTATAACAACTTTTCTATTATATGATGAATTAAAAGAGTTAAGATTAAAAGATGAGCTGATACCATTTTCCTCAATATTTAAAGTGCCACCCTTTTTCTCGAAGGAGGTATTTTTAACCATAGAACTTGAACCTGTGCAGCTTAAGGTAAAATCAGTACCTTCGATAGATTGCACAGTAACAGTTGAAGCATAGATATTGATATTTACACTTTCAATACCTTCCATGGGGATAGAATTATTAAGATTTTCTTCATACAGATCTGTATTAGCATTATTATTATTATTATTATTATTGCTATTAATAATATCACTTACATTAGAACCAATATTATTATTCATATCACGTCTTGAACCAACGCCAAATTTTACATTACACCCTACAAGTAGAGTGGTAGAAAGCAATACACAAGGGATTATAGTCAAAAGTTTCTTTTTCATAAATAACACCTCTCATTTATAATTAAATTATATCTAGTTTTTTATCTATCATATATGCAGCAACAAGTTGTAGGGCTACTAAGGCTATCATATCTAGGATCACTGAGAATATATCTATTTCAATGAAACCTAGTTTTCCTATAGATACATAAAAATAAGGAAGTAGATATAGCATGATTTTAGATAAGAAATCATAAATAATATTTCCAAATATACAACTAAAAATTACTGCGAAAACACAAAGGACAGTACTTTTTATATAGCTAGATAGGATAGCAATTAATGCAGTTATAATTAAATACCCCACCATAATCCCAATTAACATGGTTAAAGAAGTTAGAAATAATACTGAAGCAAATCCGTTGGAGTTTACAGTTCCTGCCATACCAGTTAAAACAACTACAAAACCATTAACTAAAAGAAGCTCTAAAAAATTTCCAAGTATGAATTCTATGCCTTTAATTGGAGTTAGGAAAAGAAGTTTTCCATATTCTTTTGAAAGCTGACAAGAGAAAATTATAATATGAGCTACGAAATTAATTGTAAGAGCAATTCCAACGGTTGGGATTAAATCGAATCCTTGGGTAAACCTAGATATGAATGTACTAGAGCTAAGTCCAAGAATTAAAATTACCGCTTCTATAATGTAGGTAAGTCTAAGACTTCTAAAGCTATACTTCATTATATTTAAAATATTTTTTGTACTATTTATATTTTTTATATTTGATACATTTTCCATAATTACCACCTATTCTGCGAATACCTTTCTATATATTTGGTCTATAGATGCTCCGTACTTTACTCTTAAGTCTTCAGCATCACCGGATTCAATAATTGAACCTTCTCCAAGGAACAACACTTCATCAAAAAGTTTTTCTAATTCTCCTACATAGTGAGTTGTAATTATCATTGAAGCATTAATATCTAAGTTGTCTATAATAGCATTAATTATTTTATCTCTGCTTATAATATCCACACCTGATATAGGCTCATCAAGTATATATAAGCTACATCTTCTACTTAGAGTTAAGCTAAGACCAACTTTTTCAAGCATACCTTTTGATAGAGTTTTTAACTTCATATTTGTGTCTATATTCATAAACTTTAACAATTGATATGCTTTAGATTCATCAAAATCAGGGAAAAAATTCTTGTAAAAATCAATAGCATCCTTTACCTTCATCCACTTAGATAAATAATCTTTTTCTTGTAGATATGAAACTAGCTTTTTAGTTTCATGGCTAACTTTAATTCCATTTACCTTTATTTCTCCACCCGTTGGTTTAAATAAACCAGATATTATATTAAGTAGGGTAGTTTTGCCTTGACCATTAGGTCCAAGTATACCTAGAACCTTACCTGTTTCTAAGTTTATATCAATTCCATTTAGTACATGTTTTGAACCAAAGGTTTTAACTAGATTAGTAACTTCAAGAACAGGTAATACGGGTAAATTTGTATTTATACTATTTTGTAGTTCATTTTCATTTGTTAGATTTAATAAATCATTATTCACTGCTATTCCTCCTCATACATATCCACAATTAGTTGAAGTATTTCGTCTTTAGAAAGTCCTAGACTCTTACTTTTATGAATAAAATCTCTTAATAATTCCTTTGAAGACTCTTTTCTTAAACTTTTAATATTATTCTGGTCTTCAGTTACAAATTTTCCAATACCTCTTTGAGTATTTATTAAACCTTCATTTTCAAGTTCTGAATAAACTCTTAATATTGTATTGGGATTCACTTTAAGTTCACGTGCATAGTCCCTAACAGACAATAATCTCTCCCCCTCTTTTAATTCCCCAGAAACAATTTTCATCTTCATATAGTTTTTAATTTGTACATATATAGGTTCTCTTGAGTTTAATTCAAATTCCACATTTTCACCTCATTCTTGTCAGTTATACTGTCTTAATTACATGATACACCGATACTGTAAAAAGTGTTAATGTTATAGTAAGCCATTTAAGGCTATTCTTATAAATTAGCTCATGATTTCATTGATTTCCTTGATATTAGTTAAAAATGTAATTAATTAACAAGGAAGAAAAAATTAATACGACAGTTTACTTCGGTAACTTGATATATTGTAATATCTTGGAATAGAATGTATAATAAAGTAGTATGAATTTAAAACATTTCAATGGAAAATGTTAATGATATTTACATAGAGAAATGTTAATTAACTTAAGGATAAATAAATAACTTGCTAGTTT
Organism: Clostridium sp.; assembly: GCF_036646415.1. Classification (GTDB taxonomy): domain Bacteria; phylum Bacillota; class Clostridia; order Clostridiales; family Clostridiaceae; genus Clostridium_J. The sequence continues at coordinate 166,305 of NZ_JAVXMF010000004.1, read as the reverse complement.
ATATAGAGGTAATTGGTAGATTTTTAAATGCTTATGTTGAGAATATGTTATATGAATAATAAGCAAAAGGGGGATGCATAATGGAACAAGTTTTTAATAGTATAGATAACTATATTTTGGTTGTGAGTAAAGGTGGAATAATTTTATTTTGCAACAATGTATTATTAAGCAAACTTAGATACAAAAGAGAAGAATTAGAAGGCACTAATGTAAAGAAGCTTTTAAGTCTACAAGATAATGTGTTCAAAGATATATTTGAAAATTTCGATGAACATTTTAAAAATAAAGTTCCCTTAATACTTTATTCTAAGCATGGCGATGAAAATTTTTTTGTGGGAAATATAAATTTAGAACAGTGGAAGAATCAGAGTGCACTTTTTATCACACTAAAAAATCATGTAAATGAAACATACACTAAGGATAATTTAGAGGATCTTTTAGACACTATTCCTTATAGTATTTGGATTAAAGATATAGAGGGTAAATATGTATATGCAAACAAAACTCATTCGGATTTAATGGGTCAAAATAAATTCAATATTATAGGTCATTATGATTCTGATTTTTGGAAGGATGAAGAATGTTGCTATTTTAATGAAACTGATAACACTGTAATACAAAGCAAAATGTCCATAATAAATCAGAAACAATCCAGTCTTATTGATTCAAAACAATGGTTTGAAACCTATAAGGCACCAATACTTGACTGCAATGATGAAGTAAAGTATGTAATGGGGATTTCTATAGATATTACTCTTAGTAAAAAGATAGAATCAGAGTTGGCTAAGAGTCATAATGAGCTAAACACATTAAATGATTTAGTTAATAGTAATTTTGAAAGTGATAAAGGTATCTTTGATAATATAAAGGATGATCTGATTTCTAAATTATGTGTAGATGGTATGTCTATTTGGATATACGATGATAAAAAGGGTAAGCTTATTTCTAAACTTAACATAGGAAAAAATAAAGAAATAGTAGATAAAGCAATGAATATGAACATAACCAGAGAGGAATTTGAAGAAGAATTTAAGGGATGGACTTATAGATGTCTAACATCTATAGAAGAACGAAAGGATTTAGATTTAAATCTTTTAAGACAAGCAAATATAAAATATATAGGAACTTATCTTATAAAGTTTAATAACAAGCTCATTGGAGTTATGAATATTTTATATGAAAATGATAATCCTTCAGCATTTAAAAAAGATGATTTTGTAAAAACAATATGTAATCAAATCGCAATATTGATAGTAAATGATTCACTTACTGAAGGTATAAAGACTGAGTTAAGTAAACGTGCAGAAACTGAGAGAGAGTTAGAATTATTTTTAGATACTGCAGCGGAGTTAATGGCAATGCTAGATTATGATGGAAAATTCATAAAAGTTAATTCAGGGTGGACAACTAACCTAGGTTGGAGTGAAGAAGAGATTTTGTCTATGGAATGGAATGATATACTTGTTCCAGAAGATGCAGCACCTACTCTTGAATTTGTAAAAGCATTAAAAGAGCAAGGAAATGTAGGGAGATTTACCAATAGGTATATTTGTAAAAATGGAGAAATTAGATGGTTAGAATGGAATAGTAGATATGTAGAAGATAGAAAAATATCAGTATGTACTGCTAGGGATATCACTAAACAAAAGGAAGCCGAAGAGCAACAGGCTAATTATGAAAAAGCTATTCAGGTGGAAAGAATAAAGAGTGAATTCTTTGCTAATATATCTCACGAATTTAAAACTCCACTAAATATAATTTTAGCTACAATGCAATTAATTAATCAAAATATAGATAATAATAGGATTATAGCTTTAGATAGCGTTGATATTAAAAAATATATGACATCAATAAAACAAAATTCCTATAGATTATTAAGGTTAGTAAATAATCTTATTGATATGACACGTATAGATACAGGTTTTTACGATATACATTTAGAAAATCAAAACATTGTTAATATAGTAGAAGATATTACAATTTCAGTGGCTCAGTATATAGAAGATAAAGGCATAGAGCTTATATTTGATACAGAGATTGAGGAACAAATAATTGCTTGCGATCCAGATAAAATTGAAAGAATTATGCTTAATTTATTGTCTAATGCAATTAAGTATACGGGAGAACAGGGTAGGATAGATGTAGAACTGAATATTAAAGATAACAATATTATAATATCAGTTAAGGATAATGGTGAAGGTATAGAGAAAGATAAGTTAGATTTAATATTTAATAGATTTATGCAAGTTGATAGTTCTTTAACAAGAAAGGGTGAAGGTAGCGGCATAGGGTTATCCTTAGTTAAATCACTTGTTGAAATGCATGAAGGAACCATTAAGGTTGCAAGTGAGTTAGGAGTAGGAACAACCTTTGAATTTAAACTTCCAATAAGGATTTTAGAGGGGGAAGAGAATATAGTATCGATGAAGGATATAGTAAACTCTAAGGTAGAAAAGTGTAATATAGAGTTTTCAGATATATATAATTAAAAGCGAAATTATATATATTTAAAATTAAAATCATTACACTAATTAATGATTATAATTTTAGTGTTGAATAAACTTTTATAAGTTGTGCTATAATATTCTATATATTCTTAGAATATGAAGAATTTATTAATAAGGAGTGATTTTGCATTATATCATAATTGATATAAGCGGATATTATGAATAAAACTAAAAAGGCTATTTTTGAAGCTGCAATTAAAGTATTCTCTAGAAATGGATATGATAGTGCAACCATGGATGAAGTGGCAACTACTGCAGGAGTTGCAAAGGGATCATTATATTATCACTTTAAAAGTAAGGAAGAGATATTTTATTTTATCGTACAAGCAGGTATTGATTTAATAAATAATGAGGTTAAAGAAGCAATAAAAGAAATAAATGATCCTATAGAAAGGTTGAAGACAGCGGCTAAGGTTCAGTTAAAGTATGTATACACCAATAAAGATTTATTTAGAGTAATCATGAGTCAAGTATGGGGTCAAAAGGAACGTCATGAAGAAATAAGAGAGCATATTAAGAATTTAATTAATATGAATTCTAAGTATTTAGAAGGAATCGTAGAAGGCGGATATATTGAGAAGGGTAATTCAGATATAGTTAGCTTTTGCTTTATTGGAGTATTGTTCTCCTCTGCACTTTATGAAATTATAAATAATGATAATTATAATCATGATGACGTGGTGGAAAAATTTATGAATTATGTTAACTATGGCATAAGACTAAAATGAAATGTGCAATAGAAATAATATTTAATTAAGAGGAGTTTTCAAGGGCGATGTAAGATTGCTAAGAAAACTCTTTTTTTTTTATATTTATTAAAAAAAAATTAAATTTTATAGAAAACCCATATATGTATTGACTATTCAGTACAAAGAGAGTATAAATATAGTGTACTGACTATTCGGTATAAAAAATATAGAGGGTGGTAGCATGGAATTTTTAAAAATTGCAGGTAAGGATATTAAAAGCATTTTCAAAAATAGGTTCATAAGGGTATCTGTTATTGCAATTATTGTAGTACCGTTATTGTACTCATTATTGTACTTAGATGCGTTTTGGGATCCTTATGCGCAAATTGAAGACATGACCATAGCGGTAGTTAACGAAGATGGTGGTGCTTCACTTGATGGAGAAAAGGTAAACTATGGTGAGGACATCGTAGCAAATCTAAAGAACAACAATAAGATTGGTTGGGAATTTACTAGTGATAAAGAAGCCAACGAGGGGCTAGAGAATGAGGGATACTATGCTAAATTTGTAATCCCTGAGAGCTTTTCAGAAAATATTATAGCTGCAAAGGAAGGTAATCCCGAAGTAGCAGATTTAAAATTTGTATGCAATGAAAAGAAGAATTTTTTAGCAGCTCAAATCAATTCACAGGTAGAAAATTTACTTAAAGAGGAAATTGTCAGTACAATTTCAAACAACTATGTCACCGTTGCTTTTGATAAATTATACGAAGCAAAGGATGGACTTGTGAAGGCTTCAGACGGAAGCGGAGAACTTTATGATGGAATTGGTCAACTAAATGAAAAAGTACCAATGTTAGCTGAGGGTGCTAATAAACTTGGAGATGGAGCTACGAAATTAAAGGATGGACAGGGTACACTTAACTCTGGACTAAAATCATTAAATAGTGGCTTAGTAGAATTAAAGAGCAAGGTGCCTTCATTAAGTTCTGGAGTAGACAAATTATATGCTGGTTCAGAGGTATTGAAAAATGGACTAGGCGATGCTGCAAGTGGATCAAATCAATTAGCAGCAGGTAGTAATGGTTTATACAGTGCATTTAGTGGAACAGTTTATCCAGCTGTAACTTCACTTAAGAGTGGAGCTAATGAATTAAATAGTAAATTAGAAGCTGGAAAAGGTAATGTAAATACCTTAAAACAAGGTGGAGAAGGATTAAAAGTTGCTAGCAGTAAGGTTGTAGGAGCTGATGGATATCAATTAGTTAAGGGTGGAGTTGATCAGCTTATAGGTGGCGTAAATGCATCTTCAGCTGCAATGGATGATATAGCTAAAACCATTATGACTGCAGCTGCAACAAATCCTCAAGTAGCTAGTGACCCTAATATAATAGCTGCTCTTGCAAAAATACAAGAGCTAGGTCAAGCAACTAGTGGAACACCAAAGCAGATAAAAGAATTGCAAGCAGGAACTAAGGCATTTGGTGACGAACTAGGAAAGTTTACTGGTAAGGTTAATGATTTTGCCACTGGTACAATAGCTTTAACAGATAGTGTTGCCAATGTTAGTGCAGGAGTAAGCAAAATAAGTGGAGGATTAAATTCTCTAGAAGCTGGACTTAATGAAAATACAGCTGGTTCATTTGGTAATGGATTAAAAGCTGTTTCAGACAATATGTCTGGTTTAAATGCAGGAATCAATAAGTTAAATAGTGGTTCTGCTGAAATTAATGGTGGACTTGGAGAATTAAAAGGTAATGTTCCAGCTTTAAGTGGTGGAATACAAGCTTTATATAATGGTTCAAATCAACTAGTAGATGGATCCAATGCTTTAGTAGATGGACAAAATCAATTAAGCACTGGAGTATCAGAACTAACAGCAAAAGTTCCAGAATTACAAGATGGTGTAAAAAAACTATATGATGGCTCTGATGAGCTTGCAACAGCTTTAGAAGATGGAGCTACTGAAATGAAATCAGGACTTAAAAATTCATCTAAAGTTATGGGTGACTTTGTATCAGCTCCAATAAATATGAAGAATGAACCTATAAACTCAGTACCTAATTATGGAACAGGCTTTGCACCATATTTTATATCATTATCTTTATGGATAGGTGCAATAATGATGTTCTTCGTTATCTCATCTAAAACTGATGATGATGCTAATTTATCTAAATTTGATAAGGTTATAGGTAAATATTTATCCTTTGGATTTATAGGGTTACTACAAGCAGCCCTTGTAAGTATAGTAGTAATGGTACTAGGATTAAGTCCATCAAGTACAGTTATGTACTTTACAGCAGTTATATTCTTATCATTAGTATTTATAGCTATAATTCAATGTCTAATATCACTATTTGGAGATGCAGGAAGACTTTTAGGAATAGTATTATTAATACTTCAGCTAACAGCTTGTGCAGGTACATTCCCACTAGAGATAGTACCTAAATTCTTTAAAGTAATTAATCCATATATGCCATTTACTTATAGTGTAGAATTATTAAGAGAAGTTATTTCAGCTAGTACAATTAATTATGCTATAGTTGGAAAAGATTTCTTAATCTTAGGAATAGTACTTCTTGTATTCTTAACAATTTCTGTAGTATTTAAAAATGTAGGAGAAAGACTTCAAGAAATGATAGAAGGCAGAAAAGAAGAGTCAGCAGAAAATATAAACAAACAATCTATACAAGGATAAAATCTTAACAATAAGTCCTTGAAAAATGTGAATGTTCGTGTTAGAATTAAAATATAATTAGTAAAACTCGTATATAATCGGTGATATGGTCCGAAAGTTTCTACCTGCAAGCCGTAAATTTGCAGACTACGAGGAGTTGTATTTTATTATAAACCCAAGAACTTTGTTTATAGTTATAAAACACAGCACCTCAATTTTTATTGAGGTGCTTTAAGTTTTACTCCAAATTTTACATTTGGCTAAGTAAAACTTACTCATTCGAATGAATATGAGAAGGTGTTTCGTAATTGCTAATTCAAGTTTTATAGTTAGTTGGTTTGTAAAAATATTTAACTCCTGTTGAAGAATAGAATTTCATATCAGTTATTTTTATATTCATTATAGAACTTATTTAAAAAAATATGAATACTAAAGCGAGAGTCACTAGAAAATCTATATTTAAAGGAGCTAAACTTATGAAAAATAAAGAAAACTTTACAAATGACATTAATCTAACCTACGGTGTGGATGATAATCCATCACTAGTAAAAAAGATATTATTCGGATTACAGCATATATTCGCTGCTTTTGGTGGAATAGTTGTTGTACCTCTAGTTATATCGGGAGCATTAAATTTAGATGCTAAGACAACTACTGCAGTGATTAGTGCCACAATTTTAGCATCAGGAATTGCAACTGTAATTCAAGCTAGAGGAATTGGACAAGTAGGATCAAGAGTAGCATGTATAATGGGAACGGATTTCACTTTTGTATCGCCAGCTATTTCTGTTGGATCGGTACTTGGACTTCCAGGAATAATTGGAGCTACAATATTTGGATCAATATTTGAAATTATTTTAAGTTATTTTATTAAGCCATTAATGAAGTTGTTTCCACCAATTGTTACAGGAACCGTTGTATGTTTAATAGGATTAACGCTACTTCCGGTTTCTATTGACTGGGCTGCCGGTGGATTTGGAGCTGCAGATTATGGAAGTATTCGTAATATATCTATTGCAATGTTTGTATTAGTATTTACTCTATTGTTAAATAGATATGGAAAAGGAATGGTAAGTAGTGCATCTATTCTAATTGGAATGGTTGCAGGCTATGCAATATGTATTCCATTAGGGTTAGTAAATTTTTCAGCGATTAAAGAAGCTAGCTGGATTTCAATTCCTAAAATATTTGAATATGGTATAACTTTTGATCTGAAAGCTCTAATAGCATTTTTACCAGCGTATTTTGTTACTACAATAGAAACTGTAGGATGCTTAAAAGCTATTGGAGAAACTTCTCAAATTACAATGGATGAAAAACGTGTTGGTGCTGGAGTTCTAGCAGATGGTATAGGAAGTATGATAGGCGGAGTAGTTGGATCTTTCCCAAATACAACTTTTAGCCAAAATGTAGGGTTAATACCTTTAACAAAGGTTGCAAGTAAACATGTAGCTATTATGGCAGGAATAATCATGATAACTTTAGGATTCTTACCTAAGCTTGCAGGATTAGTTAGTGGAATACCTCAGCCAGTACTTGGTGGTGTTGGAGTAGTTATGTTTGGTACTGTTGCAGCAGCAGGAATTAAAACTTTAAGTAGAGTGAAATTAACTGAGAGAAATCTATTAATAATAGCAACATCTATAGCTTTAGGCCTCGGTGTTACTTTCAGACCAGCGGTAATAGCGCAATTGCCAGAAGGTTTAAAGATGATATTTGCATCAGGAATATCAACAGGAACAATAACAGCATTAGTATTAAACTTAGTTTTAAAAGAAGATGAAATAGTAGAAGAAGTAAAAGAAAGCGAGGTTGCATAATGGAATCATTAAAGAAACGTATCCTAGAAGATGGACATGCGTTAAATGAATCAGTATTAAAAGTAGATTCATTTTTAAATCATGGAGTAGATGCTAAATTAATGAGTGAAATGGGAACATATTTTAAGGAGTATTTCAAAAATCACGGGATAACAAAGATTTTTACAATTGAAAGCTCTGGTATTGCACCTACAGTTATGACTGCACTTCAAATGGAACTTCCTATGGTTACTTTAAAGAAGCAAACTTCAAAAATTCTAAGTGGTGAGGTATATCAAACTACAGTGCATTCATTTACAAAAGCTGTAGATTATGAGTTAACACTATCTAAAAAGTTTATTTCACCAGAGGATAATATACTTATAATAGATGACTTCTTAGCTTATGGAGAAGCAGCTCTTGGAGCTATAAGACTAGTTGAAGAAGCGGGGGCTAAGGTTGCAGGAATTGGTATAGTTATAGAAAAATCTTTCCAACCAGGACGTAAATTACTTGAAGATAAAGGCTATGACATATATTCATTAGCAAGAGTAAATAAACTTGGAAAAGGCGTTATTGAGTTTATAGAAGAATAATATATAGTTCATAGAAAACTTCAGCTTTAAATAGAGCTGAAGTTTTTTTATTATAGCATATAATTTGTCTTCACTTTTTAAAAAAAATTATGGATATGTTATTAATATTTTAGTAGTTAAATAAATTGCAATGATTTTAAAGGTAACAACAAGTAAAAAGTGACTTAAATATTTAACTTCAATCCTTACATATTAAGTAGCACCTAAAGCGGATTTTTGAATAAAAAATTAAACATGTTAACAATATTGTAATAATTTTTATGTAAGGATAATAAAATATCATGAGGATTTAAATTAATAAGGGGGGAATTTCAATGGGAATAGCTTCATTAGTATTAGGAATTGTTAGTATCACATTTGCTATAATTTCTTGGGGATGTCTATGGTGGTTGTCCTTAATATTAGGAATTGTAGGGTTAGTATTAGGAATATTAGAAATGAAAAAGAAAAAATTAGCAGGAGAAGCATATGGTATGGCTAAAGCTGGATTCATATGTTCCATAGTTGGTATAGCTTTATCTATAGTACTAGTAATATTCGTTGTAGGACTGGCATCGTTATCTATGTAAAATTATAAAAGAATATTAAATAAGATGCTTATTAATGAGCATCTTATTTAATATATTGAGGAGGAATTAATATTAATAGTCAAAAAATAATAAAAGAGTACAGTATTTTTAATAGGGTAATGATTATATTAGTAATGGCTATGATATTTTTACCTTTTATAGCTAGATTAATTAATAAAGTATTTCCATTTACCTTTGGATGCCTTTCTTATAGATTCTTAGGAAATCCATGTCCACTCTGTGGATTTACTAGAGATATAAAAAATATAATTTCGGGAAATATATTTGCATATAAATATAACTTAATATCTACTCCAGCAGTGTTCTTAGGAATTATAGAGTTAATAGGAAGAATAAAACTATTGGGATCTAAAGAAAAGCTACTTAATGACAAGTACAGAAATAATGTAATAAAATTTGATATTATATATCATTTAGGAATTTATTTTTTATTCATATTATATGTGGCATTATTTTATATATTTGATTTAGCACGGGTAGGTTAATGAAGCTTTAATATGAATAACAATGAGTTTCTATCAGGAAAATCATATTTTATAGGTAATTGTTCCTTTGTAATTTCCTTAAATCCTATTTTTTTATAAAAACTATGGGACCTGTTAGCAACAGCAGGTGTATCTAAAATGATGGATTTTATTTTTTTCATCTTAGCATACTTTAATAATTCATCATATAATTTTATAGATACACCAAAGTCTTTACCTCTATATTCTTTGCAAACAAAAAATCTCTTTAGTATTCCAACCTGTTTTTCTCTCTTTTGCAATCCTAAAGTTCCAATAACTCTACCATTATCAATAGCAACCCAAAAGCTACCTCCGTCAGTAAAATATGATTTGACTATATCAATTAAATCTGGCTGGTCTTCAATGGATAATCCCACAGAATACTCAACATTTTGTATATGTAGTATCAAATCAATAACTTGATTTTTGTATTTATCATCATAACTAATTATTTTCATTACATACCCTCCTCATTCATTTCTTTAAATTTAATAACCCTACTAAGATTCTGGTTTGAAAAAGATATAACAGGTGCAATTAAAAATGTAGTAATAATTGTTCCTATACCTATTGGCCCCCTTAGTATAAGACCTATACAGAATCCTGTTATTTCTATTACGAATCTAGATTTATTAATACTCCAGTTAAACCGTTCTTTAATAGCTAACATAAGTCCATCAATTGGCATCCTCGGTAACTTAGGAATAATATATGTTCCTATTCCGATACCAACTAAAATAAAACCACTTATGAATAAAATAATTCTAGCAAAATATCCATATTCACGTATAAATAAATTATTAATAACTGGCATTATCAAATCTAGTGTAATTCCTCTAAGTATTACTGGAATTACAGCAATAAATTCAAGTTTTTTAATAATAATTGCTGATAACATAAGAAATATACTTTGGATTATTATTGACCAAGCACCCATAGTAAGAAATGTATAAGTTTCTAATACTACGAAAATAGAATCCCATGAACTAACTCCTAGGTTGCTTTTAATAGCTAAGCCAATACCTACACTTGAAATAAAAATTCCTAATATATAAATTAATAATCTCTTTTTCATGTTACCACCTCCTATTAATAATTATATAGATGGATAGTATATTTGTATAATTGAAGTTTGTAAATTGACAGTTCATTATTACTGATATATCATTATGTAAAATAAACTAAGAAGGTGAACTATGGATATAAGGCATTTTGTAACATTTAAGAATATAGTTGATACTGGCAGTTTTATAAATGCTGCTAATAAACTTGGATATACTCAATCAACAATAACATCTCATGTACAACAACTTGAAGATTCTTTAAATGTTAAATTATTTGAAAAAATAGGCAGGAAAATGGCATTAACTAATTTTGGTAAAGACCTACTCCCCCTTACTACTGAATTACTTAATGTTCTAGATAAAATTGAACAAATTGGCAAGGATTCAGACAATATTACAGGAGAACTAAAAATTGCAGCTCCAGAAACCTTAACAATTTACAAACTTGAGCCTATATTAAAAGAATTCCGAGAAAAAGCTCCTAATGTTAATTTATCTATTATAAACTCAAGTTGTAACGACATAAAAAATCGTACTATAAAAGGTGAAGTAGATATTGCACTTCTTTTTGAACCTTGTAATGAAAATGACAATCTTTATGCTAAGCCTTTAGTGGAAATACCTCTTGTATTTGTATGTAGTCCAAATGAAGATGTAAGTAATATAGATTTAAATATTCAGAATCAGACTCTACAAACAAGTATAATTGTAAATGAATCAGAATGTATTTATCGTAATTTATTCGAGGAATATCTTAAAAACAAAAACATAATTATTGATAATATTATTGAACTTTGGAGTGTAGAGTCTATTAAAAAATGTGTTCAAAGTGGAATAGGCATTGCTTTGCTTCCTGATATAGTGGTAGCTCAAGAGATTAAATTACATCAATTACAATTACTTAGTGCAAATTCTACCAATTTAATTATTACTGCATCTATTGCCTATCATAAAAACAAATGCATTAACCCTTCAATTAAGTTATTTATGAAAATAGTAGAAAAACATTTTAATTTATAATTAGCTAATAGTTATACTGTGAAAAATTATGATTAATAGGCAATCTTATTAAATTGATAATAACAAAAATGAGTAATATTTTAAGTGCTTAAGTCCCTAGAATATTGCTCATTTTTAAGTTGTGAATATTACTATGATAAATATTATAAAAACCTCATTTACTTATGATACGGTTCCTTGTGTAATATTCTAAATCATTTTTCTTTATAAGCCTTTTACAAAATAGGATGAACATATAATAAGTTACATTTTGAGAATAGAATAATCATTTGTTAGGCTATGGTTTAAACTAGTATTTATTTATATAGCTAGATTGTATATTTTATACATTAGAATTTTTTATTTTATTGGTATATAATAAGAAAAATAAGGAATTTTAAAGGACAATAAAGGAGTATCATAATGAAAAGTATTTATCTAGTTAGACATTGCAAGGCGTTTGGACAACCTGCTGAGGCGGAGTTGACAGAGGTTGGGATTCATCAAGCACAGAAATTAAAAGATTATTTATTGAAATATAACATTAATTATATAGTGTCTAGTCCCTATGTAAGAGCTATAAAAACTATAACACCCTTTGCAGAACATTTAAATTTGAAAATAAACATTGATGAGAGAGTAAGAGAGAAGCTGTTACTACCTTATGTAGTAAAGGATTATACTCCATATTTATTAGCAGCATATGAAGATATGGACATAACCTTTGATGGAGGAGAGTCTTCAAATCAGGCTACTGAAAGAGCTATTGAAACTTTAAGCGATATTTTAAAGTTAGAAGAAGAGAATGTAGCAGTAGTAACCCATGGTGAACTATTTTCCTTAATAATGAGGTACTTTGATAAGGTTTCTGGTTTTGATTTTTGGAAAAACTTAAGTAATCCTGATGTGTACTTATTAAGGTTTAATAATAGTGATATAAGTAGTTTAATAGATATCAAAAGAATATGGAAGGATATCTAGCTAGTTGAAATTTTATCAAGGTTTTGATGTTTAAAAAGGAATACATAAAATATAGATTTTAGCTGACGTTGTAAATTGACACGTCGGCTTTTTTATTTGAAAATAATATAAACATATGTTCGTATAAATTCCGTAAAAGTGTCAATAATTATAATATAGATTAATTGTTGCAATGATTATTATCTTTATAAAACATATTTATGTAAGGCTATATAAAGGATCAATGAATCCACACTTGGAAGGAGATACTATATGGATTATAATGAAATTGAAAATGCAGTATTAGAGATTCTAAATAAGGGATGAATCATAATGTAGATACCTTTAGGAAGAGAAAATGATTGATATGGACGATATAGCAAGAAATATAGTTAATATTGGGTCTGAACTAGATTATGTTTAAAAACAAATTACTAAATGTTTAGAAGCGCTTTGGATTAATCAATTAGGAGGTACTTATGTCAGATATAGAAAAGTATAATGAAAAAACATTTGAAAAAATTAAACATATAAATGATTACGGACAAGAATTTTGGTATGGGAGAGAGTTAGCAGAAGTAATAGAATATACAAAATGGGTAAATTTCAAGAAAGTAATTGATAAATCTAAGGATGCTTGTAAGAATAGTGATATGGACATTTCAGACCATTTTGCTGATGTCGGTAAAATGGTTGAACTAGGATCTGGTTCAGAAAGACAAATAGAGGATATAATGCTTTCAAGATATGCATGCTATCTTATAGTTCAAAATGCTGATTCAAGAAAAAAGGTTGTTGCATTAGGTCAAACATATTTTGCAGTACAAACTAGAAAACAAGAGTTGGCAGAGGATTTTGAAAAACTATCAGAAGAACGAAAAAGATTGGCAATAAGAAATGAATTGAAGGATCATAATAAAAGATTAGTTGATGCGGCTAAAGATGCAGGAGTAGAAACTAATTTAGAATATGCAATTTTTCAAAATTACGGATATATGGGGCTTTATGGCGGTTTAAAAGCTAAAGATATACACTCTAAAAAAGGGTTGAAGAAAAGTCAACAAATACTTGACCATATGGGAAGTACAGAACTTGCAGCAAACCTCTTTAGAGCAACTCAAACAGAAGAAAAGATTAGAAGAGATAATATTAAGGGAAAAGAAAATGCTAATAATACACATTATGAGGTTGGATCCAAAGTAAGAATGACCATAGAAGAACTCGGTGGAACCATGCCAGAGGAGTTACCAACACCAGAGAAGAGTGTGAAGGCTATAGAGAAAGAAGAAAAGAAGAAGCTAATAAGATAGAAACTTATAGCAATAAGAATAAATGTTTAATTAGAAAAAGGTTTCAGGTATTTTAAAAGTAATACATAAAATAAAGATTTTAGCTGACGTTGTGAATTGACACGTCGGCTTTTATTTTTGTAATTAAAAGAAATAAGTTTAGCTTTACTATTTATAAGAAAAAATAAAAAATAATTTTAATAAAAGGTGCAATAATTCTTAGAACTGCATACTTACTCATTGTAAAGGTGAATTACACCTGTTGAAGTGGGGGAATATAAAATGGGATACACAAGAATTAGTAATGATATTATAGAGATGAGCAATATTTCTAATGGGGCATTTAGATTAAATATAATACTTCAAAAGATGTGTTTTGGGGATAAGAATAAATGTTTTCCATCTCAGAGCTATCTTGCAAAAGCTTTAAATAAATCTGTGAGAACTGTACAAAGGTACATAGATGAGTTAATTAAGGCTAAAGTTATAGTAAAAAAGAGAAGAGGAAGTATTTCTAATATATATACTGTCATGGATAAAGTATGTACAAGCTGTCATGGGATTGTTGATAATTCTTATAAAAATTCAGAGGTTCATGAAGAAAAATCAGAAATTCATGAGAAAAATTCAGTGGAGAGCAAAAATGAAGAAGTAAGTGTTGAAGGTGATTTGGAGGCTATTATTAATAGAAGAAACTATGATGATGGTAAGAAAAGAAAAAATATGAGGACAGGGTTCTCTAGTAATTATAAAAATAACTACAATAAAGTTAAATATTCTAATGAAAAAAATAGTCAATTTAATGGTTATGAACAAAGAAGTTATGATATGGAAAGATTAGAAAATATGCTTCTTGGACATGAAGTCTATGACTCAAATGTGCTATAAACAGACCTCTTAGCTTCGGATGTAGTTTTGATTCCACCTGAAGAATTATTAACTGACTTCTAAGTGGAAAAGGAGAAGTCGTTATCTAGGGAGTAGGTACTGTTATCTCTGTCTGGGAGTGTTAAGGTAGATAGCCATGGGATAAATAGGAATAAAATTGAGCACTCTATTGAATTTTTCAATGGGGTTTTTCGTCATGTAAAAATATAATACTAACTTAAAGTACATAGTATTAGAGGGAAATAGCTATATCAATAAGTTTAAGGTTATGAATCATGTAGTGGTAAAAATTAGCATATGGTAGTGATAATTTTAAAAAAATACCTATTATGTCGTATTAGATGTGACAAATATTAAGCTTATTATAAGACAAGTATAAAGTATCTTATAGGACACAGATTGCCTACAAATAATAACAAGTTAATAATAAAAAATAATAAATACAATAGTAATAAGGTTGGATAGTAAGAAACTATATTTCAAGGGATAAAGAATAAACAAGATTGGTACTATGTCATTTTTTACTCAGTATAATAATAATATGATTTGGAAAACTTAAAGCTATGGTTAAAATACATTATTAATGAGGAGGTGTAGAATATGAAAACAATAGTACCTTATCATAATTATATAGTAGTTACTCCAAATGGAGATGTTATAGGATTCCAAGAAGAGGATGATGCACGCCGTTTTATAGCTGGATATTATGTAGGGAAAATAGAAGAACTTTCAGCGGATACAAGTATGCTTTATGTAGACTATAGCACAGATCCATTTCAAGCTTCTATCGATATTTGTACAGAATTAGGTGCTTATGCTGGAGATTGTGTTATATATGATTTAGAAAACTTTATGGAAAACATAAGAAAGTCTGGAATCTTTGAAGAGGAAAAAGAAGAACTTATATCTATGCTTTTGCAAAATAAAATAGATTTAAATATTAATGATTATCAAGTAGACAATATTTTAATGGATACGAGGGTATTACCTCGTAGTGATTGATAAAATTAAGTGAAACTTAGATTCAGAGGGTATTTGATTGAAGCAGGGAAATTAGAGCCGGTAGATATTGAATAAATACTTTAAAAGGGATGTATCAAAAATGATATATCCCTTTATCAATGAATTAATTACATATGTTTATGTTTTAGAATAATTAATATTAATTTGTTAATCGATTATGAGCTAAAAGCATTTGTTCATCAAGGTAAGTTGTGGTATGAGCACAGTTAAGAAGCATATTACTAATATCATTAGGCATTTCACCGTTATATTTATACCTTAGTTTATGTTCAAGACTTGCCCAAGTATCCATAGAAACAGTTCTAAGTTGAATTTCTACAGGAACATATTCAATTTTCTTTGAGAAAAATACAGGAATACTTACAACTAGGTGAAGACTACGATATCCATTGGATTTAGGACTTTTTATATAATCACGTTCTTTAAGAATGGTTAAATCATCTTGAGCCTTAATTGATGCAGCAATATCATAAACATCACTTAAAAATGAGCAAGTAACACGAATTCCAGCAATATCAGTCAATTTGTCAGCAGAATCTACAGATAACTCTAAACCCTTTCTTTGAAGCTTTTCTAAAATACTCATAGGACGTTTAATACGAGATTTCATATGTTCAATTGGATTATGAGAATGAATACTCTTAAATTCATCATTAAGTATTTCAAATTTTGTTTCAATTTCTCGAAGTGCACAACGATACTTTAAAGAAATTAATTTAAAAGATTCAACATGTCCTTCTAATTCAGAAACGTTTAGCTGTTCAAGATTATGTATAGAAAATTGTTTCATGGTCAGTTCTCCTTTATAAATGATTTATGTATCACTTTAGTATAACATATTCTAAAATGAATTTTAAAGAAGATTTATTGCCGCACTTAATACATTTAATAATTAAATTTTGTAAAATTAATAATAATTTTACTTTTAATGTTATATAATTGATATATGTTCTAACAAACAAATGTAAGATATTTAAAATCGTTATGAGGGGGAAATAAAATAATGAAAATAAGCTTTGAAGAATTTAAAGATGAAATTGATACTCTTGTAGAATTTTTAACATCAAATACTTGGGAATTTTATGGAACACCTAATCCAAAGCCAGAAAGAATTAGAGCCAGCTATGAAAACCAGTATTATACTGGGGATGACTGCAAAACATTTTGGGTTGTTTTAGACAAGGATACAAAAGTAGGAATGATAAGGATTCATGATTTACAAGATGATACCCCTATGTTTGATATAAGAATTTTAAGCAAATACAAAGGTATGGGAATTGGGACAATCACTATTAAGTGGTTGGTTGATTATACATTTAATAATTACGCTGATAAAGATAGGATAGAAGGTATTACAAGGCAGGATAATTATCCTATGAGATGTGTATTCTATAAGTGTGGTTTTGCTAAAGAAGCACACCATCGAAAAGCATGGGTAGGTCAAGATGGAAAACCATATGATACAATTGGCTATGGCATTACAAAAGAAGATTGGCAAAATGGAAAAACTACCCCAGTAAATTGGAATGACTTTAAGTATTAAGTATACCAATACACAAATTTCTTATATATTTAAATTAGAATCTATAAACTTTATAAAAATATCTTCCTCGTCTTTATTATTAAAAGCTTTAAGTGATAAATTATAGATAGTATTTGTTAATACAAGGGGCTGTATCATAGATTGATCAAAAATGATTATCGTAAGGAATACCATAGGTATGTAAAGTAATAAGAGGTGTGGTAGGACTATATTAAGGTATGGGAATTAATATGGAAAAATTAAAATTAGGATGTGTAGATATATTTATTCTATCCAATAGTAAAGAGGATATTGGTTTCGTTGAACTTTCTAAAGATATTGATACAGCAGTAATTGAAGAAATCTATATTAGAAAACAATATACTAATTATAATACATATAAAATTATGTTGGAGTTTGTAAATAAACATTACTGTGACACTAATATTGGAAGAGTGAAATTTATTGGAGTAAATGATAAAGATAATTTTATAAAAGAAGCATTTGAGCGAGTAAAAAGGCTGGAGGCATTAAAACTTTATAATCCATGAAAACAGAAATAATCCGCTACAAGCTTTGATATATACAGGATACCGTAATTAGCAACATCTTCGCCTATGTAGATAAAGCGAAGCAAACAATAAAATGTGATCTTTGAAATTGAATAGTACGACATTTGAAAATATGTTATAATATGTATAAAACAAATTGACAATTAATAGGGGGCGGTTATTGTGAATAAGAAAATTGGATTAACAATTTTATGTTTGCTAATTATTTTAACAGGATGTACATCCGAAAATTCAAAGTATAAAAAGATGGATGTGGCTTTATTAACCCCAAAGGAGGTTATAGAAGGATTTTTTGAATTTTATAATCAAAAGAATTTGGAAGGTATGAATACATTCACAGCTGAAAAATTTCATTCTTCAGAATCAGATTGGGGATTTGATAATTTAGAATATATTAAAGTTATCAATATAATTGAAGATACTAATCAAGAAAATAAAGAAATCTATCTACGCCAGATGAAAAAGGGTCAGATAATAGATATGGAAAAAGAAAAATCAGAATTAGAAAATGTAGCTATTTTTAACGTGGAATATGAAGTTAAATATAAGAAAGAGGGAGTTGGTCCACGTGATAGTGGGTGGGTTGGATATAATTATACTTTAGTCAGAAAAGACAAAAATTCACCTTGGCTAATAAGTTCTTGGGGATATTAGTATGATCAAGCAACATTAAAACGGTATGTAATTGCGAACCGATAGTTCATGATCTTCCTATAGTATGAATCTAAGTCAAAGATATGTTGAAAAATTATTAAGGGAGATGGAGTTATGAAATTTAAAATTACATATGCAATAGCTGTAATGCAACTTATATGCTTTTATATGTTTTTCGGAAATGGTTGTGGGAAACTTAATATGATTTCAGATGACCTGGGATATATTGTTTGGGGAATATTTGCTGTTGTAAGTTTAGTATTATCTATCTCTTACTTTTATAAAACTCGTAAGGCGACTTCTATTCATTTATCGATTATAAGTTGTTTAGAAATAGTTTTTGTGATTTTTATTTGGATTTTACCATCAATAGTAGGGATTCCATTTGATTAAAGCAAGATTTAGATTATTATCAAACAATAGACCCTTATAAATTTCATGAATATGACAAGCGTTGATCACAAAGTAATTATAAAAGGTGGTAGCTATTGAATTTTAGCTACCACCTTTTGAATTTAGAGCTTATTAACAGCTTCGTTTAAAACTTTCCCTATAGAATCATGAATAACTAAATCAGCCTTAGAATCAGCAGAAGTAGTACTCTTATTTATAAGCACAAGATTCTTACCTTCAAAGTAATTAATAAGTCCAGCAGCAGGATAAACTACAAGAGAAGTTCCTCCTATAATTAGTGTATCTGCTTTAGAAATAGCATTTACTGCACCTTTAATAGTATCTTCATCTAAACCTTCTTCATAAAGAACCACATCAGGTTTAACTCTTCCACCACATCTTGTGCAAGTGGGCACGCCAGTGGATTCCAAGATGAAATTAGCATCATAAAAAGCATTGCACTTAATGCAGTAGTTTCTATGAACTGATCCATGAAGCTCAAATACATTTTTAGAGCCAGCACCTTGATGAAGGCCATCTATGTTTTGAGTAACTATTCCTTTAAGTTTTCCCATTTCTTCAAGTTTAGCCAAAGCTATATGCCCAGCATTTGGTTTAGATTCTGGATATATAAGTTTTGATTTATAAAAGTTAAAGAAAAGCTCTGGATATTTCATATAAAAGGAATGGGAAACTAATTGTTCAGGGGTAAAGGTAATATTAAGTTTTTCATTAAACAAACCATTAGCACTTCTAAAATCAGGAATACCTGATTCGGTGGACATGCCAGCACCACCGAAGAATACTATATTATTACTATTATTTATTATTTCTCTCAGTTTTAAAATCTCATTATTCATAAAGTAACCCTTCTAATATTTATTTTTATCTTTATTATTACATAAACAAGTAGGAAAATAAACTAATTATAAGTTAAATATATCTGAGAACATTTATTTAAATAATCGATGCCTTGTTGTGTTATTCTATTTCCTGATCTGCCCTTTCGTATTTCGATGTAACCTTTTTTACTTAAGGATTCCAATAGTGTTCTAACTTTTGAATCGCTTAATTTTATATCTTTTTCTTTTAAAAGGTATGTTAATTGAGTTCTTCCTATGCCATGAAAATCATCAGTATTATTGTTTATAATTTCTAAAACTACAAGTGTATTATCCTTTAATATGTTTTTATCAGATGCATTATTTAGCTTATTTATTATATAACTTGGGAATTCATCTAGTGTTTTATAATAATTTGTTACGCTTTCTAATTCTCTTATATTTCCTGGCCAATTATAATCTAAGATAGCCTTTTTTTCTTCAGGGGTTATATTAGAATAAGTTCTTTCTAAAAAGCTTTCTAAAAGTAATAATATATCTTCCTTTCGCTCTCTAAGGGCAGGTATGCTAATGGGAATTACATTAAGTCTGTAAAATAGATCACTTCTAAATTTATTTTTTTGCACTTCTATTTCTAGGTTTTTATTTGTAGCTACAATAATTCTAACATCAATGTTTATTAATCTGTCACTGCCTATTCGCATTATTTGTTTTTCTTGAATTACCCTTAATAGTTGACTTTGAAGGTTAGGAGAAATATCTCCTATTTCATCTAAGAATAATGTTCCTGTGTTAGCTTGTTCAAATAATCCTATCTTTCCGTTTTTGCTTGCTCCTGTAAATGCTCCTCCTTCATATCCAAATAACTGGCTTTCTAATAATGATTCAGGAAGTGCAGCACAGTTAACTGCTACAAAGGGCATGTGTTTTCTATATGAAAAGTTATGAATTGATTGTGCTAACAGTTCTTTGCCTGTACCACTTTCCCCTTGAATTAGTATTGTATAATCTGTAAGGGCTGCCTTTTTTGAAAGCTTTATGCATTGAATCATTAAATTTGATTTATGTATTATATCTTTAAAGTTATACTTTGCAAAAAGTCCTTTCTTAACAAGGTGATTTTTTAAATTATTTTCTAAATCCCTTATATCTTTTTCATCTCTTAAAATTATACTATATCCTACAGTTTGATCCATAAGCATAACAGCTGTTTTTTCAACGGTATAATTGGCGTCGTTTATTCTAATGAATTTGCTTTTTAAATCCTTATCTATTATATTACTTAAGGTTTCAGCATCTATAAATGTATCTATATTTTTTTCGCAGGTATCTTCATCAATATTAAAAATTTTATTTAATCTTTTATTTGAGTATACTAAGTTATAATTATTATCTGTTAACATTATACCTTCATAGGAATCGAAAATAATTCTGTTTAACATCTCGCTTTTTAGATAACTATTTAAGTAGTTACTTTTAAAGGTTGCATTAGGCTCCACTATATCATTCATATGTTTAATGATATTTCTATTTATTAATCTATGACTTAATTGCTGTTTTTGCATTATTTTAATAATAGTATCATATCCAATTTCTCTTTGCCCAACATTTATAACATTTTTAATAAACTTTGGTACCAGATCCACTTCATCAGGGGTTATGGCTATTTCAATGGCATTATAGTAATTATTCACATCTAACTTTTTTTCATAGGGAATAAAATTAATATGACTTATACCAAGTTCATAAAAGGTATTTGTTGTTTGTGTAGTACTTTCATAAGAGTCATTTACTACTAAAACATCTGTATTTTTAGGGATATTTTTAATCCTAGAAATAAACTTTTTATTAATCCCCCTAGTCATAACTACAACATTATTAAAATTTGTTATATGCTTTTTTAAGGGGTATATCATATGCTCATATAAAATTAGATATATATCACCTTCAATAAGTTCATGTTCATTTAGTTCACTTAAAAACACATTGTTAATTTGAACATAATTTTCAAAGATAGATTCTAAACGTTTTTTTAGAAGTTCAATTACTTGCCAATTATCTCTATTATTATAAATCATCAATATTGTATTCATTAATAATGATTCCTCCCCGTATATAAAGGTTGTTATAGTATATAATACCATATTTTCCATGAAATAATAGGATTATTTTATATTTTATCCTATTATTTTCTATTGTTTTCTATGGTATATATTCTGAAAAGTTATAATTGTTAGTATTTATAATGAATTTTAACTATATTTACCTTGGCATAGGAATTGCTATATATAAGAGTGAAAATAAAAATACTCATTAGTTTAGGGGGTTTTACATTAGGACAGGGGGATTTGTTTGTATCAAGACTAAGGCATCTGAAAATAGTCTAGGAGATTGACTTATTTATTTTTTGAAGATGCCTAAATCAAATATTAAAATTAGGGGAGGACAGATGAAAAATGAGTAAAATTGAGATTAATCCAGAATTTAAGCCAGCTAAATCCGAATTTAAACAAGAAATTGGAGTATTCGGTGGTGTAAGTATTATCGGTGGTATCATGGTAGGTTCAGGTATTTTTTATTTAGGTTCATATGTTTTAATGCGTACAGGGATGAGTATGGGACTATCCTTATTATGTTGGGTTATTGGTGGTATAGTATCCTTACTTGGTGGACTATGTTTTGCAGAACTTGGTGCTTCTCGCCCAGTTGCTGGGGGTATAGTAGTTTATTTAAATGAAGCTTATCACCCAATGGTAGGATTCTTAAGTGGTTTTTGTAGTTGGCTTCTTAGTGGTGCGGGATCAATCGCAGCTGTTGCCATTGCACTTCCAACAGCATTGAAAGCCTTTTATGATTTAAGTGATTTTACAATTAAATTAATTGCTATTGCATTAATTATCGGACTTACTATTTATAATTATTTTGGTGTTAAAAATTCATCTATATTACAAAACGTTTCAATGATTGCTAAATTAATTCCTATAGGATTAATTATGTTTGGTGCATTGATTATGGGAAAACAAACACCTAATTTAAGCCTTACACCAGTTACCGGTGGACCTGTAACCTTTACCAGTATCATAGGAATGATTGCCTTTGCTACCGTAGCGACCTTGTGGGCCTATGAAGGGTGGACAAACTTAAATACCGTAGCTGAAGAAATAAAAAATCCTAAGAAAAACTTACCTCTTGCTATAATTATTGCAATTGGTAGTATCTTAGCTTTATATACTGTATTTAACTATTCAATTTATAAAGTTCTTCCTTATGAAGACATAGTTACAATGATAAATGACAAAAACTATTATCTTGGTACTGAAGTCGCTAAGCGTCTTTTTGGAAATGTTGGTGGTACCATCGTTCTTACTGGTATGCTAATTTCTATATTTGGTTGCTTAAATGGTATGATACTTACTTTCCCAAGAACTTACTATGCAATGTCTGTAGAAGGTCACTTCTTTAAAGCTATAGGAAAGTTACATCCAAAATATAAAATTCCACACGTAGCACTTATAATACAATGTATTATAGCTAGTTGCCTTGTGTTATCTAGAAACCTAGATCAATTAACATCTATGGTGGTCTTTGTATCAATGTTCTTTAACGTTTTAGTTGTTGTAGCTGTTTTAATTTATCGTAAAAGGTACCCTAAACTAGAAAAACCTTATAAGGTTTGGGGATATCCAATTACAGTAATATTAACTATATTAATATTTGTAGGTTTAATGATAAATACATTTATTGAAGATCCAGTTACAGCATTGATAGGTTTCGTGGTTCCTGCTATAGGATGTTTTGTTTATCTGTACTTTGATAAAAAGCATAAAAAAGAAGCTCAATAATATAAAATAGGATAAGAAAGGAGAATATACTAGATATATAGTTTCATTATATATCTAGTATACAAAAAAATATGATAACTTTATATAAAAATGGTAATATCCATACTATGGACAATGTTAATCCCGGTGCTGATACTATTATAGTAAATGAAAATAAATTTGCATATGTAGGAACTCAGGCTGGTGCTGAAAAGTACATGGAATCAAAGGGGAAGGCTGATAAAGTAGTTGACCTAGCTGGACGTTTAGTTATACCAGGATTAAATGATTCTCATATGCACTTTGTACATTTTGCTAAAAGTTTAAAAAGTGTAAACCTTTCTGGAACTAAAAGCATTGGAGAAATCAAAGAGCGTGTCCTTGAAAGAATTAATAGTAGGGATCAGGGTGATAAAACATGGATAGAAGGTGAAGGCTGGAATCATGATTATTTTCTAGATGAAAAGAGATTTCCTACTAAATTTGACCTAGATGAAGTGTCCACAGAAATTCCTATTTTAGTAGTACGTGCATGTTGCCATGTAGGTTCATTAAATACTGCTGGTATGAATGCCTTTGGAATAAACAAGGAAACAGCCCCTTCTTATGGTAACTTAATTGGGTTACTTCCTAGTGGAGAACCTGATGGAACTATAAAAGAAAGCTTGCTAGATACTGTAAAATCTAAAATTTCAACTTTAAATCTAGAAAGTTTAAAAGATATTATTGATGTAGCACAGCATAAGGCTCTTGCTCAAGGATTAACGTCCGTACAAAGTGATGATGTAGGCTATACACCAAACTATGATTATGATTTATTATTCCAAGCCTTCCGTGAATTAGACGAGGCAGGAAAACTTCATATTCGTATAGGAGAACAATGCTCGCTATTTAAAAAACCTACTATGGAAGGGTTCTTTAACGAGGGATATAAATATGGCTTTGGTACAGATAAATATAGGGTTAATTGCCTTAAATTATTTACCGATGGTTCTTTAGGAGCACGTTCTGCTTTATTAAGAAACCCTTATGCAGATGATAGCAGTACAAAGGGTATACAAATGTTTTCTCAAGAAGAACTAGATGAAGTAGTAATGTTTTCTCATAGCAATAACTGCCCTGTGGCAATCCATGCAATTGGTGATGGTGCAATAGTTATGTGTCTTGATTCAATTGAAAAGGCTCAAAAGGCTTACCCTGAAATTCATTTGCGTCACGGTATTGTTCATTGCCAAATTACTGATTCTCATATGATAGATCGTTTTAAAGAGCTTGATATATTAGCCTTCGTTCAACCAATATTTATTGATTATGATATAAATATTATAGAGGACAGAGTAGGGGCTGAGCTTGCAAAAACATCCTATGCATGGAAAACTATGATTGATAAAGGTATTCATCTATCCCTTGGAACTGATTGTCCAGTTGAAACCTTTAATACAATGCCAAATATTTATTCAGCTGTTGCAAGAAAAAATATCACTGGAGAAAATAAAAGAGTATATCTTCCTAATGAAAGATTGAGCATGAATGAAGCCATTCATGCATACACTTACGAAGGAGCTTATGCTGCTGGAGAAGAAAATGTAAAAGGTACAATTTCAAAAGGAAAATTAGCAGACTTTATTGTCCTTGATAAAGACTTATTTAACTTGCAATGTGACGAAGAAATTCTTGATACTCACGTAGTTGAAACTTATGTAGATGGACAACTAGTTTATACCTCAAATTAATTTCTTTAAATATTGTAGATTTATTAAAAAGTCCCCAAGGTCTAATTGTCCTTGACAAAGGGTACATTTTATTAGAGACGGTAAATATTTAATAAACATTGATAAAGGGACGTATCAAAAAAATGATACGTCCCTTTATCAATGAATTGATCACATTTATTTATGTTTTAGAATAATTAATATTAATCAGTTTTATTATGGCACAGTTAATGAAGAAAATAAAATTATTAATAATAATGTATGTAAGGTTAACTTGACAATGGGATGAAAAGTATTATAATGTAAGGTAAACATTACATTATAAGGAGAGATATTATGAAAAATAGGATTCGTGAGTTACGTGAAAAAATGGGTATTACTCAAGAGCAGTTAGGAAAGAAAATAGGAACATCACGTCAAGCTATTAATGCAATCGAAACAGAGAAGTACGAACCATCAATATGGATTGCCTATGATATTGCAAAGGTATTTCAGTGTTCTATTGAAGAAGTTTTCATTTTTGAAGAAAGTGATAGAAAATCGAGAGCAGACAAAAGTAGAGGTGAAAAAAATGGCATTAAGACAGTTTAGATATAATGATGACGATATATTAAGAAAAAGATGCAGAGAAGTAGTAGAGGTTAATGACCATATAAGAATGATATTAGATGATATGTTAGATACTTTGCATAATACAGAAAATGGTGCAGCTATTGCAGCACCTCAAGTTGGAATATTAAGGAGATTAGTTGTAATAGATATGGGAACAGGTATATTTAAGTTAGTAAATCCACAAAAAATTGATGAAAGTGGAGAGCAAAAATGTATTGAGGGATGTCTAAGTTTTCCAGGCAGATTTGGGAAAACCATTAGACCCCAAAAGGTAACTATAAAAGCATTAGATGAAAATGGTAAAGAGGTTGTTTTAACTGGAGAAGGTGAGATGGCTAAATGCTTTTGTCATGAAATAGACCATTTAGATGGAATTGTTTTTGTGGATAAAGTTATTAAATGGATTAACATATAATAGATAGTTTAGGGAATATAAATGCTTATTCATATCCCCCCAGAGGGCTTGTACATAAAATATGATATGTTATATTGATTATAGAATAGCGGTTAGGGGGATTTTAATATGAAAAAGTACTCATTAAAAAATGGGATTATAACATCAATGTGTATAGCTATCGGAATCAGTCTACCAATGGTATTGCACTCAATACCTAATGCTGGTGGACACTTGGATTCTATACGTAGGATGGTTGAGTCTGGAAGGGATTGTTCAGAGGTGCTGATTCAATTAGCAGCTGTAAAGTAAGCTATTAACAATACTGGGAAAATTATTTTAAAGGATCATATTGATCACTGTATTGTGGATGCTGTAGAAAAAGGTGATGGACAGGCACTGATTGAATTAAACAAAGCAATAGAAAGTTTCTTTTAGAACAATAACCATAAGGGCATACAAGGGATTTACGAGTAAATCTTATATATAGGTTATTTATATAATCCACGGACAAAGTTGAGCAAGATAGGCTAGGACAGAGAGAAAAAAATAACT
The DNA here is from genome assembly GCF_036646415.1 of Clostridium sp. Lineage (GTDB taxonomy): Bacteria > Bacillota > Clostridia > Clostridiales > Clostridiaceae > Clostridium_J. Next base: position 139,641 of record NZ_JAVXMF010000004.1, on the reverse strand, counting down.
TACAATTTAATCATGAGGTGAGAGAATGGATTGTATTCAAAGTATACAAAAGGCAATTGAATATATGGAAAATCATATATTGAAGCAAATTAACTATGAAGATGTTGCGAGGCAGGTATATATGTCAAATTACCATTTTCATAGAATTTTCAGTATGATAACGGGAATTACAGCAAATGAGTATATTAGAAATCGAAAACTTTCTATGGCAGGTCAAGAATTAATAATGTCTAATGCTAAAGTAATAGATATTGCAATGAAGTATGGATATGAATCACCAGAAAGTTTTACGAAAGCTTTTTCAAGATTTCATGGAGTTACCCCAATGATTGCTAAAAGAGCAGGAATGGAATTAAAATCTTTCAATCGCCTTGTAATAAAAATTAAATTGGAAGGTGGAAAAATTATGAATTACAAAATTGTAGAAAGAGAAAGCTTTAAATTATTAGCAAAGGTAGAAGCATTTAGAAATGAGTTAATTTCAGAGGATGGCAATACAGAAATACCTGATTTTTGGGAAGAGTGTGGAAAAACTGGAGTATTTGATGTACTTAAAAAGAACACTGAAGATCATGATATTTATGGGGTATGTGCTCACATTTCTAAAGAAAGTACACATTTTCATTACGGAATTGCCATGAAATATGCTGGAGGTAATATACCTGATGGTTATAGATTGTGGGAAGTAAAGCCAACCTTATGGGCTGTATTTAAATGTATAGGTGAAGATCCAAACTGTATTGGAGATACTTGGAATAGAATTTTCACAGAGTTCTTACCAAGTTCAGATTATAATATGCTAGATGATACAGACTTTGAATTTTATCCAGAAGAGAATAATTCAGATTGTTTCTGTGAAGTATGGATTCCTGTTGAGAAGAAGTCTTAACATTTAAAAATAAGCATACCTTTAATAAAATTAGACACATACAGAAGATTTAATTATCAATTTCTGTATGTGTTTTTTCATAAAAATGTGAAACACTTAAATGGTAAATTTATTTTAAATTTACTTTTATTGGTGTATAATTAATATATAAACTTATGAATGATGGTATTTTATTATGATTAAAAAAGGGGGATAAGGATGGTAAATATATTTTTAAGTGAATATAACTTTCATGGAGAATGGGCAAAAGACACAATTAAAAAATATATAAATTATTGTGATAAAGTTGTAGTCATCCCATTTGCTTTTAGTGAAAAATGGATAAGTAATAATGTTGAGTGGCAGAATGCGTATAATAGATATTATGGTAATTATTATAAAGAAGTAGTAGAACCATTTTTGGAGTATGGTATTGATGAGGATAATATTGTATGGCTTAATTACTTTGAAGATACTGACGAAGAAATGAGAAGAATAATTGAAAGTAGTAACATTATTTTTATAACAGGTGGATTGCCTGATATAGCAGTTGAACGAGTAATAGAAAGAGGATTGCTTAACTACATTGATAGTAGCAAGATAATTATGGGTGCAAGTGCGGGAGCATTGATGCAGTTAAATAATTATTATATATCACCAGATGAAGATTATACAGATTTTATGTATTGTCATGGACTTGAATTAGTAAATAAAGATTTTTATATTGAAGTTCATTATGAAGATACAGATATACAAAATGATTGTATTAAGAGAGTTTTAAAAGAAAAGACAGATACAATTTATGCAATAAAAGATAACGGAGGAATAATTGTTGATAGTGGAAATCTTTTATTACTTGGAGATGTAGTTACTTTTAAAAACAATTAATTCGTATCTTTCCTATATGTTGTGTAAATCCAATAAATACGATATATGCAACTTTGTAATTTAAAGACTACGAGGATGGAATATGCGAAACGGATATGATATTCATCAGTCTTATGACTATTGGATGTATGGAATATTTAATTAGTCACCTGTTGATTTAAAATGACACAAGACCAACTAAACTTTCATGGGGGTGAAAAATGAAAAAATTTTTTTTAATACTCATGTTAATTATAGGTTTAGGCACTTTTGGGGGATGCGAAAAGCAGACTTTAACTATGCCAGAATATCCACTAGATTCTACCACCATTGATAAGGCACTGCAAGAAGCAGAGCTTTCTTGGACAATAATAGGGTCAGAAGACGCTCCATTTGTAGGGCAAACCATTGAAGGACAAACCGTATATACTCTTAATAAAAATGGTGAAATTGTTGCTACTATTTCAAGTGCAATTAAGGAGGGGGAGAGGTATCTTCAGATCGGATTCTCCCCTTATCACAATAATGAGTATTCTCTACCAGAGGAAGAGTGGGAAAAAGCTATTGTCTTTGCAACTCTTTTATATGGCGGCTTTGATAATACACACCAAGTTTATAATGAATTTACCAATGACTATGACACGAAAAACACAGTGAAGGAACCACGAGAAAGAATAATGGGTGGCAGCTTGGGGCACGAGGAAATGTCAAAGTGGGAAAACGAAATCAATGGTGTAAACTGTCAGGTGATTTTGAATAAACCATATCGCAGTATGCCACAAGAATACCTAGGCTCAATTAGAATAACCAGTGATGTAGACACTTTTAAATAAAATTAATATTGTAATCAAGAGTATATATTTAAATCCTTTTTTGAGGAAGGTCTAAGCTGCTCTTTGATGGATGATAACATCATTGATAGTTGCAATGTGTGTAACTTAGAATGTATCTGTGAAAGATTAGAGAACATTGCAAAAGAGTGTGTTCATAGCACATCAACTGTAATAAATACATTTAGTTTTCAGTAAATCATAAGGTAGCAAGTATCCTTCTACTTTTAGAAAATATAAACAGCCACTAAGAAAAGTACTCAAGGAGCTTTAAGCTCTGAGCAATTTTCTCAGTGGCTTTTATTTCATTGGTCTTATAATTAAACTCAACTAAGCTGTAGACAGTTTCCAGCTAAATCTTTCACTGCGTTCAAGTCTTAGCCGGAAATTTTCTTTGATTTTCTCTTCGAGTACAAGAAATTGAAAGTAACAGGTATATTGTTACAGTGAATATGTGGTAAAATAGAATTAGTAAGATAGTACGTTATAGTAAATTAAGCCGCACTAAAGGAGGATTAAAAATTAATGAGTATTAGAATTGAAACACCTAATCTAATTCTTAGACAGTATTTACCATCAGATTCAAAAGATGTAGCATTTTATAGTCAGCAACCCAATGTAGCATACTGGATGTCTGATATGGTTTTCCATGACGAGCCAAGAGCACTTCGTTGGATAAATTGGGTAAATGAAAAAATTAATACTACTGAGCCTAATATATCATTAGCAATAGAAAATAAGGCTGATGGCATATGTATTGGTGTTGTGGGGGTTCATCCAAAAGATGAAATAGACAATGAGGTTGAGGTCTTTTATGGTATTTCTGACAATTACCAAAATAAAGGATATGCAACTGAAGCATCTAAAGCACTAATTCAATGGACTTTTGAAAATACTCAATTAAAGTCATTAGTTGCAATCGTAAAACCAGAGAATATTCCATCTAAAATTGTAATTGAAAAACTTGGTTTTGAATATGTTGATTCCAGAGAAGTACTATATGATGGTGATATGTGTAAGTTTGATTATTATAAGTTATATAATAATCATTCGTAATATTCTTATATGGTGTGTAAATCTTGTAAATACGATATATGCAACTTGGTAGTTAAGTGTGAGTTAGTTTTATATTTATATAATATATAAACAGGAATTTGTAGTGAAGATTATTTATAAATGATAGGGGAATATTTATTATGAGGATAAAAGACTTAGAAACAAGTCGATTAATTATTAAAAATACTAGGAAAGAAGATGCATCCTTTTGTTTGGATATCTGGTTGGATGATGAAATGGGGAAATATTTATCAGATCCACCTCGAGATAAAGCAAGTGATACATACTTGAGATGGAAAGAAAATGTAGAAAATTATGATGGGTGCTATTATTTTATTGCAGTTTCAAAGGAAACAGGAGATTATATTGGAACATGTAGTGCGGTTCCAAGTGAAGACCAAAAACATTGGGATTTAGGATATTGTGTCCATAAAAAATATTGGCGTCAAGGGTATGCTACAGAAATAATAAAAGTACTAATTGATTTTTGTTATATAAATGGAGGTCGAAAGATTACAGCAGATGTAGCACAGGAAAATCCAGGTTCAAATGCTGTATTAAGAAAACTTGGCTTCTATGTTGAAAAAGAAGGCACTTTTAAAAAGTGTGGAACTGATATTATATATGATGAGTATACCTACAGACTTGATTTGGAATAATCATAAATTACCTAGATTAAGAATAAACTTGATAAATGGGTAATTTATCTAATTAGAAATATATAAGTTTATAGGAACAACCTTAGATAATTTTGGGTAAAAAGGGACAACAATATTGTTGTCCATTTTAGATTGGTCATATTTCCACACTATTTTAAAATAGAATAATTAATAATTATTAGCGTAAATGTTTATAGATTTGAAGATATATATATAAATTAGAATATAATGTAAATTGTGATATACTTTAATAAAGGAGATTTTATATGCAAGGGGAAGGGAGTCTATATGAAAAATTTAATTAGATTATGTGATTATACAAAGGAAGAAATATTTAAAATTTTTAATATAGCTGATGAGATTGAACAAGGGAAATATGAAAATTGTTTAAAAGGAAAAACTATAGTATTATTTTTCCCTAATTCAAGTATACGTACAAGAGTGACATTTGAAAAAGGTACTAATATGCTAGGTGGGCAATCAATTTTATTTCCAAGTGATGCATTAGATAAAAAAGAAGAAATAAAAGATGTTGTTGGATATCTTAATAATTGGGTAGATTGCCTTATTGTAAGGCATAGGGATATTTCTTTAATAAATGAAATGGCAGCATATAGTTCAGTACCAGTAATTAATGCAATGACAAGTGTAAATCATCCTTGCGAGGTTTTATCAGATTTATATGCTTTGTGTAAGTTAAGAGAGAATTTTTTAGAATTAAATTATTTATTTGTTGGGGCAAAAGAAAATATAGGATTGGCATGGAATGAAGCGGCACAATTATTGGGTTTTTCACTTACACAATGCTGTCCTAATAATCATGAAATGGATGATATTCCTATTGAAAATGATATTACAAAAGCTTTTTTAAATAAAGATATTATATTAACTGATCCAGTAAGTGAAGAAATCTTGAAAGACTTTAAAGAATATCAAGTCACTACAGAGTTAATGAATTTAGCTAATAAAGATGCATTACTGAATCCTTGCCCACCCTTTTATAGAGGTAAGGAAGTATCAGTAGATGTAATTGATAGTGAGTATTTTATAAGATATGAATTCAAGAAAACATTACTTAATGTTCAACAAGCAATTATTATTTTTAATATGCAGAACTTTTAAATGTAGACAAAACACAAAAATCTAACAGGAACACAAATAGCAACCGCTTTAGGAGAAAAGGGTGTCAGCCACTTAATAAGAAACTACAAGATATATCATACTGTTGACCCTAGGTATGTTTTAGAAGATTGTAAGGATTGCTTAGACCTAAAGTTTTTCAATGAGTAAAAATAAGTACATCTTTATTTAAATTAGGCACATGCAGAAGATTTAATTATAAGCTTCTGTATGTGTTTTTTTATAAAAATGTAAAATTATTAAATGGTAAATCTTCTTTTGGTTTTACCATTTATTGGTGTATAATCAATATATAAACTTATGAACGATGGTAGAGTAAGGCGAAATAAAGATTATAAAAAAAGACATAGATAAATAGGAATTTGTCGCTTAGATTATATTAAATATGAATTAACTAAAAAGGTGGTGCAGGGAATTGAAGTGTAGACCCAAAAATGTGATTTGCTGCTTGATAACAATTGGCAGTTTATTTATTCTAAATGGATGTGGTAATTCAGATAAACTAAAGTATGGTGAAATAACAGATAGACCTAAAGATACTGCAGAAGAGCTTTATAAATTTAATTCTAACAAAACGGAGAGTGAGAGATGGGCTATTAATGATATAGGTAGTATTGATCTTACTTCTACGGACTTAACACATGAGAATTTGACGGATAAAACTGAATTATTTAAGTATTTTCAGTTTGATACGAAAACGCTCTGGCCTACCCAATTACCGGATGGAATTGATCCAAATAAGTTGTTAGAGCAAGGAAAAGACCCAGGACTAAATATAAGAGAATTGCATAAAAAGGGAATTACAGGTAAAGGAGTTGGAATTGCAATAATAGACCAGGCATTGCTAGTTGACCATGAAGAGTACAAAGAACAGATAGCTGTATATCACTCATATAGTGAGAATAAACATCAAATGGCATCGATGCATGGACCAGGAGTAGCTTCATTAGCAGTTGGAAAAAATATAGGAGTTGCACCAGATACGAAGTTATATTATATTTCAGATGATTATGCTTTATATGGAGAGAGGACTGAGTCTGGAGAGATGACAACTAGTCTAGAATATTTATCAAAAGATATTGATAGAATAATAGAATTAAATAAATCACTTAATGATAACGAAAAAATCAGAGTTATCTCAATTTCGATTGGATATACAAATGATAAAAAGGATAGAGATAAGTTTATACTTGCAGTAGAAAGGGCAAAAAACGAAGGAATAGAGGTTTTATGTTTAGGAGATGATAATCTGCTAAATCAATATATTGGTATGGGAAGAACTATGTATGGAAATTCTAATGTTGTAGAGGATTTAAGACCGGCATATATGACTTATAAATTATATAATGGTAGATTTGATACAGGAAGATTATTAGTTCCAATGGATCAACGAACAGTAGCATCAAGTATTGGAACCTCAGATTATCTTTACACACCTATAGGAGGAGGTAGTTGGATTGTTCCTTATGTAGCGGGATTATACGCATTAGCATGTCAAGTTGATTCTCAAATTACTTTTGAAGAGTTTACAGTAATTGCAAGAGAAACTGGCAAGATTACAAGTGTTACTGATGAAAATGGAACCTATGAATTTGGTACGATAATAGATCCAATTGCACTAATAAATAAATTACAAAATAAACAATAATATGTTAGAATTACTAAAAATCTTTAGATATTATAAAATTCCAATTTATCGTTGAGGTAATTCGTAATCTTCTTATATGGTGTGTAAATCTTGTAAATACGATATATGCAACTTGGTAATTAAGTGTGCAATAAAAAGTATAGAGGAGAATTATATACTAAAGTATCTTCCTAACAGTAAATATGTTATTGAATCGGAGAATTTAGAATAAATAAAAGAGTGAAGTAGAGTTTTTACATTATTATCCCAATTGCGATATGCTTTAACAAAGGAAATTTTATATGCAAGGGGAAGGGCGTAAAGATGAAAAATTTAATTAGGTTATGTGAATATAAAAGGGAAGAACTTAAAGATTGAGAAAAAAATTAGAGAAAGTCAAGAACAAATAATTTGTATGTAATTGTAAAGAGGTTTTAACTATGAAAATTATTTATAAAATCACTTATCCTAACGGTAAAATTTATGTGGGTAAAGATTTAACTGATGATATTAATTATTTTGGAAGTGCAAATAGTAAATTAATTGAGAAAGACTTTACAAGAGAAGAAAGAAGCGATTTTACAATCCGAAAAGAAATTTTGTGGGAATCAGAAATTGCTACAGATAAAGACGTTAATCGTAAAGAGGTAGAGTATATAAAATATTATGAGTCAAATAATCCAAGTATCGGTTATAATCAATGGCCCAAATTTAAGAATATTTGAAAAATATATGAAAAATGAGATAGATTATTTTTATATTCAAAAATAACATATTATGCGCAGAAAATAGTATAAGATGAAAGGGGGATAGCTTTAGTGAGAGTTTGGCACTTACAAATACACTCGCTCACTAAAGATAAATTATGAAATTTACTTGTCCGCTTATTGTGGTGAAGAGTATTGAAAAATCAAGAAAGTTTTATGAAGATGTACTTGGACAAAAAGTTGTTATGGATTATGGTGAAAATATAACCTTTGATGGAGATTTCTCACTACAAAGTAGCTCATCGTGGCAAAAGTTTATTGATAAAAATGATGATGAAATAATACAAAAATCTAATAGCTTCGAATTGTATTTTGAAGAAGAAGACTTTGAGGGATTTTTAAATAGGTTAAAAGCAATAGACTATATAGAATATGTTCATGATACAAAAGAATATTCGTGGGGGCAACATGTTATACGTTTTTACGATCCTGATGGTCATATAATTGAGATTGGTGAAAGTATGAGATTTGTTGCAAAACATTTTCTGGCACAGGGAATGACAGTAGAAGAAGTATCCAAGAGATCTCAACTTCCAATAGAATTTGTTAAATCTTGCATTGAATAAAATATGATGAAATAACGTATGAAGAAGAAAGTACATCTTTATTTAAATTAGGCACATGGAGAAGATTTAATTATAAGCTTCTGTATGTGTTTTTTAATGCAAGAAAAGTTTATTGAAATATAGTATAATATAATTAATAGATGTTATTATAGAGTTATTATCATCATAAAAAGGGAGAAACAATATGAAATATGAATTAACAGTATATGAGTTAGGGAAACTACTTAAAAGTGTAAGTGAAGAATACAAATTGAGTTTAGTATCAAAAATAAAATTAAGCGGCGGTTGGATGACTATGATAGGGGAAGTAGAAATAGAATACATACCAGCTAAACCAGTATTATCAAAAGGGAACAATATCATAAGCTTAAAGGTTAAAAATGATTGTGGACAAGGTAATGCAATTAAAATTACTGGTCTAAAAGATTGTAAATTTGAAGTAGATATAGCTCCAAAAAGAGTTAAGGAAGTACATGTAGGTGGATTAAATTTAATCACTATAAAAGAAAAACACGATGAATGTACATTAAAGATAGATGAAAATGTAATTTTTAATGTAAATGGACCTGCTGGAGAAATAGTTAAGTTCCTATAAAATTAGACTCAGTTTTAAACTAGTGTTGATTATGACATCATATTATCTTCCCTCAACCGTTTCGCAACATTTATTTACTAGAGCTCTGCTCAAGGAAAAAGCTAAACTACAAAAACTCGCATGCGCTCAAACACTTTGTAGTTATTAACGCCTTTACCTTTCCCATCACTGAGTAAATATAATGTCCCTGCAAATGGTATTCGCTCAAATAATATTGATGTCAATTCCAACAGTCACTTAAAACATAGCCTAAAATAAAAATATAGGACTGCCTCAATGATTAAATTATATTTAATCTTGAGACAGTCCTTTTAATTTAGATTATTTTTTTAATGATTCTTGAAATTAATAATATGATGTTATAATCAACAATAGTTTAAAAGATTGCCCTAATTTATTATAAAACCTTTGATAGAAAGTCTATAGTTCTAGGGTTTTTAGGGTTTCCAAAGAGTTCTTCTGGGGTGCCTTGTTCCACGATTTTACCACCATCCATAAAGAGAATTCTATCTCCAACTTCCTTTGCAAAGCCCATTTCATGAGTAACAACTACCATGGTCATTCCGTCATTTGCAAGGTTCTTCATAACACTTAAAACTTCTCCAACCATTTCTGGATCTAGAGCTGAGGTTGGCTCATCAAATAGCATAACATCTGGGTCCATTGCTAGGGCTCTCGCTATTGCTATTCTTTGTTTTTGTCCACCAGAAAGAGAGGCAGGATAGGATTGTGCCTTTTCAGTTAATCCTACCATTTTTAGAAGATCCATAGCTTTCTTATTAGCATCCTGGGTTTTTTGTCCCTTAACTTTAATTGGTCCTATAGTTATATTTTCTAATATTGATTTATGTGGGAAAAGGTTAAATTGTTGGAATACCATTCCCATCTTTTCTCTTAGTTTATTTATATCAGTATTCTTATCAGTTATGTTGTTTCCCTCAAAGTTAATTTCTCCAGAGGTAGGTTCTTCAAGGAGGTTAAGGCATCTTAAAAAGGTTGATTTTCCTGAACCTGATGGTCCTATAACTACAACCACTTCTCCCTTTTTTATATGTTCATTTATACCCTTTAAAACTTCATTTTTTCCGAAATTCTTGTTTAAATTATTAACGTGAATCATTTGCCTTAAGCCTCCTTTCAAGATATGCCATTAGTCTTCCTAATGTAAATGTAAGTGTAAAGTAACATAATGCTGCCACTATTAATGGTTCAAAGCTTCTATAGGTAGCTCCTGTAACAAGCTTTGCTCCATAAGTGATTTCAGCAACTCCAATTGCTGATGCCATAGATGATTCTTTTATTATTGAAACAAATTCATTACCTATAGCGGGCAAAATATTTCTTACTGCTTGAGGTAAAATTATATATTGCATTGCCATTCTTTGACTCATACCTAAACTTCTTGAGGCTTCCAATTGACCTTTATCAACAGCATTTATTCCAGCTCTTATTATCTCTGCAACATAGGCACCAGAATTAAGTGATAGAGCTATTACACAGGCTACAAATGGAGTAAGTTTAATTCCAAAGGAATTTGAACCAAAGTAAACTATAAATATTTGTAGTAATAGTGGTGTTCCTCTTACAAACTCTATGTATGCAGAAGAGATAATCTTCGGTAGTGGTACTTTTAATATAGATAACTTAGATCTTTTCATAAAGCAGAGGATTGTTCCTAAAATTACTCCGCATATAACTGCCAGTATTGATACTAGTAATGTCCACTGAATACCTTCTATAAATACTGGAAAATATTTTTCTAAAAACTTAAAACTTAAATTACTCATAGTTCCTCCTTAGCTTCCCCTTGAAAAGTATTCTAAATTTCAAGGGGAATTTTATGTTACTCTGCTGTAACTTCATCCTTACTTAATTTAACTGCATTTGTGTAAAACTCATCTATTTTACCTTCAGATATTAATCTTTGAAGTGTACTATTAACTGCTTCTAAGAAAGCTGCTTGATTTTTAGGAAGAGCTATTGCTGATCCACCACCTGATGCATCTGCAATCTTTTCTTCAGCAACTGCTAAATCTTCATGTACTGTAGCTTGTATATCTGCTACAGGTAACTCAACTATAACTGCATCTAAGTTTCCTGTAATTAAATCTTGAATTAATGTTGGAACTTCTGGTAATAACTTAACATCAGCATCTTCAATTCCTTGGGCTATAGTAGCTTGGATTGAACCATTCTGTGCTCCAACTTTCTTTCCTTTTAAATCATCAATACTTTTAATGCTGCTTGTACTGTTTTTATTAATTAATATTCCTTGCTCTGCTTCAAAATATATATCTGAGAAATCTACAATTTGTAGTCTTTCTGAATCAGGTGACAAACCAGAAACCCCTAAGTCTACAATTCCATTTCTTACTGCATCACAGATTGTACTAAATTCCATCTCTTGAACTTCATATTCTACTCCAAGATCCTTTGCAATTTCCTCCATTAAATTTATGTCCATACCAACCTTTTTCTTTTCGCCATTGTCCATAACGAAGAATTCATATGGAGCATAATCAATACTCATACCTACTGTGATTTTTCCTTCTTCTTTTATTTTAGATAATAAGTCCTCTTCTGGTTTATTTCCACAAGCCATTAATGATAATGACATAACTCCCGCCATTGCTACTGCAAAAATTTTCTTTAAAAATATTTTTTTCATTATTGAATCCCCCTTATAAGTAAAAACTATTATTCCTTTGCTGTAGTATGATTATACAACTGAAACTAATAATTATGCAATAGTTTTTTAAAATTTTATGAAATATTCCATAAAAACATTGATAAATGGGTAAAAACTGTTTATAAATGTTATAATTATGCATAAACATGATGACTTTATTCATAGTGCTTCAATAGTTATTAAAGGATTAACAGAGGATTACTACACTCATAACAGGGAAGTATCTAATACATAATAGATTATATTTAATTAAAATATTTAAGGGGATTAGAAATATATTAATTTTATAAAAAATACAAAACATATTGTGTACTATATAGTGACATGATAATATTACTATGTTGTTATAAGATGGATAATTTATGTTGAAAACTAAGGAGAATAGAAGATGAAGCTATCAGAAAAAGCAAAAAATAAACAAATAAATAAGGAAGCAATTATTTCAATTGTTGTATATATCCTTTATTTTATATGGTGGTATGTTACTGGATTTGGATTAGGGAGTAGAGACCCGGGAAGTTATAAATACGTAATGGGGCTTCCAATGTGGTTTGTATTAAGTAGTTTTGTAGGTCCTATACTACTTATTATTGCAGTAATATTTACAGTAAAATATTTATTTGTAGATTTTGATTTAGAAAGTAATGAAGAAGAGAACGATAAAGATGAATGGAAATAAAGTGAGGAAAAAAATATGCAAAAATTTTTAATTGTAATACCAATTGTGCTGTATCTAGCACTTAATCTATTTATAGGGGTTTGGGTTAGTAGAAATGCTGCAAGTGAAAATGCCAAGAATGGATTTATTAATAATTATTTTATTGGAGGAAGATCCATGGGAGGCTTTGTCCTTGCCATGACATTAATAGCTACCTATACTAGTGCTAGTAGTTTTATTGGAGGGCCAGGAATTGCTTATTCAGTAGGTTTAAGCTGGGTGTTTGTGGCGGTGACTCAAGTGCCAACAGTTTTTTTAACTCTAGGTATTTTAGGTAAGAAACTTGCGATAATATCAAGGAAGATTAATGCAGTTACTGTTACAGACTATTTATCAAAGAGATATAAATCTCCTACAGTGGTTATTTTAGCCTCCATTGCGCTAGTAGTATTTTTCATTGTGACCATGGTTGCTCAATTTATAGGAGGAGCAGTATTATTTCAAACTATTACGGGATACTCATATATAGTTGGATTAATTCTTTTTGGAACTATAGTAATTTTGTATACTACTATTGGAGGATTCAAAGCTGTAGTTATAACAGATACGTTACAAGGAATTATAATGTTATTTGGTACAGGATTAATTCTTTATTTCATAATAAAAGCAGGCGGTGGTGTGGAAGCCATTTCAGTTACACTAAGTGAAGTAAACCCTGTATGGAGTACTCCTCTATCAGGTGATCATTTTAGTAAGGGCTATATATTATCCTTTTGGGTTCTGGTTGGTGTAGGGACACTAGGACTTCCACAGAATACAGTTAGGGCTATGGGATTTAAGAATACTAAATCTATGCACAGTGCAATGATCTATGGAACAGTAGCTTTCTTTATTCTTATGTTTGGAATGCTTTTAGCAGGTGTATTTTCAGCTGCAATACTTCCAGCTGGAATAGTGAATTCAGATACTGTAATTCCTAGACTGGTTGTAGAAATTATGAACCCCGTTTTGGCAGGAATATTCCTAGCAGCACCACTAGCTGCAGTTATGTCAACGGTGTCTTCTATGCTTATTTTATCTTCAGCAGCAATCATAAAGGACATTTATATGAACTACTTTATGAGTGATAAGAAAGCACAAGAAGGTAGTGAGTTTGAGAAAAAGATTTCAAGAATGAGTCTAGCATCCACAGCTATAATTGGGATAATAGTATTTGTACTTGCAATACAACCACCAGATTTACTGACTTTTATTAATTTATTTGCCTTTGGTGGGCTTGAGGCAGCATTTTTCTGTCCTGTTGTATTTGGACTATACTGGAAGAGAGCTAATGCTACAGGTTCAATTATATCTATGGTATGTGGTATTGGATCTTTTATATTGTTCAGTGTTACAAAGTTTGCACCATTTGGAGTTCAACCAATCGTGCCAGCTCTTCTAGTATCAATAATTACCTTTGTTATAGGAAGTTACATAGGTAAGAAGCCGGATAAAGAAGTCATTGAATTATTCTATGGTACGGAGAGATAAATGTAGAAAAAATCATTAATAAATTCACACTATAGCTAAGAGTAAATAAAGGGGAGCCACATTAATATTAATACTTAAAGGGGGAGAAGAGATGAATCTAAAAATTCAATACAATTGCTTGAATATTAATTGGGATTATGTATCTGAAATATTGAAAAGAGTTGAAATGGCTTATTTTGAAGGAGCGGTGCATAAGAAGGCCTTTGAAAATAGTCATACTGTTGTATTTGCGTTTGACGATAATAAGTTAATTGGTTTTGGTCGTGCAATTTCAGACGGAATTTACCAAGCCGCAATTTATGATATAGCAGTTCTACCTGAATATCAAGGTAAAAAGGTAGGTGCAACAATTGTTAATAGTATTTTAAAATGTATCCCTCAATGTAATTTTATATTATATGCTTCACCAGACAAAGAACATTTTTATGAAAAGTTGAACTTTAGAAAAATGAAAACAGGAATGGCATTATTTCTTAATGGAGAAAAAATGCAGACGAAAGGCTTCACTGAATAAATTCAAATCTAAAATGTTGAAAAGACCTTATTGTATGAGTTTACAATAGGGTCTTTGTTAGTATAAATAGATAACTTGATGTATAATTATATCTATAATAAAGAATTTTTAAACTAAATAAAAAGTTTTAAAATGAAGTAAATCATGAATGAGTTTTAAAAATAAACTACAGATGAAAATGATGAATAAGTAGAATAGTAAAGATATAAAATTAGTAATTGAAGTGGGGGAAATATGATGACTAAGATATATTTTGTTAGACATGCAAAGCCAGATTTTTCAGTTCATGAGGATTTAATTAGACCTCTTACTGAAGAGGGATTAAAAGATAGTAAAAATGTAACAGAGTTTTTGAAGGACAAAGAAATAACTAAGGTTTATGCAAGCCCATATAAAAGAGCAATAGATACAGTTAGAGGTTTAGCAGATAAATTAAACCTAGATATTATAATCAAAAATGATCTTAGAGAAAGAGCCGTATCCGAAGAATGGATTGAGGATTTTAACGCTTTTTCAAAGGGACAATGGGAAGATTTTAACTATAAGCTTCCTAAGGGAGAATGCTTAAAAGAAGTACAAGAAAGAAATGTACAAGCCTTGCAGGAGATATTAAAGGAAAGTTGTGGTAATAATATTGTAATAGGAACTCATGGTACAGCTTTAAGCACAATAATAAATCATCATAATAAAAGCTTTGGATATGATGAATTTAATAGAATAAAGAATATAATGCCATGGATTGTTGTCATGGAATTTCAAGGACAAAACTTGGTTAATATTGAGGAAATGAGTTTAAATAAATAGATTTTGATTTTGAACTGTGGTTTAGTACTCTATTGAAATTGGTGTAAATATTATCTTAGGGTAATGTCATAACCAACACTTTTTTTTATAGGGACTAACTCGTAGTAAACAGTAGAATGGGGGAAGTTAATTGAGAATATTACACACTGGAGATTGGCATCTAGGTAAAAATCTAGAAGGTCAAAGTAGAATGGATGAGCAGGAAGAATTTTTAAGTGATTTTGTTGAGATGGTGGAGACAAATAATATAGATTTAGTTATTATTGCAGGAGATGTTTATGATACAAGCAATCCTCCAGCTAGAGCAGAGAAAATGTTTTATGATACTTTAAAGAAACTTTCCAGAAATGGAGAGAGACTAACTTTAGTAATTGCAGGAAATCATGACAATCCGGAAAGACTTGTGGCAGCTGGACCTCTTGCTATGGATCATGGAATTATTATGGTTGGAACTCCAAAGATGGTGGTACAGCCAGGAGTATATGGAGAACATAAGCTAGTTAACTCAGGGGAAGGTTTTATTGAAATAGAGATAAATGGTGAAAAAGCAGTTATTTTAACAGTACCTTATCCAAGTGAAAAAAGATTAAATGAGGTTCTTTATGATGGTATGGAAAGTGAAGAGGGAAGACTAAAATCCTATAGTGAAAGAATATATGAATTATTTAGTTCTTTAAAAGAAAATTATAGAGGAGATACAATTAATTTAGTTGTGTCTCATTTATTTGCAATGGGTAGTGAAGAAAGTGGATCAGAGAGAAGCATTCAACTAGGGGGAAGCTACATTGTTAATGGAAGTTGCTTTCCAAAGGAGGCTCAATATATAGCCCTCGGTCATGTTCATAAGCCACAAATGGTACCGGGTACTGATAAAAGAGCAAGATATTCAGGTTCTCCACTTCACTACAATAAGAAGGAGATTAATTTTCAAAAGAAATGTTTTATTGTAGATGTAAAGGCAGGAGAAGAAAGTAATATAGAAGAAATTGATATAAAGGTTTATAAGCCTATAGAGATATGGAAGTGTAATGGAATTGACGAGGCAATCTTAAAGTGTGAAGAAAATAAGGATAGAGATTGCTGGGTATATCTTGAAATTTCTACAGATAGATATATAAATGAAGATGAAATTAAGAAGATGAAGAGTTTGAAAAAAGATATATTGGAAATTATGCCTAAAATCATAGGTGATGATGAAGAAAGTGAAGAAACTACTAGCCTTTCTGAGAAATCCTTTCAGGATATATTTAAGGAGTTTTATAAGAAAGAAAGAGGAGTAGAGGCAGCTGAGGAAGTTGTAGACTTACTTCTATCTATAATTTCAGAAGAGGATGGTGGACATATTGAGACCAATTAGTCTTAAAATAAAGGGATTAAATAGCTTTAATGAGGAGCAATTTATAGATTTTGAAAAGCTAACAGAGGAAGGCTTCTTTGGGATTTTTGGACCAACAGGAAGTGGAAAGTCTACTGTTCTTGATGGAATAACCTTGGCACTATATGGAGAAGTTTCAAGGAAGAGTTCTAACTTTATAAATACAAATTGTGATACCTTGGCTGTAAGCTTTAAATTTCAAATTTCAGGGTCAGAGGTTAAAAGATATGTAGTTGATAGAGAGTTTAAAAGAGATAAAAAAACAGGAAATCCTCAGTCAGGAAAGTGTAAGATTGTAGATATAACTGGTGATGAACCTAATGTTTTAGCAGATAAGGTTAAAGAAGTTACAAATACTTGTAAGGAAATTATAGGTCTTAGTTTAGAGGATTTCACAAGAACTGTTGTATTACCTCAAGGTAAATTTAGTGAGTTTTTAAAGCTTGAAGGTAAATCAAGAAGAGAAATGCTAGAGAGATTATTTAATCTTCAAAAGTATGGTGATGATCTGGCTAGAAAGTTAGGTAGTGAGATAAGTAGGGAAAAAACAGAAAATAGTGTGCTACTTGGAGAACTTAAAGGCTATGAAGATATAAGTGAAGAAGTGTTAAAGTTAAAGGAAGAAGAACAGCGGGAAGCAAAGGAGAGTTTAGAAAGGGCTAATAAAGATTTTAAAATAATTGAAAAAGCCTTTGAAGAAGGAGAAAAACTTTGGAATCTTAAACTGGAGCTTCAAGGATATAAAGATGAAGAAAAGAAACTTAGAGACATAAGTGAAGATATAGAAAACCATAAAAATACAGTAAAACTTGGAGAAGCAGCTGCTAAGGTTATGCCTTATATAGAGTCCTATGAAGGAACTTTAAAAGAGATAGAAGCTTCCAAGGTAGAGTTAGGGAAATTAAAAGCTAGCCATGACGGTTTAACAATTGAAAAAGATAAGATTAAAAAGGATTGGAATCTATGGAGAGAGAAAAAAGATAGCGAACTTCCTATTCTAAGAGTAAAGGAAGAGAAGATAAAGGATGCTATATTAGAGGAGAAAAATATAAGAGTTCTTCAAGATGAAATAGATAATTTAAAATCTAATATTAAAAATATAGAATGTAATGAAAGAAAAACTGAAGAAGATATAACTGCTATGGGTCATAGAATTCTTAAGGGTGGAGCTGTGATTAAGGAAGCAGAGGAGAAATTTGAAGCTTTAAAGATTGATAGTGAATTAAAGGAAAAAGTTCAACAAGGTATTAGATTTAGTGAAAAATCCAATGATCTTAAATTTTTGGTGAAAAATAATAAATCTAAAATTACAAAGCTAGAAAAAGACATAGAGGATGGAAATTCAAAAGAGAAGTTATCTACAGAAGTCCTTTATAGTAAGGTAGAGTTACTAAAGGCTAAAAAAGAAACCCTTGAGGAATTAATAAAAGCATGTCCTGGAGAACAAACAGATCTGTTAATTCTTCAAAGAAAGTTATCAGAAAGCAAAGATAAATGGCAGAGATATGAGGTGGCATTTAAAGATATTGAAGCTTCCAAGGAATCCATTTTTATGTTGCAACAGGTTATAAAGAAAAACTTCATTGATAAAAAGGAGCTAGAAATTATCATCGAAGAGTTGAAAAACAAAGCTAAGGAACTTCAAGTTGAAACATTAGCTCATAGTTTAAGAGAATCACTAAATAGTGGAGAAGTATGTCCAGTTTGTGGAGCTATAGAACATCATAAAGAAAATATAAAACATGTAGAAGCTATAGATGTAAGTGAAATAGATAGTGAATTATCAACTAGGGAAAAAGCTTTTAGACAAATTGAAATGGACATAACTAGAGGTGAAACAAATCTTTTAACCTTAGAAGAAAAAGTTAAAGAAAGAACTCTTGAAATAGAAGTCCTAGGAGATGAGTTTAAAAAGATTTCTTTAGAAGAATTAGAGAAAAACTTCAAAACTTTAAGTGAGGAATTAACTAAATATATAAAAAATAAGGAAGCTTTAGAGGAAAGTATAAATAAATTAAATGAAGATAAAGTTACCTTAGAGGGTAATATAAATACTATAAAATCTGTAGTGGTAGAAAACTCTAAGCAATTAAATGAAGTAAAGGAAGAGTATAAGAAAAATAGTTCAGACCTTGATGAAATTGAAAAAAACTTGCTAATACTTAAGGATAGTACTGGAGTAGAAAATTTCACAGAGAAAAATCAGGAGATATTAAAGCGAGAAAAAGAAAGAGAAGAACTTGAAAAAAGTATCAAGGTTTACAGAGCAAAGGTAGAAGAGTTGATTAATAACAAGGAACTTTTACAGAAAAGTTTAAATAGTATAAGAGAAAACCTAGCTAAAGAAAAATCATCTTTAGTAGAAAAAGAAAAAAATAAAGAAGATAAAATTGCTAATATAAAATTAAAGGTAGGAGACGAAATAGACTTAATATCCTTATTAACAACTGTAGAACAGGATATACTAATCATAGAGGAATCCTTTGCTAAATGTGAAAAACATAAGGAAGCTATTGAAGAATCCTTTAAAGTTTGTAATGAGTCATTGATTGAAATAATGGGTAAATGTCATGAACTTGAAAAAAGAGTAGTAGTGGAAAAAGCTAATGCAGAAAATAGTTTAAGGGAAGAAGGCTTTGAAACCATTGAGCAAGTTAAGGAAAATATAATTTCTAAAGAGAAAATCCAACAGTTAAAAGAAGTTATAGAAGTATATAATCATAACCTATCAAAGATAAGTGGGGCAATAGAAAGTCTAGTTAAAAAAATTAATGGCAGAGAAATTACCCAGGAAACATGGATGAAAATCCAAGAGGATAAAGAGGTGAAGGAAGAAGAAGTTAAGTCTTTAAATGAAATAAAAATAAAGGTTGAAGAAGAAGTTAACTTTATAAAAAGAAAGCTTTCAGAACTTAAGGATTTAGCTAAGAAAAAGGAGAAACTTGAGCATAAATTAGCTTTGCTTAGTGATTTGGAAAAATTATTTAAAGGTAAAAAGTTTGTAGAATTTGTAGCGACAACTAGACTTAAATATGTTTCTATAGAAGCTTCAAAAAGGCTTAAGGAGATAACAAGTGGCAATTATGGACTAGAGGTTGACGAGAATGGTAAATTTATAATTCGTGACTATAAAAATGGTGGAGCAGAAAGGGATGCTTCAACTCTATCAGGGGGAGAAACCTTCCTAACATCTCTGGCTTTAGCCTTAGCTCTTTCAGCAGAGATCCAACTAAAGGGTACAGCACCACTAGAATTATTCTTCTTAGATGAAGGTTTTGGAACACTAGATGATAATTTATTAGAGGTTGTTATGAACTCACTAGAAAGAATTCATAATGACAAGCTAAAGGTGGGAATAATAAGTCACGTAGAAACCATAAAAAATAGAGTGCCAGTAAAGCTTATTCTTACGCCAGCAGAATCGGGAAAAGGTGGAAGTAAGGTTAAAATTGAGCGAAGTTAGGGTTAAATCAGAGTAGGTTAAAATACTATATTATTCAATAATAACCTAGACATGACCTTTTAGAAAGATTTAATATAAGTAACAATAAAAATATATAACGAATCCTATTATTTACTTGTTGTAACAAATCATCTTAG
Organism: Clostridium sp.; assembly: GCF_036646415.1. Taxonomy (GTDB): domain Bacteria; phylum Bacillota; class Clostridia; order Clostridiales; family Clostridiaceae; genus Clostridium_J. The sequence goes on along the minus strand of NZ_JAVXMF010000004.1, from coordinate 119,496 downwards.
TGATATAATAGATACATTGCCATTAAAAGATTAAACCATGACTATACAACTTGGTACAGGGAATTCGAAGCTTCACAGGTGTGAAAACCTTAAGTGACAGTAAGAACTTGGTATGTGGCAAAATAAAGATGTAAAGTAGGAAAAATAAATGAGAAATGAAAGATTAGAAAAACAAATAAATAGATTAGATAATGATATGGATTGTCTTGCAGTATGTAAGAAGTTTTTATCTAATACTGATGAAATTAATGATGTAATTAAAGAGATAAACAGTAAGAGAATAGAGCTTGCTAATGAGTTATATTTTGAAGATCATGCATCATATGATGAGTGCTGTATAGAAATAAGAAACTTACTTGATAGAGAGCTTGGAAAAGAAGAGCAAGCGGAATTATTAGAAACTATAAAAGATATATACGGAAGAAAATCTCCAAATGTAAGCAAAAAAAGTCAGGGGCTTAATGCTTGGCTTAAAGAACTTAACATTGAGTACAGATGGATAGAAAAAGCAGATTCAGATTGGGCTGGCTTAATCATGAGCGGATTTGGATTACACGACTAATAACTAATTATAATTCCCTACGCAATTTTGTGTAGGGAATTATTTTTTAATATTAATTTATAAATTGGGGAATAAATATATATAAAGGTATTGACAAAATAAATATATTTACATATATTATATATAATACAAATAATAGCTATGATGAGAAAAGTAGGTATATATATTCTTTTACAGAGAGTTCCAGTAGCTGAGAAGGAACATGGAAGTATTTATTGAAACAAGTCTCTGAGCTTCATACGGATCCTTTATGTTAGTTTTTAAAGCTTTATGCTTAGTTATTCAATAGGAATAATAAATGGATACTATTAAAGGTGATGCTATGACGTGAGTTCACGTTACAGAACTAGAGTATAAGTATTATTTTAATACCGTACTTGAAGAGGTGAGTATGGCAACATATTAACGAATTTGGGTGGCAACACGGAAGTATAACTCTCGTCCCTTAGACTGAAAAGTCTTTGGGTCGGGAGCATTTTTTTTGCGATAAAAATAAAGGGGCTGAAGTTATGTGTAATGAAAAAGAAAACTTAAATTTTGTAGACAGATTAGTTAAGGAAGATATAAATGAGGGGTTATGTGAAGAAATTCATACTAGATTTCCACCAGAACCAAATGGATATCTTCATATTGGAAGTGCCTATGCTATTAATATAAGCTATGGTATTGCAAAGAAATATAATGGAAAATTCAATTTAAGATTTGATGATACAAATCCAGGTAAAGAGGATCATGAGTATGTAGAGTCCATTATGGAGGACATGAAGTGGATGGGTTTTGACTATGAAGATAGACTTTTTTATGGGTCTGACTATAGTGAAAAAATCTATGATTATGCGGTGTATCTAATTAAAAAAGGTAAGGCTTATATTTGTCATCTAACTAGTGATGAGTTAAGAGAATATAGGGGAACTTTAACTACAAAGGGGAAAAATAGTCCTTATAGGAATAGGAATATAGAAGAAAACTTAGAGCTCTTTGAAAAAATGAGATCAGGAGAATTTAAGGAAGGAGAAGCTGTACTGAGAGCAAAGATTGATATGGAAAGTCCTAATATGAATATGAGGGATCCTGTTATTTATAGAATATCCTACACACCTCACTATAGAAGTGGAGATAAGTGGTGTGTCTATCCTATGTATGACTATGCTCATCCAATTCAAGATTATATAGAGGGAATTTCACACTCCCTATGCTCAAATGAATTTAAGGACCATAGACCACTATATGATTGGGTTTTAAAGGAATTAGATTTGAAAGCTCCAACACCAAGACAAATAGAGTTTGGAAGAATGAATTTAAGTGGAGTTGTTACTAGTAAGAGATATTTAAAAATGTTAGTAGCTAGTAATGAAGTTCATGGATGGGATGATCCGAGACTTCCAACCATAAAGGGTATGAGAAGAAGAGGCTACACTAGGAAGGCAATTTTAGATTTCCTAGATGAAATTGGAGTAGCAAGAGCAGATACTATGGTAGATGTGGCTATGCTTGAGAATTCACTAAGACAAGATTTAAAGACAAAGGTTCCATCAATAATGGCAGTTCTAAATCCAATAAAAGTAGTAATTACTAACTTAGAAGAGGATTATATAGAACATTTAGAAGTTGAAAATAATATGGAAAATGAAAATTTAGGAACTAGGGAAATGCCTTTTACTAAAGAATTATATATTGAGAGAGAAGACTTTAGTGAGAATCCTCCTAAAAAATATAATAGGTTGGTACTTGGAGGAGAGGTTAGACTTAAGGGAGCGTATTTCATTAAATGTAATGAGGTTATAAAAGATGAAGCTGGAGAAATAATTGAGCTTAGATGTACCTATGATCCGGAAACTAAGAGTGGAAGTGGCTTTACAGGAAGAAAGGTAAAAGGAACTATTCACTGGGTTAGTGAAACTTATGGTGTGCCTTGTGAAGTTAGACTATTTGAAAATTTATTTAATGAAGCTCCATCGGGAGATAACTTATTTGAGTTTATAAATAAAGATTCTTTAGAGATAAAGATCAATGCAATAGTTGAACCAGCAGCCTTAAGACTAAATGATGAAGGTAGATTCCAATTTATGAGACATGGTTATTTTATAAGAGATAATAAACTATCTAAGGATAAGCTTGTATTTAATAGAACTGTGTCATTAAAGAGTTCTTATAAGAAATAGGAATATTTCACAACACCCATTAATAGGTAAAGTTTTGGGAAGGAATGAAGTCACAGTATAAGTTATTTAATAAAAAAATCCAGAGAAATTTTCCTGGATTTTTTTTATAGGGCGTAAGACGAGTAGACATTTAATATTGCAATTAACATAAATTTATTTTGGTGCAGTACTGATGTAAATTTCTCCTTTCCCAAAAATAATTACAGAGTCCCCTTCTATTAAAGTTCCTTCGCTGTAAGTAGAAGCAGAAGTAAATCTTTTAGAAAACCTTGCTATAGTATTGCTGTCAATTACATATACGTATACCACTGAATCGGGAGAGACTAATTCCATGCTACATTTACCAGGTTTAATAGCACCTGCACCAGTTTCACTAACTTTATATATACCCTGTTTAAGTACATTAGTATATGGTACTTTAGTGCTAGCTGATGCTGATATATTTAGTGTAGTTGTAATCAAGAGTATTAGGATAAGAATTTTAGCAAAATTTTTCATAAGAAATTCGATCTCCTTTTAAATTAATTATTAAGTTTATTTTGTATATAAATTTAAGTTTGTATTCTTAATTATTAAATATAGGTATAGCTTATATTTAATAAAATAGTTATGTCTGATTTTGAGATTAACTCTTTTGAGAAAATATAGAACGAATACGTTAGCTGTTTTAGTATATATAAAGTATAGGACCTGTAAAAACTTTGTGTAAACTGAACTTTGGAATTAACACAAAGTTACATTGGTGCATTACTTATGTGAATTTCTCCTTTCCCAAAAATAATTACAAAATCTCCTTCTAGTAAATTTACTTGGGAAGAAGGAGACGTAGCAGAAAATTTTTTAGAAAATCTTTCGATAGTATTCTTATCGATTATATATACATATACCGGGGAATCGAGAGAGACTAATTGAAATTTAACTTTACCAGGTTTAATAGCTCCGGGACCTGTTTCACTATATATACCTTGTTTAAGTGTATTAGTATATGGTAATTCACCATTAGCTGATGCTGATATATTTAGTGTCATTGTAATCATAAGTGCTAGGATAAGAACTTTAGTAAAATTTTTCATAAGAAATTCAATCTCCTTTTAAGTTAATTATTAAGTCTATTTTATATAAAAATTTACATTGGTGCAGTACTGATGTAAATTTCTCCTTTTCCTAAAATAATTATGTAGTCCCCTTCTAATAAGGTTCCTTTGCTATGTGGGGAAGTAGAAATAAATCTTTTAGAAAACCTTTCAATAGTATTGCTATCTATTATATATACGTATACCACAGAATCAGGAGAGATTAATTCAATTTTACATTTACCAGGTTTGATATTACTTCCTCCAGTTTCACTAATTTTATATATACCCTCTTTAAGTATATTAGTACAGGGTACTTCAGTACTAGCTAATGCTGATGTATTTAGCGTAGCTATGATTAAGATTGTTAGGATAAGAATTTTGGTTAAATTTTTCATGGGAAATTCAATCTCCTTGTTGATAAAAAATCCAGAGAAATCTCTCTGGATTTTTTACTTTTTTACTTTCTATTTTTTAGGGTTATATTTAGACAAACTATTGAAATCGGCAGAATAATATAGGGCATTATATCATTTATAGTATTCCTAGGATTATTTTAGAAGTGGCTACTTACTTCTTCTCTTTCAATTCTTTTTATATCTTTTAATCTTAGGTGGGTTTCGTCCATAATTTTATCATAGGATTCACCATCAATAAGCATTTGTTTTGCTTTATTATAGTTTTCTACAGTTGCTTCAATCTTCATAAGAATCTCCTCCTAATAATATTTTTATCATTACTTATTTTGTGATTATAAAGGAAATCTATTCATGAAAATAATAACAATATTTGGATGAATAATATTATTGTTAGTTTAAGAATTGTGACTTAGTCACTTAATTTCATTATCAAAAGAGTTATATTATATATAAGGCATCTTCAAAAAATAAATAAGTCAATCTCCTAGGCTATTTTGAGTGATACGTCGTCAGCAGAACCCTTAGATAGTTCTACTATCTGCGGAACCTGCTTCCTTGTCTAACTCAAAATATCCTTCGCATCTTTGACTTATTATTTATTTTCAGATGCCTAAGAATTAAAACAGTATTAAATTAAAATATATTTTAACAATTGTATTTTTAAAGTGTGAAAAATTGAAGTTAAAATAAGCTTATATGGAAGGAGTATATTTGATGATTAGAATTACAGATAAAGCAAGGGAAGCGTTTAATGAAAAGAATAATGAGTCCAATGGTAGACTTATGATTAGAATAGCAATTTCAGGTTATGGATGAGGAGGCCCAAGTTTAAAAATAGTTCTGGATGAACAAAAAGGTGAAGAAGATATAATTATAGACATAGACGGAATAAAGGTTATTTATGACAATAGCTTAAATCCATATGTGAAAAATATTATAATAGATTACTCAAGCGTTTGGGTAATTGGAGGTTTTTTAATAAGAGGTGGCGGACGAGGATGCTGCTAACTATAATGTAAATATATAAATCCTATGATATTTTTAAATATTTAAAAAATAATTTTGAAATCAAAGATTAAATTACTATTATAGTTGAATTCGTAAATATATATTGATACAATATTATTAATTTAATAAATAGCTAGGGGTGCCGTTTTGGCTGAGAGGGATAGTTCCTAACTCTAAGAACCTGATATGGTTAATACCATCGGAGGGAAGCAAATTAATATATAGTTATACTATTGTATTGGAATTAATGAGCTTGCTTTATGCAAGCTCTTTTTTTAACTTAAACTCCAATTTTACATTTGGAAAGTTAAAGTTACTTCTTACCACCTAGCAAAGTTTTTGTTAGGTGGATTTTTATTACGTAGAAATTTAAATTTTCATGGATGAATAGGCAAGAGAAAATATTGTTTTATATTTTATTTGAAAGAAGGTGAAAAAATGAAGGTTAACGGAAAAGAGTTTTCAAGGGATGGAATTAGTACTATCAGTAGCTTGCTAAATAAATTAAATATTAATGAAGCTAGAGTTGTGGTGGAACTAAATAAAGAAATAGTAGTTAAAGAAGATTATTCAAAGATTAATTTAAAGGAAGATGACACCATAGAAGTTATATCCTTTGTAGGTGGTGGCTAAGAAAAGTTTAATAACATAGATGAATGGAGGGGTGCAGTTGGAAGAAAAAATTCTTATTAAAATCAACGAAGAAGAATCAGAAGTTATCTTAGGGGAATCTTGTTTTAAGCTAATGGATAAGGTTAAGCCAGACAGTGATGTTATTATATTAAATGGATTTCCCCTAGAGAAAGATAAAGAATTAAAAGCAAAAGATAGAGTTGTGTTTATAAAAAAAGGACAAATTCCAAGTGCTAAAGAGTTACAAGGATTAATGATGGCAAGGCATACTCCGGGAGTCCATGAAAAAGTTAAGAGAGCCAGAGTTGGCATTGCAGGGGTTGGTGGACTTGGTTCTAATATAGCTATATCACTGGCTAGACTTGGGGTTGGACATATTAAAATAGTGGATTTTGATGTGGTGGAGCCTTCAAATCTAAATAGGCAACAATATTTTGTCTGTGATATAGGTGAGTATAAGGTTAAGGCACTAAAAAAACAACTTCTAAATATCAATCCCTTCATTGAAATAGAAGATGTGGTGGAGAAGATAGAAAATGATAATGTAAGGGAGTTATTTGGACAAATTGATATAGTTATTGAAGCTTTTGATAATCCAAACTACAAAGCGGATCTTTGTAATACTGTATTAACTACTATGAAAGATAAAACTCTTATAGCATCTTCAGGGATGGCTGGGTTTTATTCCTCTAATGATATAACTACTAAGAAAATAACTAGTAGATTTTATATTTGTGGAGATGGAGTAAATGAAGCTAAAGAAGGATCAGGACTTATGGCACCAAGGGTAGCTATATGTGCAAATCACATGGCAAATATGGCACTTAAAATTATTTTAGGGGAAGAGGAGATTTAATTATGGCAGATATATTAAAAATAGGCGGGATAGAATTAACTAATAGATTATTTGTAGGAACAGGAAAATATCCATCTAATAAGATGATAAAAGAAGTATTAGAGAATAGTACATCCCAGGTTATAACCTTAGCACTAAGAAGAATCGATTTAGATAATAAGGAAGAAGATATTTTGTCTAACATTCCTAAGAATGTAACATTACTACCAAACACTTCAGGAGCAACTAATGCAGAGGAAGCGGTAAGAATTGCGAGAATAGCCAGAGCTATGGGGTGCGGGGATTGGATAAAAATTGAGGTTATATCAGATTCTAAATACCTACTTCCAGATAATGAAGAAACTATAAAAGCTACTGAAATCTTAGCTAAAGAGGGCTTCACAGTACTTCCATATATGTGTCCAGATTTATATGCAGGAAGAAGATTAATAGAAGCGGGAGCATCTGCTGTTATGCCACTGGGAGCACCCATTGGAAGTAACAGAGGGATAATGACTAAGGAAATTATTCAAATTATGATAGACGAACTTGATATTCCAATCATAGTTGATGCAGGGATAGGTAAACCATCACAAGCAATGGAAGCAATGGAAATGGGAGCAGCAGCCTGCCTAGTTAACACAGCAATAGCATCTTCAAAGGACCCAGCCAATATGGCTAAAGCCTTTAACTTAGCAGTGGAAGGTGGAAGACTTGCCTACTTATCTAAATTTGGATCAGTATCAAATAAAGGAAATGCATCCTCACCATTAACAGGATTTTTAGATTAAGGTCTGTTTAACCAAGTGTTGATAATAACTTCATATTATCTTCGCTAAACCGTTTCGGAACCTTGATTTACTAAAGGCTCTGGTTAGAACAAAATCTAAAATACAACAACTCGCATTCGCTCAAACAAGTTGTATTTATTAACGATTTAGTCCTCCCCATAGCCTAAGTAAATTCAAGAACCCTGCAAATGGTATTGCGCTCAGATAATATTGAAGTTAAATTTCAACAATCAGATAAAACATAGTATTAAAACAACCTATGTTTAATCTAAGTGTTGATAATGACTTCATATTAAAATGTGTTAAATATTAAGGGGATGAAGAAAATGAGCTTTTATAATATTATAGAAAAGTTTAGAGATTTTGATTTTAGTGGGTATTGGGAGAATGTAGAACTAGATGATATTTTAAGAAGTATTAATGAGAGAAATCCAACCTATGAAGATTTATTAAATTTATTATCACCTAAGGCTGAAGAAGCTTTGGAGGAAATGGCAGTTAAGGCTAGGAAGTTATCCTTAAAACATTTTGGAAGAACCATATTACTTTATACTCCAATTTACATAGCAAATTATTGTGTAAATAAATGTGCCTACTGTGGATATAATTATGAAAATTCAATAAGCAGAAAGAAGCTTACTATGGAAGAGATAAGGCTAGAATCGGAAGTGGTGGCAAAGGAAGGTTTTAAGCACATTATTCTATTAACGGGGGAGAGTCAGGTTCACTCACCTACTGATTATATAGTGGATGCAGTGAAAGTAATGAAAGAGTATTTTCCTTCTATAACCTTAGAGATACAACCATTAAGTGAAGAGGATTATAGAAAAACTGTGGAAGCTGGAGTTGATGGACTTACTGTATATCAAGAAACCTATGATGAAGAGATCTATGATAAAGTTCATATAGCCGGGCCTAAAAAGAATTATAAATTTAGATTAGACACCCCAGAAAGAGGAGCTAAAGCAGGAATGAGGAGCATAAGTATTGGAGCACTTCTTGGTCTTGCAGATTTTAGAAAAGATGCTTTCTTTACAGCACTTCATGGAGAATATATAAGAAAGAAATATCCTCATGTTGACATAACTTACTCACCACCAAGGATAAGACCTTGTGAAGGTGGCTTAAGGGAATTAAATACTGTGGATGATAAAAGAATGGTACAGATTATGCTGGCATATAAGATATTTGCACATCAAAGTGGAATAAATATATCAACTAGGGAAGACAGTAAAATGAGAAAAAACTTAATTCCACTAGGAATTACAAAGATGAGTGCAGGGGTTTCCACAGAAGTTGGAGGTCATTCACTAGAATCTAAGGGTACATCTCAATTTACTATAAATGATGAAGGTACTGTGAAAGAAGTAAAAGAAATGATAATGGAAGCAGGGTTCCAACCAATATTTAAGGACTGGGAAAGATTTTGATTTATCTAATAACAAATAGACACTTAGCTCGTGAGGAAAAATACTTTAACACACTAAAAGAAGCCTCACTAGCTGGTGTAGATAGGATAATCTTAAGAGAAAAGGATTTATCCCATGAAGATTTTGAAGAGTTATATTACAAAGTAAAAAAAGTAGTAAACCCTGCTACTGAAGTAATAATAAACTCCAAAACAAAGGTCTTTAAGAAAGTAGGAGAAAAAATCCTACACCTACCCTTTGAAGCTTTCATAGAATTGAATAATAAAGAAAACCTAGAAATAGGAGTATCAGTTCACACTGTAGACCAAGGAATAGAAGCCTGTAACCTAGGATGCAGCTATATCCTAGCATCTCATATATTTCCTACGAAATGTAAGGAAGGACTAGAACCTAAAGGTTTAAACTTCATTAAGGAGCTTAAAGCAAAAGTTAATTGTCCAATAATAGCACTAGGAGGAATATCCACTGAAAATGCACAAAGTGTAATAGAAGCTGGAGCGGATGGAGTTGCATTGATGTCAGCTTTCTTTAAATGTGAGAATGTTGGGGAATTGGTTGATGGACTGAGAAAAGGGGAGTAGGATTGATGTTACGGGGGAGGATCGGCTCCACCACGAAAACCTCGACTAATTAGATTAGTCGAGGTTTTTTTCCTATGTATAAGTTTAGAATTATTTTGTAAACTAAAAAGTTATTTTAATGTCTTTTTTACAAATAAAATAAAAATTAACAGACTAATAAAACCAGATACAGCAGAAACAATAAATAACATTTGATATCCTATGAGTTGTAAAACCAATCCTAGAATAATAGATCCTAAACCAATGCCTAAATCAAAAGCAGTAAGAAATGTAGCGTTAGCTACTCCTCTTTTCTCTGGTGGAGCTAATCGTATAATTGCTACTTGAAGAGCAGGCTGTGCTGATCCGAATCCAATTCCGTAAAAAATGGCTGTAATAACTAGTCCAATAATTCCTTTTGTCAATGCTAGAACTAATAGTGCAACAATCAGGATAAAAAGCGCAGGAATAATAATGGCTCCTTCTCCATATTTGTCAGATATCTTACCTGCAATAGGCCTAATTACTGTAAGTGTGACAGCATAAACCAAGAAAAAAGTACCGACATTAACTTGAATTTTTGCCGCAAACAGTGGTAAAAATGTTGTAATGCCACTAAAAACATAACTACTTTTACCTAATCATAAAAATACATTGTAATTGCAAAAAATAGTAGCCCGCTTATTATAAATATTCGTCGGCCATATTGATCCATTAATCCTCCAACAATTGGACGAATAAGTACTGCAGATATTGTACTTTGACTTATTATTTATTTTCAGATACCTTATAGAAAAATTTTAGCACCTTACTTGTTAGGTATTGTGCTTAATAAGCTCTGGATTTCGTTAATACTATATTAAATTATTTTTAATCGCATATCTTACTGTGACTGGTTTTTGATAGCATAATTATTATTTAAGTATTCAGCTCCGTAGCTATGCATCATTTCTAAAATAGGTATTATCTTTTTACCTACTTCTGTTAATCCATATTCTACCTTTGGTGGCACTACAGGATAAACCTTTCTATATATAAGATTATCATCCTCTAAACTTCTTAATTGCTGTGTAAGCATTTTTCTGGTGACATTTAGTAATTTGTTTTGGATATCACTAAATCTAAGTGGGGAATAACTTAAATACCACAAAATCGATATTTTCCATTTTCCTGAAAATAAATTTTCCGATAAAACCATTGGACATATGTCATATTTAAGGCATTGGTCTTTCATATGACATTGTTCGTGGCGTTCTATATTATTTTTCATATCATTTTCTCCTTATGAGGTATATTTTAAGGTACTTTGAAACAAAAAAGTGCCTTCTTGTTATAAAGACATTATGTTGTTACTATTATAGCATAACAACTTTTCAGTTCTATAGAGAATAGTTTTAAAATAATATTCAGTTATTTTGGTTAATATGCTCAAAATACTTCTTTTCAGAATTAACTGAGATAAAACAAAAATTATTTACAAGGAGCATATACAAGATGTAGTAAGGATTATAAACAATTTTATTTTTAAATAATTATTTGACAACTGTAAATAATAAAGTTGTTATAACAGTATAATAAGAATTGTTTTATGATGGATAAATATGTTGATTTGAGAAGGGGGGATTTTATAAATGGAGTTAGTTAATTTAATACAAGAAAGAAGGTCTGTAAACAATTTTATTGAAGGAGTAGAGATACCAAGATCTGAATTTGATGAGATATTTAGATTAGTTACCCTTACACCATCCTGTTATAATCTTCAACATGCTAATTATATAGTTATAGATGATGCAGAGAAGAAAGAACAGCTGATGGAAGTAGCATTTAAGCAGTATAAGATTCATACAGCATCTGCTGCTGTTTTGGTTTTGGGAAGCAAAGAAGCAAATAAGGATGCAAACAAGATTTATGAGGGAATGCTTTCACTAAGAATCTTAAATAAAACAGAATATAACATAATACTGCAAGAAATCAATAGCTTATATGAAGGTAGAGGGGAAGAGTTTAAAGTTCAAGAGGCTATTAGAAATGCATCTCTATATCAGCAATGATGTTTATGCTTATTGCTAAGGAGAGGGGGTGGGATACATGTTCTATGATAGGATTTGACCCTGAAGCTGTAAAAAAGTTATTTAATATACCAGATAAATTTGAACCAGTTTTATTGATTACTATAGGTAAGGAAGATAAAACTAATAGAGGATTACGAGGATATAGAAAACCAATACAGGAATTTGTTTATTATAATAGTTTTAATGACATTTCAGAGTAAAGTCTCCCACTTCTATAAGTGAGGGTTCAATACACTAACAAAAAGAAAACTTCAGTAGGTGTTAAAATCTTCTTCTGAAGTCGTTAATTCGGCACTTTAGGTGCCAGCTTTAATAAATAAATACTGATAAAATAATAAATATAATAAATATAAAGTGAGGTTAATTAACATGAGTAAAGTATTATATATCAAGGCAAATGCTAAAAAGGAAGGAGCATCAAGAACTTTTAGAATTTCTGATAGCTTTATTGAAAAATATAAAGAGTTAAATCCAAATGATGAAATAGTAACTTTAGACTTATATAAGGAAGGAATAGGATTTTTAACAGAGGAAGGAATTAATCTTCATAGACCTAATCCGGGAGAAGGAAAGGATCATCCAATTCTAAAATATGCCTATCAATTTGCAGAAGCAGATAAATATATAATTGCAGCTCCATTTTGGAATTTAAGCTTCCCGGCAATATTAAAGGCATATATAGATTATATATGTGTTACAGGAATCACATTTAAATATACAGCACAGGGACCAGTTGGATTATGCCAAGGCAAAAAGGCAGTTCATATTGTTGGAAGAGGTGGTGGATATTCAGAAGGACCAGCTGCAGGATATGAAATGGGAGATAGATATTTAAGAACAATCTTTGGCTTCTTAGGAATAACTGATTTTACTACAATAGCAGCAAATAAATTAGATGTTATTGGTGAAGATGCAGAGGCGATTGTTCAAGCTACAATTAATGAAGCTCAAGATAAGGCGAAAACTTTCTAGATATAAGACATATAGCTAGGAGAACAATATTCTTATTCTTTAATTTCAGCAGCTGATTTCCATTGTACATCAAATTTATCTTATGTAATTAGTATAAGATACAGGTATTTGGAAATTTAAAAATATTCTGGATTTTAAAGGTCATCCTTCGCCACCACCATAAAAAAACAATGATTAAGACAAGAATTCTTGATCATTGTTTTATTTTTTTCTTATTTTAAAAATCTTTCTGGATTATTACCAATTTCATTACATAAAGATGTGATTACGTTACATGTGTGGGATAAGTTTTCTTTATTGATTTTATCAGCGGTATCCCTATCTGTATGGTAATCAACAAATGGACCATATTCAAAATATGCTACTGGTATACCAGCTTCTTCAAAAGCTACATGGTCACTTCTAGTGCTTTCATCTCTTCTATTATCGTATTCGAAATTATTCATACAACTTACTGCTAAATCTGCAGTTAAAGACTCCTTAGATCTATCAGCTGTGTAAACACATAAATTATCACCGATACCAACCATATCAGCATTTATCATTGCAATAGTATTTTGTAAATCATCACTATTTAAAGATTGAACATAATAACTTGAACCTACTAAACCTATTTCTTCAGCACCAAATGCAATAAATTTAATATTGCAATCAAGTTTTTCCTTGGATAAAATCCTTGCTGATTCCATTACAGTAGATATACCTGAAGCATTGTCATTGGCAGCAGGGGTATCGACTCCATCATAGTGAGCTCCAACTACTATAGTTTTAGCATCTTTCTTTTTGGATTTTAATGTTGCAATAATATTTTTTGATTTACTATCGATACATTCACTATCAACCTTTATTGTGGCTTTAAGGCCTTTTTCTGAGGTTATTAGGGTTGAGTTAAGATATTCTGCATCAGCTTTAGATATTGTAACAGCTGGTATTTTTGTAGGTTCAACTAGAGTAGCTGATAGAGGTTCTTCACTATTAGGATCAAAAAACATAACGCCTACAGCACCCATTGCAGTAGCTCTTTCAGTTTTAGTTCTAAATGTATCACCACCACGCTGAATGATTACAATCTTATCTTTTACTTTAGCTTTTTCTAAATCATTTAGTGTTCCCATATATCCATTAACAACTTCTGAAGTTAAGCCTTCCTTTGAAGTCTCTTTACTATAGGTTAAAGCCTTAGATTTAACTACCTTACTTTCGGGTATATCTATTTTTACTTCTACATCATTACATTTAAATGCGGTTACAGGAAATTCTTGTTCATCAATAATAAGTCCCATATCTTCAAACTGCTTAGATATATATGATGCTGCATCCTTTTCTCCCTCAAATCCAGTTATTCTAGCGTCATCTTTTGCTGAAAGTTTTTCTATTGTGCTATATATCCTATCTGCTGAAATATCCTTTGAAAAGTCTGTGAATTTTATGCTGGTTATATCACTTAAGCTAGAGGATTTGTCTTTAACACCATTACAACCCACAAGTGATGTTATAAAAACTAAAGAACAACATATACATATTATTTTTTTTGTGCCTTTCAAAATTAATCCCTCCCAAAAATTATTAGTAAATATAACTTTTGTTTTAATTTTTAAATAGATAGAATTTTAAATTTTATACTCCTTTCATTTACAGCTAGATAATAATTCTTAGTATTTAGCTCAATTCAATTTATTTCTTTTTATAGATTATATGAAATATATTAACATTTAATTACATTTTGTTCTAGTAGCCAGTTAAATGCATTACTATTTTTGGTATATTTCAAAATGGTAAAAATTTTCATAGTTAAATCTTATGTAATATATTAGTAAAAATAGTATAATAAGATTACTATAGTTATAATGCATTAAGAATAAATTATTATGAAGTGGTGGAATGAATAAACGAGCTATCAAATAAAATTTGTGAGGTGTACTATGGAAAAGTTAAAAATAAGCCAATTAAAAAATATAGAGGAGAATATATTCTGTAATTCTAGAGCTATTGAAAAAGTAAAATGGAATTATCTTTTTAATAATGGAAGTAAAGAAGCTATAGTTTCAGAGCTTATAAAATATCAAAATGAGGATGGTGGCTTTGGAAAGGGATTAGAGGCAGATATGCTATTACCATCATCAACAAGTATAGCATCTACTGAGGCCATTTTCATCGCATATGATTATGACCTTAATTGTGAGGAGCTTTGGTTTGAAAATTTATTAAATTATTTTGAAAAAACCATTGAAGATACACCATCATTTTGGGAGAAGGTTCCAAAGGACGTAGAGAACTTTCCCCATGCACCATGGTGGATATATGCTCCAGATACAAAATTTACTCCTAACCCTTGTGCTGTTGTTGCTTCAGCTTTTATCAAGTATGGTAATACTGTCCAAAAGGAGCTAGGTAATAAAATTGCAACTACATGTATAGAGTTTTTAAATAGTAATAAAGAATGTTCTGATCATGATTGCTATTGCCTACAAAGATTATTTATAGTTTTAAAAGAACTAAATTCTAATTTAATTAATGATGTAACTATTAGATCTATGGAAAGAAGAATATTAGAGTGTCTTTGCATAGATGAAAATAAATGGATGGAATATGTATCACAACCTTTGGATTTAGTAACTTCACCTCAGTCACAATGGTATAAGATAGTTGAACCTTTTGTAGAAAAGAACTTTTATTTTTGGATTAATACATTGAAGGAAGAAGGTTTTTGGCAACCTAATTTTTCTTGGAGAGTAGATAGTGACGTAGCTAGAAATGTTACAAAAATTTGGACTTGCTACATAGCCGTGAAAAGAGCAAGAATTTTCAAAGCTTTTGGGCTAATAGATATACATTGAATTTAAAATTAATGGGTAAATAATTTCGTATTTTATGGTGGTGTCTCGCCTCCACCATGAAAAAAACAATGATTAAGATTGGAATTCTTAATCATTGTTTTTATTTTATTGTCATAAATTCACTTTAGGCATCTGAAAATAAATAATAAGTCAAAGATGATGAAATGTATTTTCATTATTAAGTTGTGAGTTGAAAGAAAATATAATTAGTTAATATTAAGTAGCTAAGAAAAAAGAACACTGATATAATGTTTTTTAGAATGTATACAAAAGGAGTTATTGAATGAAATATTATTTAGCACCAATGGAAGGAATTACGGGGTATATATATAGAAATTCTTATGAAAAATATTTTGGTAATATTGATAAATATTTTACACCATTTATTATTACAAATAAAAGTTCAAGTCTTAAAACTAAAGAGCTTAGGGATGTTTTACCTGAAAATAATAAAGGGATGAATATTGTGCCTCAAATACTTACTAACGATTCAGAAGGTTTTATTAATACTACTAGAAAATTACAACAATTAGGTTATAATGAGGTTAATTTAAATTTAGGCTGTCCTGCTGGAACTGTTGTTTCAAAGAATAGAGGCTCAGGATTTCTAGCGAAAAGAGAAGAACTTGATATGTTTTTAAATGAAATATTTAAAATAGATCATATGAAAATTTCTATAAAAACTAGAATAGGAAAGGATAGTCCACAGGAATTTTATGAGCTAATAAAAATTTACAACAAATATCCTATAGAGGAATTAATTATCCATCCCAGAACACAAAAGGATTTTTATGGGAATAAACCTAATTTGAAGGTGTTTAAAGATGCATTATCTTTAAGCAAAAATCCAGTATGTTATAATGGTGACATTTTCACTGTTGATGATCATAATAAATTAATAGGAGATTTTCCAGAAGTAAATACAGTAATGCTAGGAAGAGGGATATTAGCCAATCCAGGGTTAATGAATGAAATTAAAAATAATACTTTTATAGATAAAGAAGTATTGAAAGAGTTTCATGATGAAATTTTAAATGAATACATAGAGTTATTTAAGGAAGATAAAAATGCACTATTTAGAATGAAAGAACTATGGGGCTATATGATTTACATATTTTCAGATAATAAGAAACATGCTAAAAAAATAAAGAAGTCACAAAAGTTAAGCGATTATAAGGTCGCTGTATTAAGTTTATTTGATGAGCAGGAAATTATAAAGGGAGCTGGATTATTTAATAATCAATATTAAATAAGTGTGATGCTAATTTCTTTTATTCTTATTATATTAAATGTAAAAGGAGCGTAAATAATGGGTAGAAAAATAATTCTTAATCTTGCAATTAGTTTAGATGGATATATAGCTGATGAAGATGGTGGTTATGATTGGATAGTAGGAGATGGTGATACTAAATTAAATACTAAGAAAGTTTTTGATTTTACTGAATTTGTTGATAGTGTTGATACAGTAGTTATGGGTAGAAAAGCTTATGAGGACTGTGGTGTTAAAGGATATGAGACAAAACATGTTGTTGTAGCAACTTCTCGAAAGATGGAAAATTACGATAATGTAAAATTTATTAATGATGATATTTGTGGTCATATACAAAATCTACAACAAGAAAAAGGTAAGGATATTTGGCTGTTTGGTGGTGGTGGTCTTACAGATTGTTTTGTAAAAGCAGATTTAGTTGATGAATATATTATTGGTATTATACCTATAATTTTGGGAAAGGGAAGACCATTATTCCTTGGCGATAATCCAACCATAAAGTTACACTTAGATGAGTGCACAGTGCAAGAGGGTATTACAATACTAAGATATTCAAAAAGAGTGTGTATAGATTAATTATAAAATCTATACACACTCTTATTAAAATGAATTAAATTAACTTAGTAAATGTAGATTTTCTTCTGTTTAATAAATTATCTAAGTGAATTCTTAAGTTTACCAGCCATTCAGGTTCATTATTCCATTTTTCTTTTATAGAGCGAAGCACACGGACATATCCATATAAATTAGCATATCTTCTGAACATAGGTAATAATTTAAGCATATCATCTGAAATACTATAGGCTGAGCGATAACCTTTAATAAATTGATTTATTGCAGACTCGACTTGTTCTTCTGGCATATCCTCTGTCATACTGTCTAATGCTTGTTCAATATCCATTGCATACCAGTGATACTCTGAATCATCAAAATCTATAGGGGTATAGGTTTTTGTAATTTCATCATAAAATAGGTTGTCAGCTTCAAAGTCATAATGGATAAGTCCAAAATTCTCCTTTGTAATAGGTAGTTTTGAAAAATAATCTTTAAGTATAGATAGTTCATTTTTAGCTGCGATCTCATCTGGAAAATTTGATAATACATCTTCCATCCAGTTCATGGTTTCTTTCCAATCATTACGTTTATTATTTATTGGTTTATATTCACTACTTAGCTTATGCAATTTCCCTAATGCGTTACCCCAGCCAAATATAAGACTATCTGTCATAGGTATTTGACTTATTTGTTTACCAGATGCTTCTTTAAATGCAACAGCATAGTAGGCTCCCCAAGGGGTAGCTATTACTTCAAGTTCATTACCAGATTTAGATAAAATAGTGTCCACTGCAGAATAACCACTATGTCTTAAAAATCTTAAAAATTCAAGTTCAGCAAGTACTTTTTCCTTGGCTTTTTCTTCAGCAGGTGCAAATCTAAGAAAAAAAGTATTACCTTGATTTTTACACCAATAAACTGCATTTGATGAAATTCTAAAATATTTTAAAAAATTAGGATCATCAATATCATACTCCCAGTTATTAAGTAACATATGGGCTAAATCTTTATTTTCAAACAAGTATTTTAATTTTAACATTTAACATACCTCATTTCTTATTTTTTTATACAATTTATTTATTAAGATAAAGTCTCCTTTTCGGTTGTAAGCCAATCTTAAGCTTACTGAATTTTTAAAGCTTAACCTGCATTAGATATAAAATTAATATGAAGTTTTGAAATAATTAGCATTGTCTTAAACTAATATGGTGAAAATTATTTGCATAAAAAAGTATATAAAAATACCACGGTAAGATTAACCTACTGTGGTATACCTAATATTTGGGCATAAAAAATACACGCTAACCCGTACCGTGCATCTTAATGCTAACTATTAAGGCTGAAAGGTTAAATCAAAGTTGTTCAAAAGGTACAACAAATAAAGAGTATATCAGGTACTCTTAAAAAAATCCTTTTGAACCTATATGCAATTATTTTAAAATCACCTCATATAACTTTTGCATAAAAAAAACTCACTCCTTTCGCCTAAAATTTACTACTAAGCTCTAAGTTTAATATACCATATAATTACTACTAATACAATATTATGTATAAATATTAAAGTTATGTTAATCTTAAAAGTCTATGTTATACACATTACGTTAATCGTACTATAAGCAAATGAATTTTATTGTAAATTATTTTATTGCATGTAAAATAATTGAAATTTATACATATAGTATGATATAATTTAAAGAAACAATTATGGGTAGGGGGAATTTTTATGGTAAGTTTGCCATGGTGGCAGTATGTACTTTCAATGGGTGGATTTATAATTTTCTTATTATTTCTAATTGACTTTATGAGGAAACATCCGAAATTTACAAACATATTTTGGATTGCAGCATTGTTTACATTTCCAGTATGGATAATTAGTGGAGGGGTAGTAGGCTGGTTTAGATGGTCTAAGACTCTAAGTATGTTACTCCCAATTATATTTTTTAATCTTTGTAGAATAGCAAATTATGAGAAAAAGAAGGGAAAGGTATGGGAAGCTATTCAAAAGAAAGAGGTTATATGGTTTTTTTATGCAATACTCTTTTTGAACATTATGGAAGCTACAATAAAGGATGTTACTTTAGGAAATTATTTTAATGCACTTTGTGGATTCTTATTGTGTGTTACTATTCCTTATGCACCAAAGTTTTGGAAAGTTACAGATGAAAAACCAAGTGATATAGTTGGTTATACTACTGCATCATGGAATTTTCTTTATACAACTTGGAATGCTTGTTTTGTTTTTGCAGAATCACCAATAGGATTTGCTGGTACATGTTGTATCCTTTTTGCAGCAGAATTATATCCTATAATAAAGAAACGTCCTGAATTATATATTACTTCTCGTGTTTATACATTAGCTTTTTATCTTTTATTTAAGGCTTGCTTCCCAAGCGTTATACCTACTTTAATGGACGCATCAGCTTGGTTTAACCCACAAGTACTATACTACTGGGGTTTAGCAAATGCTATAATGATAATACCATATGTATTTTGGCACACATGGCAATTGCATACAGGAAAAGGTGACTATAGTTTTAGACGAGGAAAAATTGATGCTGATACTCCATCTAAAAGTAAGATAGTTACCAATTAGTCCCTTGGATCGTGATATGGTGTACAGGGTTTATGTAATTATCAAGTACAATGAATAAAAAAAGTGATAAGATTAGAATTAAATATGAAGCCCATGACAGATTGTTGTGGGTTTTTAGCTTTTCATGAGATTTGGAATTATGAGAAATAAGTGTATCGCAAGTAATGGAGGTTTTGCTAAAATTGGATGAAGGTATGGTATAATTTGTTTATATATACCTGATGGAAAAGGTTGAAGAAATGAGAGAGACCGTAATGATAAAGGTTAGGTTTAAATGTTGAATAATAAGAATGGAGTGATTATATGTCTAGAGCAAATCACCGAGATATAGTTAGATTTCAGTATAGTTCAGATAAGAATTTAAATGCTTATAGGGAAGAAATCTAGGAAACTTTTATAAAAAGGAATAACTACTATTGAGTTGGATCGCAATACAGTTAGCAAAGACATTATGGATTTTATGTAAGAAATAATTAAGTTATATAATAAGTGGGATATTTAACAAATCTCATCTGAAAAAATATTGCATATTTATACATAATAAACCAAATAGCAAGAAGGAATTTTTAAAATATTGTTGAATAATAAAATATTATACTGAATTTTAAAAATATACTTGTGAGGTGAAATATGGAAGATGTTTGTGAAAGATTCTTAAGAAATTTCGATTTTAAAAATATACTAAAGAAACACAATATTCATAAATATATTATATTTATACTTTGCTTACCATTTATTCTCTATACAAGAAAAATAAATTATATGCTATATCATAGTATTATTGAAACATTAAATACAGCTATATGTTTTAGTCTTGTTATTGTTGTTATTAATTCTTACAACATGTCAGAAAATGACTATTTTCTCTTTTTAGGTATTGTATTTGGATTTGTTTCTTTTTTAAATTTTCTACATGGAGTTACTTACATGGGTAGTATATATAATGGAAAAGAATTAATAAATATATCCTTACAATTAAGTGCATCATTTAGAATTGTAGAAGTATTATCAATATTAATATCTTTTATTTTTTTATATAAAACTTTTAATAAACATGTAGTAGTTTATTTTTATATATTTATTTCTTTTGTTTTATTGTATATAATTTTTTTTACAAACTATTTTCCTATATGCTTTATTAGTGGCTTAGGTCATACTAAATTTTATGTTCAATGTGAGTGGATAGCGATTTTATGTATGTCAGTAGCTATCATCCTTTTTGTTAAAAATAAAAAGCATTTTAGTAAAACAACACTATTTTATATGAGTGCATATTTAATATTATCAATAGTAGTAAGATTTATGTTCATTGTTAATAACTCCATTTATAATGATTTTAATGTATTGAGCCATATCCTTAAATTTATATGCTATTACTTTTTGTACAAAGCTTTAGTTGAAAATGTAATAAAAAACCCTTTAAATACTCTTTTCAATGATTTAAACAATAAGAATATAGAACTTAAATTGAAGACTACAGAATTAGAAAAAACTATTTTAAAATTAAATGAAGAAAAAGCTAAGGTTGAAAAAATTAACGAAAAACTTGATGCTAGTAAAAATAATTATAAAAAGCTTTTAGAGTTTTTACCAGATGCAGTTATTTTTAGACATAATTATGAAATTATATATGCAAATGCAGCGGCTATTAAATTGTTTGGAGCAAAAGATAAACAAGAATTAATAGGAAAAACTCCTTTTGAATTAACTCATAAAGATCACTTAGATGATTTGATAAAAAAATTAGAGGATGAAAAAAATGGTATTATTTCTAATATTAATTATGGAGAATATAAATTAATTTCACTTGATGGAAAAATAAAAGATGCTGAACTAAAAAGTACTCCTTTAGAACCAAGAGAAGATAATTTTTATTTAAATGTAATTTATGATATTTCAGAAAGAAAAAAAGCTGAGAAAGCTGAAAAATTGTTAAATGAAGCTCGAGAAAATGAAAAGCTTAAAACAGAGTTTTTTGCTAATCTATCCCATGAACTTAAAACTCCAATAAATGTAATTTACAGTGCACTTAAAGTAATGGAGTTAAATGCTAAGGATGAAGTTACAAAAAAATATAATAAAGTAGTAAAGCAAAATTGTTGCAGACTTTTAAGACTAATTAATAATATAATTGATTCTACTAAAATAGATAATGGATTTTTAACATTAAATCTAACATGTAATAACATAGTATCAGTAGTAGAAGATGTTGCTTTATCTGTTTCTAATTATATAGAGTTACATGGTATGACCTTGATATTTGATACAGACGTAGAAGAAAAATATTTAGACTTTGATTTAGATGCTATTGAGAGAGTAATTCTTAATCTAATTTCTAATGCTATTAAATTTAGACGTGAAAATGGGACTATAAATATTAATATTTATGATAAAGGAAATAGTATAATTATATGTGTAAAAGATAATGGGATAGGTATTTCTACTGAACAACAGAGTTTAATTTTTGAAAAATTCAAACAAGTTGACAAGTCTTTTACAAGAAATAGAGAAGGCAGTGGGATAGGGTTATCTCTTGTAAAGTCTTTAGTTGAGATACACAAAGGAACTATAACATTAAAAAGTAAAGAAGATGTAGGTAGTGAATTTATTATTGAATTACCTATACTTGAAACAACAAAACATGGTGTTGAAAATAATGATAAAATTTCTCATAGCAATATAATTCAAAACATAAATATTGAATTCTCAGATATATATTTATAAAGAGTGGTTTAAATAAAATGGAACCTATGTGATAGACGCTTATAAAGAAGAGTCTATTTATATAGGTTCCATTTTGCACAATAATATTATGAGGTTAAATAGTAAAGGTATAACACTAGTAAAAATAATTTAGTAAACTAAGAAAAATTGAATGTTTATATTATAAAAAAATTAGGAGCTTAAAATTATATTAGCATATAGGTTACAACACCAAGGAGGGCTAGTGAAAATATATTATATAGTGTAAAAATCTTTACATATATAAATCCTTCCTTAGGATTTTCCTTAACATAGAGTTTATAGGATATTACACTTGCAAGAGAAGCTATAAGTGTACCAAGTCCTCCGATATTTACACCAAGTAAAAGCTCCCTATAATAAGATGTAAATGGTGAAATAAGCATTGTAGCAGGTACATTACTTATAAATTGACTAGCAACTATTGAAGATATATATGTACTTTCTTCAGAGGATAACAGCTTGGCCATTATATCTTTAATAACATCCATTGAAGAGATATTTCCTATAAATATAAAGAAGGCAATAAATGTTAAAAGCAGAGAGTAGTCAACTTCTTTAAATAGATCCTTATCAAGTAAAAATACAGTTAATAAAGTAACTACGAAGGTTAATCTATAATCTATTAAGTGAAATACTGAAAGAAGAATTACAAAAAACAATATTGAATACAAGATCACATTTCTCACATTATCTATATCAACATTCTCTAAGGTGAAGGATAGCTTTTTCTTATCTCCACACATAATAAATAGCACTAATAGCATTAAAGAAAGTATTACTAGTGGCAATGTTATCTTAAAGAAATCCATTGGTGAAATATTAAAAAATGAGTAAATAAAAAGATTTTGTGGATTGCCCATTGGTGTTAATGCACTACCAAGGTTAGCAGCTATTGTTTGAAAAACTATTATATTCAAGCTATCAATTTTAGCTTTATTTGCAATTATTAATGTTAATGGCACAAAGGTTATAAGAGCTACATCATTAGTTAAAACCATTGAAGAAAAAAAGGTTACTAATACCAATGTATAGCTAATACTATTAAAACTCCTACATTTTGATAATAGTGATGTTGCTATTGCATCAAATAATTTAAGTTTTTTAAAGGCTACTACCACAATCATTAAATTAAATAATAGTATAAGTACCTTAAAATCTATATATTCAAGTTTAGGTAATGCAAAAAATGAGGTGATTATTGCAAGTATTGAAGCAATAGTTAACACAGCTTCCTTTTTTAGCAGTGTAGTTATTTTATTTATTAATGATAAATTCTCATTAGAAATTTCATATTCAACATTTTCAGTCATATTTAAAATCCCCCTAATTAATTTTAGTCCAAGGATGATTGTATAATAAATAGAGGACATATTCAATCTACTAATTTAAAAGTTAGATAAGAGGAGTTTAGTCATATTTATTTAGCAAATTAGGAACAGTACAATTTTAATGTTGTTGATATAATATAATTACCACGTGGGAAAAGGTTGGTGATAATTTGAATTATAGTAAAGCTATATCACAGTGCATTCAGTATATTGAAGAAAATATAAAGAAAGATTTAACACCCGAGATGATAGCTAATGAAGTTGGATATTCTACCTTTCATTTTTGTAGGATATTTAGTATACAGCAAGGAATTACTTTGATGGATTATGTTAAGAAAAGAAGGCTTACACTAGCAGCAATAGATTTATTTAAAGGAAATAGAATAATAGATATTGCTTTAGAGTATGGATTTGATACACATAATGGTTTTTCAAAGGCATTCAAAAAAGAATATGGCTTTAGTCCTACACAATATTTAAAACGTATGGATGGTTATTTTGGGGAGAAATCAATATTAAAAATTGGAGGTTATATTATGAATCCTGTTATTATCAAAAGGCCAGCATTTAAAGTTGCAGGCTATGGTATTAAGACTAATGTTTCTAATGGAAATTATACAAAAGATGTTGCTTCATTTTGGAGTAATTATGATGGTGAAAATTTAGAAAGTAAAATGTATGAAATTTTAAATCCACCTAAACATGGTGAAGTAGGTTTGTGTGTATCATCAAATAGTGAAAGTGGAGATGCAATATATCTTCTTGGGGTCATAGTCGATGATTTTACAAAAGTCACAGATGATATGATAACTGTAGAAGTACCGAAAGCAACTTATGCTGTATTTACAACGACCCCAGTAGATACAAGTAGTGATTCAGAAGATAATGACTTTGCTAATGTAATAAAACAAACTTGGAAATATATATTTGAAGAGTGGTTTAAAGATAGTGAATATACATTTGATGAAAGTAAGATTGATTTTGAATATTATGATGAGAGATGTCATGGAAGAAAAGATACTGTAATGGATATTTATGTGCCTGTAGTAGAAAAGTAACAATCAAAGAGTATCTTTAGAAAATTAAGAAAAAATAGTAGCTTCCAATTGCAGTGGGGGCTACTATTTTTATGTTCTTCTATGTAACTTTTTAAAATTAGGTTGAATAAGTTGTTTTATAGTTACATAAAAATAGGATATAATTAAATTAATTTATAAAGGGAGTGATGGTAATGGGATTATTCGGTAGTGTGTTAGGAAATGCATCAGAAGTAGATATCAATAAAATTAGACAGGATTATATGAAATTATTAGGATCTAATGAGGAAATAGAAAAAGCATACAAGCTAATAAGAGACATGATTATATTTACAAACAAAAGATTAATCATTATAGATAAGCAAGGAGTTACTGGTAAAAAGGTAGAATATCATTCAGTACCATATAGAGCAATTACTAATTTCAAAGTGGAAACATCGGGACATTTTGATTTAGATGCAGAACTTAAAATATTTGTTTCAGGAATGAGTATGCCTATAGAAAAAACTTTTAGCAGTAGCTGCAATATTTATGAAGTGCAATCAATATTAGCAGAATACTGTAGTAAATAATATAAACATAAGAGATTATAAAATTAGGCAAATAAAAAAATTTATAGCTAAAGCCGTGAATGAATAAACCCTCATCACGGCTGTTTTTATAATATTATATTTTTATAATAAGAACCCACCGCAAAATTGGTGAGTTCGTGTATTCTGAAATTATAAAAATTTAACAGTTCTCATACGATTTATTGCTGCGGCTAATTCTATTTTCCTAGGTAATTCAAGCCAACGTTCAGTTAACAAAATGTTTGGGAAAATTGAGTCTAAGCCATTAGATTCAATTTGGTCATATACTTCAGAAATAGCCTCTTCAATATGAATGGTTTCTGAGGTTGACTTAACTTCTATAAATCTCAATATATATGCTAATGCATTTAGTTGAGCATGTGATGTTATTCCAGGTAGCATACGTAAGTCAAGTTTTTCATCACCTATAAGAATACAATCTTTTTCTATGACATCAACCTTTTGAGATACTTGTTCATTAGGATAGGGAGTAAAGCCTTTACTACTTAATTTACGATTATGATACCAATTCACAGGTTCTAAGGTTTCATCAACAGCAAGCTCAGAGGTAAAGCACATTAGTTTCGTTTCCTCCGTTACGTTATATGCAACAAAGTCCTCCATAAGGATTACATTATCAGCAATTTCAAGATACTCACTGCTACCGCCAATAACGAGTATGGTTGAGGTTCCAGTTTCATAGAACATTTGGCGTATCCTATCAGTAAATGGAGTTATAGGTTCTTTTTTTATAAGTTGCTTCATTCTAGAATCCTTTATCATAAAGTTTGTAGCACTTCTATCTTCATCAATTAAAAATAACTTTGAGCCATAATTAATAGCTTCTATAATGTTAGCAGCTTGTGATGTACTTCCACTTGCACGCTCAGTTGAGAATGCTTTTACATTTACCATAGATAGAGATTTTATAAAAGGGGATAGGTCTAGATTTTGGATTGACCTACCATCTTCTGCTGATATATTTATAGCAGTTTCATCTGTTATTACAAGTTCACGTCCGTCTCCAGGAATATGATTATATACTCCTACAGATATGGAATCAAGCAAGGTACTTTTTCCAGAATATCCTCCACCAGTGATAATAGTTACGCCTTTTTTAACTCCCATACCTATAATTGAGTTACCATCATTAAGGTTAATTTTCACTTCATCCTCCATAGGACTTATAAATGGCAAGGCATTTTCTTGTGGAAGCTCCGTTCCTTTTAAACGAGGTAAAATACTTCCATTAGCCACAAAAGAGCAATAAGAGTTTTCGCTTAAGAACTTACGAATTTGCTCTTGAATTGAAGCTATTTTAAGCCAGTTATTTAAGGCTGCATTATCAAAGTTATCTATAAAGTCATCAAGTATTTGTGGTAAATCCCTGGTCATGATTTTAGCAGCTTTCTTTCCATTAATGGTTAACTTCTTTTCCTTATCTTTATATATAGGCAATAAGGCTTGCATCATTATGCATAAATAATTATCATCTTTAAAAAATGAACAATTTCGTTTTAATATCTCTTGACCTGGGTTAAGAATATAGAGCATTCCTGTGACCTTGGCTTCCTTGGTACGACTATAATATTCTGTATTTTTCAAATTTATATAATAACTAAGTTTTCTTAGACAATAGTCTTCGATAGCTAATTTCTCAATTGGTGAATGTGAGTTTGTATCTTTAAGACCCAAATGGGATAGAGGAATTTTAATTGTTATAGTTGGCTTTTCAAGTAAAAGCTTATGAGTAATATCAAATTTAAATTCTATGTCATTATAGTAATAATAAGGTCCTTTAACAAGTGACTGTAAAGCCTCTTTTCTTTTAAAGCTACTTGCGTCAGGAGTACTACCTAATTTACGAGAGATAATATGAGCGTTATCTTCGTAAACTTTACGGTAATAGGATACATTGCAATCATCGATTTCTAATAATATTTTTTTCAAACGATCTATAGGTAACACCTCTTTCAATAATATAAATTGTTTTATTTAATCCTAAAAGCAAATGACAATCATATTAAGAAAAAATAAAACACCTCTGATAAAATCAGAAGTGTTTTAATCAATGAGAAATTACCTCAAATAATAGTCTACTTTTATGTTAGAAAGTTCTTACGTAGGTAGACAAAACATGATCTGAAATTATTATTTTTAACTTAATATTAATTGTCACATTGTCCACCTCACTTTCTTAATCTATAAGAATATATTAACAATTATATTACAAAATGTCAATAATGTTTTTTTATTCAAAAATTATACAGCCAAAGAATTCAGGCTTATGAAATGAAGGTGCTGGATTAGTTATATAACTCCAAACACCGTAATGAGGGATAACCGTCTTAGAACCAGTTTTGTAAAAGTTGCCGTTCATAAGGTATCCAGGTTTTATTTGAAAATCACTAAAGTAAGTTTTTATAAAAGAAAATGGTATTTCATACTCCACTTTCCAGGGTATAGAATTAGAAAAGCATTTATAATTATTATGGGTAACATCAGTTTTTATATTAAATATACTTAAATCAACATTATTAATGTAGGCTCTATTTTGTGTTTTAGAATCAAGTTGAAGTAATAAAACACCAGCAGCATTCATTTCAAAATTAAAATATCTTTCATCATTTTCTGGTTCAGGTTTAAAGAAGAATTCCACAGCACTATCCTCATAAACATTATCATTAAATTTAGTAGAGTTCACTCTAACTACTGCATCTTGTGATAAAAATCTTATATGCAAAGCATCATCAGTATAGAACATTTTTACCACTGTACAGGGTTTGTATCCAGTTTTATCCCAAGGAAATTTATCAATTGTAGTTCCTTCTATTTTGTCCCAAATATGACTATTATACTTCTTTACTTTTTTTACATAATACTTCAATTATCTCACTCCTGATTTTATTTATAGGTGGTTAATTTCAGTATATGATTAATTGATTTAGAGTTTACAAAATAAGGAAAATACAATGTAATACTGACGTAATATACTAAAGATTTAACATTGGTAAAATTAAAAAGGGAGAAAGGATTATTAGATATGAGAAAATATATATTTTAAACTGCTACTTACATTTTCAAGATATATTTATTTCTATAATAAAAACCCTAGAAAGCCAATATAGGTTTTCTAGGGTTAGTTCAATAGATAGAAATATTATCTCGATCTATTCTCAGTGCTATCTAGTAGTTCTTGTAGCTTGCTAGCTTGCATACCTGATTCTTCAGCAAACTGTTTAAATAAACTACTAACTTCACTATTATCTAATTTCTTAGAATATGTTTCATAATCACGTACGTTTTCTTGGGCATCAAGCAGTTTTTTTACAATTACATCTCTAGTATTTAAGTTCATTTGAAATACCTCCACATTATTAATATTATTTTGTTTTTTCATCTATACTAAACATTTATTACACGCTTATTTTAACCTTTTTCAAAAAAAATATTCTCTTCATTTTTCAGAGATTTAATGATGCACTTTCTGTGTAATGCCATTGGAAGGTAAACAGATATTTAAAATCATATCAGAACTTAAAGAAATCAATTTAAGTTTTCATTGGTTTAATTGATAATTTATATAAAATTTGGTATTATATAGGGAGAAAGAACTTATTGGGGGTGTGATAATATGAGATTTGAACTCAAAGAAAGCGAACAACTCAAAATACTCTGTGCAAAGTCTGTAAGTATGACATATGGCGACAATTTGCACAGAGGTAATAAATAAAGTCGTCTTTATAATTAAAGGTCATACATATACAGGCTTTGTCTCTTTAATTTAGATTATAAATTTAAGGAGCTGAGCTTTATGGGATATGTAAAGGCTGAAACAATTTTACCGGATAGTTTATTAAGAGAAATTCAAAAGTATATTCAAGGTGAATATGTATATATTCCATCTGAAAATACAACTCGGAAAAAATGGGGAGAAAAATCTGGCACTCGAGATTATATAAAGAATAGAAATGAAGAGATATGCACCAAGCATAAAAATGGATATGCAATCTTAGATTTGGCAGAAGAATTTTTTCTTTCTATTGATAGTATTAAGAAAATTGTATATACAAAAAATAAATATGAAAAGCTACCACTGTAATAATCAGTGGTATTTTTTTATGTGTAAAGAATAATATAGAAATATTCTTTATATATTATCTTAGCACACCAATATATTAAAATGAATATGAGGATAAATCCTATATGTATAAAATTATTAAGTAATAGTATTTATATTTTGTGAGGTGAATATATATGAAAATTAAGAATAGAAGATATATGCTATTAAGTGATTTTGAAAATGTATATAAATTCTTAAAGGATAATTATAATAGTGAGCACTTTAATGGTTATTTGTTACCAAGTTTTTATGAGTATGCCCATACTCATTCAGCATTTAATCATAAGTTGACTCATAGATTTGGTCTTTGGGAAGAGAATAATGATATTGTTGGAATTGCGTGCTATGAGATGAATTTAGGAGAATGCTTTATGGGAGTAAAGGAAGGTTATGAAACTTTATATCCTGAGATGCTTACTTATGGAGAAAGAGAATTATCAGAGGTTAAAGATGGAAAACATAGCTTAGATGTATACTCTACAGATAAGCAAGGATTAGATACTCTATTATTGCAAAGAGGGTATGAACTATGTGAAACTGAAGCAATTACAATATATCCCTATGAAAAGGGTTTTCCAGAATTATCATTGCCAGAGGGTTTTTCTGTAATATCCCTTGAAGAGGAGAATGATCTAAAGAAAATTCATGCTTGTCTATGGAAAGGCTTTAATCATGGATCTAATCCAGATGATGATATAGATGGTAGACTTCTTATGCAAAGCGCTCCTCGATTTAATAAGGAACTTACAACAGTTATAAAAGCTCCAAATGGTGATTATGCATGTTTTGCTGGTATGTGGGAAGATACGCAAAATGAATATGCCTATTTAGAGCCTCTAGCCACTGTTCCAGAGTACAGGAGAATGGGACTTGCCACCATTGCGTTGATGGAAGGAATGAAAAAAAGTCAAAAGTATGGAGCAAAATATTGCTTCGGAGGTTCTAGAGAATTTTATGGCATTATTGGATTTGAAGAGGTTGGTAAACGTACCATGTGGAAGAAAATTTGGTAATTAACTAATTTTATAAATTTTGGGGATTTAAGTACTAAGAAAGGAATTATAATTAAAATGGGGTTAGATATTGAACAATTGTATAGAGAGTTTTCTAACTTAAGGCTTGTTGGAATTAAGGAGCCTTCGCTAGGAATAATAAATAATTTAATAAAGAATAAAAAGGTTGATGATGAAAATTTATTTGTTATAGAGGGATTATGGGCATATGAAAAAATAATGAAAAGTAATTTAAGAATAAGAAATTTCGTATTTTGCCCAGAGTTTATTAAAAATAAAGATATGCTTGAGATGGTTCGACTTGTTGTTTCCTCAGCAGAGAATTCCTATTTAATATCAAGTAATTTGTGTAGTAGATTAAGTAGTAGAGATGGTGGAGAAGGATTTTTCATGTTATGTAGTTTTCCACAGCATAAGCTTGATGATATAGAGCTGAAAGAAAATAATTTACTAGTAATACTTGATGGGTTAGAGAAACCAGGAAATATTGGAACAATCATAAGGTCAATTGACGGTGCTGGTGGAGATGGAGTAATTATCTGTAATAGTAAGGTGAGAAAAACAAATCAAAAATTAATAAAATCAAGCATGGGATCTAGTTTTATGCTGCCAGTTATAAACAGTGATATAACCGAAATTACAATGTGGCTTAAAGGTAATGGATTTAAAATTATTATTACTGATTTAAAGGCTAGTAAAAGCTACTATAATGCTGATTATAAAGGAAGAATTGCTATTATTGCAGGAAATGAAATACATGGTATTTCAGACGTTTGGAATGAACATGAATGTGAAAGAGTAATAATACCAATGTTCGGAGGTGCGGATTCCTTAAATGTAGGAGTGGCAGCCACAATGGTTGTTTATGAAGCAAGCTTTTGCCAAAAGGATTTAGCTAAAAGGTTAGGATAAATGCAATTGCTTTATTTTAGATGATATGGAAAGTGATATATATATTCATAGAAATATAATTTCTATGAATATTTTTTTTATGTTTATGGTAAAAAAGTTAAAAATAGTACAATAATTAAGATGTGCAGTCTAATAATTATTAAAGTTTGGTGATTATGAAATAGCAGTATTAAATCATTATATTTAAAAAGTATTTTTATATTCATCGAAACGTATTGACAAAAATTAATTTAGTTGATATTATTTATTTAGATGGTTATAAAAATAAAAAATAAATGTTTAATTTCATGGTTTTTATGTGCATTAAAATAACAATATTTATAAAGGGGATTTTAAAAATGAGATTATGTGAACAATTAAAAGATCAATATTTAAAGGAGATTACTGCGTTAATAGATAGGTGGAAAGAAAACTCCAGTAGATTAAAAAAAGAAGAGTCAGTGGATGAAGCGATTTTAGAAAGTATAAAAGTAAATGTAGGAGAAATATTCTATAAAATGTTCAATGTTAGCTACAATAATTCTTGTAAAAATGTGTTAACAGAGGAAGAAGAACTTAAGAAGCTATATGATGCATATCTTGCTTTCTTTGATAAAATACCTGCACCTTGGAAGGCAAAAGCTGAAAAGGATAAAGAGTATAATATGATGGAGGAATTTTATAAAGAACAAATAAAGTTAGAGACAGCAGATAAGCTTAAAGAAATATTCGTTAAATATTATGAAAAAAAGTAGGTGATAGTATGGAAAAGGATTGTTTAAAGATTTTTAAATGTCTTGCAGATAAATCCAGGTTGATGATAATAAATAATTTAATGGAAAGTCCTATGTATGTAGAGTTGTTATCAGAGAGATTAAATTTAGCAGCATCTACAATATCCTTTCATTTAAAAAAGTTGGAAGAAATAAAATTAGTTTATTCAGTTAAAGAACAGTATTATGTAGTTTATCATTTGAATGATGAAATGCTTTCATTAACGCTGAATTCATTAATAGGGATAGGAGAGCCGGAAAAGGATATTCAGACAAAAAGAGAGGAACAGTATAGAACTAATGTAATTGAAGCTTTCTTTGAATATGGAAAATTAAAATCTATTCCTGTACAGCAAAAGAAAAGAAAAATTGTACTGGAGGAAATTCTTAAAAAATTTCAGCCTGGAAAGGAATATGCTGAAAGGGAGGTAAATATAATTATTGCTGATTTTAATGATGATTTTTGTACTATAAGAAGAGAGATGATAGCTTTTAAAATGCTTTCAAGAGAAAATGGTATTTATAAGCTAGTTGAAAATAAAAAAGATTAGAAATAATAATAACATGGGGGTTATTAGTATGGAATTTATAAATGTTATACCAAATATGGTTAGTGGATTTGAAATTAAAAAAGGAGCTCTAGTATTACTAAATTTTTGGGGAGAAAATAGTGATTTAGCTATACTAGATAAATTTACTTTAGAAGTTGCAAAGGCTGGAGGAGTTCCAATTAGATGGCAGCAATCCAGAGAATTAATAAAAGATTATTATACAGAAGTAGCACAAGAATACTTAGAGTTTCCAGATAAGTATTTTGAAATTTTCAAACTAGCTGATGTAGTTATTGATATGTTTATGTATGCACCTGCACCGCACAAGGATTTTCCAAAGGATAAGTTTCCTTTCTATGGTGGATATATGAGAAAGCTATTTGGTTCACTTACTGAAGGTAAAGAATTATTTATTCAAGTAAGAGTACCAACAGAGGAAAATGCTATGAGTGAAGGCATTGATTATGAAGTTTATAAAGCTTCAATATATAATGCTTTAAGCATAGATTTTACAAAGCTTAAAAAGGATTGTACAGAGCTTGTAAATAAACTAAAAGGAAAAAATAGCATTAAGATTTATACAGAAGGTAATAAGGTATTATCCTTTAATCTAGAAAATAGACAATGGCATAAGGATGATGGTACTGGAGATATTCCATGTGGAGAGGTGTTTATAGCTCCAATTGAAGAAAGTGCTGAAGGTGAAATATTAATCCCACTAGTTATATTAGAGGGCGAAAAGCTTTCAAATATACTTCTTGAATTTAAAGCTGGTAAGTTAGTAAATTGTTCATCAAAAGAGTTAATGGAGTTTATTAAACAATTTTCAGGAGATAATGATGTTCTTGCTGAGTTTGGAATAGGGTTAAATGAAAATATAAAAGAACTAATTGGTTGTGCTGTTGTAGATGAAAAATGTAAAGGAACTGCACACATAGCAATAGGAATGAATGATATGTTTGGTGGGAAAAATTCTTCTCAGCTTCATATGGATTTTATATTTACTCCATTGAAGATTGAAGTAGATGATGAAATATTAATGCAGGGTTCAGAGCTGTTATAAAGATATTTTCAGTGTTTTGTTAAAAAGATTTAATTATGTATATTCTAGAAAAAATAGTAGCTTCCAATTGCAGTGGAGCTACTATTAAAAACATAAATGTGGAATTGAAAAAGTTAAAATTGAAAGAATTTAAATTTTTAGGTGCAAATCCAAAGTTTCAAATAATTATTGAAATAATATCTTTGGTAACAATATATTTCATGGCAATTTACTTTATTATGAGTTTATATGATATAGGTACTCCAATAGGAATATGTTTTTTTTATAGCTATTATATTTACTTTTATTAATAGTCTTTATGGACCAAAGGTAGAGTATCATAAGTTAAAAGATGAGACTATTTTTATACTGTATACAGGTAATAAAACAGGGACAAGTGTTTTGGGAAGAAGAGTTAGTTCTTATGCTGAGGGTATCATTATAGATAGATTTATATTTTCAAAAGATGAAATATTATATTTACAAAAGGAGTGATGGTCATGGGCTTATTTAGTGGGGAATTAGGAAATGCATCGGAAGAGGATAATATAATTATATGAATAAAAATAATGTTCTTGAAAATAAATCTATATCTAAATTAATATTTATATTTGCCATACCTTCAATATGTTCATTACTATTAGAGTCAGTAGCATCTATGATAGACACAGTTTTTGCTGGTCATTTAGGTGCTATTAGTGCGAATGCACTGACTGCTATGGGGATTTTAAATCCAATACTATCATTATTAATTGCAGCTCAATTAGTATTTGGTGTATCAACTAGCATAGTGATAGCTAAAGGGCTAGGGGAAGATAACAAAGGTAAGGTAAACAATGCATTTAAGGTTGGACTATACTCTAGTTTCATTTTTAGTTTTACTATATCTTTGATAATATTTATCTTTCAAGGTAAATTATTAGATATACTAGGTGCTAATGGACAAGTTAGGAGATTAGCAAAGGAGTATTTAAATATAGCTATAATATTTAATATATTTAGTTCTACAGGATATACATTAGTAAATAATATAAGAGCTTTCGGATATCCTAAGATAGAAATTATGGTAGTTGTTTCTGCTACAGCCATAAATGTTTTATTTAATACAATATTTACTTTTGGAATGGATATGGGTATTAGAGGTATTGCATTAGCAACTTTAATTAGTGAAATATATTATTTATCATCTTCTGCTATATTTTTAATGAAAAAGAACTTATGGATTAAGAAGAGTACATTAAGTGTAAATGAAGTAAAATCAATATTGTTATCATTGGTAAAAATTGGTTTTGTTCAATTCTTAATGCAGGCCTTAAGTAGTTTAACTGCATTTATAATAAACAACAGATTAATGACCTATGCAAGTATTATATATATAGGAGTATGGGCAATTTGCAGTAATATACATACGGTTATAATATTACCTCTAATAGGCTTAACACAAGGAATACAATCAATAATAGCTTATTATCAAGGTAGTAAAGATGAAAATAGAAAGAATGAAGCAAAAATGAAGGCTATAAAATATAGCTTGATATATTCAATAAGTGCAACTATATTAGTAGGATTGTTTGCAGATAAGTTTGTATCTATATTTACTCCTAATTTAGATTTTATAAACTTAGCCATACCAATAGTTAGAATAATGTTTTTGGGATTTCCATTTATGGGGGTTGTATATACTTTAATAACTTTCATGCAAGTATCAGATAATGAAAAAAATGCCATTATACTAGGAATGACTAGACAGATGGGGGTATTTATACCTTTAGTAATAATACTTCCAATAATATTTTCTAAATATAATATTATGAATATACCACCTGGTATGTCAATATTCATTGCAATACCATTATCAGATGTTGGAGCATTTATTGTAGGTATATATCTGAGTAGAAGGTGTATTTAAAAGAAGTGGAATAAGCTTTTGATATCTATATATTTTTCTAGGATGAATTTTAAAAAGTTAGAGTAAGGGTTACTTACAATCTAGTTTTATGTAACCAATATAAAATGCTTTAATATTATATTATAGAGTAATTTATTGTGAGGAAATATGATAAGTAGGAAAGAAAAAGCTGTTATAGATTCAAAGGTAGGAAATGTAATAGATAAAATGTCACTAGGTAAAGTTACATTGCATGGAGAATATATTAGTTCTGATAGTGGATATGCAGATAATTTAGAGATTTCTATTATTTCAGAGCAAGATGGGAAGGAAATTATATTTCCCGTTTACTACAGTGGTTATTCTTTGAAATTGTTTTTAGGCGATTTTAATGGTGATGGTAAATCTGAGATAATGTTAAGAGGCAGCTTTGGTGGTTCAGGAGGATTTGAGATTGCTTCTATTTACGAGTATAAAGATGGAAAAGTAGAAGAAATATTTAGTCCAGACATGTTTAGTGAAAAGTATAAGTTTGAGGCGAAATATTTAAATAATTACAAGGTAAGGGTAGATGCTGTAACTTTAAATAAAAAATGGATTATAGATATATCATCTAAGCCTAAAATTTATTTGAACTTTATCTACGATGATAAAGGCAATGTTATAGATGAAGGAATGTCATCAGTATCACCAATAAACAGTGCGTATCCAATTAATGATGTATATCAAGATTACTATAATTTGTTTGTAAGACAGAGAATTATTGGAATATCTAATGCAGATACAATAGGTGTTGTTGAAAGCTTTGTTAATTTAAAAGATAACAATATAACTATAAATAGTGTAGGGGTTTTTACCTATGGTGAGAATATAGATAATATGACTAATATGACTAGAAGAATGATAGAAAATCAAGATATATGATAAATTTAAGTTGTAGAACAAGGTATTCTTTTAATAAAAAGCCAGCAAAGATTTATTTGCTGGCTTCATTTATAGTAATAACATTTTTTCTTAAAGCATCAATGCCTATTCTATCGATAAAGTCACTCAATTTTTCACCCATTGAAGCATTGGTTTTATAAAAATCAAAGATGTTATCTACAGTTTCTAGGGCTTCAACTTCAGTTAAATCTACAGCTATTACATCTGCAATTCTTGGATTATATCCTGCTGATCCTCCGGCGGTAACTCTAAATCCAGTCACATCCGCAATTACTCCCACATCCTTACTATAGACACTTCCACAAGCAGATCTACATCCAGCGACACCAATTTTAGTTCTACAAGGCATTTCCATTCTCATGTATTTATTATATAGTTTCATTCCAGTACTAATGGTATTAAATTTGCTTCTTTTACAAAATCCAGCAGGGCACATCTCTACATTTTTTACTGAATTTTGTGTAAGAACTGCTGGTTTCATATCTAGTTCTTTCCATATAGAAGGTAAATCCTCTGCTTTCAGGTTAGTAATTAATATTCTCTGACCTGAAGTTAGTTTAATTACACCATCATATTTTTTAGCTACCCTTGCTATTTTTTCTAAGGTTTCTGGAGTAGTGAAGCCACCAGGAATGTCAGGAGTTATAGCAAAGGTTCTTTTCCCATCCTTAACCTTTTGAAGATTTCCAAAGTCATTACCCAATTTAACATCTCCTTCTTTAATAATGTGCCTAGCAATTAATAATTTATATCTGCAGCAGCTACATTTTCCTTATTTTTAGAAGAACATGGAGTAACTCCGTAGGTCATTCCACAGTGAGGGCATCCGTCAACAAGTTTTGTCATAGTGAAGGTTTTACCACAACTACACTCTATTTCATGTTGGATTGCAAGTGGGAAATCTGCCTTTCCTTTACTTCTAACTAAATCAACTATAGCTTTACCATCTTTTTCGATAGATGAACATCCACAACTCATAATTATTACCTCCGTTTTTTATATTATGTTTTATAGTGTACATGAATAAGAAAAATTATTCTGTAACATAAGATACGTAATAGGAATATTAATGAAGTATTAATAGTTAGGAGGAATACTATGAGTGACTATAAAATCAAAAGGCACGAGGAAGAAGGACCAGTTAATTTATATTCTTATTTTATTGGTTCAAATCCACCTACTTCATTTAATCCCATAAGTTCATATCCAACTATTCATAATACAGTGTTGGTAGGTCCATTTTCTAGTGTTATAGGAGATGTGACAATAGATAAAAATGTATTTGTTGGATGCAATGCAACCCTTAGAGCTGATGAAGGTACCCCTTTCTACATTGGACCTAATTCTAATATTCAAGATGGAGTAATATTTCATGGTTTGCAGAATCAAAAATTCACTGTAAATGGGAAAACATATTCAATTTATGTTGGAAAGGAATCTACTATTGCTCATGGAGCTTTAATTCATGGACCAAGTATTGTAGGAAATAAAGTTTTTGTTGGATTTAATGCCATTGTTTTTAATGCTATTGTAGAAGATGGCTGTTATATTGATACTACAGCTATTGTAACCGGCGGAATAAGATTGCATGCTAACACCTATGTTCCAATTGGTGCTATAATAGATACTCAGAATAAAGCTAATGCTCTAGGAAAAGTACCTACCAGCAGAGAGGAATTTGCTAAAGAGGTAGTGGAAGTAAATAATGAGTTTCCATCAGCTTATGCGTTAAAGTTTGGTGATACTCGTTGTAGTTGTGGACTTTGTTGTAATAAAGATACTATAATTCATGATTAACAAATTAAGGAACACTCTGAATATATAAGTTGTCTAGTGGAACTTGCTTCACCAAAGATAGGGGAGGTGGAGTTTCATGTATTTATTACTTCAATATGTAAAACCGTACAAATTGAATTGTACGGTTTTTTTAGTATTTAAATAGTAGTGTTAGGCAATTGAGGAGATAACGTAATCTTTAAATATCTTTGAAATAGGGGACATATAGGAGTCTTTAAGCCAGCCCATATAAATCACTCTATCTTTGAGATTCTCTCTAATTTTTATGATAGAAAGAGTATTAGTATTAATAATTGGAGTATTAGGGACTATAGAAATCCCGGCACCAGCAGCAACTAAGCCTTCGAGCATACTAGCTTCGCTAGGTTGTATAGAAATTTTAGGAATATAACCTAAGTATTCGGAGTAAGAAAGCATTTTATCTTTACTTTGCTCACAAAATGCAACGAAGGATTCATTCTTTAATTCCTTTAAAGAAATTTCAGTTTTATTTGAGAGAACATGATTTTTAGGAACAATCAGAACATATTCTTCCCTTTTTATTGGTATTGATTGAATTTCAGGGTGAGAATCAATATTGTCTATACAATCATAAAAACCCAAATCTATTTTCCTTGTTTTTAAATCTCTTAGTATTCCTGGTACAGATTGATGGTTAAATTGGAATTTAGCATTAGGACTTTTATTTAAAAAATTGCTAATTATAAAAGGCATAAAATAAGTTCCTATACTAGATGTAGATGAAATACTTATAGTACCTGCTAAAGGATTAGTTATATCTTGTAATTCTTTTACTCCTCTTTCAATTTCCATTAAAGCTATATTAGTATGAGTTAAAAACATTTTTCCAAAACGAGTAAGTTTAATATTACGACCATTTTTCTCAAATAAAGGCACATTTAATTCATCTTCTAACTTTGATATTGCTTTACTTAAAGCCGGTTGAGTTACTGAAAGTAAATTTGCAGCAGTTGTGAAATTCTCAGTTTCAGCTATTGT
Source organism: Clostridium sp. (assembly GCF_036646415.1). GTDB lineage: Bacteria > Bacillota > Clostridia > Clostridiales > Clostridiaceae > Clostridium_J. The sequence goes on along the minus strand of NZ_JAVXMF010000004.1, from coordinate 80,020 downwards.
TTTAAGATACTCTAATTGTTGTAAATTCATTTTTATCTCCTTAATATTTAGTATATTGTTATTTAAAAACTATATAGTTATTTTTCATATAACTATAACTAAAAGTCATATTTATATGAAAAATATGAATTAGACATAGTTAGTTTTGTAATGATATAATCACAATATGTAATTTGAAAATTAATTAATTATATTGGCTAATTATAAATTTTATTTATGGATATGTCAAAATTATGTTTGAGGAGATTATAAATTATGGATAATATATTTAATAAACCAATAAATGAAGTTATACAGTTAAGACACTCAGTAAGAAATTATGAAAATAAAGATTTATCAGAGAAGGTAATTCAAAAAGTAGAAGAGTACATTAATAATATAGATAATCCTTTTGATGCCAAAGTGAGAGTCAACTTAATTAAAAAAGACGATTCTAATAAAGAAGTAAAACTTGGAACTTATGGAGTGATAAAAGGAGCTAATTATTACTTAGCTGTTGCATGTGAAAAAGGGAACTTCAATTTCGAGGCCCTTGGATATGTTTTTGAAAAAGTAATTTTATATTGTACGTCTTTAGGTCTTGGAACAGTATGGCTTGGTGGAACCTTTAATAAAGGTAAGTTTGCAAAAGCTATGAGTATAAAGGAAAATGAAATTCTTCCTATTGTATCACCGTTAGGATATGAAGGTGGTAAAAAATCATTCTTAGCATCGATGATGGGTAGCAACACAAATAAACGGAAGGCTTATTCTGAAGTCTTCTTTGATAAGGATTTTAACAATCCACTTTCTAAGGAAACAGCAGAAAAGTATAGTGAAGTTTTAGAAATGGTAAGAATTGCTCCATCAGCTATGAATAAGCAACCTTGGAGAATATTAAAGCAGGGAAATAAATTTCATTTTTACACAGATGGTAAGATGGAAATGAATAGAATAGATATGGGAATTGCTCTTTGTCATTTCCATTTAACTGCCAAAGAAAAATCTTTAAATGGAGAATTCAATATTACAGATCCTAAAGTAGACACTAAATATAAATATGTTATATCTTGGATAGGATAATATTATAGATAATAAGGATAAGGTAGGGGGAATTATTTTATGATGAATGTAAATAAAGATAAATGTATAGGTTGTGGATTATGTGTAAAGGATTGTTTTGCAAGAGATATTAATATTATAGAGGGAAAAGCTGAAATTAATAATGTAACTTGTTTTAAATGTGGTCACTGCATAGCTATTTGTCCTAAAAATGCTATATCAACAGATGAGTATGATATGGAAGATGTAAAAGATTATAATAAAGAAGAATTTTCAATAGAGGCTGATAATCTACTGAATTTTATTAAGTTTAGAAGAAGTGTAAGATACTTTAAAAATAGAAATGTAGAGGAAGAGAAGCTTTTAAAAATAATAGAAGCAGGAAGATTCACACAAACAGGAAGTAATAGTCAAAATGTATCTTATATAGTAGTAAGAGATGGGATAGAAGAGTTGAAGGATATGGCATTAGAGAGCTTAAATGGCATAGGACAAGGAATACTTTCTAATTTAAATCCACAAACAATGCCTTTTAAGAGATACGCAGAAATGTGGGGGAAAATGTATGAAGGCTACAAAGCAAATCCAACTGGAAGGGAAAGTTTGTTCTTTAATGCTCCTAGTATAATACTCGTTGTATCTGATTCACAAGTAAATGCATCTTTAGCATCTTCAAATATGGAGCTTATGACTAATGCATTAGGACTTGGAACATTCTTTAGTGGGTTCTTTATAAGAGCAGCTCAAGGAAATAAAAAAATTATGGATTATCTAGGATTAGATGAAAGTAAGCAAATTGTTACTTGTATGGTAATAGGATATCCAGATATAAAATATTCAAGAACAACACCTAGAAAAAATCCAGAGATAAGTTGGAAATAAAAACATACTTATTTAAATATAATACAAACAATTAATAAAATGTGAAAATGAGTTTATTATATAATTAGATGTCCATGTACAAGTTACTTCTATTATAGTATCATCTTATTAAGATTTAGATTAAGGCATCTTCAAAAAATAAATAAGTCAGTCTCCTAGGCTATTTTGAGTGATACGTCGTCAGCAGAACCCTTAGATAGTTCTACTATCTGCGGAACCTACTTCCTTGTCTAACTCAAAATATCCTTCGCATCTTTGACTTATTATTTGTTTTCAGATGCCTAACACAAGATTAAAATTTATATAAAAATAAGTGAATGTAAAGTGGAGGTAATTAAATGTTAAATATAGGATGTCATTTATCAACATCTAAAGGATTTAAAAACATGGGTAAGGAGGCACTTGGAATTGGTGCTAATACTTTTCAATTCTTTACCCGTAATCCAAGAGGTGGAAAAGCTAAAGCTATAGATGAAAAGGATGTTGCAGCTCTTTTAGAAATGGCAAAGGAGAATGATTTTGCAACAGTATTAGCCCATGCACCATATACATTAAATGCTTGTTCAGCAGATGAAAACACTAGGAAGTTTGCAATGGAGATGATGATAGATGATTTAGTGAGAATGGAATATTTACCTAATAGTTTATATAATTTTCATCCAGGCAGCCATGTGAAGCAAGGTGTTGAAGTTGGGATTAATTACATTGTAGAAATGCTTAATAGTGTTATTAAACCAGAGCAAACAACAACAATTTTATTAGAAACAATGGCTGGAAAAGGTTCAGAGGTTGGTAGAAGTTTTGAGGAAATAGCGGAAATTATAAACAGAGTAGAACTTAAAGATCATATGGGAGTATGCCTTGATACTTGTCACGTATATGATGCTGGATATGATATTGTTAATGATTTAGATGGGGTATTAAATGAATTTGATAAGATAATTGGATTAGATAAATTGAGGGCAATACATTTAAATGATAGTAAAAATCCTTTTGAGAGTCATAAGGATAGACATGAAAAGATTGGTGAGGGTTCTATAGGTATAGAAGCTATTACTAGAATTATTAATCATCCTAAGTTGCGACATTTACCATTTTTTCTTGAAACACCTAATGAAATTGAGGGATATGAAAAGGAAATAGAGATATTAAGAGGTTTATATACTGAATAAAATTTTAGTTACTATGTGTTGATATTATATAAAAATACAGGTTAGTATTATTGTATAAATACCAATAAAAGGCTCTATAAAAAACTTCAGCTTAAAAATAGGCTGAAGTTTTTTTATTATAGAAACTTGTTTTCCAATATAAATTTAATAATTATTATATATCCTATCATTTGGTTTATTTAAGAATGTCCCTCATCACTTAGAACAAACTGTCTAGTTCTTCCCATGGTGTAGGCAAGTTTTATTATGTCTTCTTCTTCTGTTGACATTTTTCTATTATACATTTTTTCAAATTGATTAACTAATCCATTCATATCAATAGTTTCTTTAAACACTGGAGGTCTCTTAGTAGGTCTTGGTGTGTATATTGTAGGCTTTATATTATCATCAAAAATTTTCTTGAAAACTTCAGAAGTATAATATGCATCATTAAAGGCATCGTGAAACTCTCCTTGAGATTCTATATTTAAGAGTTCAACAGCATTTCCTAAACCAATGTTAGTTCCCTTGGCAGCCTTAAGATATTTTGAAGCATAACTTTGAATATCAATGTATTTTTTAGAAATTAAAGAAGTTGAAAGGTTATGAAATTCTATGTTTCTTATAAGTTCTTTAACATCAGATTTTCCCCAAACAACTAGTATAGTATCATCTTCGCCAAGAAAATTTATAAAGTCTTCATAAATTTCAGCGAAATTTTTAGATGAATTTAATTGTTCATCATTTATTTTAGTCAGTTTTTCCACGTAAGGATGAATAGTTTTGTGGACTACTGGTTTAATTAGTGTATTAAATGTGGAAATTGTATCAAAATTTTTATTCAGTTTTATTGCCCCAATTTGAATAATTTCAAAGGTGAGCTTTAAGCTACAATCTGTTTTGATATCTTTAGTATTGGGTAAAGCTTGATTAAATTCTAAATCAAATATTATATAATTCATGTCTATTACCTACTTACTTTCTAATTGTTATTAATTAGTATTTACAAAGAAACGAATAAGAACAAATAATAACAGAAAAAAATAATGCTAAAATTTTACTATTAAGTTATAATAATATAAAGATATATATAATATTACACGATAATAAAAAATAGTAAATAGTACTAAAGGGGTAAAGGGGTAATTGTGATGGAAAATGACAGAACTATAAATGCTAATGAGAGCCATATTTCTCAAACAAACAATAAAGTGTTAAAAATATTTTTAATAACGATAAGTTTTGTGATGATTGGATCATTAATGCAGGTCTATAAAGGGGAAGAAAGCTTTGTATATGCACTACCTAAAATTTTAGTTGGAGTAACAACCTATATCATATCAATGTGTTTGTATTTGAAAAATAGAGATAGCAGTATTATAAAATGGGTAATATCTATTGGGTGTACAATATTATATGCAATTTTTCTATTAACAGCAACTCATGTGTCAGTCTTTACATTGATATTTCCGATTGTATTAATTTTAGTTTTATATCTAGATGCTGTACTAATGCGTAGTGTTTGTTTGGGTAATTTTATTTTAATATTAGGTTATTCGTATAATCAATTTAAGTTGGGAAATCGAACAGAACTTGTTATTATTCTAGGTGCATCAATTATTTTTGGAATAATGGTTATTTCTGTTACAAAATTTATTAGTAAGATGAATAGTGAAATGAATGATAAGATTGAAATAATAAATAAGAATAATGAACTTCAGAAAGAAATGCTAGAAGATTTATTTAAGGTATCTAATACTGTTAAAGATAAATCAGAGAATCTTAAGGAAATTGTTTCATTGATGGGTGAAAGCACAACAGAGGTAAGTTCTGCTATATCAGAGATTGCTAAAGGGGCGACAAACACTACTGTGGAAATTGAGAGCCAAACTACTCTTATTAATGAAATAAAACATGGAATAGCAGAAGCTTCAGATATAGCTAAAGTTGTTCAAAAATCTTCTGAGGAAGCTGAAGGCGCAATAGATAGTGGTTTAGAAATCGTATATAACTTATCTGAAAAAAGCGAATATATTAATGATAAAAATATTGAAGTTAGCAATATTATGAATAACTTATCTGAAAAATCTTCTGACATTGCACGAATAACAAATGTTATATCATCAATTGCTGAGCAAACAAATCTATTAGCTTTAAATGCTGCAATAGAAGCAGCTAGAGTTGGTGAGAGTGGAAGAGGTTTTGCTGTAGTTGCGGATGAAATAAAAAAACTAGCAACTGAGAGTAAGAATAGCTCAGCGGAGATAGATAATATACTAAGGTCCTTAAGGGAAGATACAAATGTATCTGTATTGGAAGTTGAGGAGCTAGTAAATGCAAATAACCAGCAACAACAGCTAGTTAAGGAAACTAACGAAGCTTTTAAAGCAATAAAAGGAAATGTTTTATTGATGAAGGACGAAATCGTTAGTGTAGTTTCTAAAGTTTATACCATATTAAGTAGTAGTGAAAAAATTGATGAAAACATTACAAATCTATCTGGAATAGCTGAAGAGACAATGGCTAGTTCAGAAGAAACAGCGGCAATAGCAACTGAAAACTTAAATAATTCAAATCAGTTAGAAAGTATATCAGATGCGCTAAATGATTCAATTAAAGAAATAACTAAATATTTTCAATAAAAAAGAAATAGGCTGTTTTAAGGTGGATATTCAACCTTAAGACAGCCTTCTATTACATTTTTTGAACATTTACAGCCATGGGGCCTTTATCACCTTTTTCAACATCGAAGGTTACATTTTCACCTTCGTGTAAATCCTTATTTGTTCCTTTTTCTTTAACTTGTGAGTGATGGACAAAAACGTCGTCACCCTCATCACAAGAAATAAATCCATATCCTTTTTCTTGGTCATACCATTTAATTATACCTGTTCTACTAGACATATGTGATTCCTCCTTACTATGTAAATAATACATAAATAGTATTTGTATTATTGCAATTTTTACACCTTATGGAGAGATATAATAAAAATATTTTATAGATAAAATTACATTGATTATAGCGTACTCATAATTCTTATTTAGGAGGAAAAAAGTTCAATATTTTGGAGTTTAAGAAATATTTTTTTAAATAAATTTTATTTAAATTTAAAAATATATAAATAAATATTGCTATATTATACTAAGTATGTTAGTATAATAATTAAGAAGTGAAACAAGAAAAACAATAACGCGGGGTGGAGCAGTTGGCAGCTCGTTGGGCTCATAACCCAAAGGTCGTAGGTTCGAGTCCTATCCCCGCAACCAATTTTAATATGTAATTATACGCTTATATCTTATGATATAAGCTTTTTTTATTTTTGAAGCAATTATGAAATTTAAGTAACGCAATATCTAAATTGAAATAAATTTTATTATGATATTTCATTGAGATGTTGTAATAGATAAATTATTGAAATTTATAATGTTTTAATTTTTAGCATTTTATCATATAATTTACATATAAGATAATAATTATTTGTATATAAGGTAATAATTAAATTATATGTAAACGGTGCTTGAATTATATGATGGGAGGATAGACATGGAAGGTAAAAAGAAAATTATTTTTGAAGAGATTCTGTGGGTAATACTTATCATAGTTGTGCTAGTAGTTGGACTTTTAATATCAAATGCGATAGATGATTTTAATATTGATATTGGAGATGAGGAAACCAATGATACCTTTGTAGTAGAAAATAATAAAAAATATAAAGATGATGTTGAAGATAAGGTTAGTGAATTAGAGGCTGAGAAGGGGCTAGGTGAATTTTATTCTAAGATATCGGATATGAAATTATCTACTGTGATGAATAGTGGAATAGGTTGTGATATTATATTGCCTAAATCTTTTGATGAAATAGTTAATGAAATAGAAATAGGAAGGCTATTAGAAGAAAGAAATAAATTATCAAGTGAAGAAGGTTATGATTTTAGCAAATATTTAGGGAAAGAAGTAATGCTTTTAGGTTTAAGACTTGATACAGGGAATGATAAAATACAAGAGGTAATAGGCATAATATATAATGAAGAAGTTGTGGGTTTTTGGATAACTCCTATGTTTAATGATATAGAAGATTGTGATATAACTGTAATAATAAAAACATTTATGGACAATTAGAAGGTTATATATGGATTGGGTTTAATTTTTTCATGAACATTTAATTAGCAAGTGAATACAATAGAAGTAGAATGTAGTATTTTACTTGTGGGAGGATTTTAAATGAATGGTTATGAATTAATTATGAAAATTAAGCAAAAGATGAATGATCCTAATTTTGCTGCAAAATTTAATAATGCATCAGAGGTAATAAATAACATACCAGGGTTACAACAAGAAATAATGAAGATAGCACAAATGAAGGATGAAAGATCACAAAATGAAGCCATATCTAAATTACCAAAGGAAGCTAAAGAAGCAGTTAGAGATATAATATACTTATTAAATAGTTAACTTGTTATAATACTTAAGTCTTAAGTCGGTGATACTAAAAATATTACTCACTTAAGATTTTTTATGAGAAAGTATTGTCTAAATTGACAATATGGGGAATTTATAGTATGGTTTAAATATATTTAATATTAACGGGGAGCTTACACAAGTAGGCTGAGAGGAAACCAAATGTAGTTTCGACCCATAACCTGATTTGGATAATGCCAACGTAGGAGATTCATTAAGATTATTAATGGGATACACTTAATTGGTGTATCCCATATTTTTTTATTTCTACTGTATTTTAAGTAGGTATTGATAAGGATTTATATAAAAACAATAATTAAGTAATAGGAGTATATAAGTAAAGTATAAAAAATAGTGGTGGGGATGTGGATTAATTTGAATATATGTAAAGAAGATATGAAGCTATATGTGGTTACAGATAGAACTTGGCTCAAGGATAAAACTTTAGCAGAAGAAGTTGAGAAAATTTTAGAATGTGGTGCAACTTTTCTTCAGCTAAGGGAAAAAAAGCTAAGTTATGAAGAAGTTATTTTAGAAGCTAGAGAAATAAAGAAGATTACAGACAAATATAAGGTTCCATTTGTTATAAATGATGATATTAAGGTTGCTATAGAAGTTAATGCTGATGGAATACATATTGGGCAAGGTGATATGGATGCTAAAGAAGCAAGAATGTTAATTGGACAAGATAAGATTCTTGGAGTTACTGCAAAGACTGTAGCACAGGCGATTAAAGCAGAGGCAGATGGAGCAGATTATCTGGGGGTTGGAGCTGCTTTTTCTACATCAACAAAGCTTGATACAAATGTTATATCTTTTGATACTATAAGGGATATATGCAATGGGGTATCCGTACCAGTAGTTGCTATTGGGGGTATCAGCGAAAAAAATATTTTAAAACTAAAAGGTGTAGGTGTAGATGGAGTAGCTGTAGTTTCAGCTATATTTGCAAAAGAAGATGTGGGGTCAGCTACAAAAGAAATGTTAAAACTATCTGAAGATATGTTAATTCTATCAAATGAAATTTAGATTAAGAAGAGGTGCTAGAGCAGATAGATATGAAATAAATTTTGGATGGATAATAGAAATGTATTCTATAAGTATACAAAAAATCAATTCTAATGACACTCTAGAACAATCACTATAAGAAAGAAACAGAACCATTTAAAAGAAACGAGGGATTTAAATGAAGAAAGTACTAACTATTGCTGGTTCAGATTGTAGTGGAGGAGCTGGAATACAGGCTGATATAAAAACAATTACTTCCCATAAGATGTATGCTATGAGTGTAATTACAGCTTTAACAGCACAGAATACCACTGGGGTTTATGGGGTTATGGATGTACCAAAAGAGTTTGTGGGAAATGAAATTCATTGCATAATGAAGGATGTTTTTCCTGAAGCAGTGAAAATCGGTATGGTTTCTTCAAAGGAGATAATTGAAGAGGTTGTGGAAAGATTAAAAGAATATAATGTTAAAAATATTGTAGTAGATCCAGTTATGATATCTACTAGTGGAAGTAGATTACTTTCAGAAGATGCTATGGAAGCATTAATAATAAAGCTTTTACCTATAGCAGATGTAATCACTCCTAATATTCCAGAGGCAGAGTGCCTTTGTGGGTTTGAAATTTTAAATAAAGAAGATATGATAAAATCAGCTAGGAAAATATCTGAAAGTTATCAAGGTAAGATTCTTATAAAGGGTGGTCATTTGAAGGATGCTGCTGATGATTTATTATATGAAAATGAGAATATTACTTGGTATGAAAGCGAAAGAGTAGATAATCCTAACACACACGGAACTGGATGTACTCTATCTTCAGCAATAGCATGTAATTTAGCAGCAGGCTATGATGCAAAAGAAAGCATTAAGAAAGCAAAAGAATATATAACAGGGGCATTAAGAGCTAATCTGAATCTTGGTGGTGGAAGTGGTCCCCTTAATCATTGTTGGAATTTATCCCATGTCTACCGACTTTAATATTCCCATCTTCTTTTAAGTAGGAGATAAGAGTCGTTACGACCCTGGATTAGTTTGACTAAATTGAGTGGGAGATTTAAAACTGTCACTCAATAAGTCTCACTTTACAATATAATAATGTAAATATATAACCCTCCTAAGGTAGATGAAGTAGTTACCTTTGGTGGGTTATTTTTGTGATTTTTGGCATAATTCTAATTTATATAGTTGCTTATTTGTAGGTAGGATTATTTTTATATTATACATTATTTAGAATAAAATATTTTTGACAACAATCGACAATATAATTTGAGGAATATTGCAAGTCGGTTGTATGCTAATATTCATAAGTAAAAAATATGTTAGATAAAATAAAACTATAACTGTTAATCTATAATAACAAAATCTTATTAAGACATGTTAATAGTATAACATAATATATATATAATTAATAGTTTGTTATACAAATGCTTAGTTTAATCATAGAATATTGTTAGAAATTAGGGTAAATAGAATAACTAATAATTCGTAAACCTAAAGTTTCAGGTTTCGAAGAATTTAAAAGAAAATTCAGAAAATTTATAATAAAGTGTTTACAAATTGCAATACTCGCGATAGAATGTATATATTGAAACTTGAAAATAAGTAAAAAAATTCAAAATTATATTTTGAAATTTGAACTTTATTTAAAAACTAAAGCGAAATATAGTTAAAGTAAGTAAAATCACATTAACTACATGTGAATATTCTTAATAGAACTAACATATAAATTTAGATAAAAGCAATAAAGAATATATATAAATGTAATCACATCATAATATGGCGCAAATACCAAAGCATAAAGTAGACGGAATTTATAAAAACACTAATTAGGTAATTTATATAAATACATATGTTGCATTTATTTTATGTATTTATATTTATTTATATATTTATGTATTTAAATTTTTATTTAAGGGGGAATAAAATTTTGAAAAAGAGAAAGATAATGGCTTTAATAGTAGCGAGTATTCTAACATTTTCATTAGTAGGATGTGGGAACAAAGACAAGAAAGATGATGCTAACAAAGACAATCCAACACAGGTTGAAGAAAAAGGTCCTTCAGGCACTCTAGTGGCAGGTGTTACAGAGATGTCGGGAAACTTTAATCCAGTTTACTATTCATCCGCATATGATGCAAATGTAATAGATATGGTATTTGAAAAACTTATGATTAGAGATGTTAAAGGTGAATTAATACCATCAGCAGCTGAAAGTTGGGAATTCTCAGATGATGCTAAGGAAATAACATTTAAATTGAAAAAAGATATGAAATTCTCTGATGGAGAAAAAGTTACTGCAAATGATATAGTATTTACGTATAAAATTGTATCTGATAAATCTTATACAGGTAGATATGGGTCAATGGCTAAGGACTTAGTAGGTTATGAAGCTTTCTCTAAGGGGGAGACAGAAGATTTTCCTGGAGTTGTTGCAGTAGATGAAAATACAGTAAAGTTTAGTTTTGTACAACCATTAAGAACTAACCTAGAAAGTTGTCTATTGCAAATAATGCCAGAACATTATTATGGAAAAGATTATAAAGTTGGGGATACTTCTAAAATAGAAGCTATTACAACAACACCAGTGGGTTCTGGTCCTTATACTTTAGAGAAATTTGAAGAAAAACAATTTGCATCTCTTAAGAGAAATCCTGAGTATTATGGAGAAGGATATCAAATAGAAAACATTGTATGTAAATTCGTTGACGAAACAACTGACATAGTAGAATTAACTTCTAAAAATGTAGACTTGCTTCCAGGAGTTATTGAGCCTAAGAAAATTAATGAAGCAAAAGCTAAGGATTTCTTAACTTCAAATACTTATGATAGAAGTGGATATGGCTACACTAAATTTAACTGTGAGTCAGGTCCAACAGCTGATAAAGCTGTACGTCAAGCTTTGTACTACGGTTTTAATATTAAAGAATTCGTAAACAGTTATTATAAAGATGAAGAATCAGGAGATGTTCTTGCATCAGTTCAATATCACCCATTCTCTCAAATGTCTTGGGCTATAGACGATGCATTACTTGGTGAAATGACTGAATATGATTTTGATTTAGAAAAATCCAAAACTCTTTTAGAGGAAGCTGGTTGGAAAGTTGGTCCAAGTGGATTCAGAGAAAAAGATGGAAAAGTTATGGAGCTTAATATAGCTGCTATGCCAGACCATGCCATTTTAAATACACTTATTCCAATGTGGCAAAGAGACTGGGGTGAAGGTCTAAAAGTAAAACTTAACATTGCATACCTTGAGTTTAATACAATGCTAGACTATGTTATCTATAACTCTGATGAAAATGTAGATAATTGGAATGTTTACTTTATGGCAACATCTATCACTACACCAGATCCAGATACTTTATATTCAGAGATTCACTCATCTTATATAGGTAGTGGTAAAGACAATACAGCTAGATATAATAACCCAGAAGTTGATAAGTTATTAGATGAGGCTAGGAGCATAATAGATGTTGAAAAAGCTAAACCTATTTACAAAAAAATAGCTAAAATTCTTAATGATGATGCACCTATAGTTCCAGTTTATGCTAATAGTTACTTTGATTTATACAACAAAAAAGTTAAAAATCTAGAAACAAGCCCATTCTGTAACTGGGTAGATGCACTTAAAGATGCTTATATTGAAGAATAATATGAATATTTTCATATAAGTTATTGGCGCCCTGCCTATGGTGGGGCGTTTATTAAATAAGATTTAGGGGGGATAAAATGTTAAAGTATTTCGGCAAGAGGTTACTTAATTTAATACCAGTTATGATAATTATAACAATTATACTTTTTGCTCTACTTTCACTTATGCCAGGAGATCCTGTTAATGCGTATTTAGGACAAGGTTCTAAAACTACACCAGAACAACAGCAACAAATAAGGGAGCAACTGGGGTTGGATAAAGGACCAGTTGTACAATACGTAAATTGGATTTCGAGAACATTTAAGGGGGATTTTGGAACATCATTAAAATTCAGAAAACCTGTAAATCAAGTTATTGGAGATTACATTTGGAATAGTTTTTTAATCAATGTTGTATCAATGGTCATTGCTTTTTGTATAGCAATTCCTGTAGGAATAAAATCCGGAGTTAAAAAATACGGAACCTTTGATAATTTTTGGACGGTATTTTCTCTTGTAGGAGTGGGGATGCCATCATTCTTCTTTGCATTACTTATGATATTTTTCATAGCAATACCTAGTAATGGAGCAATACCACTTAACGGCATGAAGACTCCAGTAATGGCGGCAGTTGGATATGGAAGTGCATGGGCAATGATTTCAGATATAGGTAAACATATGCTGTTACCGACAATAGTGTTAACAATATTAAGTCTTGCTGGACTTATAAGATATGTAAGAAACAGTGTTATTGAGGTAATTAATCAGGATTATATAAGAACAGCTCGCTCAAAAGGGCTAAAGGAGAAGGTCGTTATCTACCGCCATGCTTTTAGAAATGCATTAATACCAATCGTAACACTTTTAGGTATGTATATACCTTCATTATTCGCTGGTTCAATATTACTTGAAACTGTATTTGTTTGGCCTGGAATTGGGAATATACTTTATGAATCAGTTATGGGGCGAGATATTTGGGTTGTTATGGCAGCAAACACCTTCTTTGCAGTACTAATGGTATTGGGGAATTTGGCTGCAGATATGTCTTATGCACTGGTGGATCCTAGAGTAAAGGTAGGAGGTTAGTTTTATTATGTTAGAAGTTAAAAAAGCAAAACAAGAAAAAACAAAACAGGACCTCCAAGCTGTGGGTCCATGGAGGGTTGCTTGGGAGCGATTTAGAAAAAATAAAATAGCACTTGTTGGAGGTATAATATTTGCAATTATAGTACTGTTAGTTATTATAGTGCCGATTATATCACCATATAACTTAAATGAATTTGAACTAACTAATAAGGTGTTACCACCATCATCAAAGCATTGGCTTGGAACTGATGAACAAGGGCGTGATATACTTATGAGAGTATTCTATGGAGGCAGAATTTCTATTTTTATAGGAGTTATGACTGCTGGAATAACAGTAATTCTTGGAGCTACTATTGGTGGTATTGCCGGATATTATGGTGGTTGGGTGGACAACATACTTATGAGATTTACTGAAATAGTAAGCTCACTTCCATTCATGCCTATTATGATAACTCTTTCCTTTGCATTAATGTGGAGAGTAACAAGTTCTCAGAAAATGTATGTGGTTATGGTTATTCTTGCAATATTATCTTGGCCAGGATTAGCAAGAATGGTTAGAGGGCAAATTTTATCCTTAAGAGAACAAGATTTCATAGTAGCCACTAAGGCACTAGGAATTTCAAATAAATCAAAAATAATTAAACATCTATTACCTAATACGCTTGCATATATTATAGTTAATGCTACCCTTGGAATGGCTGGAGCAATACTAACAGAAGCTGGACTTTCCTTCCTTGGATTAGGAGTAATTCCTCCAACTCCAACTTGGGGTAATATGATTGAAAGAGCTAGAGATTCCTTTATATTTGCCAATAACCCATGGATTTGGATTCCACCTGGTATTTTAATAATATTAACAGTTGTAAGTATAAATCTTCTGGGTGAAGGCTTAAGAGATGCCTTTGATCCAAAAGAGATAAGGTAGGTGGAGTATATGAATAATTTATTAGAGGTAAGAGATTTAAAAACATACTTTTATACAGACAATGGAATTGTGAAAGCAGTAGATGGAGTATCCTTTGATGTAGAACCAGGAAAAACTCTCGGTATTGTTGGAGAATCAGGCTGTGGTAAAAGTATTACATCTATGTCTATATTAAAGCTTATAGAAAAGCCAGGTAAAATAGTGGAAGGTACTATTAAGTTTGAGGGTAAGGATATAGTACCAATGAATGATAAAGAGATAAGAACAATAAGAGGTAATGATATATCTATGATATTTCAAGAACCTATGACATCTTTAAATCCTGTATTTAGAATTGAAGATCAAATAATGGAGGCAGTAATGCTTCATAGAGGTATAAATAAAAAAGAAGCTAAGAAGATAGCGGTAGATATGCTTTCATTCGTTGGGATACCAAGACCAGAGCAAGTTGCAAGAGATTACCCCCATCAACTAAGTGGTGGAATGCGTCAAAGGGTTATGATAGCAATGGCACTTGCTTGTGAACCTAAATTACTTATTGCAGATGAACCGACTACGGCTTTAGATGTAACAATTCAAGCACAGATTCTAAAGCTTATGAATGATTTAAAAGAGAAAACTAATACAGCAATAATGTTAATTACCCATGATCTTGGAGTAATAGCACAAATGGCAGACCATGTTATTGTAATGTATTCTGGAAAGGTAGTTGAATCAGCTCCGATTAAGGAGTTATTTGATAATCCAATGCATCCTTATACTAAGGGACTTTTAGCATCAATACCGAGCTTAGATGAAGAAAAAGAAAGACTATATTCTATAGATGGAGTAGTTCCAAATCCATTCCACCTTCCTAAAGGCTGTTATTTTGAGCCAAGATGTGAATTTGCAAAGGAAGAATGTAAGACTAAAATGCCTGCTGTAAGTGATGCTTCAAATAAACATCAGGTAAGATGCTTCCTATACAATGAAACTGTGGATGAACAACATCATAGAGAGGAGGATATTCATAATGGAAAAGGAAAGAAATAAGATTATTGAAATTAAAGAGCTGAAAAAATATTTTCCCGTAAAAGGCAAGTCTGCAACAGGTGAAAAACTTTGTGTTAAGGCTGTAGATAATGTTTCCTTTGAAATATATGAAGGAGAAACTTTGGGACTAGTTGGAGAATCTGGTTGTGGAAAATCTACACTGGGTAGAACTCTAATTAAGTTATATGAACCAACTGGAGGACAGATACTATATAGAGGTGAAAATATAATAAAGTATAATGAAAAAAAGATGAAACCACTAAGACAAGATATGCAAATTATTTTCCAAGATCCATATAGTTCTCTAAATCCAAGAATGAATGTACACACTATAGTTAGCGAAGCATTAGTTGAGCATAAATTATATAAGAAAGGGCCGGAACTTAATAAAAGAGTTCAAGAAATCATTGAGCAATGCGGACTTTCTCCATATCATATTTATAGGTACCCTCACCAATTTTCAGGTGGGCAAAGACAACGTATAGGAATTGCAAGAGCTTTAGCATTGCAGCCAAAGTTTGTAGTATGTGATGAGCCGGTATCAGCTCTAGACGTTTCTATTCAATCACAAATATTAAATCTTATGATGGATTTACAGAAGAAAATGGGACTTGCCTATTTATTCATATCCCATGATCTAAGCGTTGTAAAACACATCAGCGATAGAGTTGGAGTAATGTATCTGGGTTCTATAGTAGAACTAGCCGATAAGGAAGATTTATATAAGAATCCGGTGCATCCATATACAAGAGCATTACTTGCAGCTATACCTGTGCCAAATCCAGATTATAAAAGTGACATAAGCATTATAAAAGGAGAAATACCAAGCAATGTTAGCTTGCCAAAAGGTTGCAAGTTTAATACTAGATGTCCTTATGTTAAAGATATATGTAAAGAAGAAGTACCAGAAACTAAAGAAATAGAAAAAGGTCATTTTTGTGCTTGCCACTTTGCGGGACAGGTATAAAAGACGAAGAAGGAGATGAATATACGTGAGTAGGATGAGAAATGCATTTAAAGATGTATTTAAGAAGAGAGAAGTAAATCCGGATATGGTAGCAAATTTACAGCTAGAGAAAAATGATTTTTTAGCGTTAGTACTTGCTACAGCATCGGTGATAATCCCAGTATTATTAATTATTTTTGCAGTAATTGCATTTATAATATTTTTCATGTTTTATAGGTAGACTGAATAATCCCCATCTACACTATAATGAGCCAAGGCGTAAAGCCTTGGCTTTTATAATTAAAAAATTAAGCTACATTAATTTTTGATTTTAATATAGATTTAGATAATGGAATATATAGTGCAACAGCAACAAATATTGAAAATGATCCATTTATAAGAGTTGCTGGTAAACTTACAGCTGAGCTTAAAACAGCAGGAAGAAAACCACTACCAGCAAGTAGAAGAGTTACTACTCCAAATAAAAATTCTCCAACTAAATTAAATGCTATACCTGCTACAGATCCTAAAACTGCATATTGAATCTTAATAGATAAATTCTTAGAAACGATACATACAATTCCTAAAGCTATTCCAAGAATAAGTGAAAATACATATAATACAGGATTAATTACTAGTTTCTTTTCAATACCTGCAACAGTAATTTCGTTACCCATAGTAGTTGACACAGCAAAAAGAGCTATACCTATTAAAATAAGAATAATTGAAGCTATGCTAATCCATTTTATAGGAGATTTCGCGTCATCTTTGTTTCCTTTTGAGGCAACAACTCCAACGATTGCTCCAATACCGAACTTTAATAAAACAGTTTTTGGAACACTAGATGCATAACCGTTCATTAAGTCAAATAAACCCATACCAATAGAACCTGAAAGTCCTCCGATAGTACCTGTGAAAAGAAGTGCAGCTAAGATTACGAACATATTTCCCATGTGTAAAAATGGCTTACCTACAGGTGATGGAATTGGTATTTTAAAGAATAATGCCACATAACAAAGAGCGGCAAAAAGACCAATTAAAACCATAGTTTGTGTAGAAAATTTCTTTTGCGTTGTATTCATTTTACATACCCCCCAAATTTATAAACTAAATTTATTTATTAAGATTATTTTGAATGTCCATAATAAACTGTGGTAATACATTTTCAAAGTCTACTCCATAATGGGCTTCAGTTCCTCTTTTGTAGGTAAGTTCAATTGAACTTTTAACTAAATCTATGGCGATTTTTATAGACTTTTCGATACTAATACCTCTAACCATAGCAGCTGAAAAAGCGCTGGCAAAGAGATCACCGGTACCATGGTAATTTCCTGGCGTTCTAGATGTAAATGTGTAGTGAATTTCTCCGCTTTCTTTGTCATAGCAGGCTGCTCCCACCTCATCAGACTTAAATGATACACCAGTAAGTACAATTTTTGATGGACCTAGATTAGAAAGGCGTTTTAATAAACCTTCAACATAATCCTTTGTATAAGGTGGCTCAACATATTTTTCACCTAATAAGAGAGTTGCTTCCGTAAAGTTAGGTGTTATTATATCAGCTACTTCACAGAGTTTCAAAAATCCTTTGCACATTTTAGTGTCTAGATTAGTATAGTATTGTCCATGGTCCGCCATTACAGGGTCTATTATAACTAAGGTTTTATCATTTTTAAGTAGTGGTATAATATCTGCAATTAGATCTGCCTGCTGAGAACTACCAAGGTATCCAGAATATATGGCATCAAACTCAAGTCCAAGTGAATTCCAATGCTGTGCCATAGGGTACATATCTTTACTTAAATCACGGAAAGTATAGCCAGTAAATTCTCCTGTGTGTGTAGATAAAACTGCTGTTGGCATACAGGTACATTCCACTCCAGCAACGGAAATTACGGGTAATGCAACAGTTAATGAACATTTTCCAAAACCAGATAGATCATGAATTGCTACGATTCTTCTTAATTTGTCCAATTTTAAGCCCCCTTTATAATGTATATAAATCAAATTAAATAGATTTTAACTAAATTGATATGATAAGTAAAGCTAGTTAATAAAATTAAATTAAATCTGTATACTTGAATATTTATCATCCCTTATGTATACTATACATAATATTTGTCATTGTTAAAATGTACAAAATATGAAATTTAAATAGGGACGGTTTGGGGGAGTTTTTTCATGAGCAAAGTAAGTACAACTATAATTAATCCAAATGATGCTCCGAATGTACCATTATACATTCAACTTTATAACCACTACAAGGGTCTTATTTCTTTAGGCACACTTAAGGCGGAAAGCAAATTGCCATCTATACGAAGATGTGCAGAGGAGAGAATGATAAGCCGTACAACTGTAGAGGCAGCATACTTACAGTTGGCTGCAGAAGGTTATATTACTCCACGTTCAGGAAGTGGGTTTTACGTAAGTGATTTAGATTATAGGGATATTCAGAAACCCTTACCGGTGAAGGTTTCTAAATCTAAATTTGAGGACAAGCAACTATATGATTTTGCAACTTCTGCAGTTGATGATAAGAGCTTTAATTTTGATCTGTGGAGTAGATATATAAAGAGTGCACTCCGTAATGGAGAAAGACTTTTATCTTATGGAGATCCTCAAGGTGAGTATGACCTTAGAGTTGTATTATCACGGTATGTAGCGGAACGAAGAGGAGTTATATGTACTCCGGAGCAAATCGTAGTAGGGGCTGGGGTACAGAGCTTACTGCAAATTTTATGCTCTTTAACGGGGGTTCGCTCACCGGTGTCCTTTACAGGAGGAGGCTTTGAGAAGGGCAGAGCTATCTTTGAAGATAGAGGCTTTGATACTTTAATCTATGGTAATATGACCAATGACTTATCCAAGTTTGAGAAGGATAAAGTTAAAATAATATATACATCACCGTCTCATACAACACCATGGGGTGATGTTATGCCAATGCAAACTAGGCTTGCACTATTATCCTTTGCACAGTCGAAGGACTGCTTAATAATAGAGGATGATTATGATAGTGAATTTAGGTATTATAGTCGACCAGTGCCATCATTACAAGGTTTAGATGGAGGAGAAAAAGTGGTTTATATGGGGACCTTTTCAAGATTGTTGCTACCATCACTGAGAATTAGCTTTATGGTATTATCAAAGGAATTAACTAGTATATATATGAAGCGTGGAGGAATATATAATCAGACTGCATCAAAGACAGAACAAATTGCACTATGTCAGTTTATACGCGATGGACATTTAGGAAGGCAAATTAAAAAAGCAAGAAAACTTTATATGATAAAGAGTCAGCAGCTATGCATTGCTATAAATAAAATTTTTGGAGATAGAGCTACAGCATTACCTGGTTCAGGGGGGTTTTTAATACAACTTGAAGTTAAAAGTCAATTATCATCGAAAGAACTTGTAAGACGTGGGGCAAATGTTGGAGTTTTAGTTCGTGCTTTTGATTCGGAAAAAGATGGAAAATATCCAAGATTACTGCTATCCTGTTCTGGGGTTTCAGAGGATAATTTTGAGAAAGCACTGAATTTACTTAAAGAAGAATTTTTTAGAGAATAAGGAAACTTTTGTTGATGAGATGGGTACAATAGTTGGTAAATATTTAGATGCAGAAGTCTTATATTTTTAATGAATAGAAAATAATAATATTAGAGCTTTTCACATTAAAGTTTAGAATTATATAAGAACAAGTGCTATCTGAAAATTTCAGGTAGCACTTGTTTTAAATTAGTTATTTATTTTATTATGAAGAAAACTTTGATTGAAAGAAATAGTATTATAGCTGCACTTCTCTTCTAGGAATCTTAAATCCTATTTTTCTTTCGATATCTTCTAAAATTGGTTCATTTTTAGGATCTATAAATACGCAAGTATAACCTTCTTCACCAGCTCTTCCAGTTCTTCCAATACGATGAATATAACCTTCTACAGTTTCAGGAATATCATAGTTATATATATGAGATACTCCACTAACATCAATTCCACGAGCAGCAACATCTGTAGCAATAAGATATTGAATATCAGCATTTCTAAATGACTTCATTATTCTCTCACGCTTAGCTTGAACTACATCACTATGGATTTTTTCACATTTATAGCCACGTTTAGAAAGTCCCAGTTCTAGCTCATCAGCTCTTCGTTTAGTTCTACAGAAAATTATAGCAATGAACGGGTTATCTTCTGCAAGTACTTTACATAGGGCATCTTGCTTTCTTCTATCTGTAGTTTCTACTACAAATTGTTTGATGCTTTTAAGAGTAACCTCTTCCTTTTTCACAGTAACTATAGAAGGGTCATTCATATATCTATAGGCAAGCTTTTTAACAGCAGAATCCATAGTTGCA
This sequence comes from Clostridium sp., assembly GCF_036646415.1. Classification (GTDB taxonomy): domain Bacteria; phylum Bacillota; class Clostridia; order Clostridiales; family Clostridiaceae; genus Clostridium_J. Next base: position 59,510 of record NZ_JAVXMF010000004.1, on the reverse strand, counting down.
GAGAAACATAGAGTTTGATGATTTTTATTTGTATGCTTTATTATGGTTTCAACTTCATTTTTAAAGCCCATAAGTAACATTTGATCTGCCTCATCAAGTACTAAGGTTTTAAGTTTTGAAAGATCAATAGTTTTTCTCTCAAGATGATCAAGAAGTCTACCAGGAGTTGCAATAATTAAGTGAATATTTTTATTCAGCTTTTTAAGTTGTGAGCCAATATCCTTACCACCATAGGCAGCTAAAATGTTTATATCTTTACCACCCTTAAGCTTTTTAGCCTCATCAGTTATTTGTATAGCCAGTTCTCTTGTAGGAGTTATAATAAGTCCTTGAACTGCATCTGTATCTGGAGATATATTTTCAAACATAGGTAGTAAAAAAGCTAGAGTTTTTCCAGTACCAGTTTGTGCTTCAGCGATAACATCTTTTCCATTCTTAATAAGAGAAATACTTTCCTCTTGAATTGGAGTAGGGGTTGTTATTCCATTATTTTTCAGTATTTTTATTATATCTTCACTTATTCCTAAATTCTTAAAGTTCATTGTTTCATACCTTTCATTAGTAAATTTTTATTATGCTTCAACATTATTGTTAAACATAGTCTAAGTTTTAATTATATTCAGTTTGTAACTAAATAAACATAATTATTTATAGCCCTATGTTATAAAATCTCTTCTTAGATTAGTTAATCTTAACACAACGGTGTTCTTAATACTATCAGATTGAGGCAGCCCATTGTTTTTATTTAATATCTAAATTTATGTTATCAAAGGCTTTTATAGTTATATCTGAAGTTCCCATATCCACATATTCGAAGGTTATACTATCTCCTTCTTTAGTTATAGGTAATTCCTTTGAGATAGAAGAAGGAGCTATAATTAGTGTAGTATTATTTTCTTTAGTTATTATATAGAATAAGCTACCTTTATCTGTAGGTAATAAACCAATTCTTTCTACAGTGCCTTTACCTACCTTTATTTCACCACTTGTCTCTAATGAGTTAGAACCATTTTCAGTTAAGGAATCCACATAGTTATTCATAGTTTCATTCAAGGTTTCACCAACTGCAATGATATTTCTTTGTTGTACATTAACCATTCCATACATTTTAATATCTCCATTATTATCTTTTAACAGAGTAAAGTAAGTAGGTTGATTTTGAACATTTATAAGAGTAGGCATGGTAGAAGTATATCCGAATTGTTGAACTTTTCCTTCAACAGCTTGGGAACCAGCCAATTCAGTTATTCCACCAGGCATTTTATATAGGGTGGATTCTCCGGTTTTAGTGTCTACTAGCATGAAACCTACTGTACTTTCATCGGAACCAACTGAAGTTATTCCAGTATAGTAATAGCAGTTACCATTATTATATATGGTGTTAGTTCCATTGGTGGCTTTTAATTTATCTTTCTTAGAAAATCTAAAGCCATTAATATATTTACCCCAAGAATTGATATTATCATTTACTATATACATAGGTTGTACCATGTCAACCCAACTAGGAATTGAAGAATTATCATATTCAGTAACTTCACCATTTTGAGCATCTATAATCATTATTCCAACTACAGCACGACCAGATACACCTACCTGTTTTTCATACTTACTTATAACCCAATAAGGTCTACCAGAATCATTTAATTCAAAAGAGTAATCCGTAAGCCCTATGGTTTTGTTTTGTGAATGAGCATATCTATGGATATCATTACTAAAGAAAGATGAAGTTAAATACTTCATTTTCAAATCTTCACCATTTAAAGAAGTTACTAATTTAACATCAGATGGATTATTTGCATTTACAGTAATATATCCTGGTGTACCATCTTTATTACTAAGCCATTGAAAGAAACCAGAATGTTCTAGTGGAATTACATATTGAAGTACTCCATTTACTTGTTGTATAGTAGGAGTCCCAAGTTGTACCTGGCTACCTAAGGCAGAAAGCTCACCTAATCTACTTTCAGCTATTTTAAGTGAATATTCTTCATCAATGACTGGAATCTGAGATAGATCTATAGGTGAAATTTTCTCATCAAAGTTCTCATTTTTCACTTCCCCTAGCAGCCCTCTATAATCCTTAGCGTTAGTTATTACATTGGTAGTAACTACAGCGTAAACTAAATAGACAGCAAAAGCTCCACATAAAATTTTACCAACAATAGATATGTAAGATGTATCTTCCTTGCATATTGCTTTTTTTATAGCTAAAATAATCAAAGGTATAGCTATAGAAATTACTAAAACTATAATAAGTGATGGGAATTTTAAATTTAATGGTATATGAGCAAAATAATTTACTATAAAGAATAGAACGAATCCTATTAATATGCATAGCGCTATTTTTAAAACATTTTTTGTGTTCATTTAAACACCCCCTACTAGTATTATATCATGAGAAGTGTGAATTTAATAAAGGATTTATGTATATAGAGTTTAAACAGTTATGGTGCAAGTTACTGCAAATGAAGAAGGTGGTATATTACTAATAAATTACCACCTTTATTAAATACAAATACTTATTGGAGTTATTTGGAGGGCTGGTGAATGGACCTCTGTTATTAAGTTCATCGGAAATATAAAGCCATTGTCATTTAAAACTTGTAAATATGGTATAAATGAGTTAAGTAAGGTTACATAGTATTCATCTAGTCCAGTTTTCCTTAGTAAGCTTATATTGTCGTCAGGGTTTAGAACCACATTAGTTACCTTACCAAAGACTATACAAGGTGCATTATTAGAGTCAAATACATAACTTTGATTAAAAGAAGTCGTAATTAAAGAAGTAACAGCGCTTATTTCATCCATTTTAACTATAGCATCAGAGGTATTACCCCTAGCTAGATTATTTTGAATGATAGTTAATAACCTTAAAATCATGGCATAACTTAAAGGACCTATTTCTTTATTATTAAAGGTAGTATCAAGAAATGAAGTATCGTAGCTATTAAGTAAGTTTATAATAGTAGATACATAGTTAGAAACGGTATTAATATTTAACGTTCCAATGAACTTTATATAATCTCCAGGGTGAATATCATTTATTTTAGGGTTATTAACATTTAAGGTTTTTATTATACCGAGTTTTTCAAGAATTTCTATAATAATCTCATTAAATGCGAAGAGTGAATATTGACGGGTTACAGTAGAGTCACGAAACTCTGAATTTCTACTCTCTAAAGAGGTAAGAAGTTCATTTAACTCTAAGATTGATTCTTCATAGTTGATATTAGTACTATCATCATGATTAGTATGAACAAAGGAATTATTTTTACACTTTAATATATTAGAATTCCTAAGAAGCGGCAGTGGATTAATAGGTATAGATGTAGCTCTAATATTTTCAGTGTTTGTATTTCTATTGAGATTTTGCATTCTACCTATGATTAGATTATCATGTGAATTTCTTGAAAATCTATTGCTAAAATATCCCCCTATTAAAATAGAGGTTAGGTCCTGTAAAAGTAAAGAATTTAAATATATAGGGGTTAAAATTTGTGAAGACATATAATTGAATATCCTTACTAATGCTATATATATATAATATTAATATATACATAGAAATGTTCTAATGGATTATATAGGTGTTTATATTTGGAAGCACGAGATATTTAACAATTTGACAACAAGTTAACCATAGTTTGTAAAAACCATATGATACTATGTAATTAGAGGTGATAGATATGAGTAAGAAAAGAATATTTATAGTTCTACTAATCATGGGAATTTCAGTTTCCTTAATGGGATGTGAGAAAATGGGAGATAAAGCAGTTGTTGTACAAACTGATATAAATAAAGAAGATGGAAAAGCTACAGTAGATAAAATAGTTGTGGAAGAAGATGTTACACAGAAAGTGGAAAATATAGCTAAGGTTACAGTGGAGGACGTTGATTTAAAACTTGATTCATTAGAGTGTTTTTATCCAGGATTTTATCTTGATGGAAAGCTATATGGAGCGGTTTCAAAAGGTGGTACTTACTTTGTGAAAGAGCACATAGAAGGGAGTTCGCCTATAGATGGGGGAATGGAAGAAAATTTATATTCATTAAACAATGAAAATATTTTAGAGAAAACTAATAAAGAAATATTTACCTGGATTAATGGAGTTAAAACCACTAATTATAAATGGGAAGAAGGAAGACTAAAGGGTATATACACTATAGATTATAGAAATGAAGATGTGCCTAGAGAAGCTTGTGACATGGAAAATGAAATAAATAAAATCACACATATAAAAATGGATGCAATTAAGGAAGTTTCGGGTAGTGATGAATATTATTATTTTAGTAGTGCTAATTCTACAGGCTATGGGCCGAAATATTTAGGAATATATGATGAGAAAAATAAAGAAGCTTACAAAATGGACATAGGAAAAGAAGATAGATTTTCAATCTTCTATATAAAAGAAACGGATTCTTTAATGGTTTGGGATATAAATAATGGTTTGATTAATAAGGTAACTTTAAAAGATGGGAAGATTATATTAGAAAAATACATGGATTTAGAAGAAATTGTAGGGGAGAAGGAAGTGTATCTACGTGTCATAAGTGATAGTGAAATTATAATGCAGTGTGATATTGATATAAATGAATATGAAGACAATTATCCAATTTATAAGACTAATAAGATATCAAAATACAACTTCAAAACAAATGAATACAAAGTTATATTCGAAGGAGCAAAGGAAAAGAATATGTTAGTTCAATATGTAAGCGGTAACTTATTTTTGGCAGAGGAATTTGAACAGAAATCTGATAAAGCAGAAAATGAAAATAGATATATAATGAAGCTAGACAGCGAGGAGTTAAAGGTTATTTTCAAAGAGGATATACGAGGTGAAACTCAAATAGAAGATGGCGGGATGCCAACAGGAACAGCTATAGTAAATGAAGCGGGGAATGAAATATTCTTATCTAAACGTATTTATGGTGAGTTTGGGGTAAGTGACGAATCTATATGTAAGAGATATATTATTGAAAATTAGATATAATAAATATTGATTTTATTTATTTAAGAGGGGTATGTGTATACATGGGTAAAAAGATATTAGTTGTAGAAGATGAATATTCAATAAATGATGTTTTAACCCTTGGGTTAATCAGCGAAGGTTATGAAGTTAAAAGTGTTTATGATGGAAAGAGTGCCTTAGAACAAGTTAAATCATTTAATCCGGATTTAGTAATTTTAGATTTAATGCTGCCTGATATGGATGGGTTTGAGGTTTGTAAGACTATAAGCAATGAGTATTTAGTTGTAATGCTTACGGCTAGGGATAATATGTTTGATAAGATTTTAGGTCTAGAACTAGGGGCAGATGATTATATCACAAAGCCCTTTGAATTAAGAGAAGTCATGGTAAGAATAAAGGCTATTTTTAGAAGAGTGAGTAAAGAAACTAACAAAGAATTAGATGGAAATTTAATACTCCCAGGAAATATAACAGTGGATTTACAAGGGAAAAGAGTGTTTAAAAATGATATAGAAATAAACCTTAAGAGGAAGGAAGCAGGCTTGTTTTTTCACTTTCTTAATAATAGAAATAAGGTGTTTACTAGAGATGAGTTATTAAATGAAATATGGGGATACGATTATTATGGAGATGGCAGAACCGTAGATGTTCATATTAGAAGGCTTAGAGCTAAAATAGACATGCCTGGAGAATCAATTATTAAGACTGTATTTGGTACAGGCTATGTAATGAGGTGAGGTTGTGATAAAAACTATAAGAGGGAAAATCACTTTAGGCTTTATAGTTACAACATTGATTACACTTATATGTGTAAACCTAATAATGTGGAAAGTGTTTGATGAAAATCTAAAAGATTATATAAAACAAGATATGGATAAAGCTAGGTCTATATCAGTATCAGATTTAAAAAAGCAATATGACTTTGGATCTGGAGATTTTAGTAGTGAGAATAATCAGATTTGGAGGGTGTTAAGTAATATTAATAATCAGTATGGAATGTATATATCTTTTGATTATGATGAGGATAGAAATATAGAGTTTTTAGGAACTTTAATTGATGACACTGAAAGAAAAAACATTATTAAAGATAGTAACAAAAAATCATCACTATTGTATATAAGTAAAAATATTAAAAAGAATAAAGCGGATTATTTTTATGCTACATTTGCTTACCCAGTTTATATTGAAGAGAATTATGCAGGAACATTAGTATTTCAGAAGGATTATTTAGATAAGTATAAAGAAAATTTTATCCTAATGGCAAAGATTATAGTTGTTCAGTTTATATTGTTTTTGATAATGATTTTTATTGCATATATTTTATTGAAAAGTGCAATAAAACCATTGAATAGACTATCTATGGCAATGGTACATATAGGAGATGGGGATTTTAAAGAAAGGCTCAAGGTCAAGGGAAATGATGAGGTTTCAACCTTAGTTCATCACTTTAATGGCATGCAAGATAAGATAGAAGAGCAAATGAATCAACTTTATTTAGAAAAAGAGAAAATACAAGAACTTGAAAAGACTTCACGGGAGTTTATGAATTATGCAACTCATGAAATGAAGACTCCCCTCACTGCAATTTTAGGCTATAGTGAGCTTTTGAAAAAGGGTAGCTTAGGCGAAAATGAGGTAACCCGTGCATATGAAAGAATAACTACTGAGGGAAATAGACTAAAATCCATGGTAGAAAATATGCTAGTTGTGGCTAAAGGAAAAGAAGAAATAACTAAGAGTGCAGAAGAGTTTAATATAACAAATATGCTAAGGGAACTTACAGCTGAATACAATCTTATCTTTGAAAAAAGTGATAATAATATATCACTTCAATGTGATGATTTGATTGTATATGGAGTAAAAGAAGAATTGAGAATGGTTATGGTAAATCTTTTGGATAATGGAGTTAAATATAGTGAGGATGGAAAAATATATATTAATGTTTGTAGTGATAAAGGAACCATAGCTATTAAAAATAAGGTGAAGTCCATACCTAAGGAACTTAAGACGAGTTTGTTTGAGCCTTTTGTAAAATATAATTACGGAGATAATACAAAGGTAAGTTCAGGTTTAGGATTATTTATATGCAAGGAATTAATGGAGAAAAATGAAGGAAATATTAGCTATGAATTTCAAGGTGATAATATTAGGTTTAAAGTAGAATGTAATAAGGTAAAATATTTTTTAAATTGAATATATTTATTCTGAAAATGAAATACTAATCTCAAAGGAGTTGATGATATGCAAAAATTTGAAGATTATAAATTTGCTAACATGACAGAGGAAGAAAAAAATAGGATTACTGATCTTGAACAAACAATGGCAAAGGGTGACAATAAGAATGTTATCCTAATTGCATATGAGAATAAGAACAAAGTTCAAGGATAAATATCTTAAACTACCTATAACCCAATATTAACCCCTAATAAAAAAGCTAGTAATAAATAGTTGAACTACTATTTTTACTAGCCTATTTTTTATTTATAATCATATTTCATTAAATTATTTTTATATTCTTCACAAAACTTGAAGAAATCAGATGGCACTAAGTTAGGTTTGCTTAGAGAAAACTTTTCTCCAAACTCTGCTAAATTATCTATATAGTCTAATAATGAAGCACCAGGACTAAAGATGATATCATCACTTTGAGCAAATGCTGCAATGTCTGCTAAAACTCCTGTGATGTCTTGAGTGCCACTGCCACAAGGATATCTTTTATCAGCAAATGTAGCTAAAGTATCAGCATAAGCATCTTGTGCTTTTTTACCGTTAATTGCAGCTTTATTATTTTCTGATATTTTTATTGTATCGGATTCAGTAGTAATATTTAAATCATTATCTATATTAGCTTTTGATGTAGTTTTTTTCAATGAATTAATGTCATTTACATTATTATAATAGTTATTAGGTAAATTACCTTGTATTTTATTATACATATTTATCCCCTCCTAGATGATGTATCGTACATTAAATAAAAAACTTAATAGATATTAGTAACAAAAATTTACACTAAAAGTGTTAACTAAAGTATAAATTTATAATATACTTATATAAAATTACAAAATAGGAGGTTATATTATGAAAAAGTTTTTAAAAGGAAAAAATGTTAAAGTTATATTAATGATGTTAGCTTTAGCAATTACAATGTCATTAGCACCTATAACTAGTGCTTATGCAGCTACAACTCCAAGCCTTAATGTAATTAATGTTGGGGAAGCTGTTAATTTAAGTGCAGATCCTAGTTATCAATTGTGGGATGCTGGAAATTATCAATCTAACACTTATCATCCAACTATAAATTTAACAACAAAAGATGTAGCTATTAAATTTAAATGGGTAGGTTCTTTTGGAAATTCATATGTAGCTGTAGATGGTGTAAATTTAGGAACTACAGATTCAGTGGATCCAAAAGCAAAAGTATATTTCTTAGATATACAAACTTCAGGAAATGAGACTGTAAAAACAATCGTAGTAAAAGATCTTGCGCCAGGACAACATACAATAACAATTAGAGGTATTACAACAACAGGAGTTACAAAAACTGATTATGCGACAGTAAATATAGCTTACTAATCATCCCACATATAGAAGAGGTAGAATGTAATTTTAATATTACTTATACCTCTTTTTATTTTTGTTATAATAAGTTCTAAAAGTGTATCAAGAATTAATATTATTATTAAAGTGCAGTAGAAATAATCAAAGGCTAGTAGGAAATAATGTACTAGCTTTTAGTTTTATTAAATTCTTAAGAACATTTTTCTATTTCATTTGCATCATCATTCCAAGACTCTGTATTTTCAAGTCCAGGAATTGAAGAAGATTTAAATATAGGATCTTTACCTGCTTTCTTTTGAAGTGAATAATCATCAAGAGCAGCGAAGGCATATTTCCCAAGTAATACTATGGCAACTAAATTTACCATTGCCATTAGGGCCATAAATAAATCAGCTAGGTTCCAAACTATATCTATAGAAGTTAAAGAACCAGCAAAAACAGTAAGTACAACAAATACTCTAAATACAGTAAGTATAATTTTATTATCGGTTATAAATTCTATATTAGCTTGCCCATAATAATAGTTTCCTACAATAGAACTAAAGGCAAATAAGAATGTGCAAATGGCTAAGAAGTAAGTGCCGAAAACTCCAATTTGAGAAGTTAATGCACTTTGTGTAAGTTCAATTCCAGTTAAGGTAGTGTTTGCATAATCACCAGATATTAAAACTATAAAAGCAGTACAAGTACAAATTACGATAGTGTCGGTGAAAACACCTAAGGTTTGTGTAAGTCCTTGTTTTACAGGGTGAGATACCGTTGCAGTTGCAGCAGCATTAGGGGCACTACCCATACCAGCTTCATTTGAAAATAATCCTCTTTTGATTCCTTGCATTATGGTAAAACCAAGAGCACCAGAGGCTGCTTGTCTAATACCGAAAGCACCTTCAAATATTAACTTGAAAATATTTGGTAAAGCTCTAAAGTTAATTACTATTACGAAGATAGCAACTAAAATATAAATTGTTGCAAAGATAGGAACTATCACTTCAGAAACCTTTGCAATTCTTTTAACTCCTCCAAATATTACGGCAGCAGTTAAAACAGATAGAATAACCCCCATTAATGAAGGATTAATACTAAAAGCATTAGTAAATGCTAGGGTAGTAGTGTTGGCTTGAGCTGCATTAAATACAAGTCCAAAGCATAGAGTTGTTAAAATGGCAAAGAAAATACCAAGCCAACGTTTACCTAAACCTTTTTCTATGTAATAAGCAGGACCACCGAGGAAGTTGCCATCTTTATCCTTAGTCTTATAAATTTGTGCTAATGTACTTTCTACAAAGCTAGAAGCACCCCCAATAAGGGCAATAAGCCACATCCAAAATACTGAACCAGGTCCACCTGCGGCAACGGCCATAGCAACCCCTGCAATATTACCAGTACCAACTCTGGAAGCTGTACTTATACAGAAAGCTTGAAATGATGAAACACCATCTGGTTTATCTGTACTACTAGGCTTTAGAAGTTTAAACATTTCTTTAAAATATCTAAATTGAACAAATTTTGTTTTAAAAGAAAAGTAAATACCAACTGATATCAATAAGAAAATAAGTACTTTAGACCACAAAAAAGCATTTAGTATATTCACAATACCTGCTAAAAATTCCATGAAATTATTCATAATTCATCTCCTTACTTAATTAGTTTTTAGTAAATTGTAATTCAAGTACAGTTTATTTTGACTCATTAAGACACTAACTGACATTGAAAGATAAAATTTAATGTATTATTTATATATTATAGAGAAATTTCAAAAAAATCAATATAACGATTTAATATATTTAAAAAAATTCATTTATTAATAGTTAAATTAAGACTATAATAGGATAATTTATAATGAATATACGGTTATTTAGTTAAAATATGTGAAAGTTATTTGGGGTAATGAATTAATTATAGTTAAAATAGAAACTGAATTTTAAAATATGTTTTAATATAACAAGAAAGCAAGGTAAGAACAACTAATTGAAATTACCTTGCTTTTTATGCTATTTTAACTTTTCATTTTAAATTCATATCCACATTTTTTACAAGTTACAGTTATATTTCCCTTACCCCTAGGAAGTCTAAGTTTTTGACCACACTTTGAACATTTAATTATTTTATAGTTTCTTTTTTCATTAAACCATCTTTTTAAATTACTAAATAGTGGTGCACAGTCACTGAAGTGAAATACTGGTAGATTGCTAGGTATGGCTTTATTAAACTTACTTAAAAATCTGTTAGCATACATGCAAAACTTTCTATGTTCCTGCTCGCGTTTTTCTACATTTCTAGAGAATACTCTGTATAGTGCAAAAAGTAACACTACTGAGGATATCAGTCTAGTATTAGAAAATAGGTTTAGAAGAGATGCCACAAAGATTAGGAAAATAGAGAAAAAGTCAAGTCCGTAGGTTTCATTAAAAAAATTCATCCAATCACCTCTTAAAATATGATTATAACTAGAACTTTAATTAGTTTAGTGATTTTTAATATTATGGTTAATAATTCATCTAAGCATATCTATTTATTCTATTATAGTACAATAGTACAAGCTATTCAAAGAAATTTATAAATTATGTTTTTAATATTTTATGAAGAATTTATTACAGTTAATGAAATTTTCAAGTGGTTTATTACATCTTTCTTACAAATAAGTGTAAATTGTTTTCAAACTATTAATGATATTGTATGCTAGTTTTATCAAATAATATGAGGTGAGAAAATGTCTACAGTTTTAGAACTTAAAAATGTTAGTAAAATCATGGGAAAACGTAAGGTAGTTGATAATGTTAGTTTTCAGATAAATTCAGGTGAGATATTTGGATTCTTAGGACCAAATGGAGCTGGAAAAACTACAACTATAAAGATGATTACAGGACTTTTAAATATTGATGAAGGTGAGATTTTCATAAGTGGAAATAATGTTAAGAAGAATTTTGAGAAAGCACTTTCGGGGGTCGGTGGAATTATAGAAAATCCTGAAATGTATGGATACCTTACAGGGCGTACAAATCTTGAAATTTACGGAAGAATGCATGGGAATATTTCTAAAGAGAGAATTGATGAAGTTATAAATATGGTAAAATTAGAAAATCGTATTAACGATAAGGTTAAGAAATATTCTCTTGGAATGCGTCAAAGACTTGGCGTTGCTCAGGCGTTACTACACAATCCAAAGCTTTTAATTCTAGATGAACCAACAAATGGATTAGATCCTATGGGAATTAAAGAACTTCGTGACACATTAAGATTTTTAGCTGAAAAAGATGGACTTGCAGTCTTAGTTTCAAGTCACTTATTAAGTGAGATGGAGCTTATGTGTGATCGTGTAGGAATCATAGATAATGGAAAAATTATTGATATGAAGACTTTAAAAGATATTAAAAATCAAGAGACTTCAAGTATAAATAGTTATGAGATAGAAGTGGATAATGTGACAAAAGCACAGAGTACTATGGAGTATGCTATAGCAGAAATAAATAAAAATGCTGTATTAGAGATCAAGGGTAATAAGTTTGTAGTTTCATGTTCTCATGAAGATATTGCTAAAATTAATCAGATATTAGTGAAGGCAGATATACTTGTTTATACTATTGCGCCTTTAGCTAATACTCTTGAAGATGAATTCATGAAGATAACAAAGGGATCTAAGAGCCAAATAAGTTAGGCATCTGAAAATAAATAATAAGTCAAAGATGCGAAGGATATTTTGAGTTAGACAAGGAAGCAGGTTCCGCAGATAGTAGAACTATCTAAGGGTTCTGCTGACGACGTATCACTCAAAATAGTCTAGGAGATTGACTTATTTATTTTTGAAGATGCCTTAAGAAAGTAAGTGCGAAAAAATATCTAATAAGAAGGAGATAAGTAATGAGCAAGGTTTGCGGACTAATAAAAAATGAATTAATCAAACAATATAAAAAGACAAGCGTTAAAGTTATTATAATTTTAATACTTTTAGCAAGCATAGCATTTCCGGTAGCTATAGAACTTTTAAATAATGGCGGAAATGAGAAATGGCATATACAAGATTATAAAAATCAAATTCAATGGCAGACTACAGAAATGGCAAACATTGATAACAGTAAGAAAAACAGTGAGATTCAAAAGAAAATTTATGAGGAATCGATTAAAAGGCTACAGGTATCAATAGATAGTAATATATCTTATGAGGACTGGAGAAATGAAGTTGTAAATGAAGGGTCCATGAAGGCTAAAGAGGCTATTGTACTTTCTGGTATTATAGATGGACTATCAAAGGAAGAATTATTTAACAATATAAATGATTTTGATGTAAATACATTTAATGAGTATTATGACATGACAAAAGAAGATGTTAAGAAGGAAATGGATAAAAAGTTAAAGGAAAGCAGTGATTTATATGTTACTGTTGAAAAAAATGATTATCTAGTATACCTTGAGAATAGTATGAAATCTTTCAATGTAGAGATAAAACAAATGAAAGAATATATAAAGACTCTAGAAGAAGATATTAGTAAGGATAAGGATAATCAAGAATTAAAGGTTTCACTGGAAAAGTCAAAGATTCAGTTAGCAATGATTGAAGATAGACTAGAGGCAACCAAGTATAGGTATGATAATAAAATATCTTATGATGAAAAAGATTGGAAAAATAAAACTATAAGAGATATAGCATACAACATTGATAGTGAAGGTGAGACATTTTTAAATGAAGAAATGTTTAAGCAACAATATATTGATCAAATAGCTAATGGGTTAACCTATGATGATTATAAAGCAAACTTTGAAGAAAATAAGAAAGCTATAGAAGAAAAAATAGCTCTTCATTGGTATAGTCTTGAAAATGATATTCCACAAGTTGAATTCAGTGATGATGCAAGAAGTTCTATAGATAAAACTTATCTTATTTATGTAAGTATTACAATTATATTATGTATAATCATAGGCGGAGGAATAGTTTCTTCAGAGTACTCTACAGGAACTGTAAGATTACTTATGATAAGACCAGTATCAAGATATAAGATTCTACTGTCTAAGCTTGTATCAGTATTTATAATAGGATATGGGGTTTTAATTTGCACTGTTATATTAAATATTATAAGCAGTGGAGTTGTACATGGATTTGGTGGATTCGGGACACCTGTTATAGCATTTGTAAATGGTACTATAGTTGAACAAAACTATATCATGTCCATAATTCCAGGATTATTATTCTCAAGCATCAGCTTAATATTTATAATTGCAGTAGTATTTACTATTTCAACGGTTATAAAGAACACAGCACTTGCAGTTGGATTAACAACTGTTGGATATCTTGGAAGTTCTCCAGCACTAATGATTATGTTAACATTAAAAATGAATTGGGTATCAAAAACTATAATACCATATGTTAATTTGAGTAGTTTTGTTGGTGAAAGTTATATGATTGATATGATAAAAACCCAATATAACGTAGCGTTAAATCCAACTATGGGAGCTGTTCAGCTACTTATTATTTCAGCTATATTAATTGGGGTATCTTTCTTAGTGTTTACTAGAGCAGATGTGAAGAATTAGATATAAGTTTAAAATATTAGTTTTAAATGTATTAATATGTAAGGTTATATATTAAATTAAAGTAATTCATAAAAATATTAGATGTAGAATTTCATAGGTGATGAAGTTCTACATCTTTTTAATTGAGTAAAAAAATTTATATAATGAAACAATATATTTACTTCATAAGGAAAAGAGAGGGATAATATAAGGCGAAATCATGCATAAATTTAGTGATTTTTTTTACAAGTTATGATAAAGTAACAAGATGTGATAAAAATTATGTTTCGAGGTGATAATGGATGAAGGGTAAATGCTACTACTGTAATAAGGAGTTAGGAAAATCAGGAGTTACAAGGCATATCAAGAGTTGTAGTGAAATAAGAGAATATATTAGTGGAAATACAGAAGAATCAAGGTCTACAAAGGAAAAGTTTTTAATAGAGGTAAACTTTAAATATGAGCCTAGTGAATATTGGCTATATATAAATGTTGATGAGGACTGCACACTAAAAGAGCTAGACCAGTTTTTAAGAGATATATGGCTAGAGTGTTGTGGACATCTGAGTTGTTTTACTATTAATGGTGAAGTATTTGAAGTTAGAAGAACTAATACATTAGATAATAATGAGAATAAAAACATGAATGTAACCTTAAATTCAATTGTAGAAGTTGGAAGTAAATTTAAATATGAATATGACTTTGGGTCTACTACAGAGCTGAATATAAAGGTTTTAGATAAATTTACTTGTGGCGAGGATATAAAACCTATAGAAATCATGGCAAGAAATAATGAACCAATTTTTCAGTGTAGCAGATGTGGAGAAATCGCTACATATTTTAACCATAGAGAAGATGCTCTTCTATGTGCTTCATGCAGAAAAAGAAACTTTAATTCTAATGATGAGATGATAGAAAAGATGGAGTTTACAAATTCTCCAAGAGCAGGTATGTGTGCTTATTATGGAAGTCAAGATGATGAACTTGCATATGTTCCAAATAATAATTTATGGACAGATAAAGTACAGGTTGCAGAAATAAATAGAGTTAAGGATTCCTCTATTATAAATGAAGTAGAAGAGGAAGAAACATCTTTTGAAGATATGATGGAAAGTGCTATTCCAGAGCTTGAGAAATATTATGAAAAGATGTGGTCAAGTACAGAAAAAATATTCGATTTGGATTATCATCTACAAAAGCTTGGGAAAAAAGAACTTTTAACCATTGGAGAAAACCTAGGAATAAGCAAGATAAAATCTTTAAGTAAGGATAAAATTAAAGATAAAATAATTCATGATTATGAGGAAAGAGTATTATTATGTTTAAATAACATGGATACACAAAGATTAAGTTATTTACTTGATATGATAAGTAGTGAAGGATTTAAAGAGTCTGATGATTTTATAGATGAAGAATATTGTTATTATTTTGCACATAGAGCTATGGTATTTACAGGGGAAATAGAAGAGAAATATGTAGTTATCATGCCAAAGGAAACTCAGGATTTAATAAGAAGTGTTAATATGTTAGACATAAGAAGGCAGCTTAAGAAAAATGAGGAAATAATAAATCTTTGTAATGGAATGTCTAAATATTATGGAGTTATTACCATAGAAGAGTTTAAGGAACTCCTTAAAGAATATTTAGATTATGATATAGCGAATATAGATGTAGAAGGTATATTAAAAGAGGTTTCAGCTCAAGGTAGATTCATAAATTATGAAGATAGTGTGATTAGTAATTATGAAGTTTTAGACAAAGATAAAATATTGAAGGAACATATATTAAGAAAAGACATAGAATATAAGACCTTTACTAAGACTGATTTATTAGATGCTGCTAAAGAATATCAGATCCCTAAAAATAAGGCATATAATAAATTCTACAAATTTTTAGCAAGTAGTTTTGAGGCTGATAAAGAGCAATGTGATGAAATAATTAAAACAATAGTAGATGATCTAAATCATGGTGTGACTTTAAATGAGATTGTAGAAGAATTTCTAAGTGGTGTAGAAGTTGATAGTGAAGTTTATAAAAATATCATTATTAATGAAGTAGAAAGCTTTTTAAATAATACTCCACAGTGGATGTTAAAGGGGTACACACTAAGAGAACTACAAACTAAGGAACAACAAGTTGAAAGTAAAGATAAAGTTGGAAGAAATGATCCATGTCCTTGTGGTAGTGGCAAAAAGTATAAGAAGTGTTGTGGTGGAAAAGTAATTGATTTTGAAGAAATGAAAAATAATATGTAACATTTGAAGAATTTATATATTAGAGTCTAATAAGTTATGGATTTAAAAGTAAATTAATCATTTTTAAAATTTATAAGTAAATATTATATGATAATATTCTTAGATATGCATAGCATAAGGGATTACTTACTTGGTAAACCTTTATGTTATTTTTTATTATAGGCTATATACTTATGATTTTTCATACCTAAATATGAACTCTTCATATCATAAAAAGTACAGATATGATATGATAAAGTTAGCAATAAATACAAATACTGGGGAGAAAATGTATGAAGTTAATACTACTTAAAGATATCAAAGGTGATGAAATACTAGCAAAGGATATTATTACAGGACATGGGGATATTTTACTTAAAAAAGGCATAGTAATAACTTATGATATAATGAGGAAAATTGAACAACAAGGAATATTTTTTGTGTATGTAGAGTATGATGATTTAAAAGATATTAAGGATGATACAAAGCTTATAAATCTTAAAAAGAATGTGTTGCAAACTCTTCCAAATATGTTTAAGGACCTTATAGAGTGTAATCAAGAGTCTATTAATAAGTCATTAACTATTCTAGATGATTTAGTAGATTATATTCAAAGTGAAAATCATATAAATCTAAATCTATATGAAGTGAAATTATACGATGATTATACATATATTCATTCAGTAGATACCAGCATTATGTCAGTTTTTTTAGGCGCAAATATGAAGTTTAATAAAAAGAAATTAAGAGAGCTAGCTATAGCATCTCTATTTCATGATATAGGAAAGACTAAAATATCTAATAAAATTATAAATAAACCAAGTAAACTTACGGATGAAGAATTTCAGAGTATAAAGATGCATCCAGTCTATGGGGAAGAAATCTTGAGGGATAATCCTATATTTAGTGATGATATAATAAGTGGAGTAATTAGCCATCATGAAAAGTATGATGGAACTGGATATCCATTTAAATTAAAGGGTCATGAAATATCTGAATTTGCTAGGATAATATCAGTATGTGATGTATTTACAGCAATAACTTCAAATAGATGCTATAGAAAAAAATTTAATCCGAGAGAAGCCTATGAATTAATTTTAGCAGAAACATATAGAAGTTTTGATCCAGAGATAATAAAGTTATTTAAGGAAACTTTTGCTGTTTACCCTTTAGGATGTCCTGTAGGATTATCTAATAAGCTATTTGGATATGTTATTAATCAGAACAGTGGATATCCAGATAGACCGGTTGTTAGGATAGTAAGAGATGAGTTTAATAATAAAGTAACTCCTTATGATATTAATTTAAAGGATATTATAGATGTAGTAGTAGTAGATACTATAGAAGGATAAGTTATTAATAAGTATTTAGTAGTCTAAGGTGATATTAAGGAGGTGACTCATGGATAATGAATTAAATCTAGTTAATATAAAAAGTATTAACTTTTTAAGGACTTTGTACAGAAATATTTGGTGGAGTATGTCTACTAATTTAAAACTACCCTTAAAAGCTACCAGCTATCTTAAAAAGAAGAAGATGGAGAAAAGGTTTGAGAATCTACTTAATGAAATGGTTGATACTATTGAAAGTTTTCCAAAGGAAGAAAGTGAAAGAATTTTGTGGAAAGCTCGTGGAAATAGAATTTTTCAGGAGCTGATTGAACAGGAAGAAAGCTTTAAGCTGGGAACCTTAGATGAAAACATGAAGAAACAGTTTTTTGAAAGTACAAAGACTTTTATTAATAAATGTAAGGAGTTTGATAAGGATATACCATATAGTGATATAGGTCAAGCTATGAGGAATGTTTGGATTGTAAATATTCTTCAGAAGGTCATTGGTATGGATATTACGTTTACCATGGCTATCTTTGGATATAGCATGCTTTATCCATATACTGATAATTATCTTGACGATGTTAAGGTGTCTATGAAGGATAAAAAAGAATTTAATAATAGGTTTTATAAAAGACTGTCAGGAGAAGATGTAAAGCCCAAAAATCCTCATGAAGCTCAGGTGTTTAGCCTAGTTAGCTGCATTGAAAAAACCTTTGACAGAAATAAATATGCTAAAGTTTTTGAGGGACTTTTATTAATTCATCAATGTCAGGTTAATAGCCTTACACAGCAAGAGGGAATGAGTAACCCCTATGAGAGAGATATGTTAGATATATCTATAGAAAAAGGAGGAGCCTCTGTTATTGTGGATGGATACCTTATAAATGGGGATTTAACAAGAGACGAAGAGGTATTCACTTATGGATATGGATTTCTTCTTCAACTTTGTGATGATCTTCAAGATGTTAAAATTGATTATAAAAATCAGCATATGACCATAATGTCTCAACTAGCTGGAAAGTATGATTTAGACACCGTAGTGAATAAGTTAATTAATCTAACGGTTTATGTAATTGATGAGGCAAACTGCTTTAAGGGAGAAAACAACTTAGAACTTAAAAAACTCATAAAAGATAATTGTTTATTGATGATAATTTTTGCTATTGCTATGAGTAGGGAATATTTTTCAAAAGAGTATGTAAAGGAGATTTCTAAATATCTTCCATTTACCTTATCATATATAGATAATATGAAGGAAAAACTTCAAAGTAAGTTTAAGCGAGTAAAGAGTTCTTATCATGGAGTTAGCATAGAAGATATAATTTATTATCTTGTTATTTAGGTATTAGCGTTTTGGATGATAAGAAAGTTTATCATTGATATATTTTAAGAAAAATGATAGTATGTAAGGTGAAAAGGCGATTTTAAAAGCATAAATGTTAATGAATATTAAATGGAAAATTAATAGGTTTTCATATATTAAGGGAGTAGTCAGTGCCAGCTTTTATGTAAGCTAGGTGGGATTAGGTCAACATCTTGAATATTTTATATTCTGGTTTAATCTTAAAAGACGAGACTTGTATTCTAGAATTAGAATATAGGTCTCTTTTATTTTGGGGACAATATTTTTAAATAAATGTAACTTATAGAAAATTATTTATTTGTTAGAATAGAAAAACTAAAAAAATAGGTAGGAGGATTTGGAATGATTTATGTTTTATATGCAATAATAACAGCTTGCGTAATTGGATTCTCTATTGGGTTATCTTATTATGTGGACGAGCTGGATAAGAAGACCAATTTATCAGGTGCTTTCATTGGGGGAGTCATGTTAGCGGCAGTAACATCTCTTCCAGAACTTTTTACGAGTATTTCATCAACAGTGTTTTTAGATGAAGTACAATTAGTCTCAGGAAATATTTTAGGGAGTAATATATTTAATACAGCGTTGCTTGGATTATTAATTTTTATATGTGTTAAACAATTTAAGAAGGCTGCAATAACTTCAAGCCATAGAAATACCTTAAAGTTTTTAATGATAATATATGGGGTTATATTCATAGCTACTTCAATAGGTAGGGATTTTACATTTTTTGGAGTTAGCGTGTTTTCTATTATAATAATGCTACTTTACGTTACTGGGATTAGAAGAATGTCTGGAGATGAGGGTACAGAGGAAAGTTGCGAGAGTCAGTGTAACCTTTCAGTAAAACAAATATATGTTAGATTTATACTTTTAAGTTTAGGATTAATAGCATGTAGTATTGGAATAACTATAGTTACAGATATAATTGCTAAAAAATTAAACTTAGGTGTAACTTTGGCAGGTGCATTATTTTTAGGGATTGCTACTTCTCTTCCAGAAGTAACTGCATCAGTGTCCTTAGTTAGAAAAGGTAACTTTAATGCTATGATAGGAAACCTTGTAGGGAGTAATCTATTTAACTTCTGTATATTATTCTTAACAGACATTATGTATATAAAAGGTTCTATATATCAGACTTCAGATCAAGTATACTTATTAACTGTATTTGGATTTATATCTACTGTTTTTTCATATGGTATATTAAAAATGAAAAAGGAACATGCTAAAGAAATAGATAAACAAAGGAGTTCACTACCTTATGCATTAGCTAGCATATTAGTAGTTGCAGGATATGTAACATATATAACTATGTCTATATAATTATAACTATAGTTCTTAAGTGAGTTAAATCCTAGTTAAGTAGGTGGTTTAAACCTTTTAATAAAATATGTTTAGATCCATTGGAGGAATCCAGTGGATTTTTTATTGTTATATGAATTCTAAATTTTTAAAACCATTTTACATAAATGATTTTAATATTATATAATTTATTGAATATGTAAATTGTTACATGTATAATGTTAATATATGGTATGGAGTGTTGGGGTTAAATTTAAGAGAGGTGGATAAATTTTATATAATGCGAATTAGAATAATGGAGGGCTAGGTTATATGTTAGTAGTAAAGAATGTAACAAAAAAATATGGGAAAGTTATAGCTAATGAGGAGATAGATTTTGAAGTAAATAGTGGACAAGTGGCAGTATTATTAGGACCTAATGGTGCTGGTAAGTCAACTATTATTAAATGTATTTGTGGACTATTAAGATTTAAGGGTGAGATTACTATTGATGGATATGAAAATAGATCTTTGAAGGCAAAAGCTAGGATTGGATATGTTCCAGAAATGCCTGTGCTCTATGATATGTTAACGGTAGAAGAACATTTAGAGTTTATTGCTAGGGGATACAATCTAACTAATTGGCAAGATTATGCTGAAGAATTGCTTGTTAAATTTGAACTAGACGATAAAAGAAAGAAATTTGGTAAAGAACTTTCTAAGGGAATGCAACAAAAGGTTAGTATTTGTTGTGCGCTACTACCAAGACCTAAGGTTATAATATTTGATGAGCCGTTAGTAGGACTTGACCCTCATGGAATTAAGGCTTTAAAGGAGTTAATTCTAGACCTTAAAAATCAAGGAGTAGCAATGGTGATAAGTACTCATATGATTGATAGTGTTGAGGATTATTGGGATGTAGCTTATATAATGATAAAGGGGAAGATTGCTGCTACCAAAGAAAAGGATAGTAGTGAAGATTCTAGGGATAGTCTAGAGAAATTATTCTTCAACATCACTGAAGGAAAGGGTGATGAGTAGTGAGAGGAATATTATATCTATTAAGTAGGACTGCAAAAAATAGGATAATAGATTTAAAAAAACATCCAGGAAAGTTAGTAGCGTATATCATTATAATAGCATTAATGGGGTTTGTATTTGTAAGCTCAGCTATGTCAGATTCATCTTCAATGAGTAGTGGGAATTTAAGGAGTATGTCAGAGCTTGGAGCTATAATACTTGCTTTATTTATGTTCTTATTTATAAGTCAAATTATGCAAGGTTTATCTACGGGATCAACTTTTTTCAAGATGTGTGATGTAAATCTTTTGTTTGTATCACCAACATCCCCTAATAAAATTCTTGTATATGGATTAGTACGTCAAATGGGAATGTCACTTTTAATGGCGGTATTTATACTTTTTCAAGGAGCAGTTTTAAAGAATGCTTATGGAGTGGGTATAGGTGGAGTATTAATAATATTTTTAGGATACTTTGTACTAACATTTGTGAGTAGTGTAGTATCTATTGCTATATATTCAGTAACTAGTGGAGATGAAAAAAAGAAGACTGTAGTTAAGGGGATTATTTATCTAACAATTATTCCTGTGATTGCATCAATTCTTCTTAATATTAAAAATGGACAAATTGGAATAGAAGCAGTGGTTAATGGAATAAATTCACCATGGTTAGAGTGGATACCTTTTGCGGGATGGATAAAAGCCATTACCTATGGTGGACTTATAGGAGAAATATCAAATCTTCTAGTATATTCTATAGCTATATTATTGTCAGTAGTTTTACTTATCATAATAATTATAAAGAATAATAATAATTATTATGAGGATGTGCTTCAAGCTACTGAAAGTATGCATACTCGTATGCAGAATGCAAAAGAAGGAAGAGTTGTAGAAACTAAGGATACTAAAAAGATAAAATTAAAGCATAGTGGAATAAATCATGGTAAGGGAGCATCTGTATTCTTTTTCAAACATATGTTAGAGAATAAACGGGCAGGAAAGTTTTTCTTTGATAGTATAACCATATTTCAAATAATATTTGTTATAATATTTACTCTAGTGGTAGGCAAAGAAGCAGGGATAATCTTTGTATTTGGTATGTCAACTTATATGCAACTATTTACTAGCTTCACAGGTCGGTGGGTAAGAGAACTTAAGGTTAATTTTATATATTTAATTCCTCAAAATCCACTCAAGAAGCTTTTATACTCAATTTCAGAAGGAATTTTAAAGTGTCTATTTGACGGGATTTTAATATTTGTTTCTGCGGGAATAATACTTAAGGCAACACCTGTAGAGATTATTATATGTATAGTGGCGAGAATAGGATTTGGAATATTATTTATTTCAGGGGATGTTCTATCACAAAGAATATTTGGAGAGGTAACCTCAAAGGGACTACTTCTATTTCTAAATATATTAGCTTTAATAGTAATTGCAATTCCGGGAGTTATTGCAGCTATAGTTATTGGAGTTATAACTAATATAGGTACAGTTTCAATTATGGCTACTTTTGTATGGAATGTGGTTATATCATTTATAATTATAGGATTATGTAGAAATATACTTCATAATATAGAGCAAAATAATGTGTAAATAAATTTAGGAATACGTAAGCTGAACCTAATTAAAAGATTATTGAAGTCTTAAAAGTTTAGTGATTTTAAATTCATATTGCATTAAGATGCATTAAGAATTTTTAAAGTAATAATAAAAAAGGTGTGAAATTTTAGATTTAATATTCTAAATTCACACCTTTTTATTATGTTTGTTAACAATTTTATACTGAACAGAGTTTTGTAAATACAGGTTCCTAAAGAGGTAAGCGAAGATAATATGATGTAATAATCAACACTTATTAAAACAAATTCTACTATTTATATATCAGAGAATTCAATTTGAATTTTTTCCATCATATTATCATAAGATCTTTTTTTATGATCAATTTCATTATAATTTATAGGTTTGTCTAAAACCTTATTAGGGAAGCGAAGGGTAAACTCACTACCTACTCCATAGGTACTTTTAAAGGTTACATCACCACCATGGAGTAGCATTAAGGAGTTTACAATAGAAAGACCCAAACCACTTCCACTATTTTCTGATACCTTACACAAAGATTTATTAGTTTGAAAAAGCCTATCAAAGAGTGATTCTTTCATAGATTCATCTATTCCAATACCATCATCACTTATTGATATGCAGAGATAGTTGGAATCTTCAAATATATTTATAAAGATCATACCTCCAGGATTTGTAAACTTTATAGCATTAGATAGAAGGTTTAAAATAATACGTTCTACCTTTCCACCATCTGCTGAAATAATTTTTTCTTCTAAAGTAGTATCAAATATAACATCTATTCCTTTGGAACCTATAAAGCTGGCAGCAGCATCCACTATACTTTCAATGGTGTAAACTATATCTATATTATCTAATTTTATTTCATAAATAGATGATTGCATCTTAGTAATATCCAATATGTTATTTACAAGCCTTATAAGTTTAAAACAATTAATTTTTATTGATTCAATATAGTTTGTACATTTGTTTTTATCGATTACTAGGTTTTTAAGTTGCTTTTCTAAAAGTTGTTCTGCACTATAAATTACATTTACTGGAGACTTAAGATCCTGTGAAGTATTTGTAAAAAAGTTAATTCGTGCTTTCTCATGATTTAAAAGTGTGGTATTAGCTTCTTCAAGTTGTTTTTTGCTAAGATTAAGAGCTTTATTTCTAGAAAAGGTTCTTTCTAAATTTTTTAACTTTATTATCATACAATAATATCCCCAAAGTGTAGATAAGAGAATAATAGCAATTTGAAGATATAGGAATGATTGTTCACTTAATATATATGTAACAAGAAAAATATATACAGCTCCATGTAAAATAAGAAGTATAAAAGATTGCCTTAAATCTAGATATAGAAAAATAGTAACAATCATAACATTTATAATATAACAGTGAATTTGATGAGTAATATATAGATTTGATATAGATAATAGAATAGAATATAAAAGCATAATAACTGAGAAAATATTAAATAAAATGTGCTGATATTTAATATGCTTATCTTTATCACAAAATTTTATTTTCCTATAGCAAATTATCCATAACAAGTTAAAAGTTATATATAATAAGCGAAGCTTATTAGGGAAATAGGGAAAAAATGGAATAATTATATTAAATATTGAATCGGATATTGATAGCAAAGACATTAATAGTGTTATAATAGAAATATTAAAGCAAACTAATAAATTATGATTAAGCTTAAAAGTATGTAAGTCTTCAAATTTACTCATGGTTTTTCCCATTTTACAACACCTCTTTAAAAAATAAATTTTATATTTACAATAATAATTTTAACAATTATTGATATATGTCAGAAAATTCAACTTGTATTTTTGATATTTTATTATTATGAGGTTTCTTAATCAAAAATTTATTTGTATCATTAAAAGAATTTATTTTTATATCAGGAAAGGAGATTATAAATTCGCTACCTTCTCCTGGAGAACTTATTAAATTAATTTTTCCCTCATGCATATTTACTAGAGATTTTACAAGTGAAAGTCCTATACCGCTGCCCTCAGAATTTCTTGACATGGACTTATCAATTTGAATAAATCTATCGAATATTGCCTTTTTCATGGAATCATCTATACCTATACCAGTATCTTTAACTGAAATAGTCATATAATCTTTTTCTTCGTACATATTTATAAAAATTGTACCTCCAGCATCGGTAAATTTTATAGCGTTAGATAAGAGGTTTAATATAATTCTTTCAAGCTTATCCTCGTCTATAGCTATTATTTTTTCTTCCACATTTGTGTCGAATATAATGTTTAATCCCTTAGATTTTATAAACTCTGCAACTGAGTCTACAATAGTTTCTACGGTGTAAATTATATCTATGTTTTCAAGTTTAATATCGTAGGCCGATGAATCTATTTTTGTAATGTCTAAAATATTATTTAGAAGTCTTATAAGTCTATATGAATTTTGTTTTATAGATTTAACATATGTTTCAGATTTTTTTATATTAATGTCTTCATTTTTAAACTGTTGAGCTAGAAGTTGTTCAGCTCCATATATTACGTTGATAGGAGTTTTTAATTCATGAGACATATTAGCAAAGAAATCAGTTCTGTTTTTGTCAGATTCTAAGAGTTTATAATTAATTTCTTTAAGAGATTTTAGTGTTAAGGATAAGTCTTTATCGCTGTTAAAGGATTTATAAAAAGAAATATATTTAAATCTGATGCAAATAAAACTTAAAATATTGAAAATAATTATATTAGTAACATTAATGGACATAATAGTACTATTAGGCATAAGTTGAAACATAATGTAAATATAAAATATCATAGAGGGTAGTAATAGAAGCAATGATTCAAGTAAATTATGAAAAATAAACAGGCTTATACCCAAGATGACAAGTAGATAACCGGCTAGTAAGTAAGAAAATATTAAGCTGTTTATAGATATAGTCATTACAAAAATAAAATAGAAAACTAAAAATGTGTAATAAAATATACTGTTAATTATTAAATTTTTACATTCTTTATGTAAAAGATATTTATAAGTAATTACATATAAACTATTAAACACAAAAAAAATAATGTGCAAATTTACAGAGGAAGATAAAAACATTATTTGAGTAGTATAATTAAAAATTAATAAAAATAGACTGAAAAAAAGTGTAACTAAAGAAATTACATAACAATTTTTTAAATTTATATTTACTCTATATGTAGTAAAATTACTATATTCATCAATTTTATTATTCATATTTTGTTCCTCCATAAAATATTATATGTACTTAATAAATATAACATATAAAGAAAAAAAAGGAATAATAATATAATGGATGGACAAATTATATACTTTTATAGAAGAAAGAAATATTGCTCTTATATGACAATTTACAACAAGATTATCTAATTTTGAACACTAATGTATAAAGCCATAGATTTGCTTTTTCATATAAAATAAGAGTTGTTTAGTAAATTGAAAAAAAACACTAAAAATGAACAAAATGTTAAATTTTATTTTTATATAATTTGAATATAAAAGTCAACTAAAAAATAATATATTGATTTTCATAAATAAATATGATAAAGTAAGATTGATTTCATAAAATGAAATCTGTAGTATATAGTTAGTATGAGAAGGTTCTCTCTTTCCTTAGTGAAGGAGAGTTGTTTTATTTTTGAATTTATTAGGAGGATATAATTATGAAAAAAAATATGAAATCAATAATAATTTCCTTAATAGTTATTGTTATTGCACTAAGTGGGGTTTGGCTTTATAAGAGTTATAATTCTAAAAATATGGTTAAAGGAAATAAAAACATAGAAGTTACTGTTAAGAGTGAAAGAGATAATCATGAAAAGACTCATAAACACTCAACAGATGCTGAAACTTTAGGGCTAGCTTTAGATGAGATGGGTATAGTTGAGGTAGATGAATCTCAGTCTAGTAGATTTGTAATAGCTGCAGATGGCTTACAGGTTGATGCTAACAAACAGGAATGGTGGAATTTAAAAATAAATGGTGAAAATTCTCAAACAGGAATTGATGATACGCCAATAAAAGATGGGGACAAAATAGAGCTTATACTTACTATTGGTTGGTAGTATGTATAAGACAAAAGATATAATAATACTATCATTACTGGCTGCACTTATGTTTGTGTTGCAAGTTATGATGAGTGGAATACCCAATATAGAGCCCGTATCTTTTCTGCTAATAATATATACCTTGGTTTTAGGTAAAAGAACTTTAATAATAGTAGTAGTTTTTAATTTTCTATTGGTTCTTGTTACTGGAATGGGAACTTGGTGGTTTGGATATTGGATTGTATGGCCACTACTTGTAATAATAGTATTATTGTTAAAAAGGATAATAAAAGAAAACTTTTTAGGCTGGAGTATAGTGTCTGGTTGTTTTGGAATGATATTTGGTGGATTATATTCAATTTCATATATATTTACTGTATCTAAAACCTTTGCTATGACTTATTGGATAAATGGAATACCTTATGATTTAATTCATATGGTAGGAAACTATTTTATTATGCTTATGCTTGGTAAAAGGATATATTTAATTTTGAAACTCATGGTAGAGAAACATAATATGGTTAATTAAATTAAGTATATGTATATTTACTGTTAAATTTAAAAAAGATTATTTATAAATATGAACTTAGCATACCATAGCCCAAAAGTAGAAGTATTAAACATAAACAAATATTAATAGGATAGAAGAACTCTGAATTTATCAGGGTTCTTTTTGTAGGAAATTTAAATGAAACTGTTGATATATAAGGTGAAAAAATGAAAGTGACTATCATCAATATTAAAGTATGATAAGTAATGTTGATGAGATTATTATAAATTAGTAGTGTAATAAAATTTAATTGATGTGATATAATTATTGTACAATAGATAATAAAGGTTTAAATGCATGGGGGGAATTATTTATGAAAATATTAGAAACAGAAAGATTGATTTTAAGACCATGGAGGCTAGCGGATTTAGATGATTTTTATGAGTATGCTAAGAATACTAATGTGGGACCTAATGCAGGATGGCAGCCTCATGAAAACAAGGAAAAGTCTCTTGAAATATTAGAGTCTTTTATTGAAAAGAATGAAGTATGGGCAATTGTAAATAAGAAAAATAATAAAGTAATTGGTTCAATAGGAAATCATGGAGATAAAAAAAGATCAATATCAGATGCGAGAATGATAGGATATGTGCTTTCAGAGGACTATTGGGGCAAGGGTATTATGTCAGAAGTTGTGGAGAAAGTAATAAAACATTTATTTGAAGACCAGGATACTAGTATTATTTCTATTTATCACTATCCACATAATGCAAGGTCTAGAAGAGTTATTGAAAAGTGTGGATTTAAATATGAAGGAACTCTAAGAATGGCTAGTGAGATATATGATGGAAGTATTTATGATGATGTTTGTTATTCTATGACGAGAGAAGATTATATAAAATATAATTTTGAAAATGCAGTAGTATAATAGGATACAGGTAGTACAGCAATAATTATGAAGCAAAGACAATTATCTTAACAAATAATAGTGAGTCAGTAAGATACTAAAAATATTTTACTGGCTTTTATTGACTTTAACCTAAGGCGAAGGTTTAAAATTATAGTTGTAGAGAGAAGTTAGAGTATCAAAATATACTAGATATTGGTGTTGGTACAGGAAATCTATCAGCTAGATTTCTAAAGTATGGAAGAAAATTAAATTATAAAAGAATAGATAAATTTAATTATGTGGTGAAAGTTTAGGTATATGAAAATAAATTTGTTTATATACTTAAGATAATCATATGAAAAATTTGTAATAAGAATAATAAGTAGGCTTTTAAAAATTATAAGATAAAATTAGGTGTATAGATGTATTGTCTTGTGTTATAATATATAGAAATAATTGCAATAGTAAGATTTTTCTGATAAATAAATATTATTAATAGCAGAACAAAGGAGGAGTTAGCATGGTTTTTAATGAAGTATTAGGAGTTTTAGAATTCGATAAAAAAAATACAAGGATAACTTCAAGAAAAGCTATTAGGGGAGTTGCTATTAATAATGGAAAAATATTAATGGTACTTTCTAACACCGGAGATTACAAGTTTCCAGGTGGCGGTGTAAAAAAACATGAAGATGAAAAAGCTACATTAATCCGTGAAGTTTTAGAGGAAACAGGCTATAATGTTACAAAAATAAGAGAAAAGGTAGGGTTAATAATAGAGAGAAGTTGTGATAAGTTTAAAAAAGGTGCCTTGTTTCAAATAGAATCTCATTACTATTTTTGTGATTTAGGAGAAGAGGTTACAAATCAAAAGTTAGATGATTATGAAGCAAAGTTAGAATTCACACCAATATGGGTAGACATAGATAAAGCTATTGAAAATAATGAAAAACTACTTAATAACCCAGGTAAAAACATTAATTCATGGATAGCTAGGGAAACTCTTGTATTAAAACTGTTGAAAGACAAGGTTATGAAGCTGTAAGATATTTAAACGTATTTTCCACATTAAAAGGATAGTTATATAAGGATAAATAATATAGAAAATAGAGTGTATATAATAGATTTATGTTTAAGGGAAAGTAAGAATATGGGGGATAAATCATGAAAGAATATAATGAAATTTTTATAAAGAACTCAAGACTTGAAGGAAGTAGAATAATTTTGAGATCTTTTACACCTGAAGATAAGGAAGATATATATGAATATGCTAGTGCTGATATTGTTACAAGGTATTTAACTTGGCCATCAATTAAAACCTTAGAGGAAACAGAAAAAATTATTGCAAATTTCTATTTAGGAAGACCAGGAATCTTTGCAATAGAGCTAAAGTCAGAGAATAAATGTATTGGATGCATTGATATAAGAGTTAATGAAGCTGATAATAAAGCAAGTTTTGGATATGTGTTAACTAGAGCATATTGGAATAATGGATATATGACAGAAGCATTAGAATTAATCTTAAACTTAGCCTTTACAAAGTTAGAAGTAAATCGTGTAGAAGCAACACATTATGTAGGAAATTCAGGTTCTGGAGAAGTTATGAAAAAGTGTGGTATGAAGTATGAAGGAACCGGAATACAAGAAGTTATAGTAAAGGGTGAATACTTTGATGTGGTTCACTATGGGATTATTAAAAGGGACTACAAATAAACTTAAAAACATTTTAAACTATATACCTTACCAATTATAAACATTTGGTAAGGTCTTTATATTATTTATTCATATACTTAAATACAAATTAGGTAATCTTCTATGGGTATTATTCCTGTGGCTGCCATTAAAGTTCCATTAAGATTTCTATCCCTGTACCTACTA
This sequence comes from Clostridium sp., assembly GCF_036646415.1. Classification (GTDB taxonomy): domain Bacteria; phylum Bacillota; class Clostridia; order Clostridiales; family Clostridiaceae; genus Clostridium_J. The sequence continues at coordinate 29,368 of NZ_JAVXMF010000004.1, read as the reverse complement.
TCCTCATTTACTAATTTTTCTACAGCCTTTTTACTAATATCTATAAATATAAGGGATTTTATCTCTGGATTTTCTCCCTTTAATATTAGAACTTCATTGTGATGAACTAGCCTCTGAGCAAGTTCATCCTCATTAATGAGTAGCTCCATCTTAAAAATAGCCGATAAGAAATTATCCTCGCCACCACTTTTTAAAACATAGGGGTTTAATGATTTTACAATTCTAGCATCCGCTACGTCTATCCCTAACTCCTCAAAAATTTCCTTCTTTATATTATGATGTAAATCAAAGACATCTCCCTCAATATCATTCTTATCTATACCCCCACCTATGAGCTGTAATTTATTTGGCGCTGCAGTACCAGTGTTCATTACACCTATAGCAAACTTATTGTCAATAGTTTCAATTAATACTGAAGTATGAATAACTCTACAATCAGGTACAATAAATTTTTTTCTGTGAATTGTATATAGAAAATGTGCATAGTCAGTTAGTGAAACGAAAATATTTACTTTATTCTCATTGATCTCTATATTGGTTATGGTATATGCATCACCTCTAAAAAAATGTTCATCTTGAAGCTTTAGCTGTGCCCAATGTTTCTCCACCTCACTACTATAATTCTCAGGTAAGGAAATTTTATTTTTTGTATAATATACCGCAATCCTATCATCATATTTTGATATAATAGTATCTCTCATTATCTAACCCCCTTAATTTTTACATCTACTATCAATTCTATTACAAAATAACCCTAAATGGAATATATTTAAATTATTAACATAAATATGATGAGTGTAAGTGCTTAGTATAATTGGGAAAATACTGCAATAATCATAACAATATTTATCAAAAATCTTTTATTTTCAATTTAGAATTTTAGGTGATATATTATTAGTAGTTAGATTCTCACGATATTTTATTGTAATTTTATCCTTTGATTATCTATGAAGATAAGAAAATGTTTTAGGGGGATAACCATGAATAAATGTAAAAAAATTATGTATGTATCTTTAGGGTTGATAGCTTTTGCGCTAGGAGCTTTAGGGGTTATACTTCCAGTACTTCCAACAACTCCATTTTTATTACTTGCGTCCTTTTGCTTTGTAAGGGGATCGAAGAGATTTGACAACTGGTTTAGGGAAACAAAAATATATAAGAATCATTTAGAAAGTTTCGTAAATGAAAGAGCCATGACTTTAAAGAAGAAGATAACTATACTGTTACTTGCAGATTTTATGTTGGCATTTCCATTGATTATAGTAGATAACTTAGTGGTTAAAGGAATGATTATTGTAGTAATTATTTCTAAATTTTACTATTTTTTCTTTAAAATTAAAACTATCTAGTTCAGCATAAGTTTAATATAATCTACATAATAATTATTATAAAACTTATACTGGGATGGTTAAAAGGTACGAATACTCATGATTTTAAAAGGAGCATTAAGAGATTCTCAACTAAGAAAATTATGACACTGTAAATAAGGAGTTTAGATGCGAAACTATAAGTTATTAAGAAGTGTAAGCTAGGGCTGAGAAAGTCCTAGCTTATTTTGACAAAATTATTATATCTTAAAAGAAAAATATGCTATTATTAGTATATAATACAAATGATGAATGAAATATGCTGTATATTTTGGTGTATTAAATGTTTTTATAAAATATTTTTTACTAGAAATAAATTAACTATAATTACAGAAATATGGAGGAGAAAATAGATGGAACAAGCAATTATTTTATTGTTATTAGTAATAGCAACGGGACTTACATGTGAAGTTAGTAGTATAAAGCAAAATATGGTGCGTATGGAGGAGACTTTGAATAAAATTGCCAAGGAAGCTGGAGTATGGGAGCCACTTATAGAAGATAGTGAACTTCAAATCCTTATTGGTGAAGGTAAAAAGGTTAAAGCTATTAAGAAGCTAAGAATGGCTACTGGAATGGGATTAAAAGAGGCCAAAGAATACGTGGATAATTTAGAAAACAGTTAAATACATAACTTAACTTAAATAATTTGGGTTATAATAAAAGATAAGATATTACTTGGGAGGTGAGGAAATTGTTTAGAACAAGGCACTTAGAAGAAGTAAATAGGGATGAAATTATTAAACATATAACTGAGTATTTAATAAATAAAGAAAACATAGTAGGTGTTTATATTTTTGGTTCTTTTGGAACTGATGACTTTAATAGTCAAAGTGATATTGACATCGCAATACTTCCCAAGGGTGAAATATCATATTCGCAGTGTCTAAAATTAAATTCAGAATTGGAAGATACCATAGGCATTCCAATAGATTTGAATGATATAAATGCCTTGCCAGAATATATTCAAGTACAAGTTATAATGCGAAATTATCAGTTATTCATGAAGGATTGTATAGAAGAAGAAAAATATCTAGATAGATTGAATCATTGGATAAAAACTGAATTTCCATTTTGGAAAAAGCTTGTAGGATGCAATTAGTATAGGGGGACATCATAATGAGAAAAATAAATTTAACAAGATTAAATATAACAATAAATAAGATAGAGAAATGTGTAGATGAATTGAATCAATTTTACGAAGAAATAATTTTGGATAACTATGAAAATAATGAAATAGTAAAACGCTCAATGGAATTATCATTTAGAAGTTTATTTAAAAGTTTTCAGGCATTGGTAGAAGATTATATTTCTATTGTATTAAAAACTTTGAGTGTAGATGTAAGTAAATTATACTTTAGACAGTGTTTAGAGTTATGTGTTGAAAATCAGTTTCTATCAGAGAAGTTTGTAGAAGGTTTCAAGCCATCAATAAAGCTAAGGAATGATATTGCACATGGTTATGATATACCAACAACAGAAACACTAGTTGAATTCTACAAAGAGAATAAAGATATGTATAGTAGGTTTTTAGTAGATGTAAATAGATTTAAGGATACGTTATCCCAGGATGAATTGTTTTAAGAGTTTAAGATTGTAAGGAATAATAATTTTACTAGAGCATATATTAATATTGACAAACTCTAAAAAGTGAAAATTTCAATCTCTGATTTGATGAATAAATTAGGATGGTAACACAAAGTTTTAACTCTCGTTCCTAAGATTAATTTCTTAGGAGGGGGAGTTTTTAGTTTTACTCCAAATTTTAATTTGCTTAAGTAAAACTAATTCCACCGAAGGTGGAGAGGTGAAGTTTCCTTGAGACCAAAGGGAAGAAAAATCTTTCAAGAAGATAATATAAAGGAGGAATATATTATGAATATTTTAATTTGAGGATCATGGCCATATGCAAATTGGTTATTGCACATGGGCCATATAGCGGTATTATCAACAAGAGACGTGACAGCAAGATTTTTTAGATTTAAAAGCGATAAAGTATTGTATATTTCATTTACTATTTGAAAGACTTAATAAGAAACTAGTTGAGGAAGAAGTGAGTAAAGTGAAGAATCGTGATATAAAAGCATACCATGTGTATTTTGAAGAAAAGGGAATATATGTGGTATACTTATATAAATATAAATCATAAGTAGTAAAATCCTTGAATTGTAATTAAAGATAATAGGTAATAATTGTTATTTACCTGTAAGAATAAAAATAGTTCTATTAATTGTTTTCGGAGGTTGTTAGTATGAATTATAATGAAATTCTTCAGATAATTAAAACTGAATATGAAAGAATTTTGAGTGATAATTTAGTTGGTATTTATGTCCATGGATCAATTGCTTTTGAATGTTTTAATGAGGAAAAAAGTGATATTGATTTTATTGTAGTGATAAATTCAGAGATTGATTCTAATGCTAAAATTAAACTTCTTAATTCATTAGAATCATTGAGAAGTCAGTCACCATCTAAAGGGCTAGAGATGAGCGTAGTACTTAAAGAAAACTGCATAAACTTTAAATATCCTACACCTTATGAATTACACTTTTCAAATTATTGGCTAAATACTTATTTAAATAATTCAGAAGTAATGTGTTCTGATGAAACTAAAGTAGACTATGATTTATCTGCACATTTTACAATTATCAGGAAGTTTGGAATTGTATTATGTGGACAGCCTATTAAGGATGTATTTGGAAAAGTAAAAGAGGAATATTATATTGATAGCATAATGAGGGATATTGGGGATTCAAGGGATGAAATCTTGGACAACACAACTTATGTGGTATTAAATCTATGTAGAGTCTTAGCTTACTTGAAGGAAAAATTAATTTTATCAAAAGAAGAAGGCGGAAAATGGGCATTAAGGAATATAGATAATAAGTATCACAAATCTGTAAAAATTGCACTTGAAGATTATAAATCAAGCAAGAGTGTTAAGGTTAGTGATAAAGAAAAAGTATATTTTAGTGAATACATGTTAGTGTGTATAAATAATAGAAGGTGGGGAAGAGACAATTGGTTGGAAAGTATAAAGTAGTAACTCTTTGTGGGAGTACAAAGTTTAAGGATGAATTTATAAGAGTGCAGAAGGAACTAACATTGAAGGGTATAATTGTAATTTCAGTTGGGCTATTTGGACACGCTGATAATGAGTTTGGAACTGTTATCACTGATGAAGTAAAGGTTATGCTTGATGATATTCATAAGAGAAAAATTGATATGGCAGATGAGATATTTGTAATCAACAAAGGTGGATATATCGGATCAAGTACAAGAAGTGAAATTGAATATGCAAAAGAATATGGTAAGAGAATTGTATATCTAGAATCAAATTATGAAAAAATATATAATATAATCTAAACTTTGAGATACTAATTTTAAAATGGATAGTTAAGGAGTGAATTAAGATGACAGATAATATAATTGATAGTATTATATTTGATTTAGATGGCACTATGTGGGATTCATCAGAGCAGATTATGGGAACATGGAGTAATGTTAGGGTTAAATATAAAGAGATAAGAAATGAAATAACCATTGAAGATTTGAAAGGGGTAATGGGACTTCAAATTAAAGATATTGGGAAAAAATTTTTTCCTTATTTAGATGAAGAAAAGCAAATGGAAATATTAAGGTATTGTTGTAAATCTGAGTGTGAGTATCTAAGTGAACATGGTGGGAAATTATATGATAATTTAGAAGAAACTCTTGAAAAATTATCTAAAACATATAAATTATTTATAGTTAGCAACTGCCAAGAGGGATATATACAAGCTTTTTTACATGCGCATAAGCTAGATAAATATTTCGTAGACTTTGAATATCCAGGACGAACTGGGCTTACAAAGGGTGAAAATATAAAGATTATAATGAAGAGAAATAACCTTAAAAACCCAATATATGTTGGTGATACTGAGGGAGATTATAAGGCTGCAAAGCTTGCGGGAATACCTTTTATCTATGCTAAGTATGGATTTGGAGATGTGAAGGAATATGATTATAAGATAGATAATCTTAGCCACATATTAGATTTAAGATTTCATTAAGATTAAACAAAACATGATTATGTAATATAATATAAGTAAGATTCTAAACTGAGATAAATGGTTACTGAAACTATTTGCACTTTTGTTTTATTAAGTTGGTAAGGAATAGTTTGAATAATTATTAAAGAAAGAGGGAATATGGATTATAGAGTAATTATTGGAAGGCTTATGATTGGGGTAATTGTAGGTGGATTAGTGGGATATGAAAGGGAATTTAAAAATAGTGCAGCTGGATTTAGAACTCATATATTGGTATGTTTAGGAGCGACTATAATAGCAATAATTAGTGAACTAAATTTAGAAAGAGCTATGGAACTAGCTACAAATCCAATATATCAAGATGTAATAAAGGTTGATATGGGAAGGCTTGGAGCCCAGGTTATTAGTGGAGTAGGTTTTTTAGGCGCAGGAACTATACTAAGGGATAAAGGATCTATAAAAGGACTAACCACAGCAGCCACATTATGGGTTGTTGCGTGTCTTGGACTTGCTGTTGGACAAGGATATTATATTTTATCAGTAACGGGAGCAATAATGGTATTTATAATATTAAAGTTTTTTACAAGGGCAGATACTGCAATAAAAAAAGAAGGTAAAAAAAGAAGACGAAGAAGAAGAGAATTAATGGAAGATACAATTGTAACTTGTAGTGATAGTGAAGATACGAGGGAAGAAATTTTTATTGAAGAAGAAAATCACACAACTACAAATTTATAAAAAATAGCCACCAGGTAGGGATATACTACTTGGTGGCTATTTGAATGTTTATTATTCTAGTAGATTACATTCAGTTTTATAGTTTACAATAAGATATAATTCGTTTAAAACACCAATGAAAAACATAAATACACACATTTCTATTTTTCTGGCGAAATGTTAGCCACCCAATATTGTTATCCACCAATTCTCATCTGGTTCTCCATCTGACTTAAGACCTTCCACATACCAATGAACTACATTGTTTTTTGTTCCAGAACCTATATATAGCCATCTTGTAGTTTGACCTTTACCAAAATCTGAAGTTCCTGGTTCGGTAACATTAAATTCAAGTTCATACCACCCCTTATTATCTCGAACTTCTGATTTAACTATTTTTACGTCTTGAATTTTTATTGTGTCCCACATTTTTTGTCCTTCAGCTATACTGATGGAATTAATTGAATTAAAAGTCATAGTTCCTATTAAGGAATAATTACTATCTAACATAGCTTGTATATATGCATCACAAACTTCCTGTGGGGTAGCAAAAGTTGTATTTAAAGCTACTTCATTAGTACCTTCATTTTGTGAGTTAGATGAATTAGCATTTTCAAATTTATAGTAATTCTTATTTGATACTATTCCATTTATTTCTTTGAAGCTAGAAACAAGCCACTTTTCATTTTCTTTTGTTAATGAAATATTACCATCTAAAATCTGTTCTTCCACGTTTCCATCTTCATAGGTTAAGGCAACCTTAGTTGAATAAAAATAATTATAATAATCTTTCATAACTTCTTTGTTACCAGCATCCTCTAGGGTTATTTCTTTTACTTCAACAGTACAACCATACTCCTTAGCTGCCATTACATTTCTAGTAACGTATCTATTTGAAATAAGATCAGTTCCAGCATCAAATGTAATATAATCATTAACTTGTTTTAAAAGTATATTACGCATTTCTTCTTCAACTTCATCGGTAAATTGAGCAATCCCTGTAGTAACGGGCTCTTTATATTTTTTATTTGTTGTTGCATCTTCTAATAGTGCATCAAATTCCGTTAACATAGTATAATCATCAACTTCATAATAGGCTTTTAGAAATGCTTTTGCAGTATCTTCAGTTGAAGGTTTCTGTGACTTTTGGCAAGCAACAAGAGAAGAGCTTATTAGAATTACAGATAGTATAATACATAAGGAAGCAATTCCTTTACGCTTTTTATTTGTATCAAAAATATTTTTGAATCTTTTTTTCATGGTTTCTACACCTCCATTAAAATGAGTTGAGAAAATTGTATTGTGATTTGGAGTGAAATGCATAACAGCTAATATAGCATCACTATACTTAGCCTTATAGGACATATCCATATTCTTTACAACAAGGTCATCACAATAAAATTCAATATCTTTGTTTGCCTCTTTAACCATAAAGTATACTAATGGGTTAAACCAGTGGATTGCATTGGCGATAGTCATTAATAACTTATAGCTTATATGGTGACCTTTGAAATGAATTAACTCATGCTTTAGAATTACTGACAAATCCTCAGCACAGAGATTTGTGCTTGGTAGGAGTATTACAGGCTTTAATAGTCCTATTAGCATGGGACTTGAAACCTTTTTGCAAGTCATAACTCTAATAGGTTTTGTAATAGTCATATCACCACAAAGCTTATGGAATATGCTCAATGTTTTTTCATTTGTTACTGGTATACTCCAACGTAGAGTTGCTTTTCTAAATACAAAATAGCTAATAAGTTCATTTGTTATAAAGGCGAATACACCAAGAAGCCATATTATAGATATCACATTTAAGAGAGATATATTTATAGAACTTAGAAAGTTCTCCTTTGGTATAGGGTTAATTTTACTTGAATTTACTGAAGTATCTAAGGTATTAGATTTATCTAAAGTGTTTTTAATATCTGGAGTTGTAGATTTATCTGAAGTTATATCAAGTGGAAAAGCATAGGATGCAGTTTCAAGCTGAGGAGGTACTGTTATGCTTACAGGTGACTGGGGTAAATTAAAGTTTAAAGGTATAATTAATCTAACTGCAATCACTAGCCATAGTAAATATCGCCATTTAGAAGTGTAGTTTTTCTTTAGTTTAGAAGAGAATAAAAGTAAGGGTAGAATTACAATTGATGATGTAAGGGTAATTTCAATAATCGCAAGAAAAATCTTCTCAATCATTGTTTTCCCTCCTTAGTTTTATCTAGAAAGATTCTCAGTTCTGAAAGTTGGTCTTCATCAACTTTATCACCAGCATATAGAGCAGCAACAAAGTTTTTAAGGGAGTTGCCATAAAGCTTTTCTAACATGGATTTACCCTCATTTTGGAGATAGTCATTTTCCTCTACTACAGCAGAGTAAATGTTGCTTTTCCCTTGTTTTTCTGATTGAACAAAGCCCTTGTCTATAAGTCGAGATAGTAATGAAAGTATTGTTGTAGCAGCAAGATTTTTCTTCTCATTAATACGATTTTCAATGTATGCTCTTGAAACTGGTTCAGCTACTTCCCATATCACTAGCATCACATCGAGTTCTGAATCAGGTAGTCTTTTTATTTTTTTGCTCATAACAATCCTCACCTTCTACAAATGTAGTAGTTATATTTATATTATATAAGTTTAGTAAAAAATTGTAAATAGTAAAGTGAAAAAAATATATGTGAAACCTATAAAAAATCCTTAGAGTAACTAATTTTAAATTATAGTTATTTTACAAATTATAGAATGAATGTGATATAATTGATAATAATATAAAAACTGATGAGGTGGTCAGAAACTTTATACAACCGTCAGTCATGGCCGTATATTATTCTGGCGAAACCCGTTCATAATCAAAATTTACTAAAATATAGCAAAGAATAAAATTAACATGATAAGGGGGCATATTTATGATAAAAGTTGGAATTTTAACTGTAAGTGATAAGGGATTTAATGGTCAGCGAATAGATGAAACTGGACCAACACTTAAGGCATATCTGAAAGAATATGGATATGAGGTTGAGTATTATAAAATAGTTTCAGATGAAATGGAAGATATTGAAGAACAGCTTAAATATATGTGCGATGTCCTTAGAATTCCATTAGTTATTACCAATGGTGGAACAGGACTCTCTAAAAGAGATGTAACGCCAGAAGCCACCGCAAAGGTGGTAGAAAAATATGTGCCGGGTATAGGGGAAGTTATGAGAATGAAGTCTCTGGAGATAACTCCAAGAGCTATGTTATCTAGAGGAATTTCAGGAATTAGAAAAGATTCATTAATTATAAATCTTCCAGGAAGTCCAAAGGGAGCTAAAGAAAATTTAGAGTTTGTTCTCCCAGCACTAGCTCATGGAGTTGAAATTTTAATAGGACAGGCAACTGAATGTGGAAGGAAGTAAAAAAGGAAGGGGAGAGACTATGAAGGATGCCCAGGGACGTGATATAAATTATTTAAGAGTTTCCCTTACAGATAAATGCAATTTGAGATGTATGTATTGTATGCCAGATGCGAATTGTAATCAAAGTGAGATAAATACTAATATGTCTATAGAAGAGATAAGTGAAATTATTAGAACATTCGCTGAATTGGGGATCGATAAGGTTAGATTTACAGGTGGAGAACCTCTTGTAATAAAGGAGCTATCCCAAATAATCTATAATACTTCTCAAATAATAGGTATAAAAGATATAGCATTAACAACCAATGGAGTTTTTCTTGAAGAGAAGATAGAAGAGCTTAAGAAATCAGGGTTAACTAGAGTTAATATAAGTATGGATACCTTAGATGAGGACAAGTATCGAAGGATAACGGGAAGAGCATATCTTAGTAAGGTTAAAGCTGGAATTAGAAAATGCTTAGATCTTGAAATTACTCCAGTAAAAATTAATGTAGTTATAATGAAGGATATAAATTCAGAGGAAATAGATGATTTCATTCACTTAACTGAAGAATTACCTGTAGATGTTAGGTTTATAGAGCTGATGCCAATAGGATCAGGAGCGGATCTTTTTAAGAACCATTTTATATCTTCAACAGAGATATTGGACAATCATCCAGAGCTTATACTTCAAAGTCGTAAAAAATCATCTACAGCAGAACTCTATAGGACTAAAAATGGGAAGGGTAATATTGGATTTATTACGCCTTTAAGCTGTAAATTTTGTAATGAGTGTAACAGGGTTAGGCTAACTAGTGATGGTGTAATCAGACCTTGTCTTCATGGAGAAGCGGAGTATGATGTACTACCATATGTTAGAGAAGGATTAAATAATAAGGATGGAATGGATGAGGATAAAAATTTAAGTTTAGCACATGGAAGTCTTAAGAAAAAGATTTATGAAGCAGTGTATAATAAGCCTTCAGAACACACACTTTTAAAGGATGGAAGAAGTAAGAGTAGTAAAAACATGTTTCAAATTGGAGGATAAAATATTAAGTTTTATATTTAATTTTGTTTAAGGATGATAATAAGGTTTTAAATCTTGGAGGAAAAATTATGGATTATAATTCTATGGAAAAATTGACACATATAAATAGTCAAGGTAGAGCCAAAATGGTGGATGTTAGTGAAAAGCAAAAAACTAAAAGAGAAGCCATAGCCTGTGGGTCTATTTATATGAAAAAATCTACGCTTGAAAGAGTGGGAAGCGGAGAAATTACTAAGGGTGATGTACTAGCAGTAGCTCAAGTTAGTGGAATCATGGGAGTAAAGAAGACTTCGGATATAATCCCAATGTGTCATCCAATAATGATCAGTGGTTGTGATATTACATTTAGTCTAGATTATGAAAAGAATAAGATTGATATAACAGCCATCACAAAAACCATAGGAGAGACAGGCATAGAGATGGAAGCTTTAACAGCGGTGTCTGTGGCAGCACTAACTATATATGATATGTGTAAGGCCATTGATAAAACTATGGTTATTGGGGACATAAGACTACTTAGAAAGATAGGTGGAAAGTCAGGAGAGTTTAATAGAACTGAGGAAAATATATCATAATAAATTAAGGAATATAAATATAAAAGTAGTTAAGAAAAGTGGGTGAAATAAATGGCAAAGGTTATTGGAATAAATATTAGTACTAAGAAAGGAGTTGTAAAGACTCCTATAGAAAAAGGATTTTTCAAGGTGGATTTTGGCCTTGAAGGAGATGCTCATGGAGGAAATTGGCATAGACAAGTTAGTCTTCTTGGAGATGAAAGTATAAAAAAGCTTAGAGGAAAAACTATAGTAAAACTTACTCCAGGAATATTTGCAGAAAACATAACTACAGAAGGAATAATATTATATGAACTTTCCATAGGAACAAAACTTTTAATAGGACAGGTTATCATGGAGGTAACTCAGATTGGCAAGGAGTGCCATAAGGGCTGTGAAATAATGAAAACCACAGGTGATTGTGTTATGCCAAGAGAAGGAATATTTACAAAGATATTACAAGAAGGTTGGATATTGCCAGGAGATGAAATTGTGGTATTATAGTAGGGAATACTATTCAAAATTACAAATAAGATAGTGTAGAATTTAAAATCCATTGATAATCTTAATGATATAATAAAATCCTTCAAATTTGAAAAGTATTAGAGATAATTGAAAATTGTAAGGATGAAAACATAAGAGAAGTAAATGATTCTTTGAAATTGATTAAGGATGACATTCAGAAAAGATAATAGATTAAGACTTTAAAGGAGATTTATATGAAACATAAGAAGCAGATTGGGGTATTTAGTGGTATTTATATATTGTCATACTTAGCTTACTCACTAGGTTTAACGCAATTCGTGCCATACTTAACTAGTCTTGGATATTCACCAGTAGAGAGAGGTATATTACTTTCTTCTATAGCTGTAGTTACTATTATAGTTCAATTAATATTTGGATATATATCAGATAAGTATAAAACAGTAAAAAAACTTTACATAATTGTACTTATCTTTTTTGCTATTGCTACTTATTTATTTTATAGTTTAGAGGTTAAATATTTTATATTTCATTTATTATTAATTGCTCTTTCAGGTGGATTTTTCAATCTTGCCATGGGTATGGGGGACAATTGGATTTTAGAAACTAATGATCATATGAGACAGATGTATAGTGCAATTAGAGCCTTCGGATCACTGGGATGGGCATTAGGAAGTACTTTAGTGGCATATGTAATAAATCTTTATGGATATTATGGAATCAGTGTAACAGTAATGTTTATCACCGTCATAGTTCTTGGATGTTGTTTGTTTCTAGATGATGCTTCAAAGCGTTATGATAAAAATATAAATCCAGTTACTAAAGCAGATGTAATAGAACTTTGCAAGAATAAATCCTATTTATTAGTGGTTATAATATTGTTTTTATTAACATGTGTGAATACCTTTAATACATATACTACGGTGGATAAATTAATTTTCCTCGGAGGTAGCAATAAAGATGTGGGAATCATGTGGACTATTAAAGGATTAGTAGAAATTCCTATGTTTTTTGCAGGAACTTTAATTTTACGTAAATTCAAAGCTTCGGGCATATTGATGATTTCAGCAGTTATGTTTACGATACAATTTATTCTTTTTGGATTTGCCACAAGCATTAATACAGTGATTATTCTTTCAGCCATGCAGGTAGTTACTTACCCACTTTTATTAATATCCTCAAAGGTTTTAATTGATAATTTATCCAGTGAATTCTGTAAATCAACAGGTCAATTGGTAGCCATGAGTGTATATAATGGGGTGTCAGCCCTTATAATACCTTATCTGAGTGGAGTTTTAACAGAGCGGGTTAATGTGAACTTTACGTTATTCTTTGCAGCAGGATTAGGAGTAGTAGCATTCTTACTTACATTTCTAATTAAAAAATCAAGAAGAAATTCAAGGCTAGGGTGTAGTGGTGGTTTGTCAATAGAATAAGACTATGATAGTATATAAGCATATATGGAACTCCATATATGCTTTTGTAAAGTTCAAGTTTGTAATTCCTATGATTACGAAGTTGCAAAATAAAACTAAAGATAATTCTAATATATTAGAATTACTAATAACGAATGGAGGAAATGAAATTATGGCTAATTTACCAAATTGCCCAAAATGTAATTCAGAATATACTTATGAAGATGGAAGTCTTTTTGTTTGTCCAGAATGTGCTCATGAGTGGGGAGTACAAGCAGAAAGCGAAAATAATGAAGATATAAACGTTATAAAAGATGCAAACGGAAATATATTACAAGATGGTGATTCTGTAACAATAGTCAAAGACCTTAAAGTGAAAGGCTTTTCATCATCAATAAAGCTAGGTGCAAAAATAAAAAATATACGCTTAGTTCATGATGCAGCTGATGGACATAATATTGATTGCAAAATTGATGGTTTTGGAGCTATGAGTTTAAAATCTGAGTTTGTTAAAAAAATATAAATGAATATTTAGTACAATAGAACGGAAATAATTTTTATTATTATAAGAATTCAATAGGTAGCCTTGAGGCTACCTATTTTTATGCATATAGAAATAATAATGTTGTATTGATAAAACTTATTAGATTTTCAGATGAGGACAAGAGAAATGTTCATAAAGTTTGAGCTACTATAAGTAGAAAATAAAAAATAGGGTGCTATATATACACCCTATAATATATTATTTTAATTTAAATTTTACTGTTACAGGATTATGGTCAGAGTATTTAAACTCCGCATTTGTACCAGTAGTTGAGATAACTCCTACGTTGTCTGATACTAAGAATCCATCTATAATTGAAAGTAAGTTTTCTCCCTTAGTATATGGCGTTGCAACGGTTCTAGAGGTTGCAATAGTTTTGTCATAGGCCCAAGTGTATCCACTAGGAACGAAGTCTTTGGGAATATCTTGTAGCCAATCTGGCCACTCCTCAGTAGTCGGGAAATCAAGGGCGTTTGTTCCAGGAATTTGTTGATTCCAATCGCCACCGATTATAACATAATTCCCTTTTGCATATTCTTCTTCAAGTAGGGTTTTGATGTATCCAAGTTGAACCTTACGTATTAAGCCACCTTCATCATAGGCAGATAAATGAGCATTGATAGCTATAAGTTCCTTACCGTTATCTACAGGCAGTCTGTTCACAACCATGGCTCTATCGAGGTCACCTAGTTGAACCAAGAAAGATGATTTTCCAGGTAAATCATATCTAGTACTAGAAGTAATATTAAATTTTGAAAGGGTAGTAAGCCCAGCTAAAACTTGTCCATGAGGTTTAGAAAGAGGAATAGGAACCCATGGAGATTTATAGTTTATAGCAAAATTACTGCTATAATCAGTAAATTTATTCTTTATTCTTTGTAGCTGATCAATTTTAAAGCTTCGAGTAGCCTTTACATCAACCTCTTGTAAAAATACTAAGTCAGAATTTAAATTCTCAATTATGGATTCTATACCATCAAGATTTTCTAAAGCTTTTTCTTTACTTGAGCCACGAGACATAATGCCTCCATCCATGAAGAAATCTACAAATTCGTCCATAGTACCATAACCTATGTTAAAAGTAGTGATGCTTGTCTCTGTATTAGCCTTAATAATTTTATCTTTATTGTTTTCTATGTCGACAGATATTTTTTCTTCTGGTTTATAATCAGTAATAATCATAAATACTATATATCCAGCAGCTAAAATAATAATTGCTAGAATAATAGTTATTACAATTTTTGATATTTTCTTAACCATAAAAACCTCCTTATAAGATATTGTATTAATATTTTAATATATATACTTAAATTATGCTATGTTTTACTTTAAATATATTTACATAAAAGTATAATATTACAGAGTTTAAAAGTATAATAAAAATATAAGACAATTTGAAATTTTAAAATATTGTTCAAAGGTTAAATTTAAGATTAAAGGCCGTATGTTTAGTAATAATTTTTATATTAAAATTATTACTAAGAAATATTAACTTTGAATAGGAATAATCGTTGGATATTATGAACAAAATTATTGGAAATGGGGAGTTACAACATGTCAAATTTAAGCAAATTAGCTAAACACGTACCCGCAGCTGGAGTTATTATAGTAGATGAAAAGAATAGGGTGCTACTGCAACTGAGAACTGATAATAATAAATGGAGCATTCCAGGAGGTTGCATGGAGATAGGTGAAACTACAGAGGAAACTGCAAAAAGAGAAGTGTTTGAAGAAACCAATTTAGTTGTTGAGGGGCTTAGTCTATTTAATGTTTATTCTGGAGAAGAACAACATTGGATTTATCCTGATAGAAATGAAGTATATTTTATTAGTATTGTCTATATAACAAATAGATTTAACGGAACTATGAAAGTCGATGGAGTTGAAAGTAAGGAATTGAAGTTCTTTGAAGTAGATAACTTACCTCAAGAAATTACACCATCCAATAAGCCTATTTTAAGTGATGTAAAAAATAGATTGATACATACTTTTCAGACTAAAGATAAAAAATAAATTTTTAGAATAAAGATGGGGAAGTAGTAGGTTAGTACGTTTTCTTCCACATTGCAACATAGATTTATTTTACCATTCAATTTGTGTAATAGCTATTTAATTGGGTTGTAGTTTAATAAATATATGATATGGGATATAATAGGAAGATATATAAATGTTTTTAGTTGGATAAAAAGATGTGCATAATGTGTATTTAGAATATGAAGTATTTTGAAAGGAGTAGATAATATGCCTACTGAAAATAAATTAACTTTAGATAATTTATTTAAAAGTTATGGATTAAATCAATTAAATGAAAATGTTATATCAGTCACTTTGTTTGGAAGCTATAATACAGAGTTTTGGATAGAAGGTAAAAGTGATATAGATATACTACTACTACTAAAATACTCAGACTTCAATGTAGAATATGAAGTGGAGGAATACTATAGACCATTGTTAGTTAGATATTTTAAACATGAAGATATTCATTTTACATTTGTGTCATTGAAAGATTTTGATTCTGTTTTTGCGGATATATATATTGATTATGAAGATAAGGTTATCTTTGATATGGACTTGCATTACGATTTTCTAATGTATATAAGTAAGTATAATAGAGTTAATGAAAGGTTGATAAACTTAGTAAGAAGGGACTGGGAAGAAAAGTATGGTGTATTATAAATATAAAAAAGAGAGATTAAGTGATAAATTTAATAGTGCTCACGACTTTTTAGTTAAGATAAGACAATCAGTAGAGTTGTACTGTGAAAGTCCCAATGAAATAATTTCAAGAGGAATGATAGGATATTTTTCGGATTTTACAGAATATATAATAGATATTTGTGAAACTTATTTGGTTATGAATGATAGACATAATACTAGATTAAGTGGAGTTGAACTTATTAAATCTGCTAGTAATTATGGATTGATGGATAATTATCTATGTGACTTTATAGTTAAATGCGTTATTCTTAGAAATAGGTTTACTCATGATTATTATAAGAGAGCACAGGCAGAAAATGAGATATTAAAATTCTGTCATTCGGAAGTATTATATTTAGATATATTTTTAGAAAGTTCTAATGAAGTAGTAAAGTTGAGTTATAAAACAAGAGAGCATTAGAAATTTGGCTATGATCTTAATAACAATTGATTTAATTAATTGTTATAACATATCAGATAATATTATGGTATATTATTAATCTAACATATAAATCAATGTTACTAAGCAGTTGAATGAGGATAATATTATGCCTTAATAAACACATAGATTAAGCATAACTATAAATTAAAGAAAACAGGTAAGGTGTGAGTACAGTGGCTAAGGTTATTATTGCGGAGAAACCTTCCGTGGCAAAGAATATTGCAGAGGCTTTAAATATAAAAACTAGAAAAGATGGATATTTTGAAGGGGAAGACTATTTAGTTACATGGGCTTTTGGTCACTTATTACAGCTATATGATGCTAGGGACTATGATGAATCCATGAAGGGGTGGGAATTTTCAAAGTTTCCATTTATACCTGAAGAGTTTAGATATAAGGTGAAATCTGATTCTCTTAATAGAAATATAACAGATAAGGGTGCAGAGAAGCAGATTAATATTATTAAGTCTCTTATTAATAGAGAGAATGTGGATGGAGTTATATCAGCGACAGACTTTGATCGAGAAGGTCAGGTTATTGCAGATGAGCTCTTCATATATTTTAATGAGAAAAAGCCCGTTTATAGATTGCTACTAAATGAGTGGACCCCTGATGAGGTTAAGAAGGGTATGGCTAGCCTAAAGCCTAATGAAGAGATGAAATCCCTTCAGGATGCAGGTATTGGAAGGCAGTGGGCTGATTGGGTTATTGGAATAAACTTGACCTCAGTAGCCACTCTAAGATATAAGTTTGAAGATGTTAAGATTTTAAATGTTGGAAGAGTGTTACTTCCTACACTAAAGATTATTTATGATAGAGATAAGGAAATAAAAGACTTCGTTGCAACTACTTATCATAAGCTTGGTGCTACCTTTAAAACTAAGAACAATGAAGAGTATGAAGGATTATACTATGAAAATAAATCTGACGGTGGTGAGGAAAAATTCGATGAGAAATTCGAAGATAAAAATTATTTAGCAAATATATCCAAATTATTAGAGGGTAAGTCAGCGGAGATAGTTGAAAAGCAGACAGAAAAAAAGAGGGAGTATCCTCCTTATTTATTTAATCTATCTAATCTTCAAGGTCATGTAACTAGTAAATTTAAGGGGTGGACTTCGGACAAAGTGCTAAAGGTGGCTCAATCCCTTTATGAGAAAAAGTTTATTACTTATCCAAGAACTGCAAGTATTGTTCTTGAGGAAAGCTTAGAAGAGAAGACAAGAAAGGTTTTAGAGAGTTTAAAGAAGGGGTTACCATATGAACAACATATAAAGTTTGCAAAGACTAAGAGAATATTTGATAACTCAAAGGTTGAGAGTCATAGTGCAATAGTTCCAACTTACATAAAACCAACTGGTCTTAGTTCAGATGAGGATATTGTTTATAATGCAGTTAAGAATAGATTTATAATGCAGTTTATGCCTATTGCAGAGTTTGAGGAAACTAAGATTACTGCTAAGGTATATGATGAAAATATCAAAGGCGTATTTATTTCTAAGGGTAAAGTTCAAATAGTTGAAGGCTGGCGTATGGTAGAAAAAATTGAAACCAAGGATACTATTTTGCCTTTAGTTATGGAAAAGGAAATGGTGGATGTAGTAGATAGCAAGGTAAATACTGTTACTAAGAAACCACCGAAGAACCATACAGAAAAGACTCTACTGAGAGTTATGGAAACCTGTGGTAAAAGTATGGGTAAGGAAGATAATAGTGATGAGGGAGAAGATGGTTCTTCAGGAGAAAGCTCCGAGGAGACTTCAGAGGAACTAATGAAATCTATCCTAAGTGGTTTTAGTATAGGAACTCCAGCTACTAGAGCAGAAACTATTAAAAAGTTAAAAGATATTGGATATATCACAACTAAAGGTAAAAATCTTATATGTACAGAGTTAGGAATCACCATGGTGGAAATGTTTCCGGTGAGAGAACTTTTTGACCTTGAATATACAGGAAAGCTAGAGAAGACTCTATCAGATATTGAAAGAGGGACAGTTATGAAGGATACCTTTATAAATCATATCTGTGATTTTACTAATAGATCTGTAGAGGCTATTAAAAAGGATGAATCCATGCTTTCTAAGATAAAGGTGGAGCTTCCACCAGGAGCTATAAGTGTAGGAAACTGTCCTATATGTGGCAATCATATTATCGAGGGTGAGAAAGGGTTTGGCTGTTCTAACTGGAAGAATGGATGTAAGTTTACTATTTGGAAGAATGATAAGTATATCGAATCCTATGGTAAGAAGATAACCAAAGAAATGGTAGAACTACTTCTTAAGAATGGTAAGGTTGGTTTTAGAGGACTTAAGAGCAAGAAAGGAAATACCTTTGCTGCTTATTTCCGTTATGAGAGGAATGAAGAAACTGGATACTTTAACTGGAAGATGGAGTTTATACAGTAACCATATATTTAAGGTTTTATAGTATTTTAACTATAAATAAAGTATATATTGGATATAAACCATATAAAAGTTGACATAAGTGACTTATAGAGATACCCTTAATGTATAACCCTTTAATATTAAGGGTAATATATTAAGGGTTATATTTTTATCCTAGGAGTGATGACGTGGAAGTTACTACACAAGATATTTTAGAGAAGATAGATAAGGAATTTACAATAAAGTATAAGCCCTTTTCTAAGTTTAAGAATTCAGGCCAGTTATGGGATATGTGTATTAATCTTGTTAAGAATCCAGATTTACTTAACAAATTAATCTTTGCTAATGATATTTTAAATATACCACCTGTAGAGGTTTTTGTTAGTATAAATAATACAATATCTGAAATCACTGATTATGATAAGAAAGCATTGGGAGCATTTTGGGGTTTTGTATTTAAATTCGTCTTTGAATATAGAAACCAAAGAAGCAAATGCATAACAACTAAGGCAATTAGAACAGCGACCTATTTTTATGATAGACCAAATCAAATAGTAGTAAAAGGAGATGGATTTTATGCCTAAAATTTTACAAGGTAAGAACGTTGGAAATGATGAGTTTTTTGCTAACATTATCCCAAGTTATATTGAAAGTTTAAATTCACTTTGTGAAGGATTTAAAGATTTTACAAATTTAAAATTTGATTTTGCCAGTGGAAAAAATATTGAACTTAAATTAAATACAGGTGAAATTGTATTTAAATTACAGATGATGAAATATGAGGGTACGGGTAAGGCAATATTTGCACTTTCTCCAAAATTAACAAATGCATCTTACCGTAAAAATGATGAAAATGATTATTATGAGGTTATAACTACAGCTTATTACTTTACATTAGGGAAGCTAAGTTTAGACTCAGAGGAAGATATGACAGTATTATGCAAGCTTACCCATGAACTAATAAAGCTTATTAGCAATAATCAGAGTTATGACTATAAATTACTTCTAACTCTTTGTGGATATTCAAAACATGAATTAGTAAATGATACTGATGAAATTTTGTTTAAGTGCCATGAAATGTCTGAATCAGATCAAAAGGCCCTAAGTTCTAGTAATAACAATGGAGAAGTATTAGGGACGGTGCCTAGTGATGTGAGAAGATATAAGATGATTATGGACGAAGCTGCAATTAATATGAAAAAAGAAAGAGGTCCAAAGACAATAAAAATCATCAATGCTAGTGATAAAAAGTGGTATAAGGACTTTATTGGCGCGGAAATCAGAGTTTTACATTGTTATAGCAGAAATAGAGAGTATACCTATAAAGTAAGTAGTGAAGAATTTGAAAGAATAATTGAAAATCCACTATATAAGAAGTGTGAGTATGAAATACAAGGGCTTGCATTATCTTATAAGGATGTTGAAGTTGTAAATATATAAGTTAAGAATTGGTGCTGTAGTCAGCACTTTTTTTTATTGAAGAATATAAAAAGTATCTATGTTTATTTTATCCATTATAGGGGTATTATAATGAAAGTGGTTATTTAAATAGAAATACAATTTTCATTATTATTCTTATAGGAGGGGTATTTGTGAGAGTTCCAAATCACATAGGGGTAATCCCTGATGGAAATAGAAGATGGGCACAGGAAAAAGGTTTATCAAAGCAAAGTGGATACATATCAGGGATAGATCCAGGGCTTATATTGTTTAAACAGTGCAAGGCTGCGGGTGTTAAAGAGGTGACCTTTTATGGATTTACTACAGATAATGCAAAGAGGCCGGTACCACAAAAGGAAGCATTTATAGATGCATGTATAAAGGCTGTTAAATTGATTGCCATGGAGGATGCCGAAATACTTGTTATTGGGAATACTAACACTGACTTGTTTCCAGAAATACTATTACCATATACTAAAAGAAAGATATGTGGTAAGGGTGGAATAAAGGTTAATTTTCTTATAAATTATAGTTGGAAAAGAGATTTAGATTTCTTGAAGGAAAGTCATGGAGGAACAAGTAATTTAATAAATGAAATAGAATCAAATGAAATCTCAAGAGTTGATTTAATAATAAGATGGGGTGGCAGAAGAAGACTTAGTGGATTTTTGCCAGTTCAATCTGTTTATGCTGATTTTTATGTAATAGATGATTTTTGGCCAGATTTTAAGCCCCAGCATTTTGAAGAGGCGTTACTTTGGTACCAGCAACAAGATGTTACCTTAGGGGGATAACAAGAGTGGAGTTGAATGAAAGTTTGACTCCTTATTTTTATTAGATTGAATCTTTCCATGTATGGTTCATATAAACCCATATGTAATCTAGAGGAAGTAGTAAAAATCATAATAGATTAAGATGTTTACGATTTGTAGATTTTTAAAATATAAATATTACACTATAATAAGATATGAATTAAGCTCTTAATAAGGATGGAGAAAGTGCCCTATATAATAGGAATGAAATCTATTATATAGAGCACTTAAATTATAAAAAGCTATTTTAAATTTTGGTTTAACTTAATTATTTAAGCACAAATGATTCACAATCTGTACATTGAACCATTCTAGGATCAGATTCATGAGTTCCTACTTGGATTTGATTTAGGGTGCAGTAATCATCACCGCAACTATGGTGTTTACAGTTACTAATTGTACATTTGATGCTTTGATTTTTTTCCATTGCAATTCACTCCTTCAAATTTTTTTGAGTTATAATTGGTACAAAGTTAGTATGACCTTTAAGGTGTTAAATATTCTTTGAAAAACTTTCCTTTAAATTTATCAATATTAATTAATTGCAAGAAATCAATTAACGTTAAATAATTTATTATTATCTCATACTCAATATTCATTTAAAATAGAGAATATAAGTTAGTTAAGAAAAATTTGATCCAAATTCAGCACGGCAAAATTCTATAAAGTATCCTTGTGGATGTTCACATACTGGACATGCTTTAGGAACTTCCTTCCCTTCGTAAATGAATCCACAATTAGTGCATAACCATTGAGTAGATGAATCATGTCTAAATAATGTTTCTTGTTCTAACTGCTGAGCAAACCAATTGAATCTGTCTCCATGAGTTTTTTCAATAGATGCTATGTTGGTAAATAGTGTTGAAATTGCATTAAATCCTTCTTCTTTAGCAATTTTTGAAAAGTTGTTATAGACATCATCATATTCCTCGTACTCATTATGATGAGCAACTTTAAGAAGTTTTAGAGTAGAATCATATAAATCAATAGGGTATGCTCCATTACCGATTTCTATGTTGTTACCTGCTTCTTCTTTTAGTTTTTTATAAAATTGATTAGCATGAGCAAGTTCCTGATTTGCAGTGTACAAGAATACATTTTGTATTACGTAAAGGCCTTCTTTTTTAGCTGCACTTGCTGCAAAGGTATATCTGTTTCTGGCTTGACTTTCACCTGCAAAACTTCTCATTAAATTTATTTTGGTTTCACTATCTTTGAAGTTCATTCTTAATACCTCCAGTTTATTAAATATCATTATTAAGTTTCCGAATTTGAGTAGTTTTTATTCAAGAAGATTTTTAGTGAATAAGGCAAAAGATATTGGAATTTAGAATATTATGTTGAAATTTTAAGTAATGTGGGAGTAAACTGCGGTTACCGTCTTTGCATAAAATCATTGCGAAAGATATAATGGTTAAAAGAAAAGAATTTATGTTTACAAATAAAGTTATAGGATATACAAAGGAAAAATTAAAGAAATTTACATATGAATTATTGAATATAAGTGGGTAAATTGAGAATTACAGAGGCTTTAAGAATGTGGAAGAATAATAGCTACATTTACTTAAAGTGATCTAGAGATTAAAAGTCTAAGGAAAGTAGGAAAAATATGAAATTAAGCATTATTAAAAGAGATTCAAGAGTAAAAGATTTTGATATGGAGAGGATACATATAGCTATTAAAAAGGCCTATGAAGAGGTTCATGGAGATGATGTTAAATTTGAAGAAGATTATATGTCTCTAGAATCAATGATAAAGACGAATATAGTAAGTCTTAACAAGGTTCAAATATTTATTGAAGAAATTCAAGACGTTGTTATTAATGCTTTAAATCAAAAGGATATAAAAGTTGCAAGAGCTTATGGAGATTATCGTGAAAAAAGAAGAATTGCAAGGGATACAAATGGAGATACATATAAAAAATTAGATAAGGTACTTCAATGTTCTGATGTTATGAATTCTAATGCTAATGTAGATGAACATAGTTTTGGTGGACGTAAGTTTGAAAGTGCTAACGTAATTTTAAAGAGATATACTTTAGATAAAATGATAAAGCCTGAGATTGCAAAGGCACATATAGAGAATAGATTATATGTCCATGACTTAGATAGCTATGCAACTGGAATGCATAATTGTAGTTTTCCAGATATAAAGAAGTTATTGAACAATGGATTCATTACTAGAAATGGAGATGTTAGGGGAGCTAATGGATTATCCACAGCATTTCAATTAGTAGCTGTAATATTCCAAATTCAAAGTCAGGAGCAATTTGGGGGAACAGGAAGTTGTCATATTGATTATGATTTAGAAGAGCAAGTTGACATATCCTTTAGAAAGCATTTTGCAGATGCATGGTTCTATTTTGAAGATAAAGAAGTTAAGTGGAGAGATTTAGATGCTGAAATATGTGTAGAAAACAAAGATGCACTTAAGGAAAAGTATCCTAAATTGACAGCTTTTGCATTAAGAGAATTAGATCGTGAAGGAATGCAGTCTGCTCAAGGGTTATATCATAACTTAAATACCTTAGAGTCAAGACCGGGATCACAAGTGCCATTTACATCTATTAATTTAGGAAAAAGAACTACGGTGGCTGGTAGAATGATTACTAGATGGTTAATGATGGCGAGTATAGATGGGATAGGTAAGCATCATAAAACAAGTATTTTCCCAATTTCTATATTCCAATATAAAAAGGGAGTAAATGATGTTGAGGGAACTCCAAACTACGACTTAAAGCAATTAGCTATAGAATCTATGTCAAAGCGAATATATCCCAATTGGGTAAATTGCAATTGGAGTAAAAATATAGAGGATGAAAATAATCCAGACACAGCTATGGCTACTATGGGATGTAGAACTTTAGTTGGATTTGATAGACATGGTATGGGTTACTCTAAGATAGGTAGAGGAAATGTAACTCCAGTTACCATAAACTTAGTTAAGATTGGGATAAAGCATGGAATATGTCTTGGAGAGAGAAGTAAGGCAGATATTGAAGGATTCTGGAAAGAACTTGAAGAATTACTAGAGTTGGGTGCAGAAGCATTAGTTGATAGGTTTAAATATATATGTGCTCAAAGCTCTAAATCGGCTCCATTTATGTACAAAAACAAGAGCATGCTAGGTGGAGAATATGATTCGGAAACGTGCATCTATGATGTAATGAAGCATGGAAGTCAAGCTATAGGATATGCTGGAATTGCAGAAATGTGCCAAGCTTTATTTGGAATGGACCATGCGGATAATGATGATGTCCATAAATTTGCACTATCTGTAGTTGAAAGAATATCTAAGTTTGCGGAAGAAGCTTCAGAAAGATATGATTTAAACTTTGGATGTTATGCCGCTCCAATTGAATCTACTTGTGGAACTATAATAACTGGTAATAGAGAAATAAAAGGATTGAGAGATGAATTTGGAATTATACCAAATGTTACTGATAGAGATTGGATAACAAATTCACATCATGTTCCTGTGTGGAAAAATATAGATATATTTACTAAGTTAAATCTAGAAGCACCATTCACAAAGTATCCTACATCAGGTTGTATAACCTATGTTGAACTTGATAGTGCAGTAATTCAAAATCCTAAGGCTATAGAGCAAATTGTTGATTATGCATTTGATTTGGACATACCGTACCTAGCATTTAACTTTCCTATAGATACATGTCTTGAATGTGGATATCAATCAGAATTTAATGATAAATGCCCAGTGTGTGGAAGTAAAGATATAGAGCAGCTTAGAAGAGTAACAGGCTATTTAACTACAGATTATCGTAACTTTAATAAGGCAAAACAAGCTGAAGTTAAAGAAAGATTTAAACACAGCACTATAAGTGACACTTTAAATTTTTAAAAACATTTAATTCTAAGGGAGTTGATCCTAGTAAAATCAGTATAAAGAAAGATTTACTGAAAAAGCTAGGTGAAACTCCCTTTAAAGGATGTGAAACATAATTGACAAGTACAATTAGATTAATAGGATATAATCCATGCTCTTTAAATGAAGGGGTAGGGCTTAGAGAAGTTTGCTACATAGCAGAGTGTACTCATAGATGTTTAGGTTGCCATAATGAGAAGTATTGGAATGAAAAAGGTAACCAGTATAACATTGAAGATGTTGTAGATAAGTTAACAAAAAATTCTCATACGGATATAACTATAAGTGGTGGAGACGGGTTAACGGTTCAATATGACGGTACTTTAGAACTACTTAAAAGGTTAAAAGAAAAATCCAATAAGAATATATGGTTATATACAGGATATACTTGGGAAGAATTATTTGAATTTGGTAAAGCAGAAGCTTTAAAGTATATTGATGTAATTGTGGATGGTAAATTTGAAATAAGTGAAAGAGATGTAACCTTAAAGTTTAGGGGAAGTAAGTCTCAAAGAATTATAGATGTAAAAGAAAGCTTAAAAGAAAATAAGGTTAAGGAATTTAAGGTTTAGGCTATTGAAATAGTATTATCCTAAGATAATATTAAAGTCAAATTAAATAGTAACTAAAATATAATGAAAATTGAAAATGAATGGAGATTAAAATATGAGAACAAGAGGATTTGAAATAGTTATAGATGAGAAAAGAAAACACCCTGGAATGGAAATTCAAATGCCAACAAGAGGAAGTAAACATTCCATAGCATATGATTTATATTCACCAATGGATATAGTAATAAATCCCGGAGATAAGGCGTTAATATGGACAGATATTAAAGCATACTTCCAGCAGGGGGAAGCTCTACTTATAAATGTAAGAAGTTCTATGGGGAGTCATCCAGTATTAATGGGAAATGCTCAAGGTTGGGTTGAGTGTGACTATTATAATAATCCTAAGAATGATGGAAATCTTGGAGTGAACCTTTTAAATCTAGGTAAAGATCCTTATGAAATAAAAAAAGGAGATAGAATTGCACAGGTTATGTTTATTCCATTCTTAGTAAGTGATAATTGCAACTCTGATGAAGAAAGAGTTGGAGGTTTTGGAAGTACTGGAAAGTAAGAAATGGTAATAATAGTTATGATATGAAAATCCCAACTAAAGTTGAATTTACAATGAAAATATAATAATAAGTATGTATAGCTTACAATTGGGGTAACCTAGTTGTAAGCTTTATTTATTTTAAGATTATATATTGGTTAGGGGGTAAGAAAAAGTGAAAAAAACTATGATAAAAGTGGTTACTTGGAGCGTAATTCTTTCTTCAGTAGCTATGATATGTTTCTTTAATTATATGGAACAACAAGAGAAGGAACCCTACATACAGGCTATGGCAGATAATAATCAAATAGTTATTAATAAAATGATTGAACATATAAGTTTAGCGGAAGAAGCTATAAATGAATTTGGAGCTTCCTCTGGTCAGTGTGCTGTGGAACTTTGGGCAAAGGGGATAATGAATAGGAATGGAGTACTCCAGTATGCGGTAATGGACAATAGGCTCAAAGGGGAGTTTAAAGATAAGCTTATGGAGGATGAAAACATTTCCTGGGTAACTGGGGTTTCTAGTCCATGGGTAACAAGCTACGAGGTGAGTGATGTAGTTAATGTTAGCGATAAGCTTAAGCTATATAAGGTGAAATTTAATTTAGCTACTAGCAATGGAGCGGAAGATTCGGCATACAACACTTTAACAGTGGTGAAGAATGAAGATAAATGGGTTATTTCTAGTATAAGATAATTGGAAATGGAAAATATTTATTAATAGTAGTAAAAGAAAAGAAAAAATAGTATAATAATATCGCTTGGTTAATAATTCAAGTAGAAAAGGGAGCGTATTATGAAACTAAAGTTAAATTCGGGAGTAAGAAGAAGAACAGCATCAAATATTATAGTAGTTTCTGTAGGAATTATTCTATATTTCATAATTAAGAATTTGAGTGGGATTTTTAGTGGAATAACAGCAGTTATGAATCTACTTAGACCATTTATATATGGATTTGCTATAGCATATATTTTAGCTATTCCAATAAAAGTACTAGAAGAAAAAGTTCTAAGCTTTATGGATAAAAAGAAACAGTATAAGCTAAAGAGATTTTTAGCAATTACTATTACATATATATTAGCAGCTATAATTATAGGAGTTATATTTGCTATATTAATTCCTGAATTAAGTCGTAGTATATATACATTAATAGAAAATATTCCTAATTATATTAGTACCTCAGAAATGTACATTAATAATGTAGTTGCTGCATTAAACTTAGATGCCAACATGGTTAATGAAGTTGTTCAAGATTTTAATAATATATCAAATTATATAACAAGTATTGCAGGAACTGCTATAATGGATTTATTACAATTCTCTGCAGATATTACACAGTATATCCTTAATATATTTATAGCAACGATTATTTCTATATACCTATTAACTGGAAGGGAAAAATTCTTTGCACAAATAAAGAAACTTTTATATGCAACTCTTCCAGAGAAACAAGTTAAGTATATGATAGAACTTACAAAATCAAGCCATAAAACCTTTATTGGATTTTTAGGTGGAAAACTATTGGATTCATTTATTATAGGTATTATATGCTTTATATGTATGGAACTATTTAAAATGCCATATCCATTACTTGTAAGTTTTATAATAGGAATAACCAATATTGTACCAGTGTTTGGACCATTCATCGGTGCTATACCAAGTGTAATTATTATATTCATTGCAAGTCCAGTTAAGGCATTATGGTTTATACTATTTGTATTTGTACTGCAGCAATTCGACGGTAATATTCTAGGTCCTAGAATATTAGGAAACTCTACAGGGTTAACTGCATTTTGGGTAATGTTTGCTATTCTAATAGGAAATGGGTTCTTTGGTATTGTTGGAATGATACTTGGAGTGCCGGCCTTTGCAGTAATCTATTCTATTATAAAAGGTGTGGTTGAACATGAACTTAATGAAAAAGGTCTTCCAACAGAGACTAAGGACTATGCATCACCTGAGAGAGATATAAAATTTTAGAAATAATATTTAAGGGAAAGTGTAATATAACATTTATTTTAGAACGTAATTTATTTAAAAGTCCACTAATGAAATTATTTCTATAATTATTTCATTAGTGGACTTTTGTTGTGTGTAAATCTTAGGTAAATATATAAATAGAGATTTAGGTTAGGTAAGTTACTCACTTGTCATTTGCTCAAACAAGTAGTGTGGGTGAAGGAGCTAAAGGTTCACTAAGAATAGTGAATTGTTAATCTATATAATTAGAAATGTATTATTAAAAAACACTTGAATATAAATTCTACATTTATATAAAAAATTGAAGAAAATTACAATATCCATGTTGTTTAAAGTAGAATTTTGAGGTATAATTTAACTGAAAATGTAAAGTTGAGGTGTTAATTATGGATTTTGTATCCTTTCAAGATGTTATAACAAAAATTCAAGGAGTAACTCACGCCAAGGTTGTATTTAACGGTGATGAATTAATAGAGGTGCATATTATTGCAAATACAATAAGATCACCAAAGCAGATTGTAAGGGACATAGAATCAGCACTTATTGCTATATTTGATTATAGAATTGATAGAAAGATAATAAGTATAGCACAAATAGAAAATGGAGAAACAAAATCTATAAAAAGAATAAAATATGAAGGCATATCAGTACAAATCAATGATAATAATATTGAGTGTCAAATAAGGCTTAGTTCAGGAGATGAAGAATATATCTCCAATGAGAGTGCTATTAGTACAAGCGTTAATAGACGTAAAGTCATAGCTAAAGCTACTGTGTCAACTGTAGAGAAAATAACAGGACAAGTATCTATGTTTGACGTAGAGGATATCATTATAAATACTACAAGAGAAATCTCTTTTGTAACTGTGATTGTAAATATGATTAACAAAAGTGAGGAAGAGATACTAATAGGTACTTCGGTAGTGAAAAATGATATGAATGAAGCAATTGCAAAAGCTACTCTAGATGCAATAAATAGAAGAGTAGAAAAATAATTAACTTGGTTTAATGGCCGATTATAAATTTTTTAATCTTTCCCTTAGCGGAGTGGAAATTATGACAGATTTTTAGCGGATCGTTGTTA
>NZ_JAVXMF010000003.1:0-244536 GCF_036646415.1 Clostridium sp. | reverse complement strand
TGGGTATGTGACAGAAATACAGATACATGGACAGTATTAAGTGATTATAGTAGTAAAAACACTATAGATTTCAAGCCAATAAAGGCAGGTGAATACACTTTTGTAGTTCATGTAAAACATAAGGGAAGTAATGGTAAAGATGAAGACGATTATAAATCAATAAACGTTAATGTTACTGTACCAAAATCAAAAGTTACATCTTTAAATGTTACAGGAAGCGCCTATGTTGGTTCAACTTTGACAATGAAGGCAACAGCAGAACCAGCAGCAGATACATTATATAAATTATGGGTATGTGACAGAAATACAGATACATGGACAGTATTAAGTGATTATAGTAGTAGAAACACTATAGATTTCAAGCCAATAAAGGCAGGTAAATACACTTTTGTAGTTCATGCGAAGAATAAAAATGGTTCATCAAAAGAAGAAGAAGATTGTAAATCGGTAGATATTAACGTGACTTTAGCTCAATCAAAAGTCACATATTTTAATATTGGAGGAGATGCAAGAGTTGGTGCTACGTTAATAATGAGTGCCACGGCAGAACCAGCAGCAGATACATTATATAAATTATGGGTATGTGATAGGAGTACAGATACATGGACAGTATTAAGTGATTATAGTAGTAAAAGCACTATAGATTTCAAGCCAACAAAGGCAGGTAAATACACTTTTGTTGTTCATGTAAAACATAAAAATAGTATATCAACGGATGAAGATGACTATAAATCAGTGGATGTTAATATTGGTGATATAAATTCACCATTGAAATCAAGAATAACATCTTTAAATGTAACAGGAAATACTTATTTAGGTTCTACGTTAACAATGAGTGCCACCGCCGAACCAGCAGCAGATACATTATATAAGCTATGGGTATGTGATAGAAGTACAGATACATGGACAGTATTAAGTGATTATAGTAGTAGAAACACTATAGATTTCAAACCAATAAAGGCAGGTGAATATACTTTTACAGTCCATGTAAAGCATAAGACGAGTAATGGTAAAGATGAGGATGATTATAAATCAGTAGATGTTAATTTCGTTGAACCAATATCAAAAGTTACATCTTTAAATGTTACAGGTGACGTCAATAATGTAGGATCCACTTTAACAATGAAGGCAACAGCAGAACCGGCAGCAGATACACTATATAAGCTATGGGTATGTGATAGGAGTACAGATACATGGACAGTATTAAGTGATTATAGCAGTAATAACACTATAGAGTTCAAGGCAACAAAGGCAGGTAAATACACTTTTGTAGTTCATGTAAAGCACAAGGGAAGCAATGGTAAGGATGAAGATGATTATAAATCAGTAGATGTTTATTATGGTATTAGTAGTCCTAAGACTATTGTAGTTGATGCTGGTCATAATCAAGGTGGAGATTCAGGTGCTACTGCTATTCACAATGGCATTCGGTACTCTGAAACTGAATTGAATATGGGAGTTGCTAGTAAATTAAAGGTTGAACTTGAAAGAAGAGGATATAAAGTCATAATGACTAGAAATCCAGGAGAGGTAAGTAATCTTGGAGTATCTGACAGTTTAAAACGTAGAGTGGATATTGCAAATAATGCAGCAGCAGATTTGTTTATTAGTATACATCACAATGCAGCAGTTCCAGCTGCTAGTGGAACAGAAGTATACTATAGTTCTGAAATGCCAGGAACAAGAGGACTACTTTTAAATAGTGGAGAAGAAATATCTATACAATCAAAAAGTACAATTATGAGTACGAGGGATGTAAGTAAGGTTTCTGCAAGTAGGACTCTTGCTACTAATATGGTTAATAGTATAGCTTCTAAAGTTGGTTATAACAATAGAGGGGCTAAAGATAATGATTTTTATGTTATAAAGAACACAATAATGCCATCGGTATTAGTTGAATGTGGATTTATAACGAATGCAACAGAAGCAGCAATGTCATCAAATCCTGCTATTCAGCAAAAGATTGCAGAAGCATTGGCTGAATCGGTAGCTAGACAATTTTAGTTGAATTAATAGAATAGAGTGTTAAGCACCCAAAAGATGATTTCTGTATTGTGAACAGGAATCATCTATTTTTATAGTATGACTATCTTTAATGTTTCAGATGTGGATGTTGTTGAGTGTTCAAAAATAGTAGACTATATATATCAAAGGCAGATATAATAAAAAAACTTAGAGAACTTTTATTGAGCAATTGAAAAAAACTTCGTCAATACGTTTATAATTTGTAACACCCATAGATGAATCATTGAGAATAAGTTTTCCTTGAAAAGTAAATGGTGGAATTCTTGAATATTGTCAAAAACTGATACTGATGTTAGTATAATATTATGGACATGCAAAAACAAACACTTTAAACTATATATAAGTTAAGGTAGTGTTAATAATAGAAAGACGTAATAAACGGTATATAGATGAATTCAAAATACCATAGTGAAAGTGTATAGATAAAATAAATGAGTAAAGGTTTGAATTTATTTTTGTTAATCAAAAAAAGTTGAAACTTATTTTTTGTGATATAATATTAAATTGAGTAATATAAAATTATTAAGAATTTAGTAATCAATAACATAATAGTTGAGGAGTGTTGATATGAGTAAGATAAAGGTTATGAGTATATTTGGAACGAGACCAGAGGCTATTAAAATGGCCCCATTAGTTAAAGAACTTGAGAAGTGTGAATATATAGATTCAAAGGTTTGCGTTACAGCACAACATAGAGAAATGTTAGATCAAGTATTGAATCTTTTTAATATAATACCAGATTATGATTTGGATATTATGAAGAACAAACAAACACTTACAGGCGTAACTAGTAGAGTACTACAAGGTTTGGAGAGCGTATTTGAAGAAGAACAGCCAGATATGATATTAGTGCATGGAGATACAACTACTACATTTGCAGGTGCATTATCAGCTTTTTATAAGCAAATTAAGGTAGGGCATGTAGAAGCAGGATTAAGAACACAAGACAAATATTTTCCATTTCCAGAGGAAATGAATAGGAAATTAACAGGGGCTATGGCAGACTTGAATTTTGCTCCAACTAAGGGTGCTAGAAGTAACTTATTAAGAGAGGGGATCGATGATAAATCTGTATATATTACAGGAAATACTGTCATTGATGCAATGAAATATACTGTAGATAAGAATTATATTTTTCAGAATGAAGAGTTAAATAGCATAGATTTTATGAATAGAAAAGTGATTATGGTTACAGCTCATAGAAGAGAGAATTGGGGAGAAGGTATTGAAAATATATGTACAGCACTAAAGGATATTGTAGTTAATAATAGCAATGTTGAGTTAGTATATTTAGTACATTTGAATCCGGTAGTTAAAGAGGTTGTTGAAAAGCATTTGAAGGGAGTAGAGAGAGTACATTTATTACCACCACTTGATACCAATGAAACACATAATTTAATGGATAGATGTTTTATGGTTATGACAGATTCAGGCGGTCTCCAAGAAGAAGCTCCACATTTAGGAAAACCAGTATTGGTTTTAAGAGATGTAACCGAAAGACCAGAAGCGGTTTCAGCAGGAACAGTTAAATTAATTGGAACTGTGAAAGCTACTATAGTAGCAGAGGCAAATAATCTTATTACAAATGAAGAAGAGTATAATAGTATGAGTAGAGCAATAAATCCTTATGGAGATGGCTTTGCATCAGAAAGAATTGTTAAAGCGATTTTAGAACATTTTAATTAGGAGGTATGATATGCAAAAAATATTAGTAATTTCATATTTCTTTCCACCATCTGGAGGTCCTGCAGTACAAAGAAATTTAAAATTATGTAAGTATTTGTCGGAAATGGGATGTGAAACATCGGTATTAACATCAGATAAAAAGGCATACAAGGTGTTAGATGAGTCTCTAGTTAAAGAAATACCAGAGGCAGTAAAGGTTTATAGATGTAGGTTTAATGACTATAATAGAAAATTTGGTAAAAATGTTCTTTGTAATAAGATACTAGCGTTAACAAATGTTATTCTTAATTTACCAGATAATAAATTATTTTGGAATTTAAAGTTGAAAAAATATATAGATTATATTATGGTGAAAAATCACATAGATACAGTTATTATATCTATTCCACCGTATAGTACTGCTATGTTAACTAAGTATATTAAGTGCAGATATAATAAACAAGTTATTATAGATTATAGAGATCCTTGGGTGCATAGCCCTATTCAAAGATTTTTACCTTTTTATAAATTAATTAATAAGAAGCTTGAAGGGAATGTGTTAAAAAAAGTAGATGGAATAATTTCAGTTTCTAAACCAATAATTAATAAAATTGTTGATGAGTATGATTTTAAGAAAAAAACTCAAGTAATTCCAAATGGGTATGATAAAGAGGCAATGTTACAACCTAATTTAGTTGAGAATGAAAAGTTTACAATAACTTTTATAGGTAATTTCTCGTCTAAAAATAATCCGAATAACTTAATTATTGCAATTGATGAGGCTATAAGTGAAGGCTACATAAATAAAGAAAAAATTAATTTAATTTTTGTAGGAAATAATGAAAAATATGCATCTTCTGAGTATATTAGTTGTACAGGATATTTACCACATAATGAAGTGTTTAATTATACAAAAAATACAGATTTATTGTTGTTAGTGTTGAACTCTAACAATAATTTAGGTACATATAGTGGAAAGATATTTGAGTATATAGTTAGTAGTAAACCTATTTTAGCAATAGTACCCAAGGCTGGTGTTGCGGCAGAGTTAATTAGAGAGACTAATACCGGGTTTATTGCTGAAGAAAGTGATATTAAGGAGATTAAGGAAACTTTAATAAAATCATACAATTTATGGAAAAAACACAAGCTGGTTATAAACGGAAATTATGATGTTATAAAACGATATTCAAGATATGAATTGACTAAAAAAATATTGGAATTCATAAATATAAAAAATGAGGTGTAATAATGAATGTTGGGTTTGTTTGGCAAAGTGAATATCCTTGGGATGTAAGAATAGATAAAATGGTAAGGTCTTTAGTTAAGAATAGTTGTTCAGTTTCAGTCTTGGCTACAAATAAAGAGAATAAGGCAAAGGAAGAATCCTATTTAGGGGCTAAGGTATTAAGATTACCATTTAGTGAGAATAAATATATTAGAAAATTTATAAATTTACCACTGTTTTTTAATCCTTATTATATTAAAGCTATTAAAGATATGATTGTAAATGAAAAATTGGATATATTAATAGTTAGGGATTTACCACTGATATTAGCTGGATATAAGGCAATTAAAAAAAGTAAGTGTAAAGTTAAATTAGTATTTGATATGGCAGAAGACTATCCTGCAACTTTCAATGCAATGGATAGGCGAAGTTTTATAGAAAAGTATTTAATAAAAAATTATAAGTTATCAAGATTATTAGAAAAAAAATCTATAAATATTAGTGATTTGATAATAACAGTAGTTGAAGAATCACAAAGTAGAGTTAAAGAGGTTAATCCGATAAAGCCAGTTGTTGTAGTAAGTAACACACCCGATGAATCATTTTATAAAGATTTTATGAATGAAGAAGTTTTGGAAAAGTATTCAACTACTTACAATATTGTTTATGAGGGGAATTTTGGTAAAAAAAGAGGGTTGGAAACTGCAATAAATGCACTTACTATCTTAAAAGATAAGATTGAAAATGTTAGGGTAGTATTAGTGGGTGGAAAAGATGACGAGGTTGAATATATTAAGGAATATGCAAAAAAGTTTAGAGTAGAACAATATCTGATATGTACTGGAAAAGTGCAATATTCAGTTTTAGCTCAGTACGTTAATGTAGCAGATATAGGAATGGTACCCCATTTAAAGTGTGAACATACTGAAACTACTATTCCGAATAAGCTATTTGACTATATGTGCTTGGGTAAACCGGTGATAGTTTCAGATGTTACTCCATTAAAACGAGTTGTTGAGGAAACTGATAGTGGAGTAGTATTTAATTGGGAAGATAAGAATGATTTCTGTAATAAAATAATGACAATTGTTGAAAATTATAGTTATTACAGTGAAAATTCAAAAAAAGCATTTGAAGGCAAGTATTCATGGAAGCATGATGAGGTTGTTTTTCTTGGAGCATTAAAAGAATTATATTAAATTTATATAAGAGTGGGGTACTTCACTCTTTCTTTAGATATACTTTCAACATGGGAGTTGATAGTGCAAACCATTTAGCGCTACTCCATTGAAATATAAAGCAATTATAAATAATGTAAATATGATTAAGTGATAGGAGTAATATTTATGGAAAATGAAATTTTAGCTATAATTCCTGCAAGAGGAGGGTCTAAGGGTGTTCCAAGAAAGAATATTAAAAAATTAGAAGGTAAACCCCTAATAGGGTATACAATAGAAGCAGCTAAAAATTGCAGTAGTGTTTCAAGAGTCATAGTATCAACTGAAGATAATGAGATTGCAGAAGTATCTAAGCAGTTTGGAGCGGAAATACCTTATTTAAGGCCAAGTGAGTTATCGGGAGATAATTCTCCAACAATAGACTGTATATTACATGTGATTAATTACTTGAAAGAAAATGAAGATTATAAACCAGATTATGTTTTATTACTTCAATGTACATCACCTCTTAGAAACTCTACCCACGTTGAGGAAACAATAGAAAAATTATTAAATAGTAATTATGATTCAATTGTTTCGGTATGTGAAGCGGAAGTAAATCCATATTGGGCAAATGTTTTTCAAGGAGATAAATTAAAGTATTTTATTGAAGAAGGAAAGATAATCACAAGGCGACAAGATCTTCCTGATGTTTATAGAATGAATGGAGCTATATACTTAATTAAGACAGATGTATTAATTAAAGAAAGAACCTTTGAACCAGAAAATCTAATGGGTTATATAATGGATTCTTACTCATCAGTAGATATTGATACTGAGATGGATTTCAAAATAGCAGAAGCTATAGTGAAAGAACTTAGTGGGAAATAATAATATTGCTATTAAGAAGATTTTAAATTACATTAGATGTAAAATGAAATTATTTTATTGAAGGTTATGGAGGAAATAAATGCGAAAAATTGCAGTGATAACAGGAACTAGGGCTGAATATGGACTTTTAAAACATATAATGAAAGCAATAGATAAAGATGATAAATTACAATTACAATTAGTTGTAACAGGTATGCACCTTTCGCCTAAATATGGAATGACGAAAAATGATATTTTAGCTGATGGATTTGTTATAGATGAAGAATGTCCAATATTGTTAGATTCAAATGAGAAGGGCAAAAATGCTCGTGAAATTGGAATGGCAATTGGAGAATTTGTAGGAGCTTTTAATAGATTAAAGCCAGATATAATATTAGTACTAGGTGATAGATATGAAGTTTTTGCAGCAGCAGCAACAGCTATGGCCATAAATATACCTATAGCTCATATTTCTGGAGGGGAAATAACAGAGGGAGCTATGGATGAACAGATAAGACATAGTATAACTAAAATGGCACATATACATTTTCCTGGAGTTGAATGCTATGCAGAAAACATAAGAAATATGGGAGAAGAACCTTGGCGAGTGTTTAATGTTGGAGATTCAGGGATAGAAAACATTAAACTCACAGAGTTGATGTCATGGAAAGATCTGGAAGAAAACTTGGGGGTTGTAGTAGATGAAGATACATTATTAGTTACTTATCATCCTGTTACTTTAGAAGTAGATGATGTAGAGAGCCAGATTAATAATGTTATAGAAGCTTTAGATAAGATAAATAAGAAAATGATTATAACTTATCCTAATTCAGATAATGGAGGAGATAAAATTATATGTGCATTAGATGAATTTGCAATGAGAAACTCTAAGGTGCATTTATATAAGAGTTTAGGTAGTTTAAAATATCTAAGTGTAATGAAATTATGTGGAGCTATAGTTGGAAATTCATCTAGTGCATTAGTTGAAGCACCTTATCTTAAAAAGCCTGTAGTTAATATAGGTAATAGGCAAATGGGTAGATTGATGGCTGAAAATATAATTCAAACAGATTGTTCAGTTGAAAATATTTATGAAGGAA
Source organism: Clostridium sp. (assembly GCF_036646415.1). GTDB lineage: Bacteria > Bacillota > Clostridia > Clostridiales > Clostridiaceae > Clostridium_J. The sequence continues at coordinate 236,491 of NZ_JAVXMF010000003.1, read as the reverse complement.
TAAAGAAATCTTTATCTAATGAATTTAGTCAAATTGTTAAAAATGTAGATAGTTTATATGGCGAAGGAGATACTAGTAAAGAAATAGTAAATGTATTAAAGAATATAGAACTTGGTGAAAAACTATTAAAAAAGAAATTAATATGGAGTTGATAAGAGAATGGCAGTATTTATAATTGCAGAAGCAGGAGTTAATCATAATGGAAGTATAGAAATAGCTAAAAAACTAGTTGATATGGCAGCAGAATGTGGTGCAGATGCTATTAAGTTTCAAACATTTAAGGCTGAGGAATGTGTAGGTGCTTATGCTGATAAAGCAGAGTATCAAATGGAAAATATGCCAGTTGAAGAATCACAATTAGAGATGGTAAGAAAATTAGAGCTACCTTTTGAGGAATTTAGAATACTTCAAAGCTATTGTAAAGGAAAAGGGATTTTATTTATTTCTACTCCTGATGGAACTGAAAGTTTGAATTTTCTAGTGAGTTTAGATGTACCATTAATTAAAATTGGATCTACAGAAGTTTCAAATGTAGAGTATTTAAAGGAGATAGGGAATACAGGAAAAGAGATTATTCTATCTACTGGTATGAGTACGCTAGGTGAAGTTGAGCAGGCAATTAATATTTTAAAATCTACAGGAAACAAGAATGTGAAAATAATGCACTGTACTACTGATTATCCAACAAAAGAAGAAGATGTTAATGTTAGAGCTATGGTAACAATGAGAGAAGCTTTTAAGATACCAGTTGGATTATCTGATCATACTGTTGGATGTGAAGCTGCAATAGCAGCAGTAGCTTTAGGTGCTGAATTTATAGAAAAACATATAACCCTTGATAAAGAGATGGATGGTCCAGATCATAAGGCATCTATGGAACCAGAAGCATTTAAAGAATATGTCAATGCTATAAGGAATACAGAAAAGCTATTAGGTGATGGGATTAAAAGGCCAACATCTAGAGAAATTGGAATTATGAAAGATGTTAGAAGGAGTATAGTAGCTAAATATGATTTACATAAGGGAACTGTTATTAACAAGTCTATGCTTGCATACAAGAGACCGGGAAGCGGTATAAATCCAGAGCTTTCAGATGTTATTTCAGGGAGAACTTTAAAGAAAGATATGAAACAAGACGAATTAATAATGTGGGAATATTTAGGCTGATTATTTAAAAAGATTAATTATGAAGAAATATAATTAAGTCATAATTAATTTAAAAAAGCATTTTAAGGGGCCTAATTAAGGAGTTAAATATGTCCAGTAGTAGAAGATTATTAAAAAATTCAGGAGTATATGCTATAGTTCAAATATTACAAAAATGTATAGGGTTAATATTGATACCTATATACACAAGTTTAATGATTCCGGCAGAAAAAGGAATCTCAGATACGGTTGTAGCATTGGTATCATTTCTAGGCGTATTTTTCTCATTATCGTTAAATGCAGCAGTGATGAGATTTTATATGGACTATAAAGATGATAAAGAGAAATTAAAGGAATTCTGGGGTACATGTATAACATTTGTTGGTTTGAATTGTATTATAATGAGTACTATTTTTATTATCTTTAGAAATATACTAATAGAACCATTTGCTAAGGGAGTATCCTTTTTCCCATATATATTTTTAGGTATGGTTTCAATAACATTAAATCCTATTTATATTATATTTCAGACTACTCTTCAAGCTAAAGAAGAAAGTAGAAAATATGCAACAAATAATCTAGCTTATTTTATTGTGAATTTGACTTTAAACTTATTATTTGTAGTTGTATTTAGAATTGGATCCGTAGGTATCCTTTTAGCATTATCAGTAACAGATGTGATATTCTTTATATACACCCTTATTAAATTCATTCCAACTGTAACACTAACTATTAGAAAAAGTTATATTGTTCAGGCTTTGAAGTATTCATTGCCATTACTTCCACATACTTTATCTGGATGGGCAATATCAATGATAGATAGACTTTTCTTATCTAATTTTAATGGGTTGGCATCACCTGCTATTTATAGTAATGGTGCACAATTTGGAAATATAATAAATGTATTAACTCAAGCTGTAAATCAAGCTTATGTACCTTGGTTTTTTGAGAGAATGAAGAATAAGGAAGAAAATGAATCAGATATAGTAAAAATGGCTGATATATTAACTATAATATATGGTGTATTAGCTATGGGAATGTCATTATTTGGTCCAGAAATATTCAAAATAATAGTAAATGAAGAATATTATTCAGGGTGGACAGTTATTCCTTTTTTGAGTTTTGCATTTGTGTTTAATGGAATATATTATTTCTTTGTCAATCCACTATTTTTCAATAAAAATGGAGTAAAGTTTATTGCTATAGGTACTTTCACAGGCGCGATATTAAACTCTATACTAAATGTTATTCTTATTCCTAAATTTGATATAATTGGAGCTGGAATAGCTAGTATGGTATCGTCAATGATATCCTGTATCTTAGTATACTACATTTGCAAAAAAATAGAGCCAATTAAGTTTAATATTGTGAAGTTATTTTCTATATCATTCATATTCTTATCAATAGGAATGTCTTCATTCTTGTTAACAGGGTTGAGTTTTTATATGAGTATATTAGTAAAGTCTGTTATAGTAATTATTGTATTTTTAATAATAGGTATAATATATAAAAATGAAGTTATAATATTAATTAATAAAATTAAAAGTAGTAAAAGAATTTCTAAATAAGGTTATATGTTGATTTATGGACATTTATTTCAGGTGATAGTATAATAAAATTCAGGTGTAAAATATATGGATGAATATTATTATGTGAAGTCACAACTATTTATTAATTTCTTGAGAATATTATGCAAAAGAAACACTATTTAATTGTATATGATAAACATAATAAAGTAATTATAAATTTATAATTATCTTATTGGATGTATGGAGGAAAATATATGAATGATAATATTGTAATAATAGGTTCAGGTCAGCATGCAAGGGTGATATTATACAATGCACTTGAACAAAATAAGTACAGCGTCGTAGGATTTATAGGTGAAAGTGAAGATGATATAGGTAGGATAATTGATGATATACCTGTAATTGGATTAGACGATGACATGGCTGATTTGATAGAAAAGTATAATATAAAGGGGTATATTTTAGGTGTAGGTGGTATTAAAATTAGAAGAAAACTTATTAATAAGTATTCTAAGCTTTCAATTGAACCAGTTACAATTATACACCCACAAGCAGTAATTGCACCTAATGCAATTATAGGTAAGGGAACCCTTATAGAATGTGGCTGTTTAGTAACTCCAAACCCTATTATTGGGAAGCACTGTGTAGTTAATACAATGAGTGGAATTAATCATGATAATGTATTGGGAGAAAATATATATATTGCTAGTGGAGTAACATTAAGTGGCGGTGTCATTATTGGAGATGACACTTTAATTGATGATGGAGTTATAATAACCCTAGGTATTACAGTTGGTAGGGAGTGTATTATAGGTGCTGGATCAGTAGTGACAAAACCAGTTGATAGTAATAAAGTAGTTTACGGAGTACCAGGAAAAGCAATTAGAAACAATATTTAACTAATTGCATGGATTATTTGGAAAGAAAATTCGAAGATTAAAATTGATAAGTAAAAATAGGTGAAATGTGGACATTGACTTTGTACAATAGTATAATGAGAAGATATTATGAAGAAGAACATTTATACATTTAAACAAGTTCCCCATATTAAGTTAATCATCTATGCATTTATTGAAAAATGAGGTAATTATGATAAAAATATCTTTAGTTAATGATAAGATACAATTATACAAAAATGGCGAACTTTTAGATGTAGAGTTATATATAAAAAATATTTATATTCAGAAGGAAGTAGATAGAATCCTCAATATACTAGAGAATAATACTAAAAATATTCAGCAGTTATATAAATATACTGGAATAGAGATGTATAATTTTCATAGAGGAACATTTGTTAATAAATTGAATTATATAGTATATAATATTTTAATTATAGATTCAATTATCAATAATTTTAAGGAAGAGGATATTATAGTTGAAACAGATGAAATTTTAATGAATGATATCGCTATAGAGATATTTAATGTTGATGTTGAATTGAAAAATAAAAGGATAAATCAAAGTGTTAAATTAAGTTTTAATATTAGATTAAAGTTTTTTATAAGAAATTTTATTGGCATTTTTAAAGCTTTTATTAAGTTAATCAATAGAAAGGAAAAAATATTAGCAATAACACAAGCTGTAGACATTTCTAATATAAATATAAATGGTGAAAAGATACATTATGATGCTCAGTTTGGAAAAATTTTAGATAAATTAAAAAAAGATTTACTAGTTATAAAAGTTCAGTATCTAAATACTAAGGAGTTGTTGAACAAGAGCAATAACTTAGGGGTAGATTTTATACCCTTTGAACTAATTATTATAATAAAGAGGTTAGTATCAAAAAAATTAGTGAAGTTAAATAAGATTGAAGATAGACTGGACGAGTTGAAATATGCTGATTTTTGTGTTTGTGGAAAAGAGATAAATAACATATTGCAAAAATATTTATTTAATGATTTAAGAATAGCATATTTTAGCTATATTAAAGAGGTGGAAACGGCAAGCTTAATACTTAGACTATTTAATATTAAGACTGTAATAGCTACAAATGAGGCTGATAGACCAAGATGTTTCATAGCAGCAGCAAATTATAATAACATCAAAACTTATGGGATACAGCATGGCGTTATTACAAAAACATCAAATTCTTATTTAGTGCCAACTACAGATTGTAAATTAGTTCCTAAAATAACTTTTCTATGGGGAGAAGAGTTTAAAAAAGTGCTAATGTCTAGTACAAATGTATATAATGAAGGAAATTTAAATGTAGTAGGTCAATTGAGGACTGACTACCTTGTGGATAAAATAAAGTTTTGTAGGACTATTAAGAATGATAATAAGTTGAAAATAATGTTTGCAACTCAACCAATTGATGAATTAATAGATGAATCAACCCAAATATTATTTAAAGCTTTAGACAAGATGAAGGATTATGAATTGCTAATTAAGTTGCATCCCAATGATAATAAGCAGAATTTTTATAGTAAATGTGCTAATGAGAATAACATTACTAATTTTAGAATTGTTAAAGATAAAGATTTATATGATTGTATTTTAGAGAGTGATTGCATTATAACAGTACATTCAACGGTAGTAATAGAAGCGATGTTGCTTAAAATACCTTCTGTTTGTATATTATTACCTAATTATTATGATCAAGGTAATTTTGTTAAGGATGGAGTGGCAATAGGAGTTGAAACCTCAGAAGAACTGAGAAAGATACTGATGAATAGAACATTTGTAAAAAATGAGAAATATATAGGCAAAAATATATACAAAGTAGATGGAAATGTTTGTGTTAGAATTGAGAATATAATACGAAATTAATAGTTGTCTTTTTAAGGAGATTTTTATGAGTAATAAGATTAAGTATATAGAATTTAGTAATAACTGTGATGAAGTCAACATTTTTTCACAGCCATGGTGGCTGGATGTTGTTGTTGGTGAGGAAAATTGGGATGTTGTAATATCAGAAAAAGGTGGTGTGATTCAAGGCGCATTGCCATATTATTATGTTAAAAAGGGAAAGTATCTGTGCATTAATCAGCCTTTGTTAACACCTAGGCATGGAATTATTCTTAATTATCCTAAAAATCAAAAGAAAACTACAAAGATTTCATTTGAAAGAAAAGTAATTAAAGAACTAATGGAAAAATTAGAAAATCTAAATTTGGATTCTTATAATCAAAATTTTAGCTATAATTTTAAAAATTGGTTACCTCTTTACTGGAAAGAATTTAAGCAGACTACCCGATACAGCTATATAATAAATAAAAATTGTGATATTGAAGAAGTATATAATAATATAGATTCTAGTACTAAAAATTTAATAAGAAAAGCAGAAAAATCTGTTATAGTCAAAAGAGATATAAGTATATATGATTTTTATAAAATTAATTTAATGACCTATTCTCGGAAGAATATACAAATTCCATACTCTTTTAAGTTAGTCGAAGATTTAGATAAAGAATGTGAAAAACGAAATTGTAGAAAAATACTGGCTGGTATTGATGAACAAGGAAATATACATGCAGCTATATATATAGTTTGGGATAAACAGTATATGTATTATTTAATGGGTGGCGTTAATACGGAATTTAAGGCATCTAATGCTACTTCATTATTGTTATATAATGCAATCCAGTTATCTAAAGAAAAGAGATTGAATTTTGATTTTGAAGGTAGTATGGATGAAGGAATAGAAAAGTTCTTTTCTTCATTTGGTGGAGAACAAACAGCCTACTCTAATATTTCAAAGAGGTATAGGATGAATTTAAAGAGTGAATTGTCTAGATTTATATCTAATACACAATATTTAAAATCTCTTTTAGGCAAAATCAAAAGGAGGTAATATTAATGATTTATATTGATGTTGAAAAAGATGAATTTTATAATCAAGCTAAGTATGCATTAGAAGAATTATTGAGAATTACCGGGATAACTTATAAGCAGTATGAATTAAGTTCTTTGTCAGAAAATGACATTCTTATTACTTATGGGCGTAGAAATATAAAAGTAATAGGATGTAAAAATTTACATATAAAAAATTGTGGTAAATTATTTAATGATTTTTATAAAACAGAGAAAACATTACCTAAAGATGTATTTAATTATGAAGATGTTTTTTCTTTTTATTCAAATAGTGATTTAAATATAGTAATTCATCAAAAAGATTTTATAGAGATAAATATCGACATTATTTCAGATATTTTCTTTATGTTATCTAGATATGAAGAGTATATAATTGGAAATTCAGTTGAAAATCACAAAAGATTTTCTTATAAAGATTCAATCTTTTTCAAGGAAAAACTTATGAATAGACCGTTGGTTAACGAGTATGCAAATTTATTATTTGATTTGTTAAAAAAATTAGATAACAACATAATTTCCAATAAAAATTTAAAAGACAAAGATTTTATTCTTTTAATAAGTCACGATATTGATTCTATATTTAAGTATAAGGATAAAGCTTTAAAAAATATACTTATAAAAATTATAAAGGAAAGAGATTTAAAAGGAGCCTATAAGTTAATTCGTAATTATATTAAAGTTATGCAGAATTTAAGTAGTGATCCATATTGGACATTTGATTATTTGACGGAATTAGAGAAAAAGTATGATATGTCAGCATCTTATTATTTTATGTCCGGAGGAAATAGTTGGCGAGATAACTATTACAAAATTAGTAATAAAAACTTAAAAAGTGTTATGAAAAAAATTAAAGATCAAGGATCTGAAATTGGATTACATGGGAGTTTTAATAGCTATAATAATAGGGATTATTTAAAAAAAGAAAAAGAAATTCTAAGCAAATATGCTAATGTTAAAGGCATACGTCAGCATTTTCTGAGATTTAGTGCTCCAAATACATGGATAGAGCAAGCTTCAGTTGGTTTAGAATATGATAGTACGGTAGGATATGCCGAAATTCCGGGATTTAGATGTGGAATTTGTACACCGTTTAAGCCATTTGATTTAAATAATAATTGTAGAATTAATATTTGGGAAATACCATTAATCGTAATGGATACAACTTTAAATAATAATTCATATCAAGGATTTGATATTGACCAAGCTGTTGAGTATTGCAATAATATGGTTGATGTTGTTAGAAAGTATAATGGTGTTTTTTCATTATTATGGCATAATTCATCATTTGATAATGAAGGAGATTGGAAAGGCTGGAATAAGGTGTATGAAAAAATTATCAAGTATTCTATAAGTAAAAATGCTTTGTGTATATCAGGAGAAAAAGTTATTGAGTTAGTTAAAATTACGGAAGAAAAAGGTGGGGTTTAAAATAAAAATTAATAAAAAGATAATTAGGTATAATGTTGTTATTTGTTTATTCTTAGAGGTTTTATTGTTTATGACACTAGGTAAAACAGGAGGGATATTTACTCTGCTGAGTGGAGCAGTTTCGATTCCAAGTGTAATCTTATTGTTAAATATTATGTTTTATTCGCTTGAGAGTGCATTATTAGTTACTATATTTGCACTGCCATTACTACCAGTTTTAGGTTATTTAATGAATAGAATAAATTTATTACAATATCAGTGGGTTGGTTATTTGGCATTTTATATAGTAGTATTTATTTTACTAATACATAATGGATTATTAAATAGGATTAATCTAAATAAAATTATTATTAAAAACAAAATAATAAAACTATTATTATTGTTTTTAATAATGATAAATATTATATTTGCATATAATAAAACTTTATCATTTATGATAGTTTCATTATCGTTCGTACCGTTTATAATGTATTTTTTGATTTTAAAGAGTGTTGAAATTAGTAATAAAAAAGAATTTTATAATAAAGTTATAGTAGCATTTTCATTAGGATGTATTATTTCATCTTTACCAGATATGATAATATTTATATATACTTGGATTAATGGAAATAAGTCTATTAGATTGTTTGGGCCATTAGGTTCTAATTTTATTTTAGTATATGATTTAATTATGTTTGTAATTATAATAAATAAGTGGGTTAGAAACAAGGAAATAAAAAGTTATTGGACTATTTTAGTTTTATCATTAGGCTTTATAGTTTCTATGCAAATGTCTAGAGGGGCATTGGTATCGTTCATAGCTATATTTATAACTTATTTGATTTTTGATTCTAAGAACTGGAAAAAATATATGTCTGTGATGCTTGTGTTTGGAACTATTCTTACACTGAATGTTTCTACTAGAGGAGATATTACAAATGACGAGAATATTAAAGAGTTTGGAGAAACTATTTCATCAAATAAATTCGAACACCCAAATGAAGAGTTCTTTACTCAAGGCGCATTTGGAGAGATTATAGTAAAAGTAATGAACAGTCAAAGTAGATCAAGACAAATAATTTGGAAAACGGCTATATCAATAACGAAGGATTACTCAGCTACTGGAATTGGAATAGGTAATTTCAAATATTTATTTGATGAATATTCTGGCACTAATAAAGGATACAGTGATGCTCATAACATTCTCTTAAATATGTCATCAGAATTGGGCGTTCCTTTTATGTTACTTGGATTATTGTTACTTATTATAATTGGATTAGAAGCTTTAATCACATTCTTTAAAGAAAAGGATACAGATAAAAAACTAAAACATTTATCACTTATCATTATAGTTGGCGTTATATTTTTGTATGGAAATTTTACAGGAATTGCATTTCAAACAACTAATTTAATATATAGCTTTTCTCCAACTTTAATAATTTTATTTATTCTATTTTACAGAGATTGTTTGGACGAGTTTTAAAAGAGTAAAGAAGCATAATAAATTAATGTTAGTATAATATTATGGACACGGAAAGTCGAACACTTTAAACTATATATAAGATAGGGAAGTGTTAATGGTGGCAATAATTAACAAATGATATACATATGAATTCAAAAATACCATATTAAAACTTTATAATTCTGGAAAGAACTTATCAGAGTTAAGCAGTGAATATGTCCTATAAAAATCAACAATTACTGGATGGATAAAGAAAAAGCAACATATTAATATGTATAATGATACAATCATAACTTCAGAGGAATATCAACCAATGTTAAGAAAAAATGCAAAGCTTGAAGAGGGAATAGAAATACTAAAAAAAGCTATGGGTATATTAGCAAGGAAGTAACAAGTATATTTGAATTCATTGCTAGCAATAATAAATATTATGATATTAAGCTTATGTGTAAGGTTTTAAAAGTTCTTACTACAGTTATTTAAATAGAAAACCCTCTAAACGTGAATTGAAAATCCAAACAATATTCGCTAGGTTTTGGATATACATATTGCTAATGGAAAGCTATACGGTGCGCCTAAAATCTATAAAACCCTTGAAGCCAAAGGTATTATTATAAGGCTTAAAAGAACTCAAAGAATTATGTGCAAACTTGGTATTAGGTAAATAGTTGTAAAAAAACATAGATACAGAAATAGATATAGGTGCTGTAAAGAATGCTATATTACTAAAAAAGTCTATTGCTACAGTAATTTTGGATGCCAATATACTAGCAATGAATTTCATACGTACATAGCAAATTCAAAGGTACTTACGCATTCATTCAGAGGTAAAGGATGTCCATATGACAATGCTTGTATAGAGTCGTTTCATGCCTCATTAAAGAAAAAAGAAGTAAAAATTGTTACCTATTATAACTTTGACGTAGCAAAACTAGCAATATTTAAATATATCGAGACTTGTACAATAATAAAAGAATCCACAGTAGTATAGGGTACATAACTCCATAACAATGTGAAAATAATGTCTAATATATTGATATAGGTCCAAATTATACAATATTGTATAATAATTATAGCTTAGATTAAACTTAAATAGGATGTGAAATAATGACTAAAACAGTTTCAATAGTTATACCATGTAGAAATGAAGAAAATTTTATTGGTAAATGTATAGATTCATTTATGATACAAAGTTATCCTAGAGAGTTAATTACAGTAGTAATTGCTGATGGGATGTCCACCGATAATACGAGAAGTATAATAAAAGATTATAAAGAAAAATACAGTAATATAATTTCAGTTGATAATTTAGACTTTATAGCACCTAAGGGAATGAATAGGGGCATAGAGGCTACATCAAGTGATATAGTTATTATTTTTGGTGCTCATTCTTTTGCTGATAAAGATTTTGTATTAGAGAATGTTAAGGCTCTAGAAAATGAAGAAGTTGCATGTTCAGGAGGATCAATTACAACCATAAATGATAGTGACAAAGGAACGGCTATAGGACTTGCAATGAGTTGTCCATTTGGAGTAGGAAATGCATTGTTTAGGTTTGCAGATAAGGAAACTTTTGTGGACACAGTAGCATTTGGGGCTTATAGGAGAAAAGTTCTGGAGGAAATAGGTTTATTTGATGAAGAACTTACAAGAAATCAAGATGATGAACTAAATTTAAGAGTTACAAATGCTAATAAGAAGATACTACTTACACCTAAGGTTAAGTCTACTTATTATGGCAGAGCGTCCTTTGGTAAGCTTTGGAAACAATACTTTCAATATGGGTTTTGGAAGGTAAGAGTTATACAAAAACATAAGAAACCAGCAGCTATAAGGCATCTTATACCACTACTATTTGTGTTATATTTAATAGTTTGTGGAGCTTTAAGTATATTTTCAAAGCCAATAAGAATAATATTCTTATGTGTTTTAGCATTATATATATTAATGGACATATGTTTTGCGATTAAACTATCGTTAAAAAAAAGACTTAAATATATACCGCATATTGTAATAACATTTCCGCTATTACATATCTCTTATGGTCTTGGATTTATATTAGGAATATGGAATTTTTATATTGTAAAAAGTAAAAACATAGTTAAAAACAATACAGATATGTCTAGATAAAATTTGTAAGTTAAAGTCAAGAGAATTATTTTAAATAGTTATTAAAGAATTCTAACACATGTGGATTTTAGAAATCATTTTTTAGACGTAAGCGGTAAATAACTAGTCACAGTGACACACTTTGACGCTTATCTATTTTTACTCTATGGTGTTAGTATATAATTGTGGACATAAAAAGTTGAACAAAGTAAAATATAACTATAAAAAGGAGATGTTCAACAATGCCACAGAAAAAATATACAGAAGATTTCAAACAGCAAATAGTGGACCTATATAACATGGGCAATAAATCCATTAGTAAATTAGAGGGTGAATATGACATTTCTAAATCAACAATGAATGGGTGGATAAAAAAATATCACCAATTAAGATTAGTGAGTCAGAAACTGTAACAATGAAAGATTATAAAGCTCTTCAGAAAAAAATGAGAGAGTTAGAACTTGAGAATGAAATATTTAAAAAAGCTATCGCCATATTCACAAAAAATCTATAGCTGAGATTGTTAATTTTATTGATAAATACAAAGAAAAGTATACAGTAAAAAGGATATGCAAAGTAATTAAGTTTCCTAGTGTAAATTTTATAATGGAAATGTGTAATAGTTCCAACGTAAGAGTCAAAGTATGTCCTGAAGAATTGGTATAATATAGGTAAATAAATTGAACTAATGAGGTTATAAAAATGGATGGTTTAAACATAGAAAATCAACTTGATGAAGCTACAAAAGAATTAATTATAAATATGGAAAAACAGCTTGAATAAAAGGCTTCTGAATTAAAATCTAAAGATAAAGAAATCAATGATTTAAAGAATCAGTTGGCATATCTTTAAGGTCAGATTTTAAATAAAAATAGAAAGATATTTGGACAATCTAGCGAACAGGTAGATTCTAGCCAAATATCTATTTTTGATGAGGCAGAAAAGAATAGTGATCCAAAACTACCAGAGCCAGAAATAGAGGAAGTAGTTTATCAAAGAGTTAAACCATCTAAAAATATAGGAAAAAAGGATAACTTAGCTAATTTAGAACGAGTGGTAATTGAGCATAAGCTATCGCAAGAGGAAGCAATATGTAATGAATGTGACAGCAACTTAGAAGTAATAGGTAAAAAATCCAAGGAAGTCTTGAAATATGTTCCAGCGAAGGTATATATAGAACAACATATTACCTATAGCTATGCTTGTAAATCTTGCGAAGCAGCTTCAGGCGAAGCCAATATTCAAACAACTAAAGGCTATGATAGTGTTTTATATAAGAGTATGGCATCTAATGAGTTATTAGCTCATGTACTAAACATGAAATATCAACATGCTATGCCGCTTTATAGACTTGAAACTTATTTTAGGATGCTTGGTGCAAATCTTTCAAGGCAAACTCTTTCTAATTGGGTTATGGGAGTTGCGGATGCAATTGCACCTATCTACGATATAATGAGAGAAGAACTGTTGAAATCTCATTATATCCAGGCAGATGAAACTACTCTTCAAGTTATCGAAGAAAATGGTAAGGATTCGAAGTCTAAAAAGTACATATGGTTATATAAAACGGGTGCAACTACAAACCCAATCATACTATATGACTATCAAAAGACTAGATCTAGTTCCTGCCCAAAGGAATTCTTAAAAGGATTCAGTGGATATTTACAAACGGATGGGTACTCTGGGTATAATAGAGTTGAAAATATTAAGAGACTTTATTGTCTAGCTCATATCAGGAGAAAATTCCATGAAATTATAATAACTTTAGATGAAGAAGCCCTAAAAAAATCACGTGCAATTATAGGGTTTAATTTGTGTGAGAAAATTTATAGTATAGAAAAGCAGGTAAAAGAACAGTATGGTAATGATGCTGATTTCTATGAAAAGCGATATGAGATAAGAATTGAAAAGACAGCTCCGCTACTTACCGAATTCGAAGAATATGTGGAAAGAGAAATTAAAGATGCTCTACCTAAAAGTGCATTAGGAAAAGCATTAGAATATACTAAAAAGCTATTGCCCGATATGAAAACACTACTAGGAGATGGGATGCTAGAAGTAGATAATAATGGCTCGGAGAGAGCGATAAAACCTTTTGTAATTGGTAGGAAAAATTGGTTATTCTCAAATACATCTAAAGGTGATAAGGCTAGCGCCATGATCTATAGCCTCATTGAAACTGCCAAATCTAATAACTTAGTAGTAGAAAAATATCTAGTATATCTATTTGATATGCTCTCTAAATCAGATGTGAAATCTAGAGATGAACTTCTTGAAATAATGCCTTGCTCGGCAGCACTTCCGGAGGAATTTAAAATTTCAAATTTTAAAAATAAATAAGTATGAAAACCCCAGTAGGTCATGTGAAAGTCCTTACTGGGGTTAATTATATGCTTTTTAAAATCAATACGTCTAATTGTCGAGTAGATAAGGGGACTTTCACCCCAAACCTCTCACAGAACCGTACGTGAAAGTCTCCCTTCATACGGCTCTTGTTATCCAATCGTTGGTACTATCCCAATCTGCCAGTGATAAAATAGAGTCCTCTTTGTTTTAGCAATATTAGCTATAAATTTAAATGCTTTTCTATTACTTTTTCCTATTCTTTTATATTTTCGCTTAACCCATCTTATCAATGTTAAATTAATATAGTCTAAAACTTTTCTTGCTTCGCTTGCACTGTACTGTGAAAAATAATTTGCCCATCCTCTTATTATTGGATTTACAACTTCAGCTAATGTTTCAATAGATAATGTTTTTGTTTCCTTCTTTATGTTCCTAATCTTTTCTCTGAATTTTTGTGATGCTTGTTTACTCACAGAAGGAGTAAAAGCATTAAAAAAATTCCCATATTTACTTTTTACATACCTTCTTCTAAAAGTGTACCCGAGAAAGTCAAAAGATTCATGTTCATGTCTGCTATTGAATTTATCACTTCTACAATATATTATCCTTGTTTTGTCTGGATGTATTTCAAGTTTACATTCTTTTCCATCCATCTATCAAAAGTATAGTGTAGAAATAAATTTGCAAGAATAGGACTAATTACCCCACCTTGAGGAGTCCCAGACTCTCGTCTGTGCACTTCACCATTTGGCATAAGTATAGGTGCATTTATAAAACGTTCTATATATAATATAACCCACTTATTATCTGTATGCTTTTTAACAGCTTTCATTAGCAACTCGTGGTCTATATTATCAAATAAACCTTTAATATCAAATTCTAAAAACCACGGTTTTTCCCAACACCTTTTACGAATAATGCCTATTGCATCAATAGCTGAACGATTTGGTCTATACCCATATGAATCATCACAAAATATTTCTTCTATTGCGGGCTCAAACTCCATTCTAACTACCATTTGAGCAATTCTATCTTCTATAGTTGGTATCCCCAATAGTCTCTTCTTTCCATCTTTCTTTGGTATTTCAACACCTTTAACTGCTTTTGGAAAATATGCTCCTGAGGACATTCTATTCCACAATTTATACAAGTTATTTTTCAAGTTTCTTTCATAAGTCTCAAACTCTATTCCATCAATGCCTCCGGCTCCTTTATTTGCTCTTACGCATTTATAAGCTTTAAACACTTGATGCTTTGATATTACAAATGACTTTCCTTCTTTCATAAAATCCTCCCATTTCTTTTCTTTGGTTGTCTTATTTCCGAAGTATAGATAACAGAATTCCTTCGCTCCATTAACATTACATCAACTTCACCACTACTATGAATTCTTCCGCATCTATATTTTGCTTCGCTACTTTCATCCTTGACTTTTTACGGCTTGGATTTTTCACTTATCATCAAAATACAGACTTCTCCTGTTCCTTATAAAAGCCTATACCATACTCCTGTAGCCTATACGCCGACAGCCATCTGAACAGTAATCAGGTTTCTTTCAGATTTATCCCAGCAGTGTCAAAATCCACTGGTTTTGACTGTACTTCGTATTAACGACGCTTCATCGGCTCTTCACTTTCGTTCAGCTTTATGGTACTCACCTGACTAATTTATTTAGCCTTTTGCCTTTACGCTCAGCACCATAACTTTTGACTACAGCACCTAAAGGTGGTTTGAAACCTACACCTGAATGTTGATTTCGAGGGGCCCTCCCTCATCTTTTATAAAGCATGAATTAACATTAGCTAATTCTTCAGGACGCACTTTGACGCTTACGATTATAGATGAAATTGGTTATCTTCCTATTGATAAATTAGGTGCAAACTTATTCTTTCAATTAATTACTAAACGTTATGAACATAATTCAACCATTATCCAACAAATCAACCATTTAGTAGATGGGGAGATGTGTTTTCTGATATCACACTGGCTAACGCCATACTTGACAGGTTACTACATCATTCACATGTAATAAAAATTGTAGGGCCTTCTTATAGAACTAAAGATATTATGGATCTAATGAAAGAATCCCAATAAAAAAGCACCTTGTATTTTTATTGCAAAGTACTATAAAATATTTATACATTTCCATGTTGAAACTTTTCTGCATTTTCATATTGACATTTACAGTAGACGAGCACTATATGCTGTCGTATTAGCATCTATAAGAACTAATCGTAACAGAGTTCCAATCAATAAAGTTTTACTGGATTATTATCAAACTAATCTTAATGGTAAAAAAGCTAAAGTTGCCTTAGTTGCTATAATGTATAAAATACTAAATTATATTTTTGCAGTACTCAGAAATCAAGAACCATTTAAACTAAAAGACTCTAGACTTCATAAACAAATGTTTCTAAAGAACAAAGTGTTAGCTAATGCTGATGAGACAATCCATTTTTTATAACTTGAAGGGCAGTGTAGTTTTTGTTCTAAGCGCTTCTAAATCATTAATTCTAAAGCCTAAAGAGATTAGTTACCTACACAATATGATTTACATCGTAGAAATAGGAAAGAAACGGAGCTGTTTACTAAACAGGTAGAAGATGAAGTGTATAGATCATAAAACTGACATTGATAAAGTGATGTATCTAGATATGGATAAAACAATATAGTACATAAGAAATAGTATTTAAATGGGCTCGTTTTGGTGCTCAAGCTCCAATATAGGGAGCTTATGCAATAAATAATATATCATAGTGTGTATCTGTGATATACATAATGTGGGGAAAGACATAAAGTTATGTAAAGAACTACTCGATATATATATATAGGCTTAATACTTTAATAAGAGAGTGAATAAATTGTTGTTTAAAATATAGTAGAGTATTAAGTTTTAATAAAATTTTCATAAATCAACGAGGGGGTATACTAGATATGAAGGGGAAATTCTACAGCTTAAAATTTAAACTTAGTATGATATTAGCAGTACTTATGGGGATGGTGCTAATAATTAGTTCTATTATTACAATAGGAATGATAAAAAAACTTAATGTGGAATCTTATGGGAAACAAGCATTATCTATAGTTAAATCAACAAGAAATAATATTGATGGTGATAAATTTGAGGAAATTGCTAAAAATAAGAATGCAAATGATCCTTATTTTGAATCCCTTAGAAAATATTTAATAAAGGTTAAAGATGACACTGGATCTAAATATCTTTATACAATGAGCAAAATATCTGATGATAAATTTATGTATGTTGTTGATGGGGATGAAGAGGATTATGAACAAATGGGAAAAGAAGAGGAAATTTCAGAATATGGGGAAAGAATAAAAACAGCTGTAAATAGTGGTAAAGATGATTATTCAGAAATTCAATACACAGAAGAGTATGGTTATTTAATTACTGGTATGGCAAGGATAGTAAACAGTTCAGGTGAAGTTGTTGGCTTTATATGTTGTGATTTTGCACTAAGTGATATGGAAGCAACGGTGAGAAGTTATTTGATAAAAGTTGTAGGTGTAAGTTTACTAATCACAATTTTAAGTATTATTATAATGTTTTATTCAGTGGGTAAGAGATTGAAATATTTGGATATATTAAAAGGAAATTTAGATGAAATATCTAAATTCAATCTGGCTTCTGAAGTGGTTAAAGTTAATACAAAAGATGAAATGGAAACTATGTCAATTGCAATTGAAAAATTAAGAACTGAATTAAGAAGTTTAATTAATAGCATAAAAGAAAACTCTAATAGTATTGATTTACAGCTTAGTGAATCGGTGAGTAATTTAGCAGAAGTGGATGAAGAAATTTCAAATTTATCTGCAACAACGCAAGAACTTTCTGCAAATATGGAAGAAACAGCAGCGTCAGCACAAGAAATGTCTGCAACTTCACAAGAGATGGAAAGTGTAGTTCAATGCATAACAGATAAATCACAAGATGCTGAGGAAAAAGCGATAAAGATAAGCCAAAAGGCAAAAAATATAATGAATAACTCAGAAGACAGTAAAAGAGAAACGGAAAAAATATTTAAGGAAACAGAAAGTAGCTTAAAAGAATCTATTGAAAAAGCTAAGGCAGTAGAACAAATAAATATTTTGGCAGATTCTATACTACAGATAACGGCACAAACAAATCTTCTTGCTCTCAATGCAGCAATTGAAGCAGCAAGAGCAGGGGAAGCGGGCAGAGGATTCAGTGTTGTTGCAGAAGAAATAAGAAAGCTTGCAGAGCAATCTAGTGATACTATAATTAAAATACAAAGTACAACAGGGATTATATTATCTTCAGTTGAAGATTTAACTGTTAATTCTAATAATATGCTCGAGTTTATAGAAAATAAAGTATTAAAAGATTATGAGACTTTAGTTAACACCAGTAAGGAATATAATAATGATGTTTTATATTATAAAGATTTCTCTAAGGAATTAAGTGAAACTATGGAAGGATTTTCAACATCTGTGTATGATATATTAAAAACTATAGATGGAGTAGCTGGAGCAGCTAATGAAGGTTCAGGAGCAACTACAGACATAGCAACTAGGGTTTCAGAAATTAATAATAAATCAAATCAGATAGTAGAACAATCTTTAGAATCAAAGAAAAGCGCCCAAAAACTAAGGGAAGAGGTTTCTAAATTCAAAATATAAAGATTAATATTCATATTAAAGTAGCCCTTTAGTTGGGGCTACTTTTTTTGCTATTTATATTGATTTTCAGTAACAAATATATTCATTTAAATAGAAAAGATGTGATTTTTGTAAATCGACAATGAATTAATAAGTTTTTAACATTGCATATAACATAAATATATTAAAATATATGAAATATAAAATATTTAGAAAATTTTGAATAAAGTGAAAAAAGTCTCAAAATATTTCGATATATCAATATAATTAAAGGAAAATTTGATATATTAATATAATTAAACAAAATATTGATTTTTAAGTAAAATCATGGTATATTCAAATTGACAAATATATAACAAATATTGCATGAAAAATATTTCGTACAATCAATATTTAATTAATATTAATTGAAAATATAAATATAATCATTACGTAAAACTTTCATGCTTATAGGTATTTCATTTTAAATGAAATACTTAAAGATAAATATTTAATGAACAAGGGGGAGAAAATAATGAACAATGGGGAGAAAACAATGAACAAGGGGAAAGAAATTAAAAAACCATCACTATTTGTATCGGTAATACCATTCATATGCTTAATTTTCTTTATGCTAATGGGTGTATTAGTTTTTGATGCAGCACCACAGATACCATTAATAATATGTTGTATTGTTACAGCGATCATAGGAAAGTTTTTAGGACATAGTTGGGATGATATGGAGCAGTCAATGATTAAGACTAACTCTATGGCAATGCAAGCAAATTTTATTATTATGATAGTTGGATGTCTGGTAGGAACATGGATTGCTGGTGGAGTAGTTCCAGGAATGATATTCTACGGACTTAAGTTATTTACACCAAGTATGTTTTTATTTCTATTACCAATAATATGTGCCATAGTTTCAGTTTCTACAGGGAGTGCATGGACTACTGCAGGAACTATGGGAACTGCGGCAATGGGTATAGGAGCAGGACTTGGGATACCGTTACCAATAGTAGCTGGAGCAGTTGTAACAGGAGCTTCTTTTGGAGACAAGTTATCACCACTTTCAGACAGTACAAATTTAGCTGCTGGTGTAGCGGGAGTAAATGTATTTGATCATGTAAGGCATATGCTATATACTACAATACCAAGCTTTACAATAGCAGTAATTTTATTTGCAATTATAGGTCTAGGATTTAGAGATGGAGTAGCAACTGATACCACTCAGATTACTGCTATCTTAGATACTATACAAGCAAACTTTAATGTTAGTCCAATAATATTTATAGCACCACTTTCAGTGGTATTAATGATTATATTTAAAGTACCAGCTATACCTGGTATGATAGGTGGAGCGGTTGTAGGAGTTATATTTGCATTCGGGCAAGGAAGTTCTATATCTGAAGTTCTAAAATCATTATTTTACGGATTTGAAATGAACTCAGGAAATGCCATGGTTGATTCACTTCTTAATAGAGGTGGGATGCTTGGAATGATGGAGACTATTTCATTAGTTATATGTGCATTGTGTTTTGGAGGTCTTGTTAAACAAATAGGATGTTTAGATACAATTATTTCAAAAATACTTAAACACTGCCATAGTAGAGGAAGTATTATCTTATCAAATATAATAAGCTGTATAGCGATGAACTTCATGGCTGCAGATCAATATATGTCCATAGTTATACCAGGACAAATGTACAAGCCAGTTTATGAAAAGTTAAACCTAGATCCAAGAAATTTATCTAGGGTACTAGAAGATTCGGGAACCCTAACATCTGGATTAGTTCCATGGTCAACCTGTGGAGCAGTATATTTTACAACCTTGGGAGTAAGTGCATTTGCATATGCACCATTCCATTTCTTGGGATTAATAAATCCTATTGTATCTGCAATTTATGGATATACAGGTTTTGCACTAAAACCATTGGATGAAAGTAAGCCAATAGTTAAAACATTATCAGTTGAAGAATATAATCATAAAGATGAAGAGATATCAGCTTAATATAATTAATAGTGTATGATTAAATTTAGAAGAGGGAGATTACTGAAATAAAAGTTCAGTAACCTTCCTCTTTGTTTTTATAGTTAATTATATAGAAAAATTCAAAATATAAATATTCATATTAAAGTAGTCCTTTAGCCAGGGCTACTTTTTTGATTAAATCATATAGTATTTGTGGGGTCATGTTAAAAGATATAAGAATATTTTAACTTGAAGAGAGTGAAAATATAATAATATATGTTATATTTTATCAAATGATTATGAATCCTATATCAATAATAAGATATATTCAAGAATTATTTAGAATAAAGGGTACATGGAAATAGTAATAGTATAGATTGACATTATAGGTGTTGCTTGATAAAATATAAACGATTAGTATATATCAACTTTAAGTTTACAAATAGTAAACTTTTATAGGATTAGGAGGTTACATGAGCGAAGCATTTTTGTTAATTAAATATTTATCTGTTGGATAGACCTAAAAATTATATTTACGGAGGGATTTTATTATGAAAATTGAACAATTAGGAAGACATATTTTAGTGGAGTATTATAACTGTGATGTAGAAATTTTAAAAGATCATGCAGTTATAGAGGAGTATATGAAACAAGCAGCAATAGAAGCTAATGCTACTATAGTTACAAGTTGCTTTCATAAGTTTAATCCCTGGGGAGTCAGCGGTGCTGTAATAATCCAGGAATCACACCTTACAATTCACACATGGCCAGAATACGGTTATGCATCAGTAGATTTATTTACATGTGGAGACACCGTTAATCCTTGGGTTGGATTTAAATATCTTGAAAATGCTTTAAAAGCTGAAAGAAGTGAATCAACAGAGGTTTCTAGAGGATTAGTAGATAAAATTAAAATTTTTGCCAATGGAAAATATGATGGCAAGAAAATGAATTATAAAATGGAGGCATAATTAAAATGGCTAATATGGAATTATGGTATACAGAAAACCAGACTGACAACGTAAATTTTTCAATGAAGGTTAAGGAACATCTTTATTCAACTCAAAGTGATTTTCAAAAAATTGATATTTTAGATACTTATGAGTTTGGTAGAGTACTTGTAATCGATAATTGGACAATGGTTACAGAAAAAGATGAATTTATTTATCATGAAATGATAACTCACGTAGCTATGGCTACAAACCCTAATATTAAAAATATTCTAGTAATAGGTGCTGGCGATGGTGGTACTGTAAGAGAATTAACTAGATATCAAAGTGTAGAAAAAATTGATATGGTTGAAATAGATGAAGTTGTAGTAACGGCAAGCAAAGAATACTTACCTTTCACAGCAAATAAATTAACGGACAAACGTGTTAATTTATATTTTGAAGATGGTATAAAATTTATTAAGGGTAAAGAAAAGAAGTATGATTTAATTATTGTTGACTCTACTGATCCAATAGGACCAGGAGAAGGATTATTTACAAGTGAATTTTACACTGATTGCTATAATGCTTTAACAGAAAAAGGAATACTAATAAATCAATGCGAGAGTCCGTACTATCCTAATAATGCAAGGGAAATGAGAAGATCATTTTCTAAGTTAAAGGAATTATTTAATGTGTGCGAAGCTTATCAATATCATATGCCAACATATCCATCAGGTCATTGGATGTTTTGTTTTGCATCAAAGGAACTTCACCCAATAAAGGATTTTAATGCAGAAAGATGGAATTCTCTTAAGCTTGATACAAAATACTATAATACAGAATTACATATAGGAGCATTTGCATTACCTAACTATGTAAAGGAATTGCTTAATAAATAAGTTGTTTATAACTTGTATATTTTTGTACAATTGAATATAGATAAAAAGTAGTTTTATTTGGTTAAGACGGTTTGGGTTGTTAATTTAAGTTTTTAGCAACATATACTATCTTAATCAACTAAATTACTTATTAAATTATTAACATAGTTGATATCTTTTCAGAAGAAAGTGTCAGCTATTTTTTATTTAATATTTCATAAATTTGTTAGATAATTTAAAGGTAAATGTAGGTTGAAGATAGAAAATGTAATAGCAGATGATAAATTCTTAAGATATAAGTAATAAAGTTTGACATTAAACACTTTAAAATAAAGGAATAGGTGAGGAGTGGGTTTATGGAAAAATCAAATGTAAATAGAACAAAAGTAAGTGTAAATAAAAGTAGAAATATAAATAAAAGTAAAAATACAAATGTAAATAGAAAAGAAGCTATTAACAAAAGAAAAAGGATTAAGAGAAGGAAAAGGGTAATGAAAAGATTTATGATACTCATATTCCTAGGGATAATTACAGGAGTATATTTTATGAATCATTCCAAAGGTGAAAGTGAAGGGTATTTTCTTATAAAGGATTCAAATTTAATTCTTGCAAATAAAAATTATGTGCTAGAAGATGGCTATATACCCAAGGATTTAGTAAAGGTAAATGTAGAGTTTTCCGAGGGAGTCACAGAGGAAGAAACATATATGACTAAGGAAGCGGCAAAAGCACTAGAGAAACTGGTAGAGGGAGCTAGTGAGGAAAATATAAATTTATATGGACTTTCAGGGTATAGATCCTATAGCACTCAAAAAAACTTGTATGAATATAATGTTCAGACTCAAGGAAAAGAATATTCAGATAAATATGTAGCAAAGCCAGGGGCAAGTGAGCATCAGTTAGGAGAAGCTATGGATTTAGCTGCGGACTGGGGATGGATATATGAAGGGTGTGCTGAGGCTACATGGATTGCTAATAATGCATATAAATACGGTTTTATAGTAAGATATGAACAGGGAAAAGAAAATATAACTGGCTATAATTATGAACCATGGCATGTAAGATATGTAGGAAAAGACACGGCTAAACAGGTTTATAATCAAGGATTGACCTTAGAGGAATATGCTGGAACTTATTAAGCATAAGTTGTTCAAGATAATAAAAGTATAATATTTAAAACTAATTCATATAATTAGATTAACTGATAAGAAATTAAATTAATATTTATTTTAGGTTGTGTTTTAACTCAATATACAAGGTGGTCTTATTTTAAAATGGAGGTAGTTCAATGAGTATAAGTGGATTAGTTAATAGAGGGAAAAATGCTATAAAGGAATCTATGAAGAGATTTCCTATAGCAATACTTTTATCTGTGGCTACAGTTATTATTTTAATTTATATATCTGAAACATCCAAGTGGCAATGGGATAACGGGTTACAACGTATTGCTATGGTTTTAGCTTTGGGGGTTCCTGTGTATCTTTGTATTCAATTATATTTAGAAAGAAAAAATAAACAGGATGAAAAAAGTAGATTTATATATTACGGTATTGCAGCCTGTTGCCTTATAGCCTATGGTTATTTCTTTTTAAAGGATTTGAATATGGTTGAAATAACTAGATATATAGGATTTATTATTGTATTTTTGTTGAGCTTTTTATTTATTCCATATGTAGATAAAGATGATAACTTTGAGATGTATGTAATAAAAATTTTGGGACGATTTTTTACAACTGTAGTATACTCAGTGGTTTTATATCTAGGATTGGTAGCAATACTATTTACAGTTAATTATCTTCTAGAAATTAGAGTTGAACCAGAGTTTTATTATTATACTTGGCTTATAGTAGTAGGAGTTTTTGCACAATGCTTCTTCCTTGGGGGTATTCCAAGTAAGGGAGAAACCATCACTGTTAAGCAATATCCAAAGGGTTTAAAAGTGCTTATGCTTTATATAATCATGCCATTGATTTCTATATATACAGTTATACTTTATATATATTTTGGTAAGATAATTGTTACTATGAAATGGCCAGAGGGGTTAGTTTCTCATTTAGTGTTATGGTATGGAGTAATATCTGTAGGAACATTATTTTTGATTTCATCAATGATTAATCATAGTGGGTGGGTAAAAAAATATACAAATGTATTTCCAAAAGTAATACTACCACTTATAATAATGATGTTCGTTTCTATGGGAATAAGAGTTAATGCTTATGGAATAACTGAAAATAGATATTTTGTTTTAGCATTAGGTATTTGGGTTTTTGGAATAATGTTATATTACTCATTTAGTAAAAGAAGAAAAAATATAATCCTTCCAATATCCCTTGCTATAATTACATTTATATCAATTTGTGGACCATTAAGCAGTTACAGTCTATCTAAGTATAGTCAAAATAAAAGGTTTGAAAAAATAATTACAAGAAACAATATGGTTGAAAATGGTGAAGTTATAAAAGCAACAGGAGAAGTTTCTAAAGAAGATCAACAAGAAATAAGTAGCATCTTACACTACTTTGAACGAAATCATCATTTAAAGGATGTTAAATATATTCCAGATAACTTTAAAATAGGAGATATAAAAAATAATTTAGGGATAAGTGACTCTGAGGATTACTATATGGATAACTATGAATATTTTTATTTTACTGTGGAGGAATCATCAAAACCAATAGAAATAAAAGAATATGATTACTTATTTGATTTAACTAGTTACCAAATTGATAATAAAAAAAGTGATGTTGGTGTTACAGTATATTATAATAAAGCATCCAGTAAATTTATAATATATAAAGAAGGGAAAGAAATATACTCTAATGATTTAAATGAGTATATTAGAATCTTAAAGGAAAAATATGGAAATAATAACAATGGAAATGGTAAGAGTGGACTCATTCCTAGTGAGGATATGAGTTTTAAAGATGAAACGGATAAAGTTAAGGTAGAATTTAAATTTAAAAATATATCAGGACGTAAAACTTCACTTAATGGAAATATAGATTCAAAGGAACTTCAATTTTATATTTTGGTGAAGGTGAAGTAAGGAATATTAGAAATAGGGTAATAACTATTAATAGCACTTTTTAATATAGAAGCATAGTATATTATAGGTATGTATTTATCTATGACTATAATTAAAGGAGTGTTGTTTATGAGTTCTGGCTGTGGATGTGGCTGTGACTATAATTATATTAAAAATCTTTTCTGTGAATATAAGAAAATGGAAGCCATGTCAGATGAAAAGTTTGATGAAGCTTTAAGACAATTACACTGTGCTATTGAAAATTTAGAAAAGGGTATATGCTATAATGAAAAAGGGGAAGAGATACTAGAACAAATTCAAGATTGGCTTGAATGCTACGGCTGTCAATGTGGTTTAAATGTAGATTCATGTAGATGTGAGAAAATAGCTAAAGAAATAGAAAGACTTATTTGTATAATAGCAAAATTACAAAAAGAAAGTTTATGTTTTGCAGAAAAAGCTTATGAAAAATTATGTGAATCAAGAAAACTTGAATGTCAATTAGAAAAACTACAAAGGGAATATATACATTGTATTACAAGGTCTGATTGCTAATTTAAAATTAAAATATAAAGTAAAACCAGGGAAATCCTGGTTTTATTTACGTTAATTATTATTTACATAAGAAAAAAGAGTTATACAATAAAAGTAAAATAAGTAATATAATTATTGGTAATGTTTTTAATGTAAAATGAAGCTTTAAATATTAGTGGTTCTCCAATAAAGAATGGAGACTAAATGACTTTAGTTAACGAAATGATAAAATATCTTCATGATGAAGGTAATGTAAATATAAGTTATAGTTAATATGTTGTTTTCGCTTGTGTGTTTGTATATAATTGAACTATATTTTTATATACTTTAGAGATTAGAATAGGGTACAATAAACTATAAAATTAAATTATCTTATACAAGGAAGTGATGTTATGCCAAAAGATAGATTAAATAAAGTTAGTTGTAATAATTATAGATGTGAAATAGAAGTTACTTTAGAAATTTTAAGTGGCAAATGGAAAGCTCTTATTATTTGGAATCTTAACATACATAAAGTTATAAGATATAATGAATTTAAAAGATTAATTAAAGGAATAACTCAGAAAATGTTAAGTCAACAATTGAAAGATTTGGAGCAAAATGGGCTAGTTAATAGAACTATTTATCATCAAGTGCCCCCTATGGTTGAATATTCACTTACGCAAAGGGGCGAAGATTTAATTCCTATTTTGGAGGCAATGGACAATTGGGGAAAAGATTTTGTAGATAATTATCTGCCATCCAATAATAAGTCTTAAAAGATATTTAAATTTCATAATGTAAATGAAAAAGGAAGTCAAATTTGACTTCCTTTAAATACATATAAAAGCTTAATTTTATTTTAACATATTCATTTGCATACTCTCATAAATAATTAAAGTTAAAAGGTTACTTCTGTTCCATAATAAGAAGCTTCAAATAACTTCTTCATTTCTTGTACAGATATTTCCCTTGGGTTTGTACCTGTACAAGCATCACTTACTGCACCCACAGAAATTTTATCTAAGTTAGACTTAAAGTCTTCTTCTGATACTCCAAATTCTTTTAAAGTAGTAGGCATATTCATTGCAACTCTAAAATCTTTAACTAGTTGAATTAATGATTGAACTAATTCATCTGTTGTTTCTCCTTTTAACCCTAATCTCTTAGATATATCAGCATAGGCAGCTCCAGCTACTTTAGCATTAAACTGTATAGCGGATGTTAGATATATTGCATTTGCACATCCATGAGGAATATTGAATATTTTTCCTGTTTTATGAGCCATGGAGTGAACTATTCCTAGTATTGCATTTGCGAATGCCATTCCAGCCATACTTTGTGCGATATGCATTTCTTTTCTAGATTTCTCTTCTCCTTTGAATGATTTAACTAAATTATCAACAGTCATTTCTATTGATTTCATAGCTACTGCATCAGTTATTGGATTTCTAGCTTTTGAAACATAAGCTTCAAAAGAATGAGTTAAAGCGTCCATTCCAGTATTAGCCACTAATGTTGGAGTCATACTTTGAACTAAATTAGTATCAACTATAGCAATATCTGGTGTTATGTTATAGTCAGCTATTGGGTATTTAATTCCTGTTTTATTATCAGTTATTATTGAAAATGAAGTAACTTCTGAACCAGTACCACTTGTAGTTGGTATAGCTATAAATCTAGCTTTTTGTCTTAACTCTGGTAGATTAAATGGCTTAGCAGCCTCTTCAAAAGTGAATTCTGGATACTCATAAAATATCCACATTGCTTTAGCAGCATCTATTGGTGATCCACCACCGATACCAACTATTAAATCAGGATTGAATTCTTTCATAGCTTCAACCCCTTTCATAACTGTTGCAACTGAAGGGTCGTTTTCGATTCCTGAAAATATTAAAGTTTCAATATTAGCTTCTTTTAATAATCCTTGTATTTTGGGAACTGTTCCATCCTTTATTAATCTTTGGGAACCAATAACTAACATAGCCTTAGTTCCTTTCACTGATTTTAAATGCTCTAGAGCATTTTCTCCAAAATAAATGTCTCTTGGTATAGTAAATCTTTGCATTTATATTTCCCCCTTGATTGTTAGTAAATTTATTATTTAGAGTTTGTTTTTCTTTGTGTCCTTAACACAAGTATTAGTATAAACCTAATAATTTCAAAAAAAAAGAAGCCACTTTTCGGTAAGGCAGTTTCAAAAAGGTAGGAAATGTGGTGATTTCAATACTGACATGATTAACTTTTTATATGCACATTTTAGAGTTCAAGAAATCATATACAATCTTTCTACTTTTCTTATCTAATACACTTAAATATATATAATTGGTTGTAAATACAATAAAATACAATTACAATTAATGAAGGAGTAACTATAGTATTAGATTTGGGGGGAGAAAGTAATGAATAATCAAGGTAGCAATACCATTAACTTAAGAAGACCAATAATGCTAATCTCATTATCAGCAGGAGTGATGTCCTTTTTATTATCTATATATAGTAAAAAACTTAGTATGAATGCTATAGAGATAACAGGATTATTCTCTGTATTGTCATTTGTACTACTAATTATGAAACCCATCATTGGTAAAGTAGTTGACAAACTTGGGCGAAGACCTATTTTAATTACATCTATGATAGTTTATGCAATTGCATTTGGAGTATTTTCAATGGCAAATTCAGCTATAGAAATATATATAGCTAGAATATTTCAAGGATTTGCATCGGCTTTAATGACAATTTCAACATATGCAATTATTTCTGATACAACAAAAGAGGAGAATTTTTCAGAAGGGTTTGGGAAAATAGGTTCAGCACAATCAACTGGAATTTTGTATGGAATTATTATATCTTTTATAGTATTTTCAACAACTGAATTTATGAAGTCATGGAAGATTTTATTTGCCATATTCTCATTAGCTGCAATTTGTTCAGCATTCATTGTTATAAAAGAAGTTGTAGAAACTAAAAATGGTTCAATCACTATAGGAGAGAAAAAGAAAAAACTTTCAAAAGACACAATAAAGATCCTGATAATAAACTTTATAACATCTCTAGGGTCATCAATACTAGGTCCAATATTTATGATATATCTACTTGATAAGTTTCAAAATGACATTACTTTAGTAGCATATGCATATATACCTTCACTTATAATTGAAAGCATATTATCTCAAAGAATAGGTAGGTTTTCTGATAAGAATGGAAAGAAAAAATCTATGATAATGGGAATTATTATATGTGCAGTTGTAACTATAATTACTCCAGGAACTAATTCAGTTGTTATGCTGGCAATATTATGGTGTGTTTCTTCTTTAGGTGGAAGTTTATATAACTTATCTGAACAAGGAATATATACAGAGGTAACAAATGAATCTTCAAGAGGAGAAATGTATGGAGTATATACTATGGTTGGAAACTGTGCTGGGGTGGTTGGACCTTTAATTGGAGGGATTCTTTATGAAACTGTATCACAAGCAGCACCATTTTATTTAAATGGAACTATCATGTTTATTGTAGCTATATTAACCTTAGTTATGATAAAGAATAAATAAGGTGTCCTTAAATAGTGAAAGAAGTTGTGGTAAGGAGAAGCGTATCATAAATAAGTACGGTTTTTCTATTGAAGAAATTTGAATTAAATTATATACATGATAAAATATGGTTATGGACTAAAATAGGGTATTGGAATAACAAGAGAGATGATAGAATAAATATGCTGGAGGTGTGTAATGGGGATATTAACAGATTTTAGATTAACAGTTTTAGAGAATAACCTTGGTGTTTATGGCATTCACGTTCATCAAAATGGTAGGATGATTGCTGAACATAGGTTTAGAAGTGATGATAGAGAAAATTTGTATTCTGCATCGAAGACTTTCGTTGCCGTAGCTATTGGTATTGCGGAATTTGAAGGACTTTTATCCACCGATGATTTTGTATTTAGTTTTTTTTCAGAATTCAGAGATGTTGCAAGCAATGGTACTGAGCACATCAAAATCAAACATCTTCTGATGATGGCTTCAGGCCATGTGGAGGAGGATTATAAAAAATACAATGAAATGGATCGTGCAGAATTATTCTTTTCAACAGAAGTTAAAGCAAAACCCGGAACAAGGTTTTACTATGAGGACTTATGTAGCTATATGTTAGGTCGTATAATAGAAAAGCTTAGTGGTGTAAATTTATTAGAATATTTGAAGCCACGTTTGTTTGATGAACTGGGTATTATTAACCCACAGTGGCACAACTGTCAAATGGGTTACACTGCCTGCTCTGGTGGTTTATTTCTAACCACAGAGGAATTTTCACGGCTGGGTATTTTACTTCTCAATGAAGGAAGATATGGTAATCAACAGATTCTTTCTTCAGAATACGTTGATAAAATGCATACTAATTGGATAGATACATCATTTAAATTGGATTCTGAATCTCAACAAGGGTATGGTTATCAGGTTTGGAAATGTACGTTACCTAATACATATAGAGCTGATGGAATGTATGGCCAGTATTGTGTGATTCTAAAAGATTACAATGCGGTAGTAACTGTTACTGGACATCATGAGGAGTATGGGAAGGATGTACTTCGGGCGATTTGGAAAGACATAGTTCCTCATCTCTAAAAAGGAAGAATATTAAAAGGCTAATGGGGAGTCGGATAATCTCATAGTGCCATAAAAACACTAAACAAAGTAATAGAAGGTGGAAGAATAAGTTATGTGGTTGATGCTGATATTAAGGGATTTTTTAATAATGTAAATCATGAGTGGATGATTAAGTTCTTAAAATGCAGAAACCTTTGACTTTCTTGGGTTCACACATTATTGCGCAAAGAGCAAAAAGGGATATTTTAGAGTGAAGAGAAAAACACGTAAAAAGAAATTTAGAGCAAAGGTTAAGGAATTTAATCAATGGATTAAATCTGTTAGGAATGAACTTCATATTGCTATATCCGTAATTAATTATATTGATTGCAGTGGTAAAATGTGGTATAATATATATAGAGGCATTAAGTGTCCCTAGGAGATATACCTACTTGGTATATCTTTGTTTTATTTATAAGAGAAAGCCGCCATTTTTTTATGGTAGGCTTTTTTTATTTTGAAAGGAGTGTTTTTATGAGTTTGGAAATGTTTAAAAGGAATGAGATGTTAGAAGGGATATTTAACAGAGTAGCGACAAATTTTGATAGTATAGGCCCAAAATACTTTACTTATTTTGGGGGAAGGTTGGTTGAGCACTTAAGAGTCAATGAAGGAGAAACTTTACTAGATGTAGCATGTGGTAAAGGAGCTTCATTATTTCCAGCTGCCCATGGTGTTGGAGAAAAAGGGCAAGTGATAGGGATTGATTTTTCAAAAGAAATGGTGAAAGAGGCAGGATCATTAATTTGTGCACAGGGATTGTGTAATGCTAAAGTTCTGCAAATGGATGCTGAAAAGCTAGATTTTCTTGAAAATAGTTTTGATTATGTTCTATGTGCATTATCAACATCGTTTTTCTCCAATTCATTAATTGCTCTGGAGGAGATGTATAGAGTATTAAAATATGAGGGTATGATTGGATTAAGTACATGGAAAAAGAAAGAGAAGAAAGGAGTGTTAGAAAAAGCTTATACTAAACTTTTTCCTCAAAATCAGAACAGGAGTTTAAACAACATTAGTGGAAGTC
This sequence comes from Clostridium sp., assembly GCF_036646415.1. GTDB lineage: Bacteria > Bacillota > Clostridia > Clostridiales > Clostridiaceae > Clostridium_J. The sequence goes on along the minus strand of NZ_JAVXMF010000003.1, from coordinate 205,069 downwards.
CTGATTTTGGATCAGTTGATGGAGTGGAAAAAATATTAAAGAATATAGGATTAAAAAATATTGATATAATTGTAGAAAAGAAAACTTTTTATTATAAGGATGAAGAAGAGTGGTGGCAGGAGCAATGGACAAATGCATCACGTGGATTATTCGAACGCATAGAAAGTACTGGTGACATAGACAAATTTAAAAAGGCAGCATTTATTGAACTTAAAGAATATAAAGATGTTCATGGAATACGTTTTGATTCAGAAGTCATATTTAGTTTTGGACAGAAATAAGGCATTAAGCACGAATAATATAATGAAAGGGTAGATTGAATTACAACTAAAAAAGTCTACGTTATGCGTTTGGAGGAGGGGAAAAGATGGAGATAAATTCAAAGTCTTACCTATTCCCATAATAAAGGATGCTTCGTCTATTTTTGCGTTGAAAAAGAGTTGATTACCTTTAAGATATTTACCATAGTAGTAATTAGTAAGAGTGAATAGAATGTTAATCAATTGGGAGGGGGAAGTTATGTGCTGACGCACTGAAAATTATATGGGATTTAAAGAAAGTATTGGATTAATTTTGCTTAAAGATGTAAAATTTATTAATATGGGGGGTTATTATGGAAAGAGAACATATTTTAGTAGTTGAAGATGATGTGGATATTAATAATTTAATTAAGAAGACTTTAGAAAAGAGTGGCTATGAAGTGACTCAAGCTTTTTCAGGAAGTGAAGCTTCTTTAAGATTAGAAATAAATGATTTCAATATGATTTTACTAGATTTAATGTTACCAGGAATTACTGGAGAAGAACTTATAAAAAACATTAGGGCTAGGAAAGATATACCTGTGATAGTTATTTCAGCAAAAAGTTCTTTACAGGATAAGGTTAATGTTTTGAATATTGGTGCTGATGATTATATAACAAAGCCTTTTCAGGGTGAGGAAGTTATAGCTAGAGTAAATTCCCATCTAAGAAGATGCAGAAATACTATAGTTGAATGTGAGGTTGAAGAGAAACGACAATATAAATTTAAAGATTTAGTTTTAGAAGAGGTTTCTAGAGAAGTAAAGCTTGGGGGAGTAAGCTTAGCTTTAACAGGACATGAGTTTGAGATATTAAATATATTAATACAGAATCCAGACAAGGTTTATTCAAGAGAAATATTATATGAAAAGGTGTGGAAAAACGGATATTACGGTGAAGATAATAGTGTAAATGTTCATATAAGCAATATTAGAAGAAAAATTAAAGAAGTAGAGCCAAATGAAGAATATATAAAAACAGTATGGGGAATTGGATTTAAAATGTGTAAAAATTAAGAAAAAATCTTTAGACTTTCTTTAAACTTTCTTGAAGATTTATTTAAGGTATTTCTATATCATTAATAGTGTAGACAGGAAATATTAAAAATAATTTATAGAGGGTTTGGAAGGGGAAAATATGAGAGAAGTAATAAAGACTAATAATTTAGTCAAAGAATACGATGGGAATACTGTATTATCTAATATAAGTATTACTGTTAAACAAGGTGAAATTTATGGATTAGTAGGGGATAATGGAGCAGGTAAAACTACATTTCTTAGAATTTTAACGGGACAAAGTATACCTACCGGTGGAAGTATTGAATTACTATCTAAATCTAGTGAAAAAGATTTAAGCAATGCTAGAAGAAGGATGGGAACCATTATTGAAAGTCCAAGCTTTTATCCTAAGATGTCAATTGAAGAAAATATGGAATACTATAGACTTCAAAGAGGGATACCAGGCAAGGAATCCATTAATAAAGTTTTAAAAGAAGTGGGATTATTAGAGGCAAGGAAAAAGAAATTTTCCAATATATCACTAGGCATGAAGCAAAGATTAGGACTTGCCCTTGCATTAATGGGAGAGCCAGAGGTATTGCTTTTAGATGAACCAATTAATGGTTTAGATCCAAGTGGTATTATAGAAATTAGAAATTTATTATTAAAACTAAATAGAGAAAAGAAGATAACAATTATTATATCAAGTCATATATTATCTGAGTTAGCTAATGTTGTAACTTGCTATGGTTTTTTAAGTAAAGGAAAGTTAATAGAAGAATTAACAGCAGAGGAATTAAATGAAAGATGCAAAAGTTATTTAGAAATTAGAGTTACAAATGCTAAAAAATTATCTGCCCTTTTAGAAGAAAAGTTAGGATATAAAAATTATAAGGTTATGCCAGATGAAGTAATCCAATTGTTTGACAAGAATTTAATAGTAGAGGATATAAGTGAGTTAGCTGTAGTTAATGGAATAGGAATTAAAGGACTACATGAGAAAGCTATAGATCTTGAAAGCTATTATATGTCTTTGATTGGAGGAGTTAAAAATGCTTAATTATATTAGAAGTGAAATTTATCGTAATTTACGTTCAAAAGGAAATTATAGATTTATAGGTGGAGCCATGGCATTTGTTGTTTTATTAAATGTGATTTTGGGCATGTTTTTAAAGATGGATGCGGCTTTTCCATATGGAAACACAAAGTTTGCTTTTAGCAGTCTGTATGCAAGTTTAGCATTTCCTTTGATGCTTTGTATTGCTATAGCTAGTCTTGCCTTTGGTCAAGAATACAAGAATAGTACTTTAAAGAATTCAGTTTCTTTTGGTATTTCAAGGAGCAGCATTTATTTTAGTAAGTTTTTAATGAGTATAATATTATCTGTAATATCAATTGTTTGCATTAGTTTTGCTTTTATTATTAGTGCCTATGCACTTTTAGAAAATAGTGGAGTGGAGTATCTAAATATCTTAATTAGTTCACTAATGTCCTGTGCTCCCTTATTTTTAGTCAGCTTAACTGTAGCTCATTGTTTTTACTTTATTGTGGATACCGAGATGAATGTAATTGGGTTTTGGGTAATGATAGTTGCAGTAATACCCCAATTATTATCAATGGCGGGTCGTAGAAGTGAAATATGCAAGACCATAGCAAGTTATACTCCTTGGGTTATGGTAAGTGATGTTACTTTTAGTGAAGTTACTAATGAATTGGTTTTAGGATGGAGCACTCCAGGTGGACTATTAAAATGCATTATTGTAGGGATAGTAGGTTCGGCAGTATTTTATATGATAGGATTAGAGTTATTTAAGAAAAAAGAAATCAAATAAATTGAAGGAAGTGTGTAGAAAATGATATATATAATTACAATTTTAATTTTAATAATATTTTGCGTGTATTTTTCTACACGCTTTTTCTTGCTTTCTAAGAACATCAAAGTATCAACAAAGGAGTTTAGGGAAATTGGTGAAAATATTGAGTTAAATAGAAGGCTTACATATTTATCAGCAGACAAAAACTTTGAGAAATTATTAGTTGAAGTCAATGGATATTTAGAAAAAGCCCAGCTTGATAAAATTAGATATATGAGAAGAGAAAATGAGATAAGGCAAGAAATTGAAAATATATCTCACGATTTAAGAACTCCTTTAACTTCTATTTTAGGGTATTTAGAGCTTATGGATGATGAAGATTTGAGTGAGAAAGATAAAAAAGAATATTTATCAATTATAGAAAGAAGAGCCAAGGGACTGCATAAGTTGGTTCAGACATTTTATGATGTATCTAGGTTAGAAGCTAATGGATATAAGATGAACATAGAAAAGGTAGATATAAACAAAGAGTTAAAAGAAAATATACTTTTATTTTATAATGACTTTGAAAGTAAAGGCATAGATGTAGAAATAGAATTGTTAAATGAAGAATTATATGTAGAAGCAGATAAAAATGATTTAGATAGAATTTTTACTAATTTACTACAAAATGCAATTAAATATAGTAAATCTATTTTTAAAGTATCTTTAGAAAAAGTAGAGGATAAAGTAGTTATTACATTTTCCAATAATACTGAAGGAGTAAGTGAAGAAGAATTTCAGTGTCTATTTAATAGATTTTATATGAAGAACACTTCAAGAAATAATTCAAGTTCAGGCCTTGGTCTTACTGTTACAAAGCTTCTAATAGAAGAAATGGGCGGAGAAATCCAAGCTGAAATAAAAGAAAGCGGTGAAGAAATTAAGGCTGAAATAAAAGAAAATTGGATAAGATTTACTGTGATTTATCCAGTATGTTAAGTATAGCAATGTGGAAATTTAATGAATTGTATATATGTTTTAATTTTATATATTCTGGTAAGAGGCATACCTAGTATTAATAATAGTACACCTAAATTAATACTAACCCATTACATGTATAAATATATCTAAGGGGGATTATATGTTTATAAGAATAAAAAAAATGAAATTGTCGAGGCTATATGTGAATTGTTATGGAAAAGGGAATCCAACTGTCGTATTTGAATCAGGGCTAGGTTGTACTCATTTTGACTGGAAGGTAGTGCAAAATCAAATTTCAAAAGATACAAGAACCTTTTCTTATGATAGAGCAGGTCTCGGAAATAGTGATAAAGGTGATTTGCCAAGAACCAGCTTAGACCAGGTTCATGAGTTGCATACTGCTTTAAATAAAGCAAAGGTTAAAGCCCCTTATATTATAGTTGCGCATTCAATTGGAGGATATAATGCAAGATTATTCGCAGGTACATACCCTGAAGAGGTATCTGGCATTATATTTGTTGATTGTTCACATGAAAATCAATTTGAAGATAGGTTGAAACGTTCTTCTGTAAATGAAATAGAAGTGGTGAAAAGCCAGTTGATTGGTGAAGAGCAAACTTTTGATGAACTACTAATTAGTGCTAAGCAAGTAAAGGAAATAAGAAAAAAGGATGCATTAAGGAATATTCCAATAATTATCCTAACGGCGGACCATAAAGGTGAAGAATCTGCTGCCATTTCGGAAGAAATCTGGTTAAACTATCAAAATGACCTAGTAACATTATCAGATTATAGTAAACACATCATCGTTGAGGATTGTGGTCATTATATACAGAAGGATAAGCCCCAGGTTGTAATTGATGCAATAAAAGAGATAGTTAATGGAATGAGTAAATAGATTCAGCAGTATATGATATTTCAATACACTATGAGAGATTAGTTGAAAATAAGTTTCAATAAGTTTAAATATAAAAATATGATATATAGTAATATGTTATCAACCATGGGTTTTGTCGGAAATGTTGGCTCTACACAGCTCAGATGATATTAATATAGATTGCCTAGTACAATCCCTACATCTGAAATTTATTTTAACATATCGACAATCTCATCTTTAGATTTCATCTTATCTTTATATCCACCTTCAAACTCTTTTGGTATTTGTTGCTTCCAATTAGAATTTTCTAGCTTATATTTGCCTTGATATTCACCTACTGGTGCGTAACATGGATTACCATCTAATGGTGGTGTTTGTAAAGCAAATATTATTACATGCTCATTTATATCCATAGGTGCAATCCCATCTGTTATGAGTTTGGTTGGTTTCATATCCTTTAATGAAATGGCTTCATTTGGAAACTTCTTCTTATATTCATCTAATAAAACTTCTGGTGAGAAAATTCCTCCTGTTTCTATAACACATATATTTTTTTCTTTTTCTAATGTACCATCATTTTTAAAAATTTCTACTATTTCTACGTTTGAAACTGTATAAGGTATATCTTCAATCATTCGTGAACTTGTATTTTTAACAATCCCTTCTACAATTATAGTTGGATCTTTTTTTAATTCGTTTATACTATCGTATTTCTTAGTCAAACCTAAATGCGAGTCTATAATGTCATATTTAATATCGTCATTAAATAATCCTATTGTATTATTTAAAACTGCTAGATTATTTGTATCTAAATTAGACTCTGAATCCTTAATCTTACTATAAGTATTAAAATAAAATATAGTAATTATTAATACTATTGTTATACTAGAATATTTTATTGTTTTTTTCATTTTAATTTTCTCCATTTACTTTATTAATATATTCTATTTATAGCTTTACAATCTTCCACACTAGGTCCCCCATCTAAAATTCCTGCAAGATGTCTATACATAACACTTCCTGGAATCTCATTATCATCTAATCCGAAGCAATGTCCAATCTCATGTGCTGCTGCAAATACCTTAGTACTCATAAGTAAGCTGGTAATTATGCTTATTGTGATTATTAATCCCCTTTTTTTTACTTTTCATACCCAATTATAGATTGTACACTTTTAATATTAAAGCTTACCTTTACGATATTTACCACTAGCTTTACCCTAACTTGCTATATTTTTACTTACTAGTCTTGCATAATACTATCCATATTATAAACATAGAAGAAGAAGGCATCCAAGCTTCTACCTGAATAAAATGTACCCTATAATGTGGACATGTTTACTTATAAAACAACTAATTAAGAAATTTAAAGTTTTGCCAGATGAGTATAGAGAAAAAATAAAAGAACTATCTAGTGAGACTCTTGAGGTTATAGGTACAGAAATCTTTGATATGGAGTCCGTTGAAGATTTAAAGAAATATCTTTAGACGGGTGAAAATTATCATGGCAGATATCAAATGTGAAATAGAAAAAGAATTAAGGTAGAGTATACGGTACACAATTTATAGGTAAAGCAAAACAGATAATAAAAGAGAATCTTTGAAAGTAGAATAGTATGATATTTTTAAATATGTTATAATATGGATATTAAAATGGAGGTTTAAAATGTAATGGTAGATAATTACGTATAATAATATATAAGTTATTTATTATTATATAGAAACTAATAGTATTATAGGAGGAATTTTATTTTGGAAAAATGGGAGTATACAACTATTAAAATTCAACTTCAGGGATTTCAGGGAGGTATATTGGAAATAGAAGATTTTGACTACGAACTCAATAAACTCGGACAACAAGGTTGGGAATTAGTATCTTGCTTTTCTACAAATGCAGCACAGGGTTATGGCAGAGAGGCAATAGCAGTTTTTAAGAGAAGAAATTAGTAGGAGTTTTCATTGGTAGTCCCTGTGTCACATTATTCTTATAACATTCAAGAATTATAAAATTAAATGATTTCTCAAATGCCGTATTATTCAAAGTGAATATGCAGTATTTTTATTGTGCAATTTATAGGTAAAGCAAAGCAGATAATAAAAGAGGATCTTTGAAAGTTGAATAGTGTGGCATTTGAAAATATGTTATAATATGGATATGTGCGAGCTGTGAAAAGCACTCGATAGAGTGTGGATTCCACTTAACAATTAAATGAATAATTGTAGAAAAAGACGTACTAAATAAGTTATGTATTCTATTTTAGGGGGTGGACTTGTGACTGATAACAATAGGCTTTATTGGCTTGGAAATGAAGATATGTCTCTTAATAAACATACAATTAGAATATGTGGAGAAATAACTCTTGGGTACTATGGAGGTAATTCTGATAGTGGTGCATATAAAAATGAGGATGCTGCATTGATACTTTGTAGCAGTGACAGTGCTTGGCGATTTGCCTTGCTACTTGATGCACATGCAACAAGCGAAAGTGCTAACTTAGTTCTTGAAACAATAAAAAAAGAACAATATCATTTAGAGCAAATTTTAGATATGCCAATTCAGAATGTTTTTACACAATTGCATAAGTTCTTTTTTAATATATTTAACAGTAAAGAATTTAAAGAAAAGTGTAAATATATAAAAGGCGAGACTGCATGCCTAATAGTTGCTCAAAAAGAACAATATCTCTGGTGGATGTCTATAGGAGATAATCTTGTATATTTATTTCATCCAGAACTTATAGAATTAAATCAATTCGCACTTAACCAAAGACAATTCTATGAGTGGGTTGGCAAAGTAAATACTTTTGACTTAGATATTCCTTGCTATACAACAGGAACGAGATTATTAAGAGAAGGTCAGAACTACATATATTTAGTTACTGACGGAGTATTAGAATGTGGAAATAGAACATTTGAAAATGGCAAACAATTATGTGAAATACTAACATTTGATAGTAGTATATCCCAAAATATATCAAGAGTTTTTAATGAGGTGCATAAACAAAAAGGTAGAGATAGTGCTACGATAATTGGTTGGTCTTATTTTAATAATCATGAGGCACCAAAACCTACTGGTTAATCCCCCTCATAGTTATTATATTTTAAAGACAAATCTCATATCAAAAATTAGCATAGGCTTTATTTCGCAATGTTCTTTTAACATTCAACAATTGTAAAATTAAATGATTTCTCAGCATACCGTGTTATTCAAAGCGAATATGCGGTATTTTTGTTGTGCAATTTGAAATTACGTAGTAGACCATTTTGTTGACCTCAACAAAATGATAGGAGGAAGTTAAATAATAAAAGGACACTCTATTGTGTCCCTTTATCAATAAATATTTCACCGTTACCAACTATTACAATTCTATATTCAGGTTTAAGGGGAATCAAATTATATTTAGCTGAATTAGGTTCTAGACGAATAGATTGTATTATAAGTTGATTTTCATCATAAAGAGTAAGGTAAACACTATCAGTTGGTGAGATGTTTTGGACGATATAAGTTTCATTTGCTGAAAAATTAAAATCAGCTGCTTTATAAACGCCCTCTTTAAATGTGTTGGCAGCAAATGCGGGAGTTGTAATAAATGTACTAAATACTAATGTCATTAAAATTAATAACATAGTAGCAATTTTTTTCATAGTATAACCACCTTTCAAACTTATTTTGTGTAATATTAATAATAATATACAGATTTGTGGTTTAAGAAATAGGTTATATATGGTGAATAATTCAAGGATAAAGTAGAGCAGACAATACAACATAATCTTTCTTTAATACTGAAACATTAATTTAATATTTAATACACATAGCATTTTTAAACTAAACATTATATATAAATATATTATAATCTATTATTTGAGGAAAACATTTATGGATATTTTTGATTTATCTCCAGAAGACCTTTCTGCCTTAGCATTAGCTATATCTATAGGATTGGCAAAACAATATACTGAAGACCAATTGGAAATACTATCAGCCCTTTTGAATATTATAGGTGATACCTTAGGTTTAATTCAAACTCAGAGGAGCAATTTAGCTGAAAAGTATAATTCAAGTAAATCAGATTCTAAAGAGGAGTGAATTCTGTAGTTGCAATAATGAATAACATCATTATAAGACGTAATAACTATAAAACTAACTAATTTCGTAGATACCGTATTATTTAGCAAGGAACTGACCACTGTTTACTTGACAGGGGACAGTTTAAATGGAATAGTATGGTATTTGAAAATATGCTACAATATGGATATAACAAACGGATTTAAATTGTAGTTGTAAGGTAGTGTGAAGCGTTAAAATTAAGAATTTGATTATACATTTAATGGTATATAAGTGGGCTTGTGTATATAATAATTATACTGTTTTAATAAAAAAAACTATGAGGTAGGGGGACTTATCATGTCAAAAGATATATTTAATAAAGAGTGTGAAGCTAGAATTAAGTTAGCAAGAGAAATTGCGAGTAAATGTTCAATAGAATATGGAAGGGAAATTATTATTGTTGGTTCTGTTTCAAGAAATCTTGCAGATGAAGATTCTGATATTGAAATAGAATTTTTAGTAGATAATTTAATATCAGAAGAAAATATGGTTAATTGGATTAAACATATTGGAGGAACAGATATACATCCCTATGGTGTACCAATAGGGGATGGCTCAGTTTGGATAATATTCAAGTATAAAGATTATTGGATTGAAGCAGGATGGCAGACTATTAGTAGCATGAAAAATAACATAAATTCAATTATAGAAGGTAAAGTAATTACCCATGATAAACTTATTCTTGTTTCAGTATTAAAAGATGTAATTTTTATCAGAGATAATGGTATATTAAGTGATTTACAAGGACAATTAAATCTTTATCCAGAAGAACTTCAGAAAGATATTATAGCAAACACAATTGAACCTTGGACTATGGGTTTGGCAATAGAAGTTAGAAAAATGCTAGCTAAGAGAGAGGATAAAATGCCATTCCTTCAAAGAATGATACCAGATATTCAAAAGATTTTAAGAATATTATATGCAATAAATAGACAGTGGGAACCAGATTGGAAATGGACAAAACATATAATCAGTAATCTGGAGATAAAACCACAAAATCTAGAAGAGCGAATAGATTCAATTATATGTATAAAAGATACTAAAGAGAATTTGAAGAATTGTTTTGAGTTAATAAAGGATACATTATTACTTATACCAAAAGATCTTGAACTAGGTGAGACAGTTGCAGATATATTAAAAAATATTGATACAACTACAATAGTATAGTATTGTACAGCAATTATAAATTTATTAAGAAAGTAGGGATAACATGGAAAATTTAGTTGTATTAGAAATGGGAAAATATATGATTGATAACTGTGTTGATTTATTTATTTTTAGAGAGGTAATTTAAAATGAGAAAAAAATATTTAATTGTTATGGCAATTACTTTTATTTTTTGTATTACTGGTTGTAGTAATTCAAGTTCAAATATTGATAATTATCTTAATAGTGGGACGTGGATTGATTCAAAGGCAAAAGACATTATGCCAAAGCTGGAGGATTTGCCTGAATATGAGGATATCAAATACAAATATAAACATAAGTCCATGTTAATTTTTTCATCTGACTCCGTTGCCCTTGTTGTGAGCTATGATGATAATACATTTGATAGTGAAAAAGAGAAATTAGATGAACAATATACTTTTTTAGATAAAAAAATCAAGTCTAGTTTTGATGAAAGTAAATATTACATTCCTGAATATGAGTTTTCAGTAGAGAGTTATAATTTTAGAGTTATAGATGAAAATGGTACTTCTAACACGGAATTTCCTAAATTTTTTGGAATGATTGGAATATCTGAAGAGAAAAAAAGTATAGCATATTTGTATTTTTGTGATGGAGATTTAGATTATATAGGAGTAGAAAATGAAAAAAATCCTATGGCTGATTTTGTTAAGCAATATTTTAAATATAAATTTTAGCTATAAATTTTATTTTGAAGACGCTAATAGACAAAACATATAATTATATCACCATTCTCTGATATTGCAATAAGAGTGATAGGTGGCATAATGCTTATTGATTTATGTGTTTTAAGTTATAGCACAGTAAAGTTAAAAAGTAACAGTAAGTAAGGAGATTAATATGTGTACGAAAAGAACAGTATACTTTATTGAAGGATTACCTGGCACTGGAAAATCAACTATTTCTAAGTGGCTACATGAAAAAACTGGTGCAAAATGTATTTTAGAAAGCGACTTAAATTATCCTAATGATTTATGCAATGTAGCAGGTATTCCATTAGATGTTTATAAGGCAATTTATTGCAATTTTCCAATTATATCCGATTTTATTGAGCAACATGGTATGTATATATATGTAAATATTGAAGAGGTAAGAAACTGTTTTCCAAATGAACATAAATTATTGAGTATATTATCGGAATGGGATATTGGAGATGAATTTAATCCACATATGAAACTTTCACATTATATTCCATGTAGTTTAGAATTTTTTAATAATCGTTTTACTCAATTAGAGCAAAATTATCATAGCATAATATTTGATAGTGTGTGGCTTCAGAACCCTATAAATGAACTTCTTTCAAGAAATGCAGATAGTGAAACTATAATAGAATATTGTTCTTCACTCGCAGAAATGTTGAAAAAGTTTAGCCTTTCCTGTATTTATTTAAAACGAGATAGTGCTGATGAAACAATTAAATTTGCAAGTTATGCAAAAGGAGAAGGATGGACACCTCGTGTTACTGAGTTGTTCACTAAGACACCTTATGGAATCACTCATAAATTAGAGGGATTTAATGGCTTAATTAAATATTTCTTAGAAAGATCAAAAATTGAAGAAGAAATATTATCCCGTAGAATTATAAAGTGTTTACAATATACTGTTGATGAAAATAATTGGGATAAAGTAAAAGAATTAATATGGGAAGATTTAAAGAATAATAGAATTATTCAAACCTATACGGGTAAATAATAAGCTATGCAAATACAAGGGGGATTTTCCCTAATTAAATGTTAGAAATAATACAAAATATAGAAAGGGATGGTACCTTTGAAACAAATAAGGATATTTAAAAATACCAATAATGTTTGTTTAATGACCGAGGTAAATGATTTTATCAAGAGTAATAAAGTTAAAATTAATGATATTCAATATAGCTCCACCGGTGGTAGTTTTATGTTTTCAACTGAATATTCTGTTATGGTTGTTATTGAAGAAGAGACTATATAAAGTTAATACACATTCTTCTTTTATATTGTGTAAATCTAATAAATACTATACATGCAACTTTGTAATTTAAAGAGTAATAAACATCTGTAAGCATATAAAAAAACACGAGGTGATTGAAGTGAACGATGAAATAGTAATTCGTGAAATGAAAGAATGTGATTTAGATGAAGCCCTTAAATTATGGATAATATCTTTCAATGCAGGGTTTTCAACAAATTTTGATACCAAAGAAATTCTAATAAAGTACCTAAATAGAAATCCTGAATTTAGTTCAGTAGCATGTACAAAGGACGGGAAAATAGTTGGTGCTTTAATGTGTGGACATGATGGTAGAAGAGGATCTATTTATCATACAGCAGTTTATGATGAATATAGAAATAAAGGTATTGGGAAAAGGATGGAGCAACGTTCTTTACAAGAATTAAGGAGAGTTGGTATTACTACAGGATTTTTATTTGTTAACGTCAATAATCCTGGTTCAGAAGAATTTTGGAACTCCATAGGATGGACTGTTATCCCAAATATAAAATATTTATATAAGGAGTTTTAGGTTAGTTCTCATTCTCATATTACTTTAAAGCAGCGCCAAATATTTTTGGACAATAAGATTAAACAACTAATTAAGAAGTTTAAAGTTTTGTCAGATGAGTATAGAGAAAAAATAAAAGAATTATCTAGTGAGGTTCTTGAGGTTATAGGTACAGAAATCTTTGATATGGAGTCCGTTGAAGATTTAAAGAAATATCTTTAGACAGGTGAAGATTATCATGGCAGATATCAAATGTGAAATAGAAAAAGAATTAAGGTAGAGTATAATTAATATACGATCTAGTGAACGATGGTATTAAATTATGAGCAATTTTCTCATATGGGAAGTGATTATTATTTATATTTGAAGGGGTGATAGAAAAAAGAATAATTCTTAGTTTTCCTAGTAAGAAGTAAGGATAATTTGTTTTTAGAGAGGTGATTTTAAATGAGAAGAAGATATTTAATTCTTATGGTAATTGCTTTTGTTCTTTGTATTACCGGTTGCAGTAATTCAAGTTCAAATATTGATAATTATCTTAATAGTGGTACACAGATTGATTCAATGTCTAAAGATATTATGCCAGAGCTAGATGATTTGCCTGAATATGAGAATATCGAATACAGATATAAACATAAATCCATGTTAATTTTTGCAGCTGACTCCGTTGCCCTTGTTGTGAGCTATGATGATAATACATTTGAGAGTGAAAAAGAGAAATTAGATGAACAATATACTTTTTTAGATAAAAAAATTAAGTGTAATTTGGATGAAAGTAAATATTACATTCCTGAATATGAGTTTTCAGTAGAGAGTTATACTTTTAGAATTATAGATGAAAATGGCACTTCTAATACGGATTTTCCTAAATCCTTTGGAATGATTGGAATATCTGAAGAGAAAAAAAGTATAGCATATTTGTATTTTTATGATCAGGATTTAGATTATATAGGACACGAAAATGAAAAAAATCCTATGGCTAATTTCGTTAGGATATATTTTAAATATAAATTTTAATCAAAAATAAAGATAATGTTTAATCTTCAAAATGTGTAGTAGGATTATTTATCTAATAAAGGGGGATAGCAAAATGGATAAAAACAAAAAAGTAGTGGTAATTATAATATGTGCATTTATGATGGTGAATACTTGGACAACACTATCAATGAAAGAACAGATAAAAAATCTAGAAAATGAGATTGGCACCATGCATTCTCGATTTAGCAATGAAATTATTAATACTGGTCAGGATATAAATAATTTGAGAAATGATTTGGTAAGTAAAATTGAAAAAGGTGAAAGTCTTTTGTCATCTTATGAAACAGAAGCCGAATACAAAAACCAGCAGATTGTATATACAGTTAAAGTTGTGCCAAAAGAAAAGCGTATTGATGAAATAATATTTCTGTCTTTAGGAGATGAAAAGAAAGAGGCCATTTCTACTAATGGTTCAGACTATACAGCAAGTTTTGTGATTACAATGCCTCAAAAGATTATTCCTATTATTTCATTTGAATCACCAACAGGCGTGAGGCAAGAAGTTTTATCAGAAACAAATCTACATGAATTATTTTCCTTAGGTTTTGAGAGTAGTTGGGAAAATCAAAACAGTTCTTCTGAGAAGGATAAAGCAATGCTTGCACTTACAATCTATGCTCAAGATGAAAGGTCACATTCTCTACTAAGCGAAACACCTACTGCTACAATTGTAATTAAAGATATTTCTACTGATACTGAGATAGGTCGTATGGAGATGCAATCCACAGAAGTCAACCCAATGTTCAATAAAGAATTAAATGCTATTTCCTTTAATGCAGATTTAAGTGATTATAGCAAAAAAGAAGGTTCATACAATGTCTGGATAGAAATAAAAACTAACGGCGATATTTTTTATTGTGAACAAATTGCTACTTTTAATTATGATGGAAAGTACAGTTCAGGATTAGGGAGCTCGTCAGGAATATTATATCCTGTTTGGTAACACTCTTTATTGAATAGAAAGTGAAAAATTATCAGAATTAATGGGGGCAGTAGACGGTGTAACAGCTGCCACAACAATAAAATTTATAGAGCATAAATTATTACTTTGGGACTATTTTTAGTCCCATTTTTTATTGCAAAGTAAAGATATAATAAGTTGACTTTTTATCGAAAAATACATAAGTCAAATTAAAATATCATGGATAAAATATAGTAAATACAACCATTGAAAGCACTTGTTTCAGTTATGAATCAATTACTATGTGCACTTATAATTTTAAAAAAATATTGTATATAAAATAGAAGTAACCCTAAAATATTTAAGGGTTACTTAAAAGGAATAGTTAATCTTTTCTGGAGTCTAATATAAACTTTAATAAATCACTTACGCTTTCTTTATCATTAATATCATTATAGAAATCTAAAAGTTTAAATACTGGTGTTATACTAGCATCGACAATATTTAATGAGATAAGTTCCAGAAGTTCATTTTTGAAACTATTTATTTTAGATAAGTTTTCTTCTTTTATAAGTATATCTAAAAGCTCAGTTAGAGATTTAACTAGTATAACTATATTTTTATGATATTTAGCAACCTTTATAGATTTTTCATAGAATTGAGTGGAAAGGTCTAGATTACTGATTAAATTACTAGATAAGCCTATTTGATTATAAGCATTTGCACTATGAGAACTTTCCTCTACCTCACTATAATTATTCATTAGATAAATCAGTTTATCTATATAAATTCTCACATTCTTCGTATCCTTTAACACGGTATAAATATCAAGGATATTTCCCGTAATTAATATGATGTTTTCAGTGTCATTATAATCTAAAGTGCTTAACATATGTTCATTTAATTTAAAGGCATCATTATAAAATTTTTTATATCTAAGGCAATTTACCTTTAACACATTAAGTTCGAAAACATCTTTTTTAGTTAAATTTTTAAAGGCGGTTTCAATGTGTTCAAGTTCAATTAAGGCCTTATCATATTCTTTAAGATACATATGAGCTAAGATGTTATTATGCAATGCCTTATATTTTAAGTCTACTGGTATGGTGTCATTGTATACTAGGGCTAAATTATTAAAATCCATAGCTTCCTTATATTTGCATAGACGCAAGCATACATTTCCTATCTTTTGAAGAAGTTTAAATAGTCTAATATCGTTAAATAATCTATTATGGTTTTCAAAAGCCTTTATATAGTAAACATAACTCCTATTATAATCCTTTTGTTTTCTAAGTATATCTCCTATTTTTTCATATATAATCATTTTCTTTTCAGGAACATCAAATTTGATTAAAAATATTTCTATTTCCTGAATATCTTTAGTGAAATCTTTTGAAATATTATCTTCATTGATGGATAAAAAATTTATATACTGGCTAGCAATTTTGTTAGTTTGAGAGTTTATGTCCTCTAGTAAGTATTCTGCATTTAAAGTAAAATCTATGCCTCTTTCTTTGCATATTCCATTTATGTTATATGCAATTATACGTGCTACCGTGGGGGTAAGGTTCGATCTATCATTTTCAATTATACTTATAAGCTCACGGGTTATGTCGCCTCCTGCAATTTCCTTTTGGTTAATTTTCAACTCTTTTCTAATTCTTCGAATTTTTTGACCTGGTGATAAAATTTCCATATTATTAATCTCCTTGTTAGTATTTAATGCTAAAAAAACTTTATGTATCAAGTGATTCTTATATTCAGATGGAGCCTGCTTAAGAGGAATACAAAACTACAGCTGGATGTTAGAAGAACTTATCTAGGGTCGTGCCCGCTGTTATCCCACATTTAAAAAAAGATGGGGGTGTTACAGCGGCTAGACATCAGATAAACAAAATCAAAATACATTTTTGTATATTAATACTATATTAAAAAAATTATCATACCATTTAAAATAAAACAAGTAAAACAAAAGCTTTACAAAAAATACACATTATGGTATATTGAAAATGTAAAAGAAAAATATTACAAAAATATTATGAGTTTACATTTTAATATTTAGTGTTTATGCAAAAAAAAGGAGAGGTTTAAAATGAGAAAAAAAATAATATCTTTGTCAATGGCAGTAGCTTTATGTCTAACAGTAGGTTTATATTCAATGAATAAAGTTTTCCAAGGTGAAAATAGTTTTAATAGCAATAATAATATGAAATTATTATCAATGGGTTGCGATTTAGATAGTACACCAAATACAACCGATCCAGGCATAACAGAACCTAAATAAAAAAGATTTTGTTTTAAAATATAAAATCACTTAAATATAGTATCAAATTAATTATATATGGTTAAAGAGGCACTAAAACGCTGAATCCAACACTGGTTTAATTATTGGTGCGTGGATGGGCTCATAATAAATATCAATTACACTAGATGGTAAAAAATAAAAAGTAAAAAAATATATTTACATACAAAATTTGCGGAAGTGCAATCGATGTGTAAATAAAACAACATCACATTTTAAAAAAGCGATATAGAAAAGTAGGTGATGATAATAGTAATAGATAATAAGAAACATTAATCTCAATTTACTGGTATCTTTTAAAAATATATTTATTAATTGAGGTAATAATTTTTAATTATTATATATAGTAGATCAAATTAAAGAAGTTTAAAGGGGGATAATATGAAGAAAAAAATATCAATGCTACTTACATTATCATTAGCTTTATCATGTATTGGAATGGCCATAACAGCCGAAGCAAGTACTGGTGAGAAAGTTTACAAGACATATCCTGTAACTCAAGAACTTTCAGAATTAATAGAAGTGAAATAAAATCTTGCTGACGAATATTATCAGTTTAAAATAGGTAATATTACCGCTACTGAATATTCTGAAAAAGAAAAACAGATATTAAGTTCAAAATCTTCAAACATAAAACAAACATTAAGTTTAAGTTCCAATAACCCAAACCTTTTATCTGATTCAACTCAATCAAAAGGGACGACTACAATGACTTCTGATGCTATAGCATATAGTAGTGCAAGTGGAAGATTAAGCTCTGTTGTACATCAATCACAAGCTAATGGTTACTATTGTGGTCCTGCTACAGCTGCAATATTAATCAAAGCCCGTACAGGAACATCATATTCTCAATCTACAATGGCCAGTTCACTTAGAACAACGACTGATGGAACTGGATGGTATGATGGTGGTGGAAAAACCGGATATCCAATGCCAGATACAATTAACAGCTATATAGGTAAAACCTTCTATGCTAAATATGGAACATCAATAGATCCAAATACTTTTAAATTAAATGTTATGTACGATATAGATCTTAACTACGGATTAGCCGGTAATGCATATGAAGTTGTTGGTGGACCTCATTTAGTAGGACATCCTAATGAAAAGATCTACCACTGGTTTGCAATCGATGGATATGCTAATTATGGAGACACTATTTGGTATGTTGACCCAGTTGCGGGCTGTTCCGCTATAAGCTGGTCTAGTAGTGTACCTCCATATTCTAGCATGAATTATAAAACACTAGCCACTATAATTGATGGAAGAGGACTTATCTGGTAATACAATCATTATAAACATTAAAACTTAACTTGTGGTGTTTTATAATAATTCTAAGCATATTTAATTTTATTGCATTTGGAGGATATCATGAAAAATAAACAATTTATAATATTTTTTATAATATTAGTAGTAGCTATAATAGGAGTTTGTATATATCAAGGTGTTAATCAAGATAACATTTTAAAAAATCAAACTGATAGCAATGTGAATACCTCGAATGAGTTTTCAAGCAATTCAGTGGATAATCAAATAGATGATATCGTGGAAGAAAATTTAGATTCAAGTAAACCGCTTAAAATACATGCTCAGTTAGATGATGGACGATGTTGGGGTCAACTTGCTATTGAAAACTCTGGAAACATTTTAGGGTTTACACAAATGGAAAATGATAAGCCAAGTGAACTATTTCTATATAATATTAACAATAGTGAAGTAAAGCCTTTCTATACCTTGGAACCTAATTGGTCTCCAGCACCAGCACAAATTAATGACAACTTTATATTATGGGAAGAGTATTTAACTGAAGAATCTGACTTACGTCCAATGCGAATAATGCTCTATAATAGAGATACAAATGAAGTTACTAAAATTCACGAAGATTTAAATTATAATAAGAACCTTCCATTTATAAGAACATGTTTAGGTGAGGATACCGCATATTGGTCCACAGGCTATTTTAAAGATGATACAATTATTCACTGTATCATGAAATATGATATTTTATCAAAAGAAAAATGCTTGTATAAGGATATGGCTACTGCACCAGCTATAAACGATAACCACTTTATTTGGCTAGGTCCAGAAGATGACACTTTAACAAATACAGCTGCATTTCAGGAAAATCTTGATACTAAGGAAATAACTAGAATAACTTCAAGTAAATCTCCTAATCATATAGTTGGTAGCGATGAGCGGGTTATATTTAGTGGATTAGATAAACCTTCATCTTATGATAAAAATATTAAAGATGTATGGAGTATTTGCTTATATGAAGATGGTATTATAACTAAAATTAGAACCTCCTCAGGCTCTGATGATATTTTTGAATTTCCCCAATTCAATGGAAAGTTTGTAGGATGGCGAGGAACTGATAAATTGAGACTATATTCGGTTGATGAAAAGAAGAGTTATATATTAACTGATAAATGTGCAAATTATACAGAGGTTACATTATGTGATAATTATGCTTTATGGAATAGTCCTGTAATAGATGATGAAAAGAAAGCAAAGGAAGATGCCATGGAAAGAGGTATGTATGATTCATATATTTATATATTACCTTTAGATGACATGTAATCATCAAGTTTAGAAGATTCCTATGATAATATTCAACTTAAAATTAAGCGATGCTAAATTTAATAAAAAATAATGGGAGAAGGACTAGCTGATAAGCTGTTCCAACTTCCATTATTTTTTATTTACGTCAACAACCCTTACGTAGGTAATCTGAAAGCTAAGACATAATCTTCTTATAAGGTTCAATGACTATAAAACAGAAGAATTTATTTATAAAAATAAAAGATATCAAATAGCTAAATTAATAAATGCTATTTGATATCTTTTTTTAATTTCAAAAAAGTTTCCCAAAAACTTTCGAAAAATTTTACACTATAAGCTTTTACTGCATATATGTTCAGTGAAAATAATAATTAACAAATGTAGGGAGAGATTAATATGGGTAAGTTTGTACAGTTGACAGAGGAAAATATGGATAGGGAGAAATATGGAACTTTTCCACATGCTTTATATAGATTAGAAAAATATAGACAGGTTCTTAGTAATGATTCTATATTACTTTATGGAATTTTAAAGGACAGGCTTAATCTTAGTTTTATGAATGATATGAGAGATAGAAATGGACAAGTTTTTATCATAGCTTCCTTAGAGTGTATATGTGAGAAGCTAAATGTATCAACTTCCACTGCAAGAAAGTTAGTAAGGGAACTTGAGAATGCTGACCTTTTAAGAATTGAAAAATGTGAAGGTTATAATGCTTCAAGAAGATTTTACTTAGGAGATGTAAATAGGGATGAGGATAATTCAAGTGATGAAAATTGCCAAAAGGATAAGCTGGAAATTAACAGTTCAGGGGATGAAAATTATCATAAGGAAGGTGTGAAAAGTAATACTTCCAAGGGCGAAAAATTAAACCCTAATAAACCTGATCTAAATAATCCTGATATTAATAACCCTAATATTAATAAAGATAAGCCAAAGGCTAAAGAAAGTTATAAAGGGAATTACAAAAGGAATTACAAAAGGAATTACAATAAGGGTTATAAGAAGAATTATCATAAAGGGAATTACAATAATTTATTAACTGATGACAACGGCAAGAATGATAATTCTAACTATGAGTATTTAAAACCTTTTAATTTTGAGGATTTCTAGTTTACACCACTATAAAAGAGTTCAGGAATATTGTTTTTATTATATAGATTTAGGGGGATATGAATATGGAGTTACCAAAAACATTACAAGGGGAGCAAGCAATCCTAGGGGGAATGATTTGTTATCCTAAGATAATAGATGAAGTTATAGAAAGAATAAAGCCAGAGGAGTTTTATTATGAAAATCATATAAAGATTTACAGGGAAATATCTAGACTTTATGAAGGGGGCATAACTGTAGATATACCAACCCTTGGTGAAGCACTAAATAATAAAGATCAGCTTAAGGATATTGGAGGTATTAGTTACATAACAAAGTTATACGAAAGTAGTACTTTATCGGACAATATTAAATATCATTGTGACAATATAAAGGATAGGGCTGTAAAGAGAAAATTAATTCAGATATCTAATGAGATTCTTAGAAAAACTCAAGATAACAGTGTTCTAGGAACTGATATTATCGGCAAAATGGGAGAGGAACTATATAAGGTTACAGAAGAGAGAGGAAGAATGTTTACAATTTCAGAATGTCTTAATTCATCTATAGATGGTATAGAAAATAGATTTAGGAATAAGGGATCAATAGTAGGAGCTACAACTGGTCTTAAATCACTAGACAAGATAACAGGAGGGCTTCAAAGGGGAAATCTAAACATTATTGCAGGGAGACCATCTATGGGGAAAACTGCATTAGCTCTAAACATTGCAGCCAAGGCATCTATAGAAAATAGAGTTGCCATATTCTCCTTTGAAATGTCTAAGGAGGAACTGACAGATAGGCTACTTAGTGAAGAGGGAAACATACCACTTCAAAAAATAAAATCTGGGAAGTTAGAAGAAGATGAATTCGGAAGTTTAATGAATGCAGCAGCTAGACTTAGTAGTAGATATGCCTTTGTATATGATGGAGGAGCTTTAACTGTAGGAGAAATAAGAGCAAGAACTATGAAGGAAAAGTTAAAAGGTGGATTAGATGTTATAGTTATAGATTATCTTCAACTTATACAGGGAGATAAAAATATAAATGGAAGTAGATATAATGAAGTAAGTAAAATATCTAGGGATTTAAAAAATCTAGCTAGAGAACTTGATATATGTGTGTTAGCATTAGCCCAACTTAACAGAGCCTCTGAAGGTAGAGGAGATAAAAGACCAACAATTTCAGACCTTAGAGATTCAGGAAGTATTGAACAGGATGCAGATATAGTAATGCTACTTCACAGACCTGATTATTACAACGATGACAGTGAAGAAAAAGGTATTTGTCATGTTATAGTAGGAAAAAATAGAAATGGAATCACAGGAACCTTCAAATTAAAATGGAAACCTGAGGTTCAGAGATTTTATGATGAACTTAGATAATTGGTTTGAAAGTTGTTTTGGTTAATGGGGATAGTAACTATTATATGGAATTTAGATGTGATAAAATTAAGGATATGAAATAGCAGAGGAGAGAGACTAAAATGGCTAAACTTACACTACAGGAATTAGAATCAAAACTTTGGCAATGTGCTGATATTCTAAGAGGAGAATTATCAGGGGCAGAGTACAAAGATTATATATTTGGAATGATGTTTTTAAAGAGATTAAATGATGAATTTGATGAAGAAAGAGAAATAAGAAAGAAAGAGTTCTCATCAGAGGGTATGGATTTAGAAGAAGTTAATGAACTTTTAGAGGATTCCTCTATATATGAAACCTTCTATGTTCCAGAGCAAGCTAGATGGGAAAATCTTAAGAATCTAACTTTAAATATAGGACCAGAACTAGATAAGGCATTTAAAGCCATTGAAGATGAGCCTAAAAATGCAGAACTTATAGGGGTATTAACTACAACTAACTATAATGATAAGGAAAAAGTTCCAGATAAGAAATTATCACAACTTTTAATTCTATTTAGCAGTATTAATGTAGCTAACTCAAACCTAGAATCTGAAGATTTACTTGGAGATGCTTATCAGTATTTAATTAAACAATTTGCTGATGAAGGTGGTAAAAAAGGTGGAGAATTCTATACACCTACTGAAATTGTTAAGATTATGGTTAACCTATTAAAACCAGAGGAAAGAGATAGAATATACGATCCAACCTGTGGTTCGGGTGGTATGCTTATTCAATCCATCGAATACATAAAGGAACATGGTGGAAATCATAAAAACCTTTCTCTATTTGGTCAAGAAATAAACCTTTCTACCTGGGCAATATGTAAAATGAACATGCTTTTCCATGGAGCTAAAGGAGCAGATATTCAAAAGGGTGATACTATAAGAGATCCAAGACACACAGAAGGTGGAGTATTAAAAACCTTTGATAAAGTACTTGCAAATCCTCCATTCTCATTAAAAAACTGGGGAACTGAAGAAGCAGAACATGACGCCTTCCATAGATTTGATTATGGAATACCACCAAAATCTTACGGAGATTTAGCCTTTGTAGAGCATATGATATCAAGCTTAAACATGAAGGGTAAAATGGCATCAGTAGTACCTCATGGAGTTTTATTCAGAGGAGGAGCAGAAGGTAAAATAAGAACAGGCTTCATAAAAGATGATTTAATAGAAGCAGTAATTGGAATACCACAAAACATATTCTACGGAACAGGAATACCAGCAGCCATCATTGTTTTAAATAAAGCTAAAGCAGTGGAGAGAAAAAATAAAATACTATTTATAGATGGAAGCAACAACTTCGTTAAAGATGGAAATAAAAATAAGCTAAGAGAAGAAGACATAGCTAAAATAGTAGAAGCCTTCGATAACTACGAAACTGTGGAAAAATATGCAGAAGTTGTGGATATAAAAACCATAGAAGAAAATGACTGCAACTTAAACATAAGTAGATATGTAGACACAACAGAAGAAGAAGAGCAAGTAGATATTCAAAGTGTTTTAGATGAGATAAAAGACCTTGAAAAGAAAGAAGAAGAAACTAAGGAGAAGCTTAATGGATATCTAAAAGAATTAGGCTTTGAGGTTGTTTAAGGTGGTGGATGGAGTGAAGGAAGTTAGAGAAGGGTATAAGATGAGCGAGCTGGGGGAGATACCTGAGGAGTGGGAAGTTAGAAGTACTGGAGATGTGTTTAATTTCTCTGGAGGATTATCTATTTCAAGAGCTAAATTAGGTGAATATGGAATTAATTATTTACACTATGGAGACATACACAAGAGAATTGAAAATTATATAGATACAGCTACTGATGAGGAATGGTTACCTAAACTTAATGATAATTATGAGAATATAAAATCAGGAGTAAAATTAGAAACGGGAGATGTAGTATTTGCAGATGCATCAGAAGATTATGAAGGTATAGGCAAAAGTGTAGCTATATTTAACAGTAATAATAAAGAGTTTGTTGCTGGATTACATACTATAGTTGCAAAAGATAAAGAAAAATTATTAGATAGTAACTACAAAAGATATTGTTTTACTACCAATGCTGTCAGAAGTAAGTTTAGGTTTTTAGCTACAGGTACTAGTGTATATGGAATATCAAGAGAAAATATAAAGAAAATTAACATCTTAGTACCACCATTAAAAGAACAAGAAAAAATAGCCCAAATTCTTTCTACAGTAGATTCTCAAATAGATAATGTGGATGCACTTATAGAGAAAAATAAAGAACTAAAAAAAGGACTAATGCAGAAGCTTTTAACCGAAGGTATTGGACATAAGGAATTTAAGAAGACGGAGATTGGGGAGATACCGAAGGCGTGGGAGGTTAAGAGTCTTGGGGAGGTTTTTAAATTATCTAGTGGAAATTTTTTATCTCAAAAAGATATAGTTCAGGGCAAATATCCTGTTTATGGTGGAAATGGAGTAAATGGGTATCATAATAAATATCTATTCGAAGAATCAAAATTGGTTATAGGGAGAGTTGGAGCTAAATGTGGATGTGTTCATGTTAGCGAACCTTATTGCTGGATAACAGATAATGCACTATATATAGATAAAAAAATTGAAGGCTTTAACAATATGTATATGTATTATTTATTAGATTATATAAATTTAAATAATTATGCAAATCAAAATGCTCAGCCTGTTATATCAGGACAAAAAATATATAGTATTAGTATTGGAATGCCATCAATAGATGAACAAAAACAAATAGCATCAATACTATCATCAGTAGATGAAAATATAGAGCAATATGAAGATAAAAAATCAAAGTTAGAAGAAACTAAAAAAGGTTTAATGCAGCAGATTTTAACG
Organism: Clostridium sp.; assembly: GCF_036646415.1. Taxonomy (GTDB): domain Bacteria; phylum Bacillota; class Clostridia; order Clostridiales; family Clostridiaceae; genus Clostridium_J. Next base: position 180,217 of record NZ_JAVXMF010000003.1, on the reverse strand, counting down.
GGGAAGATTAGGGTTGTTATTAAAAGATAATCTTAACAAAGGAGATAAATATGGATAATGTGTGGGAGTTGGGAAGCAAAATACTTGAAGGATTGGGGTGGGCAAGCATAATAGTAATAATTATTAAGATTATTACTAGAAACGTGATTGATGATAAATTTAATGATATAACAATAATAGCAAATCCAAGTGAAAAAGAAAAAAATGTTTATCACAGTTATCAAAGTTATGACGATTTACAGTTGTCAGGGGAATATACTTTGATAGCGCCAGTAAATAATATTTTTAAGAATATAAAAGTTTACGAAATAAAACTTACTGATAAGGGTAAATTAAAAAAAGGTAATATTTTATATTCATTAAAACTATTAGAACCTAATAGAGCATTGCTCTTAAATATTTATTGCAGCTGTGGAGCACCAGCAAGATGCATAGTGTGGGAGGACAAGAGTGGAAGAAAATCAGAATATTTCTTCCGAGAAAATGGATTTAATGGAAATAGGAATCATTCGATCATAAGATATAAGAGTTCTATTAAGAATTATATTTTAGATTTTATTGATTTACTTTAAAAATATGTTATACCAAACTACACCAAACAAATAAGTGGTGTAGTTTTTTTATTCTAAAATATCTAGATATCATACCTTTGGTAATAATTAAATCTGAATTAGCACTATGTTAAAGGTTGCAAATTTAGTTTATTTATTGACAGAAATAATGTAGAATTAGATTATATATAATAAAAAAAGATTGGATGAGGAAATGATAAATGGATAGAGATGAAAAGTATTTAATCAGAATAATGTTTCAAAATAAAATATACTCAGCTGATGCTCAAGGGTTTGAAAATTTATTTACAAAAATTATGGAGTATAAGCATCCAGATTTCAGAGCTGTTAAACCTCAAGGATCATTTGGAGATATGAAAAATGATGGTTATATACTTAATTCAGGTATGTTTTATCAAGTCTATGGTCCAGAAGATATATCTAAAAGTATTGATACTGCTATTAATAAATTAGAAGAAGATTTTAATGGATTGCTACAAAAATGGAGTAATGAAGTAGAAATAAAAGAATTTAACTATGTAGTTAATGATAAGTATAAAGGCGTACATGTAACAGTACATAAAAAATTACTCAAACTAAAAAATATTGTTACAGAGCTAGGTAAAGAACATGTGTTAGTTACGGGACTAATAGTTGCAAAAGATTTGGAAAATAGATTATTTGAGTTAGATGAAGATAACATGATAGCAATAGTAGGATTATCACCAAGAACAAGTGCTATTTATGATGTTGATTATGATTCATTAAATGATGTTATAGAGCATATATTTAATTTGCCAGCAAAAGACTATAATGATGATGAATTATATGTACCAGAGTTTGATGAAAAAATAAGATTTAATGGATTAAGCAAAATAATAAGTAGAAGACTAGAAGCAGCTGCAATAAACTATGGGGATGTGGAAGTCTATTTTGATAATCAAGGAGATTTCTTAAGAGAAGACATTAAAAATAGATTTAAAGATTTATATATAGAATCAAAGAAAGCAATAAAGGATGATGAAGAGAATTTTGCAGATAGAAGATATATGTACATATTACAAAAGAGTATGCCAAAAGAAAGCAAACAATCTGTTCAACAGGCAGTAGAATGTTTAATGGCTTTTTATTTCGAGAGTTGTGACATATTTGAGATGCCAGAAATTTGAAAAGGAGGTGAGGAAATGATATTACCAAAGAAACATATAAAGCTATCAGAATCATTATTTGCATTAGGAGCTATTATTCTAAGTGAGCTAAAAAAGCAAGGAAGTGTTGATTCAATTTGGGAAAGCGTATCCTCTAAGTCAGATTTTAATATTAGGATTACATTTGATAACTTCATTTTAACTTTAGATTATTTATATTCAATAGGAGCAATTGATATTAATGAAGATGGAGGTGTTTTTAAATGTACTTAAAAAAATTAAGTTCAAATAAATCACAATTCCACACAATAGAATTTAAAGAAGGATTAAATTTTATAATTGGGAGAAGACAAAATCCAGAGATAAAAAAATTAGAAGAGACATATAATGGTGTTGGGAAATCTCTAATTATAGAACTTATACATTTTTGCTTAGGTAGTAACAAAATTGATGTGTTCGAAGAACATTTAACAGGATGGACTTTCACACTAGAGGTTGAAATAAACGGGGAAGAATTTATAGTAACTAGATCTTGTGATGAACAAACCACATGTATTGTTAATGATAAAGAAATGAGTATTTCAAAATATACAAGCCTATTAGCAGAAAAGGTTTTTAAAATTACAAGTAATGATAAAATAAGTAATGTAACATTTAGAAGCTTAATTTCTAGATTTATAAGAAGATATAAATCTAGTTATAATAAATATGAAACTTATATAATTAAGGAAACTCCTTATGCAAAACTAGTTAATAATTCTTACTTACTAGGGTTAGATGCTGAAATGGTTCAAAGTAAGATGAAGCAAAAAAAACAAATAGATGAGCTAGTAAAGAGTAAAAGAGCTGTAGAAAAAGATCCGGTTTTAAAAGAATACTTTGTAGGTAATGAAGATTTAGATATAGAAATAACAGACTTAAAAGATGATATTAATGAGTTGGAAACAAAATTAAATGAATTTAAAGTGGCTGAAAATTATAGAGATATTCAGAAACAAGCTGATGAAATATCTTATAAAAAAAGAGAATTAGCTAATCAAATTGTACTTGTTCAAAATTCTATAAGAAAGGTTGAAAAAAGCTTGGATATAAAACCGGATATAGAATTAGGAAGTATATTGAAAATGTATGATGAAGCTAAATTAGTATTTGATGATAATGTAGTTAGGAATTTAGAACAGGTTACTGAGTTTCATAACAAACTATTAGCAAATAGAAAAACACGACTTGAATCACAAAAACAATCACTTCTAAATAGTAAAAACGATTTAGAAAAAAATGCAAATAAGTATGCAAAAGAACTAGATAGGTTAATTGGATTTCTAGGTAGTCATGGTGCATTAGAGGAATATACAGCACTAAGTAAAGAAATAAATGAATTAAGACTTAAGTTAGAAAAAGCTAATGACTATAAAAATATTCTGGAAACATATGATGATAAGTTAGCTGAGGCGAATATTAATATAGAACAACAAAAGTTAGCAGCAAGTAAATATGTAAAAGAGAATAAAGCGTTATTAGAAGATATAATGAATACATTTAGAAGTTATTCAAAAACTTTTTATAAGGATAAATCTAGTGGGTTAGATATAAAAGTTAATGATGGAAATAACCAATTAAGATTTGATATTAATGCAAAAATAATAGGGGATTCTTCAGACGGAATTAGTGAAGTTTGTATATTCTGTTTTGATATGACACTATTAAAACTAAAAAATCATAATGTGGATTTTATTTTCCATGACAGTAGATTGTTTGCAAATATGGATCCGAGACAAAGGTTATCACTATTAAAAATTGTAGAATCAGAAACTAAAAAAGGTAAGATGCAATATATAGCTTCTCTAAATGAAGATTTAATATTAACATTAAAAGATATTGTAGCGGAAGAAGACTATGAAAACTATAAGGCATTAATTGACGAAAATACTATTTTGGTATTAACAGATACATCAGATGAAGATAAACTTTTAGGTATGACTAAAGATATTCCTTATGATATATAAGGGTAAATTAATAATTGTAAGCAGCGGATTAAGCCATAGAGAAATCTATGGCTTTCCTTATACTAATAAACATAGTCATTAGTTTTCTTATGTTTATTAGTTGTCCTAAGTGGGGTATAATATAGATTATAAATATATATTATTATATGGTAAAAATTAACTTAATTGAGTATAATATAGATAATAAATGAAATATAAGGAATGTGAATAAAAAGTAGCGGAGGTGAAGTTATGTTCTTTTTCTATTTTGAGAATAAAGATATAAATCAAATACTGGTTGATAAGATAAAAGCATTTGTCACTTTAGGGGAAAGTAATAACTTTACATTTGAAGAAGACAAAAACAAATTGAATGTTATATATAAAGATTATGGTATATGCACTTTAAAGATAGAACAACTATCAAGTGATAGCGTGAAAATTAAGATAATAAAAATGTCAGGTGATAAATATAAATCAATCCGCTTAAAGAGTCAGTTTGATAAATACTGGAAAGAAAATATTCCACAGAAAGAATTTAATGTTGGATTAGAAAATAATGGTGAATTAAAAAAAGTATTTGATCTTATTATAGGGATAAGAGACACATTTGTTTCAGATATTACTGTTGATTTTAGAATTAATGAAATCTCATTTAAAGATTATAGAGGATTTAAGAATGAAGAATTTAAATTTAATAAGCAGTTAACAGTGTTGATAGGGAAAAATGGATGTGGAAAAACTTCTATTCTAGAAGGTGTTGCGGTAGGAATAGGAGCTTTCCTAAATGGAGTTGATGATGTAACTGACTCAAAGAATATTTATAAGGAAGACATAAGATTTTCACTGGAAGATACTGAGGAAATGCCAGTAAGATATGATTATCCACCAACTATGGTAAAATTTAAGAGTAAATTCATAAATCAAGAAATTCAATGGTCTAGAGTTAAGGCATCTTTAGAAGGTGCTAGAACTAGCACAAAAGATTCAACAATAGTTACAACGGTAGTAAGACAATTAGTGAGTGATATTAGAGAGATTAATTCAAGAGAAATAATATTACCTATTTTTTCTTACCATGGAGTAGGACGAGTTGCAAGTTTTACACGTGACATGAGGATATTAGAGAAAACAGAAAAATTATCAAGGTTTGTGGGTTACAAAGATTGCTTAAAACCTGCATCAAATTACAAGTTCTTTGTAAATTGGTATAGAAAGATGAAATATAGAGAATTTGAATACTCAAAAAAGATACCAGTTTTATCAGCTGTTAATGAAAGCATAAAAAAGGCATTAACAATGTTAACTGATGGAGAAGAAAACACTGTTAAAGATATTTTATTTAATGAAGGTGAAATTGCAGTATTGTTTAATAATGGTAATATAATTCCAGTATCTTATCTTAGTGATGGGTATAAAGATGTAGTTGGTATAATTTCCGATATAGCATATAGAATGGCAATTTTAAACCCTAAACTTGGAGTAGACGTGCTTTTAAAAACACCGGGAATTGTATTAATTGATGAAATTGAAGTTCATTTACATCCAATGTGGCAACAAAGAATATTGAAAATATTAAAAGCGGTATTCCCTAAAGTACAATTTATTATATCAACTCACTCTCCAATGATAGTATCAACTACAGATGAAAATGAAGCAATAGAATTATTTAGAGAAGAAGATAAAATTAAATATATTAGTGTAGGAAATCCTAAGGAATGGTATATGAGTGATATATTAAGAAATGTTTTTGATATTACTGAAAAGGTTAAGCCTATTAATGATATGTTGATAGTTGAAACATTGGAGGAAAAGTTAATAAGATATAGTGAAATGGTTAAGGCTTATGTATCATCAAAAAATCCTGAGTTGAAAAACGAAATTGAATCATTGTATGAGGAGCTAATACCAAGTTTACCTAAGGGTAATCCAAGGAGACGTGTACTGGAAAGATTAAAGGAGCTGGTTCAATGATTTCCTTTGATAGAAGTTTAATAACTAAACCAACAAAATTGCTAGACAATGAATATAAGAAGAGAATTTATTTGGATTTGTATGATAAAGATGGTAATGTAAAACCTAGATGGAATAGTATTAGAGAAAATAATATTAGAGTAGTAAGGGATTACCTAATAAATATTACAAAAGGTTGTTGTACTTATTGTGGAAAAAAAATAAAAGATAGTGATATGGATGTAGATCATTTTCTTCCCTCACACGAGTATAATTATTTAGCATATTGCTTGGATAATTTAGTTCCAAGTTGTAAGAAATGTAACCAGAATTATAAAAATAAATTTGTACCTAACGAAATTAAAGGTAAAAAAATAATAGAAGCATGTATGGAGCAAGAGTTAGAAGAGTTTGATTATATTTATGACAAAGATATAATCTTAAATGAATTATGTAGTGAAAGTAGATTAATTGAACCCACCTTTGATAATGTTGAAGAGCATGTTAACTTTAATCCAGAGTTCTATATGTATGAAGCAAAAACTAAAATAGGTGAGAATACAATTAGCATGTTTTTTGATAAATCAGAGTTTGTAGGGGAATTAGAAGAAATAAGTAACATGGTAAAGGAAATAGTTGAAAAAAATAGAGATGATAACTATGAAATAATTGAATTTTTGATAAGGGCACAAGGATATGATTTTTATTATAATAAATTTTATGAGTATTGGCAAAATGAAAAGGTCAATAATAGGTTGTAGAAAAATTGTGTATTAATAAAGTAGTGTAGTAATAGATAAGAACTTATTTATTACTAAAAATTTAATGAAAAATGAAATAGTAATAAAGTAATAAAGAAAAGCATAGAGAAATCTATGTTTTTTTACGATTACTGACGTATTTATTTTAAAAATATTATAGAAAAAAGTGGAATATATTATATATATTTGTTTATGAATTGCAACATAGTGTATAATTGAAGTAATTAAATTTATAGAAAATAGGGTGGATTGTATGGGCTACTTGGGAAATGAAGAAACATTGGTTGAGTTACCAGCTATTGATTATATAGAAAATAAATTAGGTTATAATTTCATTCATGGTAAGGCGTTGACCCCTGAAAGTGGTGCTAGGGATTCTTTATCTGATGTGGTTTTGAAGAATAGATTAAGAGATGCTTTAAAAAGACTTAATCCTTGGATGGATGAGGGAAATTTAGATAGAACTGTTAGGTATATATCAAGGGCAGATAGTTTGGGTACAAGCTTACTGGAGATAAATGAAAAACTTTATGATGCTATTGTAGATTTGAATTATACTGTGGAGCAGGATATCTATGGCAATGGTCAAAAGAAGCATCAAACAGTTAAGTTTATAGATTTTGATGATTTTGATAATGCTGAGAATAATGATTTTTTAGTTACTAGACAGTTTGAGGTTCGAACTCTTTCAGGAAAATCTATATTTCCGGATATAGTTGTATTTATAAATGGTATTCCGGTTATTGTTTTAGAGGCGAAGTCACCTTTTTTAGAGAAGGGTAAAAATGAGAGCATCGGGAAGAAACAAGCTTTTGAGCAGCTCAGAAGGTATATGAATGAGAGAGATTCATCCTTAGGTGAAGGTGCTCCTAGATTATTTTATACAAACTTTTTTACGGGGATTTTAAATAAGTATCATGGTTATGTTGGAACTATAAGTTCAAAGTATAATCATTATTTAGAATGGAAAGATCCATATCCCTTTAATAAAGAAGATATAGGGAATGTTGAAGATTTTGGACAAAATATATTCCTTCAAGGCTTTTTAGAGAAGAAGAATCTTTTAGATTTAATGAGAAACTTTATAGTTTATGAAGCTGAGGGTGGAGCTATTATTAAAAAGGTTTGTAGGTATCAGCAGTTTAGGGCTGTTAATAAAGCTATAGATAGAATAACAGGAAATAAAGATAAAATAGCTCGTGGTGGAGTTGTTTGGCATACTCAAGGTTCGGGAAAATCTTTAACCATGGTTTTTTTAGCTAGGAAGATTAAGAGAACGGAGCAGCTTATGGATTCTACCATAGTAGTTGTTACAGATAGAATAGATTTGGATAAACAAATTTATGCTACCTTTGATAGAACTTTATCTAAGATTACTACACCAGTAAGGGCGGATAAGATTTCTATTATGAAAGAACTTTTATCAAATTCACAGCCACAGATAATTATGACTACTATCCAAAAGTTCCAAAGTGAAACTGAGGAGAGAGAAGTGGTGCAAAATGGGGAGAGAGTTAAGCAAATCTACATTAAGGATTATGATGTTTTAAGTACAAAGCAAAATATTATAGTCCTTGCAGATGAGGCTCATAGAAGTCAGTATAAGGATACTGCTACAAATATGAGAACTGCACTTCCTAATGCTGTGTTTATTGGATTTACAGGGACACCTATTGATAAGGAAGATAAGTCTACTAAAAGAACTTTTGGTGGATATATAGATAAGTATTCTATTAAACAAGCTGTAGATGATGGTGCTACTGTTAAGATTGTTTATGAAGGTAGAAGGCCAGATTTGCAAGTTCTTGGGGAGTCTTTAGATTCTTTATTTGATGAAGCTTTTAATGATAGAACCGATGAAGAGAAGGAAGCTATAAAACAAAAGTATGCTACAAAGAAGGCCATAGTTGAATCTGATGATAGAATAGATGATATAGCTAGAGATATGCTTAAACATTATAAGGAACAGATTCTTCCTAATGGGTTTAAAGCTCAAATAGTTTGTGTATCTAGGGATTCTTGTGTTAAATATTATGATGCTATAAGTAAGCATGTTGGAGAAATATTAGGAGAAGACTTTGAAGCTCAGGTTATATTTTCAGGTGGATTAAATGACAAAACTCATTTAAAGAAACATTTTACGACTAAGCCAGAACAGGAAGCTTTGATTAATAGATTTAAGCAACCAGTGGCTAAGGATAAGCTATGTTTTTTAATTGTTAAGGACATGCTTTTAACAGGCTTTGATGCTCCTATAGAGCAAGTTATGTATCTTGATAGACCACTAAAAGAACATACATTACTTCAAGCTATAGCAAGGGTTAATAGAACTTCTACTAGAGAGATAGAGAGAATTCTTGAAAGTGGTAAAACTAAAAAAGAAACTATAATCAAGCAATGTGGTTATGTTGTAGATTATTACGGTATATCAAACTATTTAGAAGAGGCTCTAGCTGTATTTGATGCAGAAGAATTAGGAAAACCTATGGATTCTATAGAGGATATGTATAATGAAATGCTATCTTATAGAGAAGCTATTATGAATATGTTTAAGGGTGCGAGTAAAGATAATTTAGATGAACTTGTTAATCGTATAGAACCAGAGGATAAAAGGGCAGAATTTGAGCTGGTTTATAGAAAGTTCTCAGGAGCAGTTGAAGGGTTATTACCATCAAATGTAGGAACAGAGATAATAAACGATTTAAGATGGGTATCCTATATAAGAGCAGCAGCAAAGGCGAAATTTGCTCCAGGGGAAGAGATGGATATAGCAGACTGTGGAGAAAAGGTAAGAGAAATAATAGATGAGCATTTGAAATCACTAGGTGTTAGAACTTGGATAGAGCCTATTACTTTATTTGAGGATGATTTTAAAAGTAAAGTAAATACATTAAAATCAGATGAAGCTCAGGCATCAGCTATGGAACACGCTATTAAGCATACCATTAATGTTAAAGGACATGAAAACCCTGTTTATTATCAATCACTACTGGAAAGGCTTCAAAAGATATTAGATGAAACCGTTAATGATTGGATTGAAAGAAAGAAGCAGTTAGAGGAGTTCATTAATAGAGAAGTAAATAGTGGGGTAACAAGTAAAGCTAATGAACTAGGTTTAGATGAGAAGGAGTATGCTTTCTTTGAAGTTATAAAGAAGTATATTTTAGAAGAGAATGTAGAAGACGGTGTAGTTAAAGAACCAGATGCGCTATATATAGGAAATGATATTATAGAGTTGTCTAAAGATATAGCTAAGGATACTAAGAAAGTAGTTGAGGATAACTATGTTATAGATTGGGCTACAAATAACTCTAAGACTAATGATATAAAAAGAGAAATAAAACTAATGCTTATAAGAAAGCATAGAGCTGCTATAAATAAAGATGTAAGAGAAAGAATAATGGAACCATTACTAAATTTAGCAAAAGTGCATTTTCATGTAATTTAAAAGGTTAGTAAATGCCATTGGAGAAAGTATGAAACTAAAAATACAATTTGGAACAAAAGAATTAGAGTTTTATGTAGAATATAGAAATAGAAAAACCATTAGTATATCAGTGGAGCCACCGAGTAGTATTACTGTGGTAGTACCACTAAATACTCCAGAGAATCAGATAAAGGAGATAGTAAAATCTAAGGGTGCTTGGATAGTTCAAAAACTATATTCCTTTAAAAATATGGAGCATAGGAAAATAGAGAGGGAATTTGTAAATGGAGAATCCTTTATGTATTTAGGGAGAAATTATTCACTACAAATCCATGTAGATTCTTCACAACAGGTTTCATCGGTAAAACTCTTTAGAGGTAAGTTCCATGTAACAGTTAATGAAAAGAATGATAGTTTAATAAGAGAAGCCATGGAACTTTGGTATAGAGAGAAGACAGAAGAACAAGGAAGAAAAAGAATAAAGTATTATCAAAGCTTCTTTAAAAAGAAACCAGTAGATATAAAAATAAAAGAACAAAAGAAAAGATGGGGAAGTTGTACAGCAAATGATGAACTTCTATTTAATTGGAGGTGCTCAATGGCAAAAGCTAATGCACTAGATTATATAATAGTCCATGAAATGTGCCATATGTATCATAAGAATCACTCACAAGAGTATTGGGATTTGCTCGCATCTATAATGCCTGATTATGAAGTGAGAAAGAACTGGTTAAAAAATTATGGTGTAAGATTAGATTTATAAATGAGAGATATGAGAATAGGGGAGATAAAAGATGAACAGATGTGATTGGTGTAAATCCGATGAATTATATATAAAATATCATGATGAAGAATGGGGAGTACCTGTTCATGAAGATAAAAAGCACTTTGAATTTTTAGTATTAGAGTCAGCACAATCAGGACTAAGTTGGCTTACAATCTTGAAAAGAAGAGAAAACTACAGACAAGCTTATGAGGATTTTCAAGTTAATAAAGTAGCTGAGTATGGAGAAGATAAAATCGAAGAATTGATGAATAATGTAGGTATAATAAGAAACCGGAGAAAAATTGAGGCATCCATAAACAATGCACAAAAATTTATAGAAATACAAAAGGAATTTGGGAGCTTTGATAAATATATATGGAGCTTTGTTAACAACGAACCTGTTGTAAATAGTTATGAAAATATATCTCAACTACCTGCAACATCAGCTCTTTCCCATGAAGTTTATAAGGATATGAAAAGAAGGGGCTTTAAATTTCTTGGATCTATAACTATATATGCACATCTTCAAGCCACGGGAATTATTAATGACCATATAGATAGTTGTTTTAGAAAAATATAGATGAAAAACGCTTGAAAGCAGTATGAAAATTACTGTTTTCAGCGTTTTATTTATTTAGTTATAAGTTCAGGAATATTCACCATCCCTTATAAATATACTTATTACAAAATCACAGTATGTTTTGGAGGTGTTAGGGTGATTTTAAATATAGAAGATTTTAAAAGAATGTTTCTAAAATCTTGTGAATTGCTAGAGGATAATGTTGATACTTTATCTGAAATAGATTCTAAATTTGGAGATGGAGATCATGGAGTAACAATTGGTAAAATCAGTGGAGTTATACGAGAAAGTATAGTTAATCATAATGAAGATTCTATAAAGGGATTTTTAGAAATCATGGGAGATAAAATAATGAATGTAAATGGAGGGTCAGCGGGACCTCTTTGGGGTACCTTCATTGTTGGTTTATCAGAGGGCATAGAGGAAGAGAAGGAAATCAATGAAGAAAATTTAAAGGATATGCTACTAGCTTCTCTTATAAATATGCAGTTGATTACTAAGGCTAAGGTTGGAGATAAAACCATGATGGATGTGCTTATTCCTGTAGTTAATGGGGCTAGGTATTCAAAAGAGAAACTTCCTGAGTTATTAAGAGATATAGCAGCTTCTGCGGCTAAGGGTGCTGAGGATAGTAAGAATTATGTGGCTAAGTTTGGTAGAGCAAGATTTTATAAGGAACAAACTTTAGGGTATATGGATGCAGGAGCTATGTCATTGTCTCTATTATTTAAGGGCTGGGCAGAAGCATTAGGCGTTTAAAAGTGTAAGTAAATATTAAATAAATTAAGATAATTGTTTTGGGGGTATGAGTTATGAAAATGAAAAAATTTATCAATAATCCAGAAAACTTAACCAGTGAACTTTTACAGGGGCTTGCTCTTGCAAATTCAGACATTTTGGAGTTAAGGGAAAATAATTTAGTGGTGAATAAAGCTTTAGAAAATGCAGATAGAGTTACTATTGTAACATCAGGGGGAACTGGACATGAGCCAGCTATAAGTGGTTTTGTTGGAGAGGGGATGGTTGATATATCTGTAGCGGGAGATGTTTTTGCAGCACCAGGACCTAAGGCTTGTGTAGAGGCTTTAAAGCTTGCGGATAAAGGAAAGGGAGTATTATTTGTAGTTCTTAACCATGCTGGAGATATGCTCACTGGGAATTTAGCAATGAAAGGCGCAATGAAGGAAGGGTTAAATGTTATAAAGGTGGTTACTCAAGAAGATATTGCTAATGCTCCAAGGGAAAATAGTGATGATAGACGTGGGCTTGTAGGATGTATTCCAACCTATAAGATTGCAGGGGCTGCAGCAGCACAGGGAAAAACCTTAGAAGAAATAGCAGCTATAGCACAAAGATTTGCAGATAATATGGCAACTTTAGCAGTGGCAGTGAGAGGTGCTACTCATCCAAGTACAGGATCAATGATTTCTGAGCTTGGTGAGGATGAGATGGAAATCGGTATGGGACAACATGGAGAAGGTGGCGGCGGAAGACAACAACTAAAGACAGCTGATGAAACCGCAGAAATAATGGTTGATGCCCTTATCAAGGATTTAGATGTTAAAGAGGGAGAAAAAATACTTCTAATACTTAACGGAACTGGTGCTACAACTCTTATGGAACTTCTAATAGTTTATAGAAAATGCTTTAACTATTTGAAGGAAAGAAATATTGAGATAGTAGCAAATGTGGTAGATGAACTTCTAACAGTTCAAGAGCAAGCTGGCTTCCAGATGATGATGGCAAGAATGGATGATGAGTTATTGAGCTATTGGAATGCACCATGTAATACTCCATATTTAAAAAAATAGCTATGTTTTAATTAACGGTTAGTAATGGCATCATATTATCCTAGCTTGGGTAATATTAATGCCAACTTCAACAGTCTATTAAAATTTAGAAGTTATAGTGTTAAGTAAATTGTAATTATGCTATTAAGTAAATTGGGGTGTGTTTTTATATGGCAGATAAAGATGGAAATGATTTGAGGAAGGATTTTAAATTAGATATTCCTTATATAAAAAGTGGATTTCATGTTAAGGGGATGGAAAATGTAGATTTTGGCATGAAGGATAGACTTTCAAGAATATTTAATCCGAGAAGTGGAAAAACAGTTATGCTAGCCTTCGACCATGGATATATAATGGGGGCAACTTCAGGATTGGAAAGACTTGATTTAGCGATTCCGCCACTACTAAAAGATGTGGATGTAATTATGGGAACTAGGGGAGCTATAAGAACTTCAATACCTCCAACTTGTAACAAGGCTATTGCTCTTAGGTGTACCGCTGGAAGTTCAGTATTAGATGAGGATATGAGCCATGAAGTTATAGGAGTAAATATTGAAGATGCTATAAGAATTAATGCTTCATGTATGGCAGTTCAAGTCTTTATAGGGGCTAAAGGGGGAAAAACTTCTATAGAGAATTTGGTGAGAACAGTGGATGCAGGAAATAGATATTCAATCCCAACACTAGGAGTAATAGCTGTGGGAAAGGAAATGGAGAGAACCTCTAAGTATTTTCTTTTAGCAACTAGGATGGTAGCAGAGTTTGGAGCACAAATAATAAAAACCTATTACTGCGATGATTTTGAAAAGGTGGTGGCAGCTTGTCCAGTACCTATAGTAATTGCAGGTGGAAAGAAGATTCCAGAGGCTGAAGCACTAACAATGGCTTATAAAGCAATTTCCCAGGGTGCTGCTGGAGTTGATATGGGAAGAAATATATTTCAAGCCGAAAGTCCAAAAGCTATGGCTAAAGCTGTGGGAAATGTGGTCCATGAAGGCTTTACAGATAAAGAAGCCTATGAATTTTATTGTGATATGAAGAATAATTTATATAAGGAAGAAGCTAAAAGTAATGTTCAGATGAAATTTTTTTAGGGAAAGTAAGTCTATGGTTTAACTAAATGTTGATTATGGCATTACATTATTAAGGGGGAAAAGAATTATGGAATTTGTTCATATAGGAGTACCTACAAAGAAGGTACAAGAAAACGAAACTTATATAGAGGGCATGAAGGTTTATGTTACAGACCCTGAAAATCATGACTATAAATTTGAGTATCTTCGCTTTGATGAGGATTCATGGATGCCAAAGAAGATGCAAGGGAATCCGCATATTGCAATTAAAGTACATTCCATAGAAGAGGAATTAAAAAAATGTGAGGAAATTCTTGTAGAACCTACAAAGGTGAATGAAAACACCACATTATGCTTTGCAGTTAGAGATGGGGTTATATTTGAACTTATGGAAATCGCTAGTAAATAATTATAGATTCTAAATCTATATTAGTAGTGAATTTTGGTTATGAATAAAAATCTTATTAATTAAGTAAAGTAGAGAATTCACTGATTCTCTACTTTTTTTATAGTTATATTACATCATAATGGAGTGTTAAATAATATACTTTATATCCCCATCCTTAAATAGATCGTTTATCTCTTTAGTGAAAAACTCTTTCATTTCCTGCAGTTGTTCCTTAGTATATACAAATTTCCCATAGCCAAATTGACCATATTTATATTTTCGTTCTTCGTCTTCCATTGGAAGGGTATTTTCAGGGAATACCTCTAGGATTATGTTTTTAGCTTTTGGAGTGTATCTATGGGATATAACCTCAAAGGTTACAGGGGTAGATAAGTTCTTTGGTAATTTATCATGTAGATCAACCAGTAGTTCTCTATAATCCTTCTTCCAATCTTCATAAAGAAATACGGGTGCGATTAAAAATCCTAGAGGATAACCTGCTTTAGCTACCTTAACGCTGGCTTCTATTCTTTTATCTATAGAGGCAGTTCTATTCTCAAAGTCAGTTATTACCTTTGATGTATTTAGGGTGAAACGAATTTCTGTATGTCCATTATGTTTTATATTTAGAAGGCTATCTACATCATTATATTTTGAAACAAATCTAAATCTCCCATTTTCGCTACTAGCAAAGAACTCTATGGTTTTCTTCAAGCTATGGGTATAAGGTTCTACAGGAATTGGATCAGAAGTTGCAGAGCCTTCAAATAAAGTTATTTCAGGAAGCCTTTCATCAATGTATTTTTGTGCTTGATTTAAAATGTCATCAATATTTACATTAACTTTAGTATAGGGTTTATCTCCAAGATTGGTATTTAAATAACAGTATTGGCAATGACCAATACAGCCAGAAATGAGTGGCAATTGCCAGTGAGCTGATGGTTTACAAGATTGAAACTTGAAGCCTTTTTTTATACCTACAACTAAGGTATCCTTACCTTCTCTATAAAAATTATATAAGTCATCACCAGGAATTCGGTCTTTGATTTTATTAGAAGTTAATTTTATTATTTCTACATTTTTATTATCTTTAAAGGTATTATAAATATTTTTAGCAATATCATAATCTAGAGCTCCTTTTTCAAAGAGTATTCGTTTTGGAATAAACATTTAATAGCTTTAGCAAGGGATATTATAAAAATTAAACCTTACTAAAATTCACCTCACCTTCATATATATTTATAGGGTTATTTTTCACATGTAAGTTAATATTATGTGCAGAAATAAAATGTATATAATATGGTAAGAATAAAATTTCTACTATAAGAAACAATAATGTAGAAATAAACTTTAGGAGGAATGTATCATGACTAAATTAAAATGTGATGCTTGTAGTTGTGCACATAATAATGACTATTATTGCTGTGTGAATTCTATAGAAGTAGGTGGAAAAAGTGCTACTAAACAATCATCCACTTGCTGTGAGAATTTTGAAGAAAATAATGGTGCGATGACAAATTCTACTGAATCACCTAATCCTCAAATGGAGATTGGTTGCCAGGCTACTAATTGTGTTTACAATGGAAATTTCAAATGCGAAGCTAATGAAGTATCTATTGCTGGAGACCATGCATGCAGCAGTAGAGAAACACAATGTTCAACATTTAGCTGTAGATAAGGCATGTTCAATTTACATCTTTGACTTATTATTTATTTTCAGATGCCTAATTAGAATTCTTATCTTCGATCTTAAAATAGATTGAAGTAATGGAGCGGATAGACGTAGGTATATTTAGTAAAAGAGTTATCTCAGATAGAAATTTGAACTTACTATAGTTCATAATTTCTTAATGGAGATAGCTCTTTTATTCTATAGAAATAGGAAAAAACATATATAAAATATTTGAAGTAATTTCATGGCTTTTATAAAAAATGAGAAATATAATCTAAGGCAATTGAAACAGAATGTATAGGGCAGAAGAATATAGATTGAATTTACAGACAAGTGTGACAAATTTATTGTAATGTTATAACAAGTGAGATATGATTAAATTAGGGTGATATTTTAATTACATAATATATGAAATCAAATAGCTAATTATCCTAAAATAGTTTCCTTTGAAAACATATACAATAAATTTAAAGGGAATTTTATTTTAAGGAAGTTTAGTTAATGAAGGAGGGGATGAAATTGAAAAAAGAAATTAAAGATTATATAGTAATAACCTTTGGATTATTACTAATTGCAGTTGGAATTCATTTTTTCTTAGTGCCACATAACCTAGCAGCAGGTGGACTTACTGGTCTTGCAATGGTAGCAAACCATTATTGGCCGAGCCTTAGCATAGGTATGATAATGCTTGTAGGTAACATATTTTTCTTTGTTATTGGATTTATTTTTATTGGAAGAGGATTCGGTACAAAAACAATATATGCAAGTCTTATGCTTTCATTTATAATATCAATTTTAGAAAAGGTTGCTCCTGTAACAAAGCCAATATCAGATGATATGCTTATAAGTCTTATCTTTGGAATATTGATTGGAGCTATAGGAATGGCAATAGTATTTAATAGAAATGCATCTACTGGTGGAACGGATATACCAGCTAAGATACTAAACAAATATGCACATTTAGATATAGGTAAAGGTCTTTTAATTATAGATTTTACTGTAACTGCTCTTGCTGTAATAGCTTTTGGAGCTACCACAGGAATGTATGCACTACTTGGAGTTATAATTAATGGATCAATGGTAGACTTTGTTATAGATGGACTTAATGTAAATAAGAGAGTTGAAATTATGAGTAGTCATAGTGATGACATAAGAAAGTTTATTATAAAGGAATTAGAGAAGAGTGCTACCATATATCGTGCTGTGGGAGCCTACAATTTAGATAAATGTGATGTTATAGTAACTGTGTTAGGTAAGAAACAATTTATAAAGCTTAAGCAATTTATAAAAGAAGAAGATCCCCATGCTTTTATAATAACTCATAATGTTCATGAGGTTTTAGGGGAAGGTTTTACAAGTATATCAGAATAGATAATATTTAATAAAAGAGGCTGTCTCAAAATTGAACATGTTCTAAACTAGTGTTGAAAGTGGACTTATATTATTGCCGCTAAGCCGTTTCGGAACCTTGATTTACTAAAGGCTCTATTCAAGGCTAATCCTAAAATACAACAACTCGCATTCGCTCAAACAGGTTGTATTTTTTTACGGATTAACCATTCATATAGCCTAAGTAAATTCAAGAACCTTGCAAATGGCTTTGCTATCAATAATATTTAAGTCCACTTTCAACATTCAGATAAAACATAAGTCAATCATTTTGAGACAGCCTCTTAATTTTATTTATTAATTATGATAATAGAACCTGTTTTCTGGAAAACTCATTCTCATATGCATTCGAACTTAGAGTAGGTTTATACCATGCTCAGTACATATATCAATATTTTTCTTATCCCATATAGTGGATTGTACTTCTCCAATATGAACTTTGTTTAAAAAGTACATACAGATTCTTGATTGTCCAATACCACCACCTATAGTGTAAGGTAGAGTTCCTTCAAGTAGAGCTTTGTGGAATGGTAAGTTTCTTCTATCCTCAGCAGAAGCTAGGGTTAATTGTTTATCTAGAGCTTCTTCATCAACTCTAATTCCCATGGAAGATAATTCTACGGCTCTATCAAGTAGAGGGTACCAAAGAAGTATATCTCCATTTAAGTTCCAATCATCGTAGTCAGGGCTTCTTCCGTCATGCTTCATGCCTGAATTTAAAAGTCCACCAATTTTCATTATAAATACAGCACCATACTCTTTACAGATTGCATCTTCTCTTTCCTTTGATGTTAAACTAGGGTATTTATCCTCTAACTCTTGAGTTGTAATAAAGGTAATATCCTTTGGTAGTTTATTTTCAAGTGAAATTAAGTTGGTGTTTACGAAATTTTCAGTCTCTTTAAATACTTCATAAATAGAGTTAACTATTGATTTTAATGTTTCTTCTGTTCTGTCTTCCTTTGAGATTATTTTTTCCCAATCCCATTGGTCAACATAGATTGAATGAAGGTTATCAAGTTCTTCATCTCTTCTTATGGCATTCATATCTGTATATAAACCTTCATTTAATTTAAATCCGTATCTATGTAAGCTAAGTCTTTTCCATTTAGCTAAGGAGTGTATTATTTCAACATCTGTTCCAGTAGCTAAGACATCAAAGGATACTGGTCTCTCAGTTCCATTTAAATTATCATTAATACCTGTATTCGTTTCTACGAAAAGTGGTGCAGATACTCTTATTAAGTTTAGTTTCTTAGATAGATTATTTTCGAAAAAATCCTTAATCTTTTTAATATGAATTTCTGTTTCAATAAGTGTGCTGTTGCTATGATAGTTATCTGGAATTATAATACCATCAATGTTCATATAATACCTCCTATATATTAAAATTAATATAACTAAAAATTATGAAAATTTTTTAGTTGTTCCAATTATACTTTAATAAAATATTCTTAACAATAGTAAGGTCAATGTAAACCATATCTAAATTAAATATAAAAAAATTAAATATAAAAAAATTAAATATAAAAAAAAGATGTACTTAATAAAGTACATCTTTTTTAGTTGCTGTGTTCAAAATTAGTCTTGAACTGGAGCAGCTACTGGACAAACGCTAGCGCAAGCACCACATTCGATACATGTATTTTCATCGATAACATATAGTCCATCTCCTGCGCTTATGCAGCTAACTGGGCATTCGCTTTCGCAAGCTCCGCAAGATATGCAAGTGTCTAATATTTTGTAAGACATTAAAAACACCTCCTTTATTTTTTAATCATCAATATCATATCATAATATGGTATAATAATAAAGAGAATTTGGATACAAGTAAGTAAATGGTTTAGACAATACCCATTATATTTACATGAAATTGTATTAAATAATTAAATTTAGAATTTTTTATTTAAATTTATTTAATTTGATTACTAATTTTTTAGAATATACAATGTTAAAATAACTTTAGGATTCAAGAAAATAATATATGATAGAGGTACAAATATGAGTTTAAAAGGCAAAGTGGTAGTAATTACTGGTGGAACTAGGGGAATTGGTAAAGGTATAGCTTTAGAGTTTGCTAAGGAAGGTGCTATGCTAGTATTAAATTATTTAAATGATGAAGAGAGTGCCCTTAAGACTTTAGAAGAAATAAAGTCACTTGGTAATTATTGTACTATTATAAAAGGTGACATAAGTGATTATAACTTTTCAAAAGTTTTAATAGAAGATACAATAAATAACCTTGGAAAAATAGATGTTTTAATAAATAATGCAGCAATTTCTAGAGTTGGATTATTTATGGATGTAAACGAGGTGGAGTTTGATAAAATAATGTCCATTAATTTTAAATCTGTATTTAATACTACAAATTCTGTGGTGAAACACATGATTTCTAGGAAGGAAGGTAGTATAATTAACATATCCTCAATGTGGGGCGAAGTTGGTGCATCCTGTGAAGTTATATATTCTGCATCAAAGGGAGCAATGAACTCATTTACAAAGGCTTTAGCTAAGGAATTAGCTCCAAGTAATATAAGGGTTAATGCCATTGCCCCAGGAGTTATAGATACAAAGATGAATAGATGGATGGGTGAAGAAGAAAGAGAAGAACTTACTTCTGAAATACCACTTGGTAGATTTGGACATGTGTCAGAAATCGGAAGAGCCGCTGTGTTTTTAGCAAGTAAAGAAAGCAGCTATATTACCGGTGAAATTTTAAATGTAAATGGTGGGTTTTAGAATTTGAATTAGGATGATTTAGGTATAATAGATTTATTGCATTAAAATATTCTTTTACGAGGATATTCATATACCTAATATGTAAAGATGTTAGGATTAATATTAAAATTTAGATATATAGAGGAGAATTAATATTTATGAATAGTGTTGATATGAAAACATTAATTAAGATTATAATTGGATGTGTAGCTTTATTTTTATTCTCACCACTTATTTTTGGCGTAATTGGCATTGTGTTTAAAGGTATAATGTGGATTATTTTAGCGGTAGTCCTTACAATAACCATTACTATAATGTACTTTAAACATAAGATTAAAAAAGAAACTAGCCAATATTATGCTACCCATGATAAGAATGAAGTTAAGACTGATGCCTATGAAGCTTCAAGTGAAAAGGCTGACATAGATTATAGTGATGCTACAATTATAGATGTGGAAGAGTATGAGGAGACTCACGAAGATAAATAACATACTGAAACATCTAAATAAACATAAAAAATTTAAAATATATAAATGGCAAAATAAGAAGGACTGTCTCCAAATAATTAAAATATGTTTTATCAATAATATTTAAAGTCAATTGCAATATTATGATAAAACATAATCAATTAGGAGAGAGTCCTTTTTTACACAGTGGAGGTGTAGAAATGAGTAAGATATTATTAATTGAAGATGAAGAAAATATAAGAAAATTTGTGAAGATAAGTCTTAAGCGTGAAGGCTTTGAGGTTATAGAGGCAGGAACTGGAGAGAGTGGTATTGAGGAAGTGGCAAAGGAGAATCCCGATATCGTAATTTTGGATATAATGTTGCCTGGAATTGATGGATATAAGGTTTGTGAATTTCTTAAGAAAAATTATCCACAGATAGGTATAATTATGCTTACTGCAAGGGCTCAAGATGGGGATAAAATCATGGGTTTAGAGTTTGGAGCAGATCACTACATAATTAAACCATTTAATCCCTTAGAGCTTATAGCTATAGTGAAGTCATTGCTTAGAAGGATTAATTTGGATGATAATCTTAAGGTTATAGATTTAACTTCAGGAGTATTTAGGATAGATTTAAATAGTAAAACTTTATATAAAAACCATGAGGAAATTGAACTTACTCCAAAGGAATATTTACTTATGAAGATATTTATAGAAAATCCTAATAGAGCATTTAGTAGAGATGAACTTTTAGATATGGTTTGGGGTTACAATTATATAGGTGAAAATAAAATCATAGATGTAAATATAAGAAGAATTAGAAGTAAGATTGAGGATAACTCCTCTAAACCTAAATTTATTGAAACCGTTTGGGGAACAGGATATAAGTGGAGGGAAGAGTAAGTGAAGTCAATAAAAAGGAAGATATCAAATAGTTATATAATTGTAATAGTAATAACTGTTATAATTATACAACTCATGGTTTATACAATAATTAGAGGCTATTATTATAGTGGTTTAAAGGAGAGTGTATATGGTCAGATTAAGATATCCGCTGACTTCTATAATACATATTTATCTGTAAGTCCTCTGGAAGAAAATATTTTCAATAATGTTGATATGTTTTGGAGTAATACAGATTGTAGAGTGCAAATAATTGATTTAGATGGTCGTGTTATTATGGATTCTTCAGGGGATATGCCAAAAGAAAAAATGGTAACTGATGAATTTAGAGTTGCATCTGCTGGAAACATAGAGGGAGAAGCAACGGTGCAGCAAAGCAGTGATACAGAAGAACGAAGCATAAGTGTAGCATATCCTCTTTATTATGATACTGCTATAGCTGGTGTTCTAAGGTTTACATCATCAACCTCTGGAGTGGATGAAAATATTAAAAATATAATTCTTATAATACTATCACTAGGGGGATTAGTAATTTTAATTTCTTCAACTGTTAGTTTATTTATATCCTCAAGTATAATGAAACCCTTAAACCGAGTGTGCCTAGGGGCGGAGAAGATGGCTAAGGGGAACTTCACTGATCATATACCAAAGTATTCTATGGATGAGATTGGAAAACTTGCAGATACCTTGAATTATATGTCTGGAGAAATCTTAAAAAATGAAAGGCTTAAGAATGAATTTATTTCTTCTATATCCCATGAACTTCGTACTCCTTTGACATCTATTAAGGGGTGGGCAATAGTTTTAGAGTCCTCAGATTTAGAAGATAAAGAGGAAGTAAAAGATGGTCTGAAAATTATAGAGGAAGAGGTTGAAAGACTTAGCTATCTAGTTGAGGAACTATTAGACTTTTCAAAGTTAATATCAGGGAAAATTTCCTTAAGAAAAGAAAAGGTGGACATTAGTGAATTTACTGAGGGGATAATAAAGCAACTAAATCCAAGGTTATCAAGTAGAGGAATTCAGGTGAAAGTAAACAAATCTACTATTTCACCCATACAAGTTGATAGAAATAGAATGAAGCAAGTTTTAATAAATATTTTAGATAATTCTATAAAATTTTCTCCCAATGATTCTATGATAGAAATTAATCTGATTAATGATAATGAATATTTAAAGATTGAAATTGCAGATAATGGCTATGGTATTTCACCAGAGGATTTACCTCATATAAAAGAAAAGTTTTATAAGGGGAAAAATATAAATTCTAGTAATGGTATAGGGTTATCTATATGCGATGAAATTGTGGTATTACATGGAGGAAGCTTACAGGTAGATAGTACTTTAAATGAAGGTACTAAAATTACAATATGTTTACCAGGAGGTGATTTAATATGAGAAAAATAATAAGTATAATTCTTGTATTCACAATTGCTTTTATGATGACAGGTTGTATTAGTAGTTTTAAAGTTGAAATTAAAAGTCCTAGTACAAAAACTATTATAGAAGGACAGTGGAAGGTTAAAGAGTATACTTCAATTAATGAGGATCATGTTAGTGACTGTACTCTTACTGGAAGTGTTGTAAGCTTTAGTAATGAAGAAGTATTTATGTTTGAGAGAGCATATAATAACATAACCTATAAAGCAAAGGTGGTTAATGGAAAAGATTACATTTATAATACTATAGGTTTTATTCCTCAGGATATTGAATTAAAGGATGAGGATATAATAGTTGTAACAATAAGTACAAATAACACTTATTTAAAGGATATAATAGTCAACGGTGATAATATGCTAATAATTCAAGATGATATTATATTAAACCTTGAGAGGATTAGTGATACTCCAATTGCAAATACTAGTTATATGATTAATAGCACTGAAGAAGATGAAGGGCACAAGGATAGTAGTGGTGTACTTTTAGGGCTAAAGGCTCCTAGTGATGAAGGTTTCATATATAAAACTCTGTGGATAACTTATGATGGAAAGAACATAGCAAGTAAGGAATTACCCTATATTTTATTGCCGAGGAAAAATGGATTTTTAAAGGTGGATAATAATAGAATATATAATGAAGATAGGTATTATGATAATATAGAATTTTCATTTTTAAATGGAACTATTAAACAAAAAGAAGAAGTCACAACAAAAGATTCATCAAGTGTAAATAGGGAAGAGGATATAACATTCATTGGAAATGACTATATGAGTGTCAGAACTGTAGAACATGATGAAGAATATAGTAAAGAGTGGTTAAATACCTTCTTAACGGATATGAATAATAGTGAAGAAAAGGTATCTGTAGATTTAGGGAAGATAAGTGATCAAAGAAGTATAAAGGATTTAACTATATCTAACCCTAATCAGTCCCATGATATATATATTAAAGATATAAATACCTTCACTAACTTCGCCATAGAAAGAATACAAGGAAGATGGGCATTTTTTACTTTAGATAGTAAGAAGACTATTAAAGATAATAGTACAGAGGATGAAGAAGAGGGAAGTGTAAGTAGTAATATTGAAATACCTTTAAGGGTATCAAACAATATAGCAAGACACGATGAATTATTTATTCCATGGCAAGGGATAAAAAATGAAGTGCCAGCAGCTATAGATGCAATCTCTTCACCTAATAAAAACATGGCAATAATAAAGACAAAATCTAATCTATATGTTTATAAGATTAATAATAATAAATTAGAGAAAGAGCCAGAGCTTACTATACCGTTAGAAGGATATGAAAATGTAATCATGGCTGAGTGGGCCATGGCAGAATATGTGGGATATTGGACAGAGGAAGTAGACACATTACTTAAGGATAATAAATAGAAGTAACTTAAAGAAAGAGGCTATCTCAAAATTGAATATGTTTTAAACTAGTGTTGAAAGTGGACTTATATTATTGCCGCAAGCCGTTTCGGAACCTTGATTTACTAAAGGCTCTATTCAAGGCTAATCCTAAAATACAACAACTCGCATTCGCTCAAACAGGTTGTATTTTTTTACGGATTAACCATTCATATAGCCTAAGTAAATTCAAGAACCCTGCAAATGGCTTTGCTATCAATAATAATTAATTCCACTTTCAACATTCATATAAAACATAAGTCAATCATTTTGAAATAGCCTCTTTTTCTAAAATTTATTATGCGTCCTCATTACATTCTTAACTTGTTTTGTTGAAATATAATAAGCGATGAGCGTTGAAATAATCATTGCAATTATATAAAGTCCTACATCAAAATAAGGAAATTTATATACCTTGATGAAATCGCCTTTGACATATACATTATATGCAATGATGCTGGAAGGTATTCCTATAATTAAACCCACTAGTAATGATGAAATCATATAAAATATAAGCTCCATAGAAATAATTTTATTTATATCTCTTTGCTTTATACCAATTGATTTATAGATTAAGAATTGCTTTGATTTTGCAATGATATTTCCAACCATCATATTAACTGTTATTATTACTCCTACTAAAAATAACATTAGTGTGAAGAATAAAAAGATATATTTGATAAACTCATCTTCTTGTCTAATTGATCTTCTATAATCTATTAAGTTGTCATATTCAGATAAACGTCCTTCATTAATTTCATTTTGAAGGAGTTTCTCCATTTCTTTTTCATAAGACTTATCTTTAAGTTTTATTTTTAAATTATTTGTGCCTGATTTATTGAAAATTCCATCGAAGGTTTCATTAGATACTATAAAATATACACTACCCTCAATATGAAGACTGGGCGAATAAGGCAAGGAGTTCACTATAGCCTTTACTTCAGTTTCATACATACCATGTTTTGACGGTGATAAATCTAAAGAAATTTTATCCCCTACATTTAAATTAACCAACTTCTCAGTACATACATTATTATTAATAACATCCACCATTGATTCATTTACGTATACAATACATCCATCATTTAGGCTTTCTACATTTATATCTCCTTCTACAATATACTTTTTACATTTATTTAGTAGTTCATTATCATAAGAAAGAAGAGATGTTTGTATATCACCAATTCCATCCTTATAGGGTGTATATAGAGCGTAAGGATGATTCATATTTACTTTTTCTTCCTCAACTTTATATATAGCCATATAATCATCTACAATGCTAACTGATTTTATTAATTCATTTGATGATAAATAAGAAATATATTCTTCGGTAAAACCTGATTTATTAATAATTTCAAAATCAAAAGCATAAACTCTAGAATTACTACCAAATTCATTTGTATAGCTAAAAACAGCAGAAAAAACTGTTACTAAAACCAAGCTTATTGAAAACACTATAATTATAAATGCAGATTTAGATTTATTACTGATAATATCAGTAAGGACTAATCTAAATTTGTAGTTTGAAAACTTACTAGCAAACCTTAGTATATAGCCATCATTATGAGTAGATTCAATAGAAGTAATATTATTTATAGCTTTTATAGGAGATACTGATGAAGCTAGTATTGCTGGATAAAAAACTGAAATTAAAATAGATACTAATCCATAAAATATGGACATAATAACTGAATGGGTAGTTAATACAATAGGAACATCAACAGAATAAAACATTAAAAATGTATCAGCAAGAGCTACAAAACCTTTGCACACAAAAAAACCAAGACATAAACCTATAGGTATTGAAATTATTCCGTAGAAAATTCCTTGCAAAACTACTGAACAGAATAATTTACTTTTTTTTATCCCTATAGCTCTTAGAATTCCGTATAATTTTGTATTTTCCATTACATAGATTTTAAATGTTGAGTAAATGAATATAATAACAACAATACCAACGATAAGTGATAACACAAATAAAATTAAAGGTGTTTCATCCATCTTACTGCCTATATCATTCTTCATAGCAATCTTAGTTGAAGTTATTAAGATATCTATACCCATCATAAGAGAGATAGATATTATTATAGATATACAAGTGACAATACTTCTACTTTTATTGAATAAAATATTATTTTTCACTATTTTATTTAAACTATTCATATAAAACTCCATCCATCATATTAAGAATTCTATCTGCATATTTTGCTATTTCCTTATCATGGGTAATCAATATGATTGTCAAGTTCATTTCCTCTGATATTTCCTTCAATAACTCTATAACGGCTTTAGAATTTTTGGAATCCAAATTACCTGTAGGTTCATCTGCTAAAATTATTCGTGGTTTATTTACAAGTGCTCTAGCTATAGCAACTCTTTGCTGTTCTCCACCAGATAACTGAACTGGATAATGATTTGATCTCTCTTTTAAGCCAAGTTTAGATATGAGCATATTAATATACTCTATATCCTTTTTCTTATTCTTTACCTCGTTGGGTAGAGATATATTTTCCCTTGCAGTAAGCATGGGTATAAGGTTGAAGAACTGAAATATAAATCCTATTTTATGCAATCTAAAATCTGATAAATTGTTATCATTAAGTTCAGTTATATCTACATTATCTATAATTATTTCACCTTTATCTGGGAAATCCATTCCTCCAATCATATTAAGAAATGTACTCTTCCCAGAGCCACTAGGTCCCAAGATAGCTACAAACTCTCCTTGCTCAATATTAATATTTATTCCTTTTAATACTTGTACTTTAGCAACTTCATCTTCTGTATAAGATTTATAAAGAGACTTTACTTCAATAATATTCATTATCTATGTCCTTTCTTTCTTTCTTTAACATTAATAGGCATTTTTTATATACAAAAATGTAATATAGATTATATAAACTAATTCCTAAAAAAATACTTATTATCTCTATCAATATATCATCGATAACCAGATTTTTGAAAATGTAACCAAAAAATAATGTAAGTATGACTTTTAATGTTATTGAAGATAGTGGAATTAAAAAAGATATGAAAATTTTAACCCGTTTTGGGAATTCCATATAGATATAGCCTATTAAAAAACCTACTGGAGCAAGACAAATTAATCTAAGTAAAATATATCTTAACACATTTTCAAAAGAACTATTTGTGTATATCATACGTATAAAACTAAACGGTATAAAATTTATAATATAATTAGAGGTTTCTTTGAATAATTCAATTGTGTCACTTTCAATAGGTAATGGTAGAAGACTTGCTGTGTAATAATAAAAAAGGAAAAATGAACAAAGACATATTGATATAATCTGCCAAAAACTTTTATTTTTCTTTAAATTCTTATAGACTATGAATGTTATAATAATTAAATATATAAAAATAATAGGAATATGATGTCTTCTTAACATAGGTTATCCTCCTAAATGTTAAAATATAATACTATTATAGTATTATATTTTAACATTTTTAATAATAGTAAATAAATATTTAAGCACCGCCATATGAATTTATAGTTCCATATCCATTTATATAATAATTATATGGAACATGAGCCATATAAGTATAATATTTTCCAGGAATTATATTGTACCAAAATACTGTTGCTGTTCCATTTTTAGGAAGTGAAGTTGATGAAATTTTTGTATCGCTCATCAAATTATCTTTATATAAAGTTACAGCAAAACTTCCGGTAGATTGAGAAGAGCTTGTCCCTCTTAAACTAATAGTATTGCCTGCAAACGCCCTACTTGCTCCAGTTAATGTTGAATTGAAGTTCCAAGAAATAGAATAGTTTTCCCCGCCTGCCGCATAAGCACTTATTCCTAGAAATCCACTTAATACTGTTGAAATAATTAATGATTTTAATAATGTCTTTTTTTTCATAATATTTCCTCCTTTAATACCATAATTTTACATTTGGCTTACTACAATTTTAATTTGTTTTTTGCTAATTGTCAAATAATAACTTTTTTAAAATTATAATAATTTTTTACAATATTTTAATAGTTACATTGAGAAAAAATATTGTAAGTGTATATTTAATGTTCACTTGAACAAAAATTATGATATAAATCCTCTATACTGATTAGAGTTATTGGTACATAATCGTCCTATAAAATAACCTATAACTGCACCAATTACATTTAACAGTACATCATCAATATCATAACAACCGATACCAGTAAATAATTGAATTAGCTCAAAAGATATACTAATAATGAATGAAATTATTAAGATATTACGTGGGCGTCTAAACATTTTAAACAGCTTAAATACAAAAAAACCTAATGGGGTAAATGCTAGTATATTTCCCAATATATTTTTAATAGAAATTAATGTACTTTCATTTCCAGATAAATAGTACCAAATAGTTTTCATAGGAATGATATTACTATTAGTTATTCTAAATGACCAACTTTCATTTCTAGTTTTGAGCAAATCATAAATAACACATGGTGGATATTTAAAAAATATTACCTTAATTAACACCACCAAATACACAATAAAAAATACCCATAGCATAATTCTCTTTGTATTAATTTTATTTTTTTTCACTTCAGCACCTTCCTTCAATTATTGTAACTATTCAGCTACCTGCATCAATTGTAAAATATATACAAAGAAATAACAACGTATTTTGGAAAATAATTGTAGATTTTTAACTGAAGAGTACTAACTAACCACATTGACCTTTTGTATGTTTTTATGTTCTTATGTTTTTGGACTGTTAACTCATTGGTACTACTGGGTTTGATCCTTATAGAGGGAATGTAATTTAATTTAATTATAAAAATAATATAGCCTTTAGAATATTTATATTAAGTGTGTTCATAGTTGTAAAAGTGTGAACTTTAGATTATTTGTATTCTATTTTTTATTAGGGGAAAAAACATTATTGTAAAAATATGACATGAGAATTTTTTCATGATATAATAAGTACAACATTTCTTTGTATTATGATGTAATACAAAGAAATTGATTACAACCAAAGTAATAATGAGAATCGAAGGCAAAACATGATGAAATTGAGGAGGTAAGTATATGGACGTTTCACATATTGTTGAAAGAATTAATGATCTTTTTAATGTAACAAATAAGGAAATCTATTCTAGTGAATCTGGGATTACATACCGTGCAGATAAAAAAGTTAAAAAATTAGGATACTGTGTTAACCTAACGCTTGAAACTATAGAGGAAGCAAGAATTCATGGAGTTGATATGATGGTGACACACCACGATGCATGGGATGAAATATATGGATTAAAAGAGGCATGTATAGAAAAACTAGCGGAGTATGGTATAAGTCACTACTATAATCATTTGCCACTTGATGACTGTAACTTTGGAACAAATGATAGTTTATTAAAAAAATTGAATTTAAAAAATGTTAAAAGAACCCACGAATGGGAAGGGTTATATTTTGGTAGAATCGCAGAATATGATGAAGAAATTGAATTTAATGAATTAGTAAAGAATATTGAAAATCTACTTGAAGAACCAGTTAAATTTTGGCAGTTTAATGACAAAAAGGTGAAGCGAGTGGGCTTGGTCTGTGGGAATGGAGGGCCAACAGCTTGTCTTAAGGAATCAGTTGAAAATAAGTGTGATGTATACATTACAGGTGAATGTAACTTGTATACGATTCAATATGCTAAGTTTAAAGGGATAAATCTTATCATTGGCAGTCATACTTTCACAGAATTCTTTGGAATTCAAAGCTTAGCATTGAAATTGAATGAGAATAAAAAAGAACTTGAAGTAGTGGCACTTAATGAAGAGCATTATGAAGCGAATATAAAATAAGAGATTTACTGCTTGTTTTTATTTTTTATTTCAGTTTTAATTTATTTATATAAGGCAACAATGAAACCCTCCACAATACTTAATGTGTAAAGTGTTGTCGAGGATTTTTATGTTTATAGGTTTTAGAATAATAAATAGTGAACCGTACCATAAGTAAATGAGCTTTATAGCTTTAAGAGTTGATATAACTTGTCTAAGGCTATTTTTACAAGTGAAAATACCGTATCGTAAGCAATACTGTATTTACAAAATATGTTATAATTAAAGCGAAAGAATAATTTTTATGTGTAAGACAAATAGGAATTTTACGTTAAGGTGGTAAAAGAAATGGCAAGAGGAATTATTATTTTTGGTTCATCTGGTTCTGGAAAAACAACATTGGGGAAATTGGTTGCAGAAAAGCTTGATTTCTCTTACTTTGACATAGACGATTATATTTGGAGAAAAGATACAGATAAACCTTTTACCGTTATGTATACTCGTAATGAAAAAATTAATAGATTAATGACAGATTTATTAAAAGTAACTCATTTTGTGATGGCAGGTTCAATGGATAGCTTTAATGCACCATTTGTTCCATTATTCGATTTAGCAATACATATTACCGCATCCATTGATATTAGAATTGCCCGAATTAATAGGAGAGAATATGAAGTGTACGGAGAGAGAATTATGGAGGGTGGCGATATGTATGAAGGACATTGCCGATTTCTTGATAACTCAGCAAGATATGATACCGATGGTTCTCCGTGTATGAGTATGCATGCGCAATGGGCTAAGGCGTTACCTTGTAAAGCACTTCAGCTAAATGGAGATGAGGACTTAAATAAGAGTGTTAAAATAATAGTCCATGAATATTTGAAGCAGAGTTCTCAAGGATAAGTTTATTGAAAATTTTCATGTGAAATTCCAATTTAAAAGTGCTACTCTTTGCAGGATGGGGCACTTTTTTCTTTGCTTTTAACTTCTATATCAAGACCAAGGAATTTAATCTTAATTTTTAAATGATATATAAAAAGATTATGTTTTAGAATTATCCCTCACAATATTAAAAGGAACTGTCCCTCATGACTAAAAATTAGTCATGAGCTACAGTTCCTTTTATTTAAATTATAAATTTGCTTCTATATAAGTATATTATTTTAGCTACATCCAGTGGTAGTACCACAATCTCTACAAACCTTACAAGTTCCGTTCTTCACAAGATTTGTGCTTGAGCAGGTTGAGCAAGTTTCAGAGTAGATACGCTCTCCCTTAATTTCATTTGGC
The DNA here is from genome assembly GCF_036646415.1 of Clostridium sp. Taxonomy (GTDB): domain Bacteria; phylum Bacillota; class Clostridia; order Clostridiales; family Clostridiaceae; genus Clostridium_J. The sequence continues at coordinate 148,739 of NZ_JAVXMF010000003.1, read as the reverse complement.
TCTGTAGTTACAGATACTTCAGTGTTGCGACTTCTATAAGTTGTAACTTCATTCATATCAGGCTTGATTTGGCAACGAGAGTAGTCTCCAAGCTCTATATCAATTACTTTACTTATTAAGTCAGAGATTGAACTAACACTCTTAATGTATGGGTGTTTTTGAACGAAGCCATATGGTTCGTATTTTTGCCCTCTAAGCATTTTAGCAATGTCTGCTGCTGGAACATGGTATTGAAGCATTACAGAGATTGATTTTGAAAGAGAATTTAAAAGTCCAGTTATAATAGTTCCTTCTCTATCAGTTGTTATATAAATCTCAGAAATATCTCCATTTGCTCGTCTATTTACAGTAGTATATATTTTTACATCATCTATTTGAGCTGGGTGAGTTGTTCCAATTCTGATACCCATAGGTTTTTCTCTTGTAGATATATTTGATTGCTGTTGTAATTCTTTAGCCTTCTCTAGAAGTCCTTGATAAGTTAGCTTTTCTAAGTCTGCATCGTTCTCTTCTTCTAACACAGTGTTTAGAGGTTGACTAGCCTTGCATCCATCTCTGTAAAGTGAAATACCCTTTACTCCAAGCTTCCAAGAATCTACAACTACTTTTTTAAAGTCTTCTATAGTAGCATTCTTAGGAAGGTTTACTGTCTTTGAAACTGAACCAGAAATAAGTGGAGTAATAGCAGCCATCATTAAAACGTGACCCATTGGCATAATGTATCTTTTTCCACTTCCACACTTGTTTGCAGTATCAAAGATGTGTAGATGCTCTTCCTTAAGGTGTGGAGCACCTTCGATTTTACCATCTATAATCTTTTCATATTCATATCCATTATCATTAACCACTTCTTTTCTTAAGATATAGTCAATTATGTCTTTAATTTCTTCATCTGAGTATCCTAGGTTTGCAAGAGCATCCTCAATTATTGGATTTACAATAGTCATAAATCCGCCACCAGATAATTTTTTATATATAAAGTGTGAGAAGTATGGCTCGATAGAAGTAGCACCGCAGTCCATAGCAAAGGAAATTGTTCCTGTTGGGGCAATAACTGATACTTGAGCATTTCTATAACCAAACTGTTCTCCTAGAGAAATAGCTTCTTCCCAAACTTCTTTTAGAAGACTTGATAGTTCAGAGGCTTCTTCTCTCTCAAGAATTTCATGATCAACTTTAACTGGAGCATAGTGTAAATCTTCATAATCACTATCTAGAGCACCAGCAACTCTTGCGTGGTTTCTTATAACTTTTAGCATTGAATCTTTATTTATTTCATATTTTTCAAAAGGACCTACTTTTTCAGCCATACGAGCAGAAGTTGCATAGGAAACTCCAGTAAGTACGCCGATAAGACCAGCTGTTAGAGCTCTTGATTCATCTGAGTCATAAGCATATCCCATTACCATTAAAAGTGATGCTAAGTTTGCAATTCCAAGACCTGTAGTTCTAAATAAATAAGTCTTTCTTGCAATGTCTTCTGTAGGGAATTGGCCCCAGTGAACAGAAGATTCTAGCATAAGTTGTAGTAATGATACTATGTGAACATATCCATCTAAATCAAATACCTTACGCTCTTTATCATAGAATTTATATATATTTATTGAAGCTAGGTTACAAGATGTATCGTCAAGGAATGCATACTCACCACAAGGATTAGTTGAGTTTAATCTATTATGCTTTGCTCCTAGTTCACCATCTTCACCACTTGGGCATGTATGCCAAGCATTAAAGGTATCATCAAATTGAGGAGCTGGATCAGCACATTGCCATGCAGCTAGATTAAAGTCATTCCAAAGTTTACTTACTTTAACATCTCTATTAATACTATCATCAATTCTTCCCTTTAAAGTTAAAACTTCATCAGGGTTCTCAGATAGGTTTTCTACTTTATTCATAAACTCATCACTAAGTCTTATTGAGTTATTACCATTTTGTCCTGAAACAGTTTCGTATGCTTCTCCTTCAAAGGATGCATCATATCCCATTTTTCCAAGAGCACGAACTTTATCTTCTTCTTTAGCTTTCCAGTTTATGAATTCAGAGATTTCAGGGTGATCTATATCAAGACAAACCATCTTAGCAGCACGTCTTGTAGTACCACCAGATTTAATTGTTCCTGCATTTCTATCAAAGCCCTTTAAGAAACTCATTACACCAGAAGAAATTCCACCAGCAGAAAGACTTTCTTCCTTAGCTCTAAGGGAAGAATAGTTAGTTCCACATCCAGAACCACCTTTAAATAGTTTAGTTTCAGTTACGTATTGCTCAGAGATTGAGTGAGGTCCTAGAAGTTTGTCTTGTATAGAAAGAATAAAACAAGCTGAAGCTTGAGTTCTAGTGTAATTATCTATGCTCTTAACAACTTCTTTAATTTTTTCATCATAGTAAAAATGACCTTGGTGTTGACCAGCAATGTCGTATGAAAGTTTTAATCCAGTGTTAAACCATTGAGGAGAGTTTGGCGCATACATTTGATTTAAGAAGCAGTAAACCAACTCATCATACAGTATAGTAAATTCTTCATCAGTAGATATTAAGCCTTCATCTTTTAAAGATTCGCACCAAAAATTAACTAGTCTATGTGCTACCATCTTAAGACTGTTTTCATAGCCTACTTCATTTGGAACTAATGCTCTTTTAAAATATTTAGACGCAATTATATCACAGGCATTCTGAGAATACTCCACTGGAAATTCTAAGTCATGCATATCTAGAAGCACTGTACCTTTTTTATAATCTTTAAGGACTACATCAACCTTTTTCCACTGAAATAAATCATAGACAGTCAGGTCTTTATTAGTCTCGAGTTCCTTAGTGTAGTATCGTTTAATCATATTATTTATATTCTCCATTATAAAAGCTAATCACATAAATCAATGATTAGCAATTCACCTCCTAAATAGCCTGGACACTATATATTGTGTTTTAAATATGTCTTGGCACTATATGTTGTATTATATTACAAAAAAAATATATAATCAATATTGATTTTTCAAAAAAAGTGTGATTGTGAATTATAGAAATTATTCTTAAAATTATTATATTTAATAAAGTTTCATACTAATTAAAATCTTATATGAAAATTATCCATAAAATTATAATTTTATGTTGAGACAAGGAAAAACACGAAATTATTTTGGTGCTAAATTTGATGAAAAAAAGGGAAAGAATAATTTACTACACAATAAAGTCTGAAATTATGGTATCATTATTATATGTTAAAATTTTTTAATTTTAGGATTTAAATTTTAAATTTATAACTTAAAATTGTATTTAGGATTAGTAAAAAAAATTAGTAGAATAAGTTTTTTAGTTGTTTTTAATTTTGAAAATTTAACCATTAATATATATAAAATAAGGATGGGATGAGAAAATGATAAAATCAGTTAAAGGAAAAACACCAATGATAGAAGAATCATGCTTTATAGCAGAAAATGCAACGGTAGTAGGGGATGTAACTATAGGAGCTGGAGCTAACATATGGTATGGTGCTGTAATTAGAAGTGATTTAGATACTACAATAATAGGGAAAAATACTAATATACAAGAAAATTCAACATTACACGATGACTATGGCATGTCAAACACTATAGGAGATAATGTAACCATAGGTCATAACTGCATTATTCATGGATGTACAATAGGAAATAATGTTTTAATAGGAATGGGTTCAATTGTATTAAATGGAGCTGAAATTGGCGAGAATACAATGGTAGGGGCAGGGAGCCTTGTAACTCAAAACAAGAAGATTCCATCAGGGGTTCTTTGTATGGGTAGTCCAGCTAAGGTAGTTAGAGAGTTAACAGCGGAAGAAATAGAATCAATAAAGATATCTGCTATTCACTATGCAGAGCTTGGACAGGAACATAAGAAGACTCAAGAGTAATATAAAATGTAGTTATGGGAGGGGTTTGTTTTGGTAAAGTTAGATGCAGTAAAAAAGATGACCACAGAACAAAAATATAAGTACATGTTAATTTTACTAGAAGGGCAACTAAGCTCAGAAAGTGACATATACGCTAATATTTCTAATGCAGCTGCTATTATTTATGCTATAATGGATAAACTAAACTGGAGTGGATTTTATTTTCTTAGAAATGAGGAATTAGTACTTGGTCCATTTCAAGGAATGCCAGCTTGCAACAGAATAGCTATAGGTAAAGGGGTATGTGGAACTGCGGTAGCTGAGAGAAAGATTCAAAGAATAGGAAATGTCCATGAATTTCCAGGACACATTGCCTGTGACGGTGCATCTAACTCAGAAATTGTACTGCCTTTAATTAAGGATGATGTGGTTTATGGAGTATTGGACTTAGATAGTTATGAATTTGATACTTTTACAGAGTTAGAAGAAGAGTATTTAACAAAGTTTGTAGAAAAACTTAACAAGTATATTGATTGGAAAGAATTATAGGATTTAAGCCTAAGGGTTAAACCTATAAATTAAAATAAAACTAGAAAATAAGGAGAATATGAATGATAGAATTAGGAAAAGTAAATAAATTAAAAGTAGTAAGAAGCTGTGAATTTGGATTTTACCTTGATGGTAAAGGTCAGACTAGCTCAGATGATATTTTAATACCAAGAAAAAGCATAGTAGGAGACATAAACGTTGATGATGAAGTAGAAGCCTTTATATATAAGGATTCTGAGGATAGATTAATTGCCACAATGAAAAAGGTTGAGGCACATGTTGGAGACATTGCATATCTTGAAGTTGTAGATAAGTCTATAATAGGAGCCTTTATAAAGATAGGAATTGAAAGAGATGTTTTTGTACCTTTCAAAGAGGCAGCCTATGAACTAGAGGTTGGTAAGAGCTATTTATTCTATCTATATGTAGATAAAACTAATAGAATAGCCGCTACAACTAAAGTAGATCAATATTTAGAAAATACAACTGCTTACGAAGTAGGACAGGAAGTTGAAGGTGTAATCTACGGAAAACATACAAATGGCAATTTAGTAATAGCCCTTGAAAATATATATAAAGGTATTATCTTAAGAAATGAATACTTTAATGATATCGCTATGGGAGAACAAATAAAAGTAAGAGTAAAACAATACTTTGATGATGGTAAGGTAGAGGTTACTGCAAGAAAGCCACGTCTTGACGAAATGGGTGAGCTTGAAGAAGTTATCATGGATTACTTAAAGAAAAATCAAGGAGCTATGAGCTTTAATGATAAGAGTAGTCCAATGGATATTAAAAAGTACTTCAAAGCTAGCAAAAATGGTTTCAAAAGAGCACTTGGTGCACTTATGAAAAAAGGTCTTATCGAGCAAGATGCTACAGGAACTAGATTAAAGTAACAATTGAAGTAATGTGATAATATAATAGGGATTTATTCTTGTGATATTGTTTTTTCAGAATTGCTAAATCAAGAGATTAAGAAGCAGATAGAGTGATCTATAGCAAATAAAAATAAACTAGGTTGAAGTGAGGTTCACTTTAGCCTAGTTTGTTTTATTACTTGGATATAGATGTTTGAAAATCCTTGACGTTTCTATATAATAGAAACTAATGAGCAAACCTAAATTATTAAGAAAAGAATTCTAGCAAAATATTCTTATTAAAAAATCGTAAAGTAACGATTAAAGTTAAAGAAATAAGCCAATGATATTAAAAGTTTAAGTAAAGAGTTAACTGAGAATTATGGTAAATGATCCGTTAAAAACATAGTCAATAGAAAAAGGTGATAGAATTTGAAAACAAGAGAAATGACAGAGGCTGCTATGCTATCTGCACTATTTGTAGTAATGACCATAATAGCTATAACCACAGGAATTGCTTATTCTTTATATTTAGATATGGTAGTTCCTATAATTATTAGCCTTATATATTTAAGGTGTGGATTTAAATATACAGTTTTATCAGCTATAACGTCTTTGCTAATTATAGTATTAGGATTGGGAGATATAATATCAGGGATTTGGATGAGTCAAAGTATATTACTCGGATTCATATGTGGAATCTTTATACAAAAGGAAGGTTCTGTGATAGATAATATAGTTTATTGTTCTATACTAGGATGTATTTTAATGATATTCATAGATATATATTTTTCTACACTAACAGGGTATAGCTTTATAAAGGAATCAGAAGGCTATGGGGTAAGGTTGAGTAATTGGGCGATAAACCCCCAGGTTATTATTTATATTTTGGTAGCATGTCTACCGGCAGGAACTGTGGTAATAACTTATTTCGGTACTATGGTATTAGGAAATAAGCTTAATTTATTGAACCAATATGGAAAGAATAAATTTATGTTAATTAAAAACTTTAGAAAATATAGCTATTACATTTGTTGTTCTAGAAAAATTACAGCTATAGGAGTTACATATTTAGCAGTGTTAGGAATTCTAGAATTGTTTAATTATCATATAAATATACCTTATATCAATACTGTAGTAATGGCGGTAAAATATATATTCTTGTATGTGATTATCAAAGACTCTCATTCCTTTATAGGGAAATACATTTATATGAAAACCAAATCCAAGAAATTGTTTACCTTGGCTGGGCTAGGAATTTTAGCACTATTAATAATTAGATTTAAGATAACCACCTGCATAATGATATTATGTAGTAGTTTTATAAATTTATCTCTAAATATGAGAGAGAAGCAAATAAAGATGCTAAAGGAAAATGTTTTAGTTGTATAATAAATTAAATAACCATCTTAAACAAGGATAAATAAAAAAACAGGTAGTCAGTTTTGATTACCTGTTTTTAAAATCTCTTTTATATTTCTGGTATCATATGCTAAATCAAATGAGTTTATTTATTATTAATAAGTCTATTACCTAAAGCATTTAACTCTTCACAAGGTGCATATTTTGTTTTATAAGTCACATCATTTATAAGAATAAAAGGATTATATGCTCCGATTTTTAAAGTAGCTCCGCTTTCTAAGGTTAAAGTGTATTGAACAAGCTGTCCACAAAGCTGTTCACAATATTGAGTATTTGAAGGAGCTTCCTCATAGGTTACAACTTTATTTAATATGTCAACAACTTGGTTAATTTCTTCCCTATCTTCAATTTCTATAGTTTTGCCAGGTAGACATACATATAAACTAATTTTTTCAACTTCAGTAGCTTTCAAATCTTTAAAGGGCATATCACCATTTTCAGTTTTAGGAGTCTTTGTTCCAGTTACTTCACTAGGAGCAATTTTTGAAACTTCTCCAATTTCATTGCCGATATATTCCTTAGGAATTATTGTATTAGTATTTTCATAAGATATGTTATTCCATTTAAGAAAGTCAATCCAGTCAATAAGTGTGACTGCTTTCTTTGAACATCCTATAAAGGTTAATGAAATAACTATAAAGAGAAGTAGAGTTAAAAATTTATATTTTTTCATACAATCCCTCCTATTTTTATAAATATCAATATAAAAAATAAGTTTTACTCAGTATATGGTGAATAAATAAAGATTCTAATACTTAGAATTTATTTGAATTTATATTTTATATATTTATTATTATTCTTTATGATAAAATACTACTTGTATCTTTCAATTAAAGATTTTAAATCATCTATAAATTTATCATCACTTCTAAGTTTCATTTTATCATTATAGAAGTTTTCCTCAGCAGTTTCAGAATCCATTACCACATCTACAGTTTTATCATTTATTAGACTTTGCCAACCATCATGGAATAAATACTCATTATCTAGAGTTACCTCAATCTGTGGTGCAAATTGATAGGCAATACCATATTGTCCATCACGGGTTATATCCCCCTCAGCATAATCATCAAAGGAATATAGAATAGTTTCACCAGCAGAGTATAGAGGAAGAATATATTGTCGGTTTACCTTTAGCTTAAGTAGTGGTTCATCCGTTAAGTAGCAACCGTTAAAGCAGCGATCTTCAATTTTTATAACATCCCCAACTTTAACATCACCATTATTGTAATATAGGTCATCAATTCTAACTTCATAAACTACGGTTCTATCCCATTGATGCAATCGTCCATTGGGTTCAAACTTATCACTATAGGTATCATACTTATAATCTTTGAAGTACATATTAAGAAGTGTTACCTTGCTCATTATAGAAATATCGGCTAGAATATCTTCCGAAAAGGCTACTATAGATAGAGATTCACCACCGTACAGATTAGTGGAATCATCCTTAGATGTACCGTATAAATCATCTAAGGGGGCAAAGTTTAGGTTACTATAATTCACAGGGGAATTATCAAAGGACTTAGTGGAATCATCCATATCAGTATTGGAATTATTAGCTGTACCAGTATCAGCAATACTATCTTTCATATCATTAGTAGATAAGGCAGTATCGGAGTTTCTTTCATGGGTTTTAGTTATAAATCCTATTCCAAGGACTAAGACAATTATAGCAGCTACTCCAGAAAATCCTTTAATATATTTAGAGCCTAAAGGCTTTCTTTTATTGGAATTAATATGGGTGGAATTCTTTGATGAAATATTTACTATATTAGTGATGTCTGAAGAGTTTTTATCAATTTCATTACTTATCCTATCCCATAAATCTGGTGTATTTGATTTTGACATATTTATAATGTTTTCTTTTAATTTATCTTCACTTAATTTCTTCATATTCATATCTCCTTAACTTATTAATAGCATTTTTGTATTGCCAAGCTATGGTACCAAGAGGTTTATTTAAAATGTGACTAATTTCTTTAAAGGTTAGGTCTCCTAATATGCGCATATTAACAACTTGTCTTTCGGTATCCTTAAGTTTACTAAGAGCATTCTCAAAGATAATTTTATGATGAACATGATTTTCAAAGGAATTTTCATTCAGATATCCTTCTTCAAAAATTTCATCAACCAATACTTCACTCTTATTTTTCCTAAGAAAATCAATGGCCATATTATGAGCTATGGTTATAAGCCATGATTTATGTTTACAACTAAAGTTATAGAACTTTGACTTGTCCCATAGTTTTATAAAAAAATCAGAGGTGATATCCTCAGCATTTTCTTTGTTTTTCACAATGGACAGAACTACAGAATATATAACCGTAATATATTCATTATAGATTTTTTCAAGGCCTATTTTGTTTCCAGTTTGTATAAGTTTGATGCTAGCTTCAAATTCTACATTAGTCATTTTTTTCACCTCTCTTTCTATATACGTTTGAGGAGTAGAATTTTTATGGGAAATTTAAGGAATTTATTTATAATCTAATAATATAAGAGTATGAGGAAAATATAAAGAGTAAGACATCATCAAGTGAAAGTCTTCTCCAAGGATTAAATCAAAGATTTAGATTCTCACTTAAATGTTAATTCAATTGTAATTTTTGAATTCTTCATAATAGGGTATAATAGTAATATGACAACCATGAAGAATATGGAGGAAAAATGATTGATAAATTAAGCATTATGACCACTGTGATACCAGCCTTAGTTGCTGTTGGAGTACCGATATATTGTGATAATAATATGTTAACTATATCAAGATATAATATAGTGTCAACTAAAATACCATCATCTTTTAAAGGATTTAAAATTCTACAGCTGTCTGATTTACATTCAAAGAGTTTTGGGAAAGGCAATGATAGATTAATCAAAATTATAGAAACGGAAAATCCGGATATTATTGTTATGACAGGAGATATGATTAATTCTAGAGACAATAACTTTGATATATTTTTAAACCTAGCAAATAACCTTGCTAATAGTTATAAAGTTTACTTTATCTTAGGGAATAATGAGCAAAAGTTAGATATGGATAAAAATGATTTTCTCATGAAAAAATTAAAAGAGTTTGGAATAAATATATTAAATAATCGTAAGGTGAAGTTAACTAAAGGGACGGATATAATTAATCTTTATGGCATGTGGTTTAGTCTTTCCTATTATAGAGATGTAAATAGTGAATATTCTAAGGATACCTATTTTAAAGAAGAGAATATGAAAAATATATTAGGAGTGAGCAAAGAGAAAGAGTATAATATTCTACTTACACATAATCCACTTTATTTTGATACCTACGAAAAATGGGGAGCGGACTTAGTAATATCAGGCCATATTCATGGAGGATTAATTAGATTACCTTTTGTAGGAGGACTTTTATCTCCAGAAAGAAAGTTTTTCCCAAAGTATAGTGCGGGGGAATATTCCATAGGTAGTAGCAAATTAATTTTAAATCGAGGCTTAGGTAGTAAGGTTATAATACCTAGAGTATTTAATAGACCAGAGATTTCTGTTATTACTTTAAGTAACTTAGTAGATTAAGTTGTTATAAATTTAATAATAATACCTTATTGTAAAGCAAATGAATTGTTTTGCAATAAGGTATTGTTTTTTACATATATTTTATTTATCCTAGTACACATACTTCTAAATAATAAATTATTATTGAATAACAACAAAATATTGTTGACATGCAATGTGGAATATGGTATTTTTTATATAGAGGTGATAAATTTGAAAAATATTTTATTTAGAAAATTAATCTATGTTATATCAGTTTTATCAGTAGGTATGACTATAGTTGCTGGATTTACACTACCAATGTTAGTAAATTGGTATTCTAAAAATGTAGTAAACAGTGAAATACACTTTAGTACTACTATGTTTTTATATTTAACATTCATTCCATTTTTAATAATACTTATGTCAGTAATGAAATTAAGCAAAAAATTATTGCAAGGTAAACCATTTTGTGAAGAGAGTATCAATGAACTTAAAATAATAAGTATTTGTTCCTTTATAGATTTTGTTGTGTATCTTCTAGGAACACTATTTATTTATCATAACTTGCTTTGCTTTATCTTAACCATTGCAACTATGATGGTATTTATCATTTCTTCTGTAATAATGGAGCTTATAAAAAATGGTATAGAACTTAAAGAAGAAATTGATCTTACTATATAAAGGCGGTGGATTAAGTGATAATTATTAATTTAGACGTAATGATGGCCAGAAGAAAGATGAGCTCCACGGAACTTTCAGAGAAAGTTGGAATAACTATGGCAAATCTATCCATACTGAAAAATGGTAAGGCTAAGGCTGTTCGTTTTACAACATTAGAGGCTATATGCAAGGCCTTGGATTGTCAGCCAGGAGATATTTTAGAATATAAAAGTGATGAAGAAGAAATAAATTAAAATAGGTTATTTAGGGGTTTAGATTAAATTTAAAATACTTTTCTAAGAATTTGGGGGCGTAAAAATGAAGGGAAGGAAGAAAGTAATTAGTATATCACTTATAGCGGGGGTAGTTATACTATGTTGCATTTCTATAGAATCATACCTAAAGATGGGATTAACATTATTTCCAACTCACATAGAAAAAATAGAATGTAATTGGAAGGTTAAATTACCTAGACCTGATAAGAATACATTGATAGGAAGTACTAGAGGTAGATTTCATGGAGATGGAGAAGAAGTTAATGAATTAATATATAATGATAAGGAAGACCTAGAGTATTTAAATAATTCATTTCAGTGGTTTGGTTATGAAGAGATACCTTTTAAGATGACCTACGATGTAGTGACGTTGCTTAGTCCCATAGATGAGAAAAATAAAAAGAAATTTAATGAAAAAGTTGAGAATCCAAGGCCCATGATAAATGGATTAAACAAAAGTGCTAAATACTTTTATCTGAAAAAAGCTAATGAGAATAAAGATATTATTATATTTGTATTAAAGGATAATAAATTGACCATATATGAATCCTATATGTAGATGAGTTATTTATATCATATATAGCTTTTACTAATTTGCAACTCACCTTAACTGTAGACTTTCAGTAATATTAAAATCGGGAGTATTTCAAAATGATTTTGAAACACTCCATTTTATTATAAGATCATATGTGGTTTTTATTTTCTATATTATATAGAAAATGTAGGAATTACGCTTTTAGCATTTATTTATCTAGATATGCTTAGCACCAAGGGTATGAGCAAATTTTTTAAAGCCTTCAATTCCATGGGGAGTTTGTTTAAATACTCCTGCATCTTCAAGAAGTCTAATGAATTTATTACCAATTTCAACTTCAATGAATCTGTTAATTTCTAAAGTGGAACTATATTTTTCTTTAAGTTCTACAGCCCAATTTCTATGATACTCAGAAACCTTCGAAAGTGGTTTTTCAGAATTAGTGTCATCACTAAGAATAAATTTCTTAATGTCATCTAGTTCTGTTTTTAGTCTTCCAGGAAGAATTGCTAGACCCATAACTTCTATAAGACCTATATTTTCCTTCTTTATATGTTGAACATCCCTATGGGGATGGAATATTCCCTCGGGGAACTCTTCAGAGGTTCTATTATTTCTAAGAGCTAAGTCCATAACATAATATTCATCTTCCTTACGGCAAATAGGCGTAATTGCGTTGTGAGGAGTGCCTTCTGTAGAGCTGATTATATCACGTTCTTTATCACTATAAGTTTTCCAAGTTTCAAAGATGTAGCTTCCGCATTCCACCAGGTCGTCTATATTTTTACCCTTTAATCTAAGGGTAGATAGTGGCCAATTTAGAGCTGACATATCAATATTTTCATAGCTTTTAACCTTAAAGGAGAATAAATTCTCAGCCCTATTTATAGGGAAGATATAATTTCCACCTTGATAATGTTCATGTGCAAGGATTGAACCACCTACTATAGGTAATCCTGCATTAGAACCTAAAAAGTAGTGTGGAAAGACTTCAACAAAGGATAATAAAGTCCTAAAGGTTTCCTTACTTATATTCATAGGTTCATGTTCATCAAGGAGAACTATACAATGTTCATTGTAATATACATAAGGAGAGTATTGAAGTCTCCAATTTTTATTATTTATATTTAATAAAATAGTTCTATGATTTCCTCTATCAGGATTAGTAACGGTACCACTATAGCCTTCATTTTCTTTACATAATAGACACTTAGGATAATTTCCACCAACAATAGTTTTTTCAAGAGCAATCTGATTAGGGTCCTTTTCAGGTTTAGATAAGTTTATTGCAACATCAATATCTCCATATATGGAAGGGGTTTTAAAAAAGGAGTTCTTAGCAATTCTATCCATTTTAATATAATTTGAATTTTTGCTTAGGTTATAAAAATAGTCTGTAGCAGATGTTGGTGAACTTTTATATAACTCATAAAAGTTTTTATTTATAACAGAAGGCTTATCTAAGAAACAGTTCATAAGGTTACTAGAAAAAATATCTCTTTCATATAAATAATTATTAATAATCTCCTTTTCCACAGCTATATCTGTTAATTGTTCTAAAGTTTCAGAAAAATTTGTGGATAATTTTGAGTTTTCTAAAAAATCATTTTCATTAAACATGAAGAGAATTCTATTTCTAACGTAAATTTCATCTAAAAATCCTATAAGTTTATTATCTATAGAAATTTCAACTAACCTATTAATTAGTGAGTAAAGTGAATTCATCATATACCTCCAGTGTTATATTCTAAGAATTTCATGGTAAACTTTAGAATATAAAAGCTTAGTGTAAAATTAAATTTGTAATTAATATCTTTAATTATATAGTTCCCATAAATAAACTTCATTAAGGCATCTTCAAAAAATAAATAAATCAATCTCCTAGGCTATTTTGAGTGATACGTCGTCAGAAGAACCCTTAGATAGTTCTACTATCTGTGGAACCTGCTTCCTTGTCTAACTCAAAATATCCTTCACATCTTTGACTTATTATTTATTTTCAGATGCCTAATACTAACTAGTGTAGTATTAACTTCCAAGTAAATTTAATATAGAAACCTAATTATAATTACTATATCTTAGTTTAAGAAAATAATTTAATATATATATTACAGATTTCAAATAATTGGATCTTAATAAAAATAAGATGGCTTCAATGGGGTTACATCATTGAAACCATCCCTATATTTTCTTGTGATTGATTTTTAAATAAAAACTCAGCCCGTTTTTCATAATTTAAATAACTAGGATTTAGCATAGATAATTTCATATATATATCTAACAGCTTACAATTATCAATGTCATCTAATGTTTTTAGGGAACGAAGGTAAACTTCTTCAAGTTTATCGTCATTACCTAAAGCTATGTAAGCTTTTTCTAGTAATTTATATCCGTTTAGCAAGTACTCCTTATCAGAATATTCTTCGGCTAAAGTTAAGCCTTTTTCTAATAAGGATATGGCCTCATGGTATAAGTTTTGTTTCATATAAACTCTAGACTTATCTATGAAAGAGCTAGCTAAATTAATGTTATTAAAAGCTGATTTAATTGAAATTGCTTTATTAAAGCAGTTTAAAGAATTAACAAGTTCATTTATATCTAAATAAATTAATCCTAAATTATGATATATATATCCTAATAGTGATCCTAGTTTGTCACCAAATTTATTTAGAGTGTTCATATAAATTTCTATAGCAATATTATGCTGATTTTTCTCAATATAGCAGTTAGCCTTTAGTATGATGGTTTCAATATACTTATCAAAATTATCATGAAAATCCCAGGAGTCTAAAAGCTTATCAATATACAAAATTGCATTATCAAATTCCCCTAGCTTTTTATATGTTAGTGCTAGATTAAAAATACAGCTACGAGTAACAAAAGTATCTTTAAATTGTACTGAGTAAGAATAACATTTACAAAGATAAGCTAAAGCGTCTTCGTAATGGAGAGTCATAAGTTTGCATTTTGCCAGCTTATTATATATATACATTTTATCTTTATCGCTAAGGGCATTAGATACAGTTAAAGCATCATAATATTGTAAAAAGGCATTATTAAATAAGTTTTCTTCATACAGAAGGTTTCCTTGCATGATATAAGCGGAAGAGAGTACATCTAAGAAATTATGTTTTTTTCCAATATCTATGATTTCATCAAGATCATTAAAGTTTAACTTCAATTTTAACTTATCGTTACAATAACTTCTTGCTTTATGCTCTTCAGTTAACATAAAATCTTCATCTCCTTATTCAAGTAGTACCTACAATATTTAGCTTTAATCGACAAAATATTTAAGTCGTTACAGTTACATTTTATATTAAAATATGTGTAATTACAACATATTTTATAGAAAATTAAGGGAATTTATATTGAGGATAAAAAGAAAGAACTATTGAAGTATAATGATTTTATAAGTAATCATTATACTTCAATAGTTCTGATTCTTGGTTTAAGTAATTAAATATGAGATTTTAAAGGGATTAAGCATTTTCTACTAATGTTGGAGCTTGTCCTCTAGGGTTTGGATCTTCAGTAGCATAAGTACTTATTCCAATAAATACTGATACAGCTAATATACATAGACATACTACTGCTTTAGTCATTTTCTTTTTCATTAAAATCACTCCTTATTTTTATTATTTATATAAAGTTTTATAAGTATAGCAAATGGATTACTCAACAAACTTAAAATACTACTTTGGAAGTTTTTGAGCTTTAATTAAAAATTCTTTGCATTTTTCATAATGTTTGTTGTCTATATAAAGAACGGAAAGTTTAATATATATGTCTATTAATTTATCAGAATCGGTATCTTCAAGAATATCTATTAAGTTTAAATAAACATTTTCTAAATTTTCATAGTCATTTAAATCCAAATATATTTCCTCAAGTAACATGTATCCAACTAATATATATTCTTTATCACTATATTCTTTAGCTAAGGATATTCCTTTTTCTAATAAAGATATTGCTTCATGTTTAGAATTAAGTTTAATATACACTTTAGACTTATAAATTATAGGTCGTGATAGTGTAGGTCTATCTATATCTTTTTTTAGGGATATAGCTTTATTGAAATAATCTAATGCATTTTCTATTTCATTTATATCTAAATATATTAATCCAAGATTATTATACACATATCCTAATGATGCCCCTAATTTGTTACCATATGCATTTATAGCATCATTATATATCTTTATAGCTACGTCATTTTCATTCTTTTCAATATAGCAGTTAGCTTCTAAAATCATCATATCAATATAAATATCAAGATTATTATCAGCATTAAATGTTGAAATAAGCTTATTTACATATAAAAGGGCATTGTCAAACTCACCCATCTTCTTATAGGCAATAGCTATATTAAAAATACAATTTTGATAATTAGTTTTATCATTGCCTTCATTTAAGTGGAAATGACACTTGAAAAAATATGCGAGAGCTTCCTCATAACAAAGAGTTTTAAGTTTACATTTTCCTAGATTATTATATACATGGGCTTTTGATAAATCATCTGTGTTAGAATTATAAATTTCTAATGCATTATAGTAAAATATAACGGCTCTATCAAATAAATTTTTATCATATAAAAGATTACCTTTTAGAATATAGACCTTTGGCAACACATCCAGTAATTTATATTCTTCACCAATAAATATAATTTGGTCAATTTCCTCGGAATTTAAATTAGACATTAATTTATCATTACAGTAATTTCTTGCTTCATCTTTTTTGCTTAAAATTAAAGTATTTTTATCTAGATTAATATCAACATTTAAAGCATCAGCTTTATTTTTGAAAAATTCAACTAGTTTTTCTAGCGTTTCCCCAGAAAGATTGCGTTTATCGCTTTCCACCATGCTTATATAGTTTCTAGAGACACCTATTTCTTCAAGCTCAATCTGTTTAATGTTTAGTTGATTTCTTAGTCTTTTTATTTTTTGACCTGGGCTGAAGAAATTCAAATGTTTTCATCTCCTTAGTTTGGTAGTTGTAATAAACATACAAAAATTTATTTAATTTGTATTAACTACATTTTATATCATATTATGTATAAATACAATATGTTTTAAATAAGAAGTAACGAAAAGTAACGAAAAGTAACAAAAAGTAGTTGCTTTAAGCAGAAATCTACAAAAAAGTTTTAATTATACAATAGAAACATAAAAATCAAGAGATATAGGTAGAGAAGATAAGAGTATTAAAAAAAATGGTAGGGAATTTAATCCCTACCAATTCTTTTTATTTATCCTTAATAAATAGTTTTATTATTTCATTAATAACTAATGGAATTAAGCTAAGAATTATTACAAGTCCCCAGTCTGCTAGATTTAATGGTATTACATTAAATAAATTAGCAATTGGTGGAATGTAGATAACTGCTAACTGTAAGCCAACTCCAAGTAGTATAGCATAAATTAAATACATATTTGAGAAAAGGCCAATTTTAAATATTGATTTATTAGAACTTCTCATATTTAGAGCGTGAATCAATTGAGTTCCACTAAGAACTACAAAGGCTATAGTTTGAGCATGCATTAATGCTGTAGGGTTATTTGCTATATTCGAAAGGTTCACACCTACATCACCATATTTCATAACTCCATACACAAATCCTATAAGAGTAAGTGAACCAATTAAAGCACCATTAAATAGAAGAGTGAATAATGAGCCTTTGAAAAGACTGTCCTTTGGATTTCTTGGTTTATGCTTCATTACATCCTTATCACCAGGGTCTACACCAAGGGCAAGAGCTGGGAAGGAGTCGGTAATTAAATTAACCCATAATATATGAGTTGCATTAAGTGGAGCTGCCCATCCAAATAGGATACCAAAGAAGAGAGCAACTATTTCACCTGCATTACAAGAAATTAAGAATATTACAGATTTCTTTATATTGTTAAATATATTTCTACCTTCTCCAATGGCTGCAACAATAGTAGAGAAGTTGTCATCAGTTAATACCATATCAGCAGCACCTTTAGCAACGTCTGTACCTGTAATACCCATGGCTACACCAATATCAGCAGCTTTTAGGGAAGGAGCATCATTAACTCCATCACCAGTCATGGATACAATGTTTCCTTTTGATTTAAAGGCTTTAACTATCCTAACTTTATGTTCAGGGGAAACCCTAGCAAAAACTCTTAGATTATCACATTTATTTGCAAGTTCTTCATCAGAAATATCATCTATTTCAGCACCGCTAGTTACCTGACTTATATCTTCTGCAATTAGAAGTTCTTTTGCAATGGCAAAAGCCGTATTTTTATGATCACCAGTAATCATTATAGTTTTTATTCCGGAAGTTTTACAAATTTCTATAGAATCCTTAACTTCAAGCCTAGGTGGGTCAATCATTCCTACAAGGCCAATGAAGGTTAATCCACTTTCTAAGGTATCAACTTCCACATGAGTTGAAGGAATTATCTTAAAAGCAGCACCTAGAACTCTTATAGCGTCATTTGACATGTTAGTTGCAGCTTCTAAGAAGTTATTTTTAATCTCCTCAGTTAGAGGAACAATTTCTCCATTTATATAAGCTGAAGTGCATAGAGGTATAAGGTTATCAGTAGCACCCTTTGTCATTACATAGAACTTATCATCATAAGTGTTTACTGTAGTCATAAGTTTTCTATCGGAATCAAAAGGAATTTCGTCAACTCTTTTATGGGTGCTATTTAAATCATCCTTATAGGTTTCAAACATATTACCTACATCTAAAAGCGCTATTTCCGTTGGATCACCAGTTTTAGAACTAGTAGTAGAAGTGGCATCATTACAAAGTACTATATTTTCAAGTAAAAGTTTATCGCTAGGTTTCTTCATATCGAAAGTTGATATTTCATTTAAGTTATTGTCTACAAAGAACTTAACTACTGTCATTTTGTTTTGAGTTAAAGTTCCAGTTTTATCAGAACAAATAATATTTACAGAACCTAGAGTTTCAACAGAAGGTAACTTTCTTATGATAGCATTCTGTTTTATCATCTTTTGAACACCTATAGCAAGAACTATAGTTACGATGGCTGCAAGACCTTCTGGAATTGCGGCAACGGCAAGACTGATAGAAATCATAAACATATCTGCAATTTCTCTGCCTTGGAATAATCCTACTGCAAACATTACAGCACATATAACAATGGCTGCAATTCCAAGAACTTTACCAAGTTGTTCAAGTTTCTTTTGTAGAGGGGTAAGTTCATTTTCACCTTCATCAAGCATTTTAGCAATCTTACCAATTTCAGTACTCATACCTGTGGCAACAGCAACACCAATACCTCTACCATAGGTAGCTAAAGTAGACATAAAGGCCATGTTCTTTTTATCACCAAGAGATACTTTTTCATCTTGAATAACTAAATTGGCATTCTTATCTACAGGAACAGATTCTCCTGTTAAAGCAGATTCTTCAACCTTAAGGTTGGCACTTTCTATAAGACGTATGTCACAGGGGATAAATCTACCTGCATCGATAACGATGATATCGCCAGGAACAACCTCTTCAGAGGCAAGCTCAACAAGTTCACCATTACGTTTTACAATTGCCTTAGGTGTTGATAGTTCCTTTAAAGCATCAAGAGCTTTTTCAGCTTTAGATTCTTGAATCATTCCTACAGTGGCATTAACAAGAATAACTATACCTATAATTATTGCATCACTGAATTCCTTTCCAACAACTACAGAAAGAATAGCAGCAACTATTAAAATATAAATTAGGATATCGTTTAGCTGAGCAAAGAACAGTTGGACTTTGGTTTTTTTCTTTTTAGAAGCAAGTTTGTTAAGTCCATACTTACCTTTCATTTCCTCTACTTGAGCAGATGTTAATCCAGTAGTAGGATTGGTATTGAAATTACTTATAACATCCTCGCTAGAATCATTAAAATACATAAAATCACCTCATAAATATTTATTGTTAAGTGACACTTCAAATCTATGATTTAATTAGTGGAACTTATTAATTTGAATGTATATAATATTAGCTAAAATATAATTACATATGTATGTAAAAAGAAAAGACTCATATATAGCTTATTGTGCTATATATGAGTCTCATTATTTAATCCAAGACCAGACTAAAAAAAGTCATGATGTTGATCTTGTCCTAGGACGTATCCTAGTAATTACTCCCTCATATGGAACTTATATCTTATGATAAAATTATAAGTCATATTTTGTTATAATGCAAGAGAAATTTGAAGGTACATTTCAACAAAATAACATTATTAAGTATTTAAATATGGAATAACCATAGGGACTATTCCATAGAACAAAATACCAAGTAGTGCCGCAATAACAATAATTATTATAGGGTGAATTTTAGTTTTATAAAGCAAAAATCCTATAATTACTGCTATTATTATACTATTTAAATCTCTATAAGATTCTAGGCTTAGACTTAAGAATACAGATATTATAAGACCGACAAGGGCAGGTCTCATACCTTTAAGAGCATTAGCTAGAACTTTAGAATTTTTAAATTTATTGAAAAAGTAGTTGGCAAAGGATATAAGAATAAAAGAAGTAGTAACAACTCCTAAGGTAGCAACTATACTACCAAGAACTCCAGCGGTGCGATAACCTACGAAGGTAGCAGAGTTTATAGCAATCGGACCTGGAGTCATTTGAGATATACCAATGATATCTATAAAATCAGCCTGGGAAAGCCAACCATTGTGATTCACGATTTCTTTTTGAATTAGAGGAAGCATAGCGTACCCACCACCAAATCCAAATGTCCCAATCTTTAAGAAAGCTAGATATAATTTTAAAAGTAGCATCTATTTTTCCTCCTTAGCTTCATTAGAATTTATAGCAGAGGAGTTATTTCGATTAATAAATATACCATAAATAGCAGCAATGAGAATTATATAAACTGGATTTACATTTAAGAATATAGTAAGAAGTATTGTAATTATTATTATCACAATATTTGTAGCAGTTTTATCAAGAACTTTAGCAAGACTATTTACTCCGACTAAAATAAGTATAGGAACAGCTGCATTAATACCCTTAAATATAAGTTCTATAATATACATATTTCGAAACTTACTAAAAGCTATGGCAATAAATAAGATAATAATAAAGGAGGGTAGAGCAACCCCAAGAAGTCCTAGAACGGCGCCTAAGGTTCCTCCTATTTTATAACCAATAAAGGTACAGCTATTTATAGCTAAGGCTCCAGGAAAGCTTTGAGATATGGCAATTATATCTATAAACTCATCTTTGGATATCCAAGAGTTTTTATCTACAACTTCTCTTTCAATAAGTGGAATCATTGCATAGCCACCACCAAAGGTAAATGATCCTATTTTAAAGAAGGTAATAAACATATTTAATAATTTTTTCATAATTTACCTCCAAGATTAATTTAATAACTTAACCATAAAATCTATGGTAAAACCCCATAAGTTTATTTATAATATAATTAGAATAGAGGGGGTGTGTTAGGTTGGAAATATCAAAGGTTGGGAGGAGTACTCCAATAAAAAGAGAAGGTATTGCTGTAACAGGTAAACAAGACTTCTCTAAAAACTTTAATTTTGCCAGAGAACAGAAATCAGAAGAAGATTTAAAGAAAATGCTTAAAAGCATAAAATCTAAAGGTAGTAGACTTGTAATTTCTAAGTGCTACGCTGATGTAAGAGCTTATAAAAGAGAAATAAAAGAATACCTAGAATCCGTACTTGCATTTATGTATTCTGTAAAAAAAGATATAAGCTTCTGGCAAACACAATATTTTGTAACAATTGAAACTGTAGATAATAAACTAGAAGAATTAACACAAATGTTACTAAGTGAAGAAAGAGAAAATCTAGATATAGCAAGTACCATAGACGAAATTTCTGGCCTTATAGTAGACATTTATAAGTGACACTCCAAATTTTACATTTGGCTAGTGGAACTTACTCATTGGAATGTATATGAGAAGGCGCTTTCTTTTAAATAAGCCACTGGAGCTAAAGTTAAATTTAGTTCCAGTGGTAATTTTAAGTGAAAGTCCAAATTTTACATTTTTAGAAACTGAAACTCCTTCTCACTTTGTTCGAATGAATAAGTTCGAACAACTAAATCATAGATTTAGGTTCTCACTTAAATAAAGCTGTTATAGCTTGCATCCGATGGCATTCTTAAATCTCCTCTAGGTGATAAACTGATAGAACCAACCTTAGGACCATCAGGTAAAGCGGAACGTTTGAATTGCTGTGTAAAGAATCTTGTCATGAATTTCTTTAGCCATTTTCCAATTTCCTCTTCTGAGTATAAATCTTTAAAGGCCACATTAGCCAAAAATTCTATACGTTCCTTAGATGAACCGTGCTTCATAAAGTGATATAGGAAGAAGTCATGTAGCTCATAAGGGCCAACTATATCTTCAGTCTTTTGAGCAATATTTCCATCCTTATCTTTAGGAAGAAGTTCAGGACTTACAGGTGTATCAAGAACATCAATAAGAATTTTGCTAACTTCAGAGCTACTTTCGTGATCAGCCACATAATCAACTAGATATCTTACTAAGGTTTTTGGAATAGAGCAGTTTACGGAGTACATAGACATATGATCACCATTGTAAGTACACCATCCAAGGGCTAATTCTGATAAATCTCCAGTTCCAATTAAAAGTCCACCTTCTTTATTTGCAAGATCCATAAGAATTTGTGTTCTTTCTCTTGCTTGAACATTTTCATAGGTTACATCATGTTGCTCTACAGGGTGACCAATATCCTTAAAGTGTTGAAGAGCTGCATCCACAATGTTTATTTCTCTTAAATCTGTACCGAGATTCTTGCAAAGATCTAGAGCATTGTTATAGGTTCTATCGGTAGTTCCGAAACCGGGCATTGTGATAGTCACTATATTTTCTCTAGGAATTTTAAGCATATCAAAGGTTTTTATTACCACAAGAAGTGCTAGGGTAGAATCTAGACCACCAGAAATTCCAATTACTGCTTTTTTAAGCCCAGTATGAGTAAATCGTTTTGCAAGAGCAGCAGTTTGAATATTAAAGATTTCTTTTGAACGCTTATCTCTTTCAAGAGGATTTCCAGGCACAAAAGGATGTTTATCTACATATCTATTAAAGTTTTCAATATTAGTACTGTTAAAAGTAAAGTTTATAGTTTCCATTTCAAATGGAATTAACACCTTGTTATCTCTAAAGCTTATGTTCTTTAATCTTTCAGCTTTTAGCTTATGGATATCAACAATGGCAGTTATAATTTCACTTTCTCGATTAAATCTTTCATTCTCAGCTAACATTGACCCATTTTCACTAATTAGAAGATGACCACTAAATAGTACATCAGTACTAGACTCGAAAACTCCACTTGAGGAGTAAATGTAAGAAGCCATACATCTAGCACTTTGATTTTTTATAAGGTCTCGTCTATAGTCAGCTTTACTAACTAGCTCATTAGAAGAAGAAAGGTTGCAAATTATATTACATCCAGAAAGAGATAGAAAACTGCTTGGAGGAATTGTAACCCATAGGTCTTCACAAATTTCAACTCCAACACTAATGTCTCTGCTTCTAAAAGTTAAGTTTGTTCCAAAAGGAATGTTCTTTTGGAAGGATAGATCAATTCTTCTTGAGACAATATTCAGACCACTACTAAACCAACGCTTTTCATAAAATTCAGAAGCATTAGGAAGATAACTTTTTGGAACAATTCCAAGAACCTTTCCATTAAATATCATAAAAGCTGCATTGTATAATACATCATCATATTCAAAGGGAGCACCTACAGTGAATAAAATATCTCTATTCTCAGAGTAGCCACAAAGATTCTCAATTGCTATTTGAGATTTTTCGAGTAATCGCTCTTGGAAAAATAAATCACTACAGCTATATGAAGTTATGCAAAGTTCTGGGAAAACTAAAACCTTAACATCTTCATCAATAGCCTGATTAAGGCATTTTTTTATTTCATCTAAATTGAAGTCTACATCTGCCACATTGGTAACAGGACAAGCAGAACCAACTTTTATAAAGTTCATTAAACATCCACCTTTCATATGTTATATCTGATATTATTGGTTATATTTTAGTTATATACGAGTTTTCATTTTAGTTTTTGTTTTTTTCGTCTTATTACTCTTGTTATTTTTATTATGTAATTTTGGGCTAGCATAAGATTCGTCCCTTGAAGATTTATTATTAATACCATCCTCAGAATAATGATTAACTTTTACATTAGATTTCTGATTTTTATAAGTATGCTTTTTCACTGTAGATGAAGAAGTTTTCACCGAGTCAGACTTAACATTGGTTGAATTAGTAGTGTTAACTTTATTTGAAGATCCAGAGTTTTTTGCAACAGAGAACCCAAACTTTCCAAGAGGAGTTGGATTCACAGCAAAATATTCTCCATGAGAATAGGTAAGTAAATCAGCTTTTTCAAAATGGATTTTACCATTCCTATCTATAAGATTATCATCAACATGACAGTTAACTACCTCTGCTAAAAATAAATCATGAGTACCAAGGGGAGTTATGGATTTTACCACACACTCAAAAGCCACAGGACATTGATCAACAATTCCACAATTTATTTCCTTCGCTTCACTTAAAGTAAGATTCATATCTTTAAACTTATTTGTATTTCTTCCGCTTCGTACTCCACAGTAATCTACAGCTTTAACCAGATTAGTAGAAGCTAGGTTTACAACAAATGAGTTTCCTTCTTTTATATAATCATAGGATAATCTTTCTGGTCTAATTGCTAGGGTAATCATAGGTGGTTTAGTACATGCGGTACCTATCCAACCCACAGTAAAAATATTGTCTTTGCCTTCAGAATTTCTACTTGTAATAAGTACTGAAGGAACTGGGTTTAGCATAATACTACCTTTAAAAGTAGTCTTAGACATAATATCACATCACTTTCTAATTTTAACACAATTTTATTTTAAATAAACTGAAATAGTATTTAACACTAAAGTATTAGCATAAAACAACTGTTTATATACTGAGAATAAAATTAATAACAATTAAAGTATTCTTACTTCATATGTATTATATAGCAAACTGGGTATATTTATCAAAAAAAATAAATATCTATATTACTCTTAAGATGTTTCATATTTTTCATTCCAACCATAGTTGAAAAAATACCATCAGTACTAGTTACATATTCTATTAAGTCCTTAGGGGTGAGATTTAAATCATCTAAGTCCTCCATTTGATTTAGAGGAGAACTTATAGTTACATTAAGTCCAAGTTCCTTTGCAGCATCTATAGCAGAATATAACTCCCCATTTGCATATTGATTTTTAAAAGTTTTAGCCTTAGTATTAATTGTATTATAAGGAAGTTGAATAAATTTAAAATGATGATTATCACCAAATACACTATTAACAATACCCATTACTTTTTCAAGAGAAATATACCAAGGAGAATTTATATCCGAAATAAAGGCATTCCAAGTAGCCATACCATAGAAGCGAATATGTCCAAGATTAACTTGTGCCTCGTAGAATTCTATTAGTTCTTTTAACTGAGTATAAAAAACCTCTTCACCAAGTACATGTTTAGAAACCTCAGGATTATGAATATAGTGAATATCTATAGTTTCAATACCAAGATTTTTTCGGCTCTGTTCTATAGTAAACTCATAAAATCTAGGATTCATTGTAAATCTAGCATTATCTATAATGTTCAGGTCTTCATATTTTATAACTCCATTTTTTATTAGGATGTCATCTATATATTTTGTTGGATAAATTCCTTTAAGAATATCACCGAAAATTTGGCCTCCCTTGGTGGATATAATAATTTCATCACGACTTAAAAGTTTCCTAGTAGAAATTAAATCCTTTAATACTATACCAATATCAACTTCAGAACGCATTCCACGATAGTTAACAGCTGTATCGATAAAGTTAATACCATTTTGTAATCCAAAGGTTAAAGTGTCTATATACATGTTTGAATCTTCATCAGAAAAATTCCCAAGGTGAGTGCCTATAGCAATTTTAGAGGCAGAAAAATAGTCACAGTTTTTGAATGAAACTCTTCTAGAGTTAAAATAATTTTGGGTGTCATTTAATGTAGCATATCCACTTATCATAGTAATCCCCCTTAAAATAATATATTTAAAGTGTATAGGAAAAATATTCAAAAAAACAGACTGTTTATTTGGAAAATGCTATGTTACAATTAATGTATAGACAGTGAAACTTTAGGTGAGAGTTATATTATAATAATTCTTACCTAAAGTTTTTAGTTTTATTATCTTGACGTAGTAAAATTTACGTTATATAATTAAAATGAACAGTGTTCAGATGTGAGGTTATTTTAAATGAATAAATTTTCGGAAACTCCAAAAGAAGTAATACTTCAAGCAGCAAAAGAGATTGCATTAGAAGAAAGTATTTCAGCAATCAATATTCGTTCTGTAGCTAGTAAGTGTAAAATATCTATTGGGACAGTTTACAATTCCTTTGCAACCAAAAGCGATTTGCTTGTAGCAGTAGTTGAAGATTTTTGGAGGGGTGCATTTATTAACTTCCATGAATGTTTACATGGGAGTAAAGATATTTTTGAAAAGATACAGGCATTATATGATAATCTTTTTATGTACCTAAATCAATTTCAAGAGAATTGGTTAGAGCAACTCTCTTTACTAAAAGCAAGTGAAAAATCTCTTGGAAGAAAAAAAGAAAATCAGTTTTTTGAAAGAATTTGTAAAAGTATTGTGGTATTACTGGATTCAGAAAAAACCATAAGTAATGAAACTTGGACAGAGACATTTACAAAGGAAAAATTAGCTGAATTTATTTTTAGTAATATGTTAGCTATGCTTAAAAGAGGAGAAGAGGATATTAGCTTTTTCTTGGAAGGTTTGAAGCGGATGATATATCAAAGTGAAATATAACTGGTGATTATGCCATACCATTGTATGGCATTTTATACACACTGAAAATGAACAGTGTTCAAATAAATTATGAGGTGAGAATTATGCAAGGAATTATGGAAACTCTTTTTGATATTATATATCTTGTAACAGTTATAACTGTTGGTATTATTATGATTAAGAAAAGTGGAAAAAACGAACAGTATCGTTTATTTGGTTTTATGGCAGTGATTTTGGGATGTGGGGATGCCTTTCATCTTGTTCCAAGAGCCTATGGACTACTTACAACAGGGTTGAAGGCAAATGCTGCGGCTTTGGGTATTGGAAAGTTAATTACATCCGTTACTATGACCGTATTCTATGTTATTCTATATTACATTTGGAGAAAGCGTTATGACATTAAAGGCAGGACAGGCTTAACAGCTTCTATTTATGGATTAGCAATTGTTAGGATTATATTATGTGCATTCCCACAAAATCAATGGTTATCATATAATGCACCTGTTTCTTGGGGAATTTATCGTAACATTCCCTTTGCAATTATGGGGATTATAATAATATATCTTTTCTATAAAGAATGTAAAAAGCATAATGATCGTGTATTCCGTTTTATGTCTTTAGCTATTATTTTATCCTTTGGATTTTACATTCCAGTAGTACTATGGGCAGATACATTACCAATTATAGGTATTTTAATGATTCCTAAAACATTGGCTTATGTATGGGTTGTATTTATGGGATATAATGAAATGAAATCAAGTTTAAAATCATAATAAGTGTGGATATAAAATTTAATTAAAGGTTATTTAAGTGAGGCTGTCTCAAAATGATTAAAGTATGTTTTAACATCAGTTTAAAACATACTTAAGTTTTGAGACAGCCAATTTTAATTTTACTAGTTTATATCTTTCTTTAGTATTTCAATAACTTGGTCTAGTTTTTCGTTAGTAGTACCTTGTTCACGTAATTTAATAAGTTCGTCTAATTTCTTGTTAGTAGCTTTAACTCCTTTATTAATACTTAAAATTGATACAACTATGCATATAACACCAGCTATTGCTCCCACAATTATTAGTATATTAAGTAAGCCCGCAATAAAAAAAACACCATTTAACTCCATTGTAATAAATTCCTCCTTATCAAGTAATACCCAGTATAATTATATAATATTGGGAATTTTAATTCTAGTATATGGTAAAATGTATCTGAAATATAGAATGGTTTAGAGCTGAGAAATATATAGTTGTAGGAATTAGAAGCCTCAATTACTTATAATAGGTATTATCCTGTGGAGTAATTGAGGTTTAAAATTTATGATTAGAACTATGTTTTAAAGGGAACTATAAATAAGATTATTAGTATATAAACTATCTTAATTAGTTAAGATTACTAACAAGTAACTAGTTGTAATTAAGATTATAAGTTGTTATACTATAACGACAAAATAAAACATAATAAGACAAATTATTTATAAAAAATATTTATAAAACAAATGAGGAGATAGTAAATTGAAGAAGAAAATAACAATAGTGATAGTGTTTATTTTACTTATTACAATTGGTGGAATTGGAATATTTAAAAACACTAACAAAGAAACAAATGAAAATAAGAAGCTCATTGTTGCAATGTCAGGTACATATTATCCATTTACTTTTTCAAGTGGAGATAAAGTAGAAGGATTTGATGTGGATGTTTGGAAAGAGATTGGGAAAAGGCTAGGCTATGACATTGAGTTTAAAACAGCTTCCTTTAGTGGATTATTTGGAATGTTGGATTCAGGAAAAGCTAACACAATTTCAAATCAGATTACTGTAACACCAGAAAGACAAGAAAAGTATTATTTTGCTGATCCTTATGTTTATAGTGGAGCACAAATTGTAGTACAAAAGGGAAATAGTAAAGGTATTAATTCCGTTGAAGATTTAGATGGAAAAACTATAGGTGTAGACCTTGGAAGTAACTACGAACAGATAGTTAAGGAAAAAGATATAAATCAGACCATAGATATTGTTACCTATCAAAGTACAGATGCAGCATTTAATGACCTTCTGTTAGGTAGAATTGATGGGGTAGTGATAGATAAAATTTCCGCTTTGGTTACAATAAATGAAAAGGGATTGGAGTTAGAGCTAGCAGGAGAACCTATAGAAGAGATTCAAAATGCATTTCCATTTCAAAAGACAGATGAAAATAAAGAGTTGGTAAAAGAAGTAAACAAAGTTCTTTCCGATATGAACATTGATGGAACCTTAGAGAAAATATCTAAGAAATGGCTAAATACAGATATTACATCAGATGGTTCTAGTAGTTATTTTATGAAATTAATATTATCAGTAATGCAAGGGCTTAAAATTACAATATATCTTACTATAATATCAATGATAATAGGTCTTGTAGTTGGGATAGCAATAGCCATTATAAGAGTATTTAAGATTCCCGTATTAAAGCAATTAGTTGGAGTACATGTTTCCTTCTTTAGAGGGACACCTCTTTTAGTTCAATTATTTTTATTGTACTTTGGATTACCACAGATAATTCCAGCATTGCAGAATATGAATGCTTTTACAGCAGCATACATAGGACTCGGACTTAATGCATCTGCTTACATAGCAGAAATATTAAGAGCAGCTATCAATGCCATAGATAAAGGTCAAATGGAAGCTTGTTTATCTATGGGAATGACCAAATCACAAGGTATGAGAAGAGTTGTATTACCACAAGCCTTTAGAATAGCCATACCTTCTTTAGGAAATATATTTGTAGACAATGTTAAGGGTTCATCTTTAGCCTTTACACTAGGAGTTACAGAGATTTTAGCAAGGGCTCAAATGAGTGCTGCTGCAAGTTATAGATTTTTTGAAAGTTATGTAGTGGTTGCTATAGTGTATTGGATACTAATAGGAATCTTTAACTATTTTCAAAGAATATTAGAAAGAAAGATTTCAGCCTATTAAGGAGAGAATAATTAATGATAAGTATTAAAAATTTAAAAAAAACCTATGAAAGCCTAGAGGTTTTAAAAGGTATAGATTTAGAGGTTAAAAAGGGTGAGGTTGTAGTAATAATAGGTCCATCTGGATCTGGTAAGTCTACATTTTTAAGATGTTTAAACTATTTAGAAACTCCTACAGAAGGAGAAATAACAATATGTGATGCAAAGATAAATGCAAAACACATTAACAGCAATGAAGTAAATAATTTAAGAAAACAATCAGCTATGGTTTTCCAAAATTATAACTTGTTTAACAATAAGACTGTTATCGAAAATGTAATGGAAGCTTTAATATTAGTTAAAAGGTTTGAAAAAAAGGAAGCAACAAACATTGCCATGGAAATGCTTAAAAAGGTAAATATGTATGATAAGAAAACCGTTTATCCTAAAAATTTATCTGGAGGACAAAAACAAAGAGTTGCTATTGCTAGAGCAATGGCAATAAATCCAGAGGTTATATTATTTGATGAACCTACATCAGCTTTAGATCCAGAATTAGTTGGAGAAGTACTAAATGTAATTAGAGATTTAGCTAAAGAGCATAGAACCATGATAATAGTTACTCATGAAATGGGATTCGCTAAGGATGTTGCAGATAGGATTATATTTATGGATGATGGAGTAGTTATAGAAACAGGAAGTCCAGAGGAAATATTTCTTAGTCCTAAAAATGAAAGAACAAAAAAATTCTTAGCCAATGTAAGGGGCTTATAAAAACAAGGTATAAGTCAGAATAAATAAACTACATTAAAGTTAAACTATATATTGAGTTTATGTTTAGGCAAAATTATAACTTATAAACTTATTAGGAGGAATTAAAATGGCAAAAGTAGTTAATTCAAATGATTTTAAAAATGAAATAGCAAGCGGTGTTATAGTTGTAGATTTTTTTGCAACTTGGTGTGGACCATGTAAAATGTTAGCCCCTATCTTTGAAGAATTGGGAGTAGAAATGGAAGGCAAAGTTAAATTTTTAAAAGCTGATGTAGATCAATGTGCAGATATAGCAGAAGAATTTAAGGTTGCTTCAGTTCCAACTATAAAAATCTTTAAAAATGGTGAAGTTGTAGATACAATGGTAGGGTTTTCACCTAAAGATAGTATTAAATCAAGAATAGAGGTTCATATATAATAGAATAAGTATAATGTAACATTAAATAATTATTCTAAGGATAAGCAGAGCAATATTCGTTAATGAGAGTGTGTTTATGTGAATCTTTATAATATGCAGTTATAACTTTATATGATAGTTAAATATTCATGGACAGGATACTATCTATATTTATTCAAGGGGCTATCTTAAAATAATTGAACTATGCTTTATTAAAATGGTGAAATTTAACTTAAGTATTATAAGGCATCTGAAAATAAATAATAAGTCAAATATCCTAGGAGATTGACTTATTTATTTTTTGAAGATGCCTAAGTAGAATTTCAACATAGGTTTAAAACATAGTTCGATTTTGAGATGGCCCCTTTTAGTTATATAATTGTGTACTCAAAGTTTTCAAATAGTATATGTGTTCCTTCTTTAATTTCTATTGGTAGTAAAGCTAATGCAACATTATTTTCATTGTTATTATCATCTTTCAAAACAGCATAATCTCCATTGAATGAGACTACTACATAATTTACTGTTAGCATACAAAACACTTCCTTGTATAATTAGATTAATATAAATATTATATATTTAAATAAGCTATATTCCAAGATTAATATTTTCTTTAAAGAGTATAATCTGATATAATTTATTAGAAATATAAAGATGAAACCTAAAAAATAAATTAATATAGATTGTGGAAAAAACAAAAACACATGGGGATGAAAGGGTGAAATTACATGATAGATAATAATGAAGCATACATTGATTTTGTACCATTAGTTCACGGTTCAAAGGAGCGAGTAGAGGATGAACTATGGTTTTTAATGGTTGATGGAAATTTAGTAGTGAGAGAAGAAGGAAATATACTAAGGATTCCTACTTGGAGTCATGTTAAAGAGTTAGAATTAGATATGGACAAGGCTCATTGTATAGGAGAACTTAGAGGGATAGCATGTTTTGGAGTTGAAATTTCCAAAGAAATTAACTTAGTTAAGGAACTAAAGCTAGTAGCTTTACGTGAATCAGGAGTATTACTAGATGAGGAAATGTTTACCCTAGCTGGTAGAGTTAATAATATCTTAAATTGGGACAAGAAAACTAAGTTCTGTGGAAAATGTGGAGCTCCAACTCACAATAGTGAGACTGAAAGAGCTAAAGTTTGTAATAGCTGTAGTAATATAATTTATCCTATACTTTGTCCAGCTATAATTGTTGGAATAACAAAGGAAGATAAATTACTATTAGCTCATAATAGAGGGTTTAAAGGTGGAATGTATAGCGTTATAGCAGGCTTTGTTGATCCCGGGGAGAGCCTAGAGGAGTGTGTAAAGAGAGAAGTCTTTGAAGAGGTTGGAATAAGAGTAAAGAATATAAGATACTTTGGAAGTCAACCTTGGTCTTTCCCCAATTCATTAATGGTGGGATTTTTTGCAGAATACGAAAGTGGCGAAATAAAGGTTGATGGAAGTGAGATAGCTAAGGCAAATTGGTTTACAAAAGATAACTTACCTACATTACCAGGGAGAGCATCTATTGCAAGAAGTATTATAGATAAGTTTATTGAAATAAATTAGGTAGTAGTTACTTTATATAATTAAAGCCTTGAACATTGCTAAGAGTTCAGGGCTTTAGCTATATAAAAATTATACTAGTATAATTTTGATGCCAAATTTAATAGTACTAAAAAATAGCCAAAATTTAAATTGCTTATCGTAACATAAGTTACATACAAATTATATGAATAAAGATATAATTAACTCATAGTTAAGGTTCAGAGTTTTAGAAACTAAATTTAAATCTGTAGGTTACCTTAATATTAAACTACATTAAGAACTAAAATTATAAATTATAGTATTATAGGATACTTTATAAATGAAATAGTAGATTTTAAATAATGAAAAATTAGGAGGAATTATTTATGAAAAGAAAAATAATTAAAATACATGATGATAAATGTAATGGGTGTGGATTATGTGTTACAGCTTGTCACGAGAAAGCTATAGATCTTGTGAATGGTAAGGCTAAACTTATAAGTGATATATATTGTGATGGACTAGGAGATTGTCTTCCTAATTGTCCAACAGGAGCTATTGAGATGATTGAAAGAGAAGCAGATGAGTATGATGATGATGCAGTAAAGGCAAGGATTTTAGAGTTGGGTGAGGAGAAGACAAAGGAAGTTAAGCCTGAAGATGATAAGAAAATGCCTTGTGGATGTCCTGGAACTATGGCAAAAACTATTGAAAGAAAAACTATAGCCACACTAGAAGTTGCACCTAAGAAAGTAGATTCTATAGAGAATAACTCATCAGAATTAAGACAATGGCCAGTACAGCTTAATTTAATAAACACATCTGCACCTTACTTAAATAATGCTAATTTATTAGTAGCCGCAGATTGTACAGCTTATGCTTATGGAAATTTCCATAAAGACTTTATGCAAGATAAGATAACTGTAATAGGCTGTCCAAAACTTGATGATGTTAAGCACTACGAGAATAAGCTAGCTGAGATATTAAAAAATAATAATATAAAAAGCATAACTGTAGTTAGAATGGAAGTTCCTTGTTGTTCTGGAATAGTTTCAGCAGTTAAAAGAGCGATGCTTACTTCAGAGGTAATTGTACCTTATACTGAGGTTACTATTACAAGTAATGGTGAGATTATAAAATAAGAAATATATTTATAAGTTAGATATATTAAATATTATTAGATAAGCGAGAAGAGTTACCTTGAAACTTTTGTGTTAAGGTAACTCTTCTTGTTTTATATTATATTTTTAGATTAATACATGATAAAAAAATGTTAAATTTAAGAGTTAATTTGAAACAAATATAAAAACAGTAAATCATAAAAAAATACTGGTATAAAATGTAAAAAAGTTGTTTACAATATTAATATAAAGATGTAAAATAAATACATAAAATAAAATAGATGGAAACGATGAGGGTTATTCTTAATTTGGTCACTTTGAATAATTAGAGTTAGTAGTGAACCCACTCCAGTTAAAGTATGCATATTTGTATAGTTTATTGGAGTTTTTTTATTGGTGCTATTTTAGGGGGAGAGGAAGAGGAGATAGAATGAGGAAAGAAATAAGGAAGCTTCATGATAGAGAGAGTTTAAAAAAAATATTTAAGTATGCTAAGAAAACAATTATTTATATAGTAATTATATTATTATTTACTATTGTACTTCAAAGTTTAAAGATAAGAGTAGATAAGGAATATATACCAAGTATACTTGGACATACATATTTGAATGTATTAACAGAAAGTATGAATCCAGAATTTTATCCAAAGGACTTAATAATTGGAGCTAAAGTAAAAGATACATCTAAACTTAAGATTGGAGATATTATTACATTTAAAGATAGCAATATGTTGGTAACCCATAGAATTGTTGAAGTAACTGGAAATGGAAACACTTTCGCTACCAAGGGGGACGCAAATACTGCCATTGATGAGAAAAAAGTTAGTTCTAATCAAGTAATATCTAAGTATAGTTTCAAAATACCTAAGGGTGGAGTTTTAATAAGCAAAATGCAAAACATTCAATTCTTAGCCTTGGCTTGGATAATAATTATGTACTATATTTCAAAAGAAATATTTAAAGAAGTAAAACTTATTAGAGCGAATAAAAAAAGTATAGAATAAATTCTATTTGATGCATGAAAATAATATTTATATTTTTACAATGTCGTTATAAAAGGTCGCTGAGAAGTATTCACTGTATATGGTCACTTGGTGAATATGGAGCTAATAGTGAATCCACACCATTATATAATAAATAATTATATTATATGGGAGGAATTTTATTATGAAAACTAACATGAAAATCGTGTCATTATTAATGGCAGCAGCTATTACAACTGGGGTAGGCGGATATGGTACTTATGCTTATTTAACTGATAGTGATTCATTATCAGATAAAGTAAACATTACAATGGGTAAACTAGATGTAGAGGCATATTGGGCTACAGATGCTGGGTTAGATAGTTGGAAGGCTACATCAAAAGTTACAGAATCAAATGCTAAAGATGGTGGAAAAACATTAAGCTTTGAAAATGTTAAACCAGGAGATACTTTTGAAAGAGACATAGTAGTTGCGAATTATGGAACACTAAAAGCAGATACAACAGTTCAATTTAATCCTGAATTAATTGATGGATTGAAACTGGAGATGGTAAATTTTACATCTCAACATGGTCATGCACAAATAGATCCAAATGTTGAGAATAGAGTATATGAAAATGGAATGGAAGTTAGAGATTTTATTAGAATGACAGTTAAAGTTACTGTTCCTACAGATGCAGGTAATGATTGGATGGAAAAACTTATCAGTACTGATGCTCAAGAATTTGTAAAAGTTGGAGCACATCAAGTAATAGAACAGTAAAATATAATAAAAGAAAACATTACACCACATAATTGTGTTGTAATGTTTTTTTTACTATTAGTATAGAAAATTCTTAGTTAATAATAGTTACTTCATTTTATTACCATTGTCATCTATATAATGCCATTTATCACTTATACGTACAGGAATAAAATATATCTTGTTATATTCTACCACTAAATTCCAGTATTTACATTGTGAAAATATAGATGATTTAAATTAGGCAAACAAAAATGCAGTATGAACAATTCATACTGCATTTTTTATTGAAACTCATTCTAATATATTAAAATGAGTAAATTACAATTCATAAATCAAAGATTTATATTGCTATTTATCTTCTTTTGTTTGAAATTTCGATATTAACTTTTCTTTTTCCAAACATTTGACCTTTAGAGTTGTTTAAGATTACATCTACAAGGTTTGTAGGTACATCTACGAAGGCAAATTTATCTAGAATATCAATTCTTCCAATTTCTTTACCTTTAACTCCAGCTGTGTGGTCTAAGAATTCTATAACATCTTTAGTTTTTGCTTTATCAAGCTTACCTATAGATAAGAATAATCTAGTAGTTTCTTCAACATCAGAAGAACTATCTTCTGAGTAGTTACAGTTTAATTCTCTATCAAACATAAGTTTAAGAAGTGAAGCTGCAACATCTTCTGAACCATATTCGTTTATAAGTTCTTTAGCCATTGGTAAGAAATTACTGTAAGAATCTTCTTGTAAAACATTTGATATGTTTTCAAGTAAACTTCCTGATTTAGCAGAGAATATATCAGCTAAAGTAGGAATCTCTTTCTTAGAAATTTTGCTCTTAGTATGATTTTCGATTTGTCTTATGAAAGACACTTCTTTTCTTGAAGCAAAATTGTAAGCTATACCTTCTTTATTTGCTCTACCAGTTCTTCCGATTCTATGAACATAAGACTCGATGTCTTGTGGTAGATCATAGTTTATAACGTGAGTAACATTTTCAACGTCAATTCCACGAGCAGCAACATCTGTTGCTATAAGGAAGTGTAATTGACCATTTTTAAATTTAGCTAAGGTACTCATTCTTTGACTTTGTTTCATGTCTCCATGCATACCTTCAACACTGTAGCCTTTGCTATGTAGGGCATCAACTAATTCATCTACGCCTTTTTTAGTTTTGCAGAATAAAATTGTTGTAGTTGGATTATCTACGTCTAAAACTCTGCAAAGAGAATCAAATTTGTTAGATGAGTTAACTAAGAAATATGATTGTTCTATTTTAGAAACAGTCATAGATTTTTTAGCTATTGCTATGTGTTGAGTATCTGGTTTCATATAGTTTTTAGAAAGCATTTTGATTTGTCTTGGCATAGTTGCAGAGAATAAAAGTGTTTGTCTTTCTTCACTTAAGTTAGAAAGGATACTTTCAATATCTTCAATGAATCCCATGTTTAACATTTCATCAGCTTCATCTAAAACTAAGAACTTTACATCTTGAAGCTTTAAAGTTCTTCTGTTTATGTGATCTAATATTCTACCAGGAGTTCCAACTACGATGTCTACTCCTCTTTTAAGTGCACTAAGTTGTCTATCGAAAGATTGACCACCATATATTGGAAGAATCTTATATTTCTCATACTTGCAAAGTTTTGCTAGTTCTTCACTAACTTGGATAGCTAATTCTCTTGTTGGAGCTAAAATAAGTGTTTGGATAGCTCCACCTTTAGGACCCATATTACTAAGAATAGGTGCTCCAAAGGCAAGAGTTTTACCTGTTCCTGTTTGCGCTTGACCTATTATATCGTAACCCTGTAAACTTACCGGAATGCTTTTTTCTTGTATATCACTAGGATTTTCAAAGTTTAAATCAGTTATAGATTTTAATATTGAATCCTTAAGTCCAAGTTCATCAAATTTAGTTTTTACCATTCATATTCCTCTTCTCTTTCTCTTTCTTTTTCTTCTTTAAATACATCTAATAGTAACATAGTATATATATAATAGCAAATGTAAAAATGAATTTTATGTAGATTATTGTAAGTATATATAAAATAAATTATGTAAGTGGTAATATAAAACTCTATTACATTTAGGGAAAATAATATATTATAGTATGTACAGACATAAATATAAACATAAATATATTATATTATGCACAGATATAAAAATATATATATTATATTATGTACAGATATGAATATATTTATATCATTATATTTATATTTATTAATTTAATTTTATAAGGAGAATATATGAAAAAAAATTTATTTGATACTGTAGAAACATTTTTAGATAATGGTCTACAATTAATTACTATAAAGAAAGAAACTCAAATTGCATCACTTAACTTAGGAGTTAAAGTTGGAGCGGTTTGTGAAAATAAGAGAGAGAGAGGAATCTCACATTTTATAGAACACATGCTTTTTAAGGGTACTTTAAATAGAGATAATGAGACCTTAAACAGTGATTTAGAAAGCTTAGGTGGAGAATATAATGCTTATACAGATTATACATCAACAGTTTTTAATACAACTACATTAAATGAAGAGTTAGTAAATTGTATAGAGTTAATTAGTGACTTAATTCAATATCCAACATTTATTGAGGAGCATATTGAAAAGGAACGAGGTGTGATTCTTGCAGAGGTTAGAAGTGGCAAAGATGATATAGAAGATTTATCATTTCAAAAGATAAATGACATGGCATTTACAAATAGTCCATTAAAAATTGATGTTATTGGTAAAGAGTCTATTGTAAAAACCCTCAGTAAGGAACAGTTAACAAGATACTATAAAAATCACTATGTTCCAAATAACACAGTTATATCAATTGTGTCTTCATACGACCATAGCTATGTAATAGAACTAGTGAAAAAATTCTTCGATAGTTGGAAGAAAAAAGAGGTAGATAAACCAATTTTAAATTTTGAGCAGAATAAAGAAAAATTTAAGGTAACTCACAGAGAAAATATGGAACAAAGTACAGTATTATATTTATATACTTTTAAGGATTTAGATAAGAAGGAAGAACTAGCTTTAAGAATACTAAATCATAAGTTTGGAGAGAGTTCAAACTCCATATTATTTAGAGAACTGAGAGAAGAAAAAGGTCTGGCTTATGATGTCTATACAACATTAGATTTAACTCATAATCTAAAATCTTTATATATTTATGCTGCAGTGTCTCCAGAAGATGTAGATGCCACTATAAAAACAATTGATGATTGTATAGAAAAAATTAAAAAGGAAATAATTGTATTTGATGGCAATACTATAAATATTATGAAGAAAGTATTTAAAACTGCTATCGCTTCAACACTAGAAGATTCTTCAGACCATGGTAACTATGTGGTTCATCAAGCTATGGAAAAAGAAAATCTATATCAATTTTCAGAAGATATGGAACAATTAAATGAAATAGTAGCACAAGATTTATATGAAGTTGCTAAGAAAGTATTAAATAAACCTACAGTTCATGTACTATTATCTGACAAAGATGAAGAATAGTAAAAAAGTTTAATTTTATATAGTGAGATTACCTTAATTAAATAAAGCTGAAAAGTCATTTATATAGATAAAAGGTATCAGCTTATGGGATTATGATGGGAATGAAGATTAATGAGTAAAATAATTACAAAGATAGAAACTCAAAAGAAAAAAGAAAATAGGGTTAATGTATTTATTGATGGAGAATTTTCCTTTGGGTGCAGCAGTGAATTAATTTATTATCATAATTTAGCTAAGGGCAGAGAAATAAATGCTGATGAGCTACAAGGGGTAATAGATGAAGATAATTACCTAACTGCTAAAGCTAAAGCTTTGAAGCATATGGAAAGCTCTCTTAAAACCGAATTTCAAGTAAGAGAGCATTTAGAGAAAAAAGAATATGATGAGAAAACTATAGATAGAGTTATAGTGTTTTTGAAGGACTATAAATTTATAGATGATGAGTATTATGCAAAGGCATTTGTAACGCAAAATATAAGAACACAAGGAAAAGGAAATATAAAATATAAACTTATTAAAAGAGGAATATCAGAGGAAATTATTTTAAGAACCTTAGAAAGTGTTCATGGAGACACAGAAGAAAATGTAGCCGCAAAGATTGCAGAAAAGAAGGCAGTTTTATTATGTAAGAATGAAACTGATGAAAGAAAAATTAAAATGAAGCTTAATACATTCTTAATTTCTAAGGGATATAATTTTGATATAGTAAAATCAGTTATTGATAAAATAGAACTTAATATAGTTAAAGAGAATTCTGAAGGTGAAGATGGCTATAATAAGAATGGCGTAGAGTGTAACGATGAAGTTTATTATGGAAGTAAAATTACTTCTGAAAAGAAAAAAAATAGTATATTAAACAATAGAAATAATCATAGTGGTGATAGTTATGAAGTTGTTGAAGAGGATAATGAAGTTAATAGAGAAGAGCTCTTTAAAATCGCAGAAAAGAGATATGAACGATTATCTAAATCAGAGGGAGATGCGATTAAAATAAAGAGAAAGCTGCAGGATTTTCTACTTAGAAAAGGATACTCTTATAGAGACATCAAATCAGTTCTTAGTACAATTATTTATGGAGAAGAATATGATTATTAAAGAGAAAAGGCTATTTGAATAAATAATGTATTTTAAAGGCTTGGACAGAAGAAATGTATAATTAATATCTGTTTAAAATGTACTTAAAAAATATTAAATTAAAACTTTATTATAAATATTAATACAGAAATAAGGAGGTGTGAGGGTGAATTTTTTAGAAGAAAACAGTATAAATATAGTATCATTAATATTAGTGATAGCATTTATTTATCCTATACTTATGGGATTTTTATTTAAACTTAAGAGTAAAAGTCTTGTAATAACGCTAAGGGGTATTTTATCATCCATAGCTATAGTATGTTCAATTATGTTGACCACTGCAGTGGTAAGAGATGTAGTAA
This sequence comes from Clostridium sp., assembly GCF_036646415.1. Classification (GTDB taxonomy): domain Bacteria; phylum Bacillota; class Clostridia; order Clostridiales; family Clostridiaceae; genus Clostridium_J. The sequence goes on along the minus strand of NZ_JAVXMF010000003.1, from coordinate 108,788 downwards.
CTTTAGATAAATATGGTGCTATTGAATATATAGAATCTAAAATTTCACCTTCTTTTGCCTTACTTATTACAACATCTGAATTATTTATAGGGGTTATACTATTAATTGTATTTTTACTAATTTATCAGTTGTTTAAACTTGTTATAAATTTGATAAGTAGATTTGTTTTAGTTCCTGTTTCAGAGGGAATTGATAGAAGTATTAGAGATACAGGAAGAGGAATTAAGGCGTTACTAGGAGGGGTATTTCAAATACCTAAAGCTATATGCTATGTAATAATAGTAACCGCACTACTTAGCTATGGGGCTCTATTCCTAAATGACAGTAAGCTAAATAATAAATTAAATACTTCAAATATATATAATTATGTAAATATAAACATTATAAAGCACGTTACAGAATCAGAAGTTGCAAAAAAATTTCCTAATATATTAGAAAACTCATTTAGAGTTGTAGATGAAGAAAGCAACTCAGTAAATAATTCCGTAGATACTGTAAATGGATATCTTCAAGGTCTTATATTTTATAATGGAGTAACCATAGAAGATGGTGTTAGATCAAATGAAGTTATTGATAATGCAGCAATAAGTATAACAAATGGATACTCTAGTGACTATGATAAAGCAAAGGCTATTTATAAATGGATAGGAAGTACAATAACCTATGATGATAACAAAGCTGAAGAAGTTATGTTAAACAAAATACCAACAGGAATAACCTCAGGTGCAATTAATACATTCAATACCGGGAGTGGAGTGTGTTTTGATTACGCATGTCTTTATGTGGCTATGTGCAGAGCTAATGATATTCCGGTTAGATTAATAGTTGGAGAGGGCTTTAATGGAATGAGTTGGATTAGCCATTCATGGAATGAGGTGTATATATCTGAAAAGGATGAGTGGATAAATGTAGACCCAACTTTCTATAATGCAGGTAACTTTTTTGATAGTGTAGGTTTTAATAGTGATCATAGGGGTAGAAAAATTGCTGGGGAATGGAAATAGAAGGATTAGAGATAGATTAGACCTTTTATTAATATAATTATGATATAAAATAATTTTATAGGTAAATGCATCTTCAAAAAATAAATAAGTCAATCTCCTAGGCTATTTTGAGTGATACGTCGTCAGCAGAACCCTTAGATAGTTCTACTATCTGCGGAACCTGCTTCCTTGTCTAACTCAAAATATCCTTCGCATCTTTGACTTATTATTTATTTTCAGATGCCTAAATAAAAAAACAAGCAAATTAGCTTGTTTTCTTACATTTAGCAAGTATAAGGTTTATGGCTTTTTCACACTCATCATCACTATTATCAATGGACCAAGCAGTATTAAAATAATTTAGAGCTTTACCATTTTCATTTAGCATTACATAGCAGTAGGCAAGATTAAAATAGTACTTGCTTTCATTCTTTAATTCAAGAGCTTTATAAAGTAATGGTATGGCATTTTTATATTTTTTCAACTTTATAAAACACACAGCAGAGTTATAAAATGAAGGCGCTTCATATTCCTTTAGCTCTAAGGATTTTTTATACATGTCAATGGCAGTTTCATAGTCTTTAAGTTTATATAAATCATTAGCATAGGTAAAATAGTTCAAGGAAAAAACCTCCTATAAGTGACATTGTAAATTTATGATTTAGATAGTAGAATTTACTCCTTTAAATTAGTATGAGAAGGAGTTTTTAATTAGTTATCACATTTAAGTAATTTCCACTTTATTCTAAAATATACCGGAACCTAATGAAAATATTTAAATAATTTCAATTAAATTACAATATTATAATTATGGATTATAATAAAAGTTATATTTAAAGATTATAAATTATTATACAGTTAATATTGACAAAATTAATATATTGTATATAATATATTAAAAGAGTAATATATATATAAATTGGCTGTGATGAAGAGGAGTAGAAATAGGAAATATTAAGAGAGGAAAACTCATAGGCTGAGAGGTTTTCTATAGGAAGTATTTTGAAGGTAGCTTCGGAGTTGCTTTAGTGAAGTTATAGTAGCTAAAGACGGTGGTTCCTCATCGTTAAAATTAAGAGAGTCTTAAAAGTGATTTTGAGAAATAAAGGTGGTAACGCGCGCTGTCGTCCTTTGGGGATGGTAGCGCTTTTTTTATTTTAAATAAATTTTTATTTTAAAAAATAATTTTTGTGTACTAAGATTGAGAAATCCAAGAGATGAAGCACTAATTTTATATGTGACCTAAGTAAAAGTTAACTTTAACTTTCATTAAAAAATCATGATTAAAACTATAATAATTAAGCAATTACAAATTAATAGAAGGGCAGGGAATAGTAATGGATGAAAACAACAATATAGCAAAGAATTATGACCCGAAAGAATTTGAAGATAGGCTTTATAAATGGTGGGAGGAAAGTGGATTTTTCACACCAGAAGTGGATAAGAATAAAAAGCCTTATACAGTAATTATGCCACCACCAAATATAACAGGACAATTACACCTTGGTCATGCACTAGATAATACTCTACAAGATATTCTTATAAGAACAAAGAGAATGCAAGGATATAGCGCTCTATGGCTACCAGGAGAAGATCACGCAAGTATTGCCACAGAGGTAAGAGTAGAAAAAGCTTTACTTGCAAAGGGACTTAAGAAGAAGGAAATGGGAAGAGAAGCATTTCTAGAAAATGTTTGGGAATGGACAGATGAATATAGAGAGAAAATAAAAACTCAACTTAAAAAAATGGGTTGCTCTGCAGATTTTACTAGAGAAGCTTTCACTATGGATGAAAACTTAAGTAAGGCTGTTAGAGAGGTTTTTGTTAAATTATATAAAGATAATCTTATTTATCAAGGAAATAGAATTACAAATTGGTGTCCAAAATGTATGACAGCTATTTCAGATGCTGAAATAGAATATGAAGAGCAAGGTGGACATTTCTGGCACATTAACTATCCAGTAGTAGGTAGTGATGAGATTGTTGAAATTGCAACTACAAGACCAGAAACATTGCTTGGAGATACGGCTGTTGCAGTTAATCCTAAGGATGAAAGATATGCTCACTTAGTAGGAAAAAAATTAAAATTACCACTAGTAGATAGAGAAATTATAGTTGTTGCAGATGATTATGTTGATATGGAATTTGGAACTGGGTGTGTTAAGATAACTCCAGCCCATGATCCAAATGACTATCAAGTAGGTAAGAGACATAATCTTGAGCAAATAGTTGTACTTGAAGAGAATGGAACTATAACTAAGGGATATGGAAAATATTCAGGTCTTGATAGATATGAAGCTAGAAAGCTTATGATTAAAGACTTAGAAGAGCAAGGATACCTAGTAAAGGTTAAAGATCATAGCCATAATGTTGGAACTCATGATAGATGTGGATGTACTGTTGAGCCAATGCTTTCTAAGCAGTGGTATGTAAAAATGGATACTCTTGCAGAACCTGCAATTAAGGCTGTAAAAGAAAAAGAAATCAAATTTATTCCAGAAAGATTTGAAAAGATCTACTACAACTGGATGGAAAATATACAAGATTGGTGTATTTCAAGACAATTATGGTGGGGACATAGAATCCCAGTTTGGTACTGTAAAGATTGTGGAGAAATTATAGTACAGACGGAGGCACCAACTCATTGTAATAAGTGTAATTCTACAAGCTTAGAACAAGAGAAGGATGTATTAGATACTTGGTTTAGTTCTGCTTTATGGCCGTTCTCAACTTTAGGTTGGCCTGGTAACACAGAAGACTTGAAATATTTCTATCCAACAAGTACATTAGTTACTGGGGGAGACATAATATTCTTCTGGGTTGCAAGAATGATATTCTCAGGTTTATATAACATGGATGCTATACCATTTGAAACAGTATTTTTCCATGGAATGGTTAGAGATGATCAGGGAAGAAAGATGTCAAAATCTCTTGATAACGGAACAGACCCATTAGAAGTTATAGAAAGCTATGGGGCAGATGCTCTAAGATTCTCACTTGTTACAGGAAATGCACCTGGAAGTGATATAAGATTCTATGAGTCAAGGGTTGAAGCAGCTAGAAACTTTGCAAATAAGATTTGGAATGCATCAAGATTTGTTATGATGTACAATGATGAAGTTCTTATTGAGAAATATAAAGACTGCAAGAATTATTCTGTAGCTGATAGATGGATATTATCAAGACTTAATAATATTGTTAAAGAAGTTACAGATAATATAGAGAAATATGAAATAGGAATTGCTCTTCAAAAGGTTCATGACTTTATGTGGACGGAATTCTGTGATTGGTATATAGAAATTGCAAAACCATCACTATACAGTGACAATGAAGAAACTAAAGGAATAGCTTTAAATGTTCTAAATAAGGTTCTAGTAACAGGATTAAAATTACTTCATCCTGTAATGCCATTTATTACAGAAGAGATTTATACTCACTTAACTAAAGAGAGTGAATCAATAACTATTTCAAACTGGCCAGAGTTTGAAGCAGACCTTGAAGATGGAAAATCTGAAGAGTATATGAACTATATTATAGATGCTATAAGAAATACAAGAAATGCTAGAACAGAAATGAATGTACCGCCTTCAAGAAAAGCTAAGACATATATTTATGCTACTGAAGCTGCAGATGCATTCAAAGAAGGAAAGGTTTATTTTGAAAAACTAGCTTCTGCAAGTGAGGTTATAATACTAAACGCTAAGGAAGAAGCACCAGAAAATATAGTATCTGTAGTTTCTAAGGGTGCAGAAATTTATATGCCACTTTTAGAACTTGTAGATGCAGAAAAAGAAATTGAAAGATTAAACAAAGAAAAAGCTAAGTGGGCTGCAGAGATAGATAGAGTTGAAAAGAAATTAGCTAATGAAAGATTTGTTTCTAAAGCTCCAGCAGAAGTTGTAGAAGAAGAAAAAGCTAAAGGTGAGAAATATAAAGAAATGTATAACTCAGTTTTAGAAAGTATAGCAAAGTTACAATAACTTATAGAGATATTAATCATTAATAGGATAAGTAGTGTGATCATTTACACTACTTATCTTAATTTTTTGAAGAATATCCTTATTGAGTATAATCCTGTTATGAGGTAAAATAAGATTGGAAAAATTAGAGTTCAGGAGGCTTATTATGAATTATACTGAAGCTATTAATTATATAAAAGACACTGCTAAGTTTGGAAGTAAACTTGGTCTTGAAAGAACTGAAAAGATATTAGAACTATTAGGGAATCCTCATAAAAAAGTAAAAACTATACATATTGCAGGAACAAATGGAAAAGGGTCAACAACTGCAATGATTACAAATATATTAGTGCATAGTGGGTATAAGGTGGGAAGCTATATTTCTCCTTATATTGAAGAATTTGAAGAGAGAATACAAATAAATAATAATAATATATTAAAGGAAGATTTAGCGAGTATTGTTACTGAAGTATCAAAGGCTGTTGCTGAAGTTACAGAACTTGGATATGGAAATCCTACTGAGTTTGAAATAATAACTTGTGCAGGTTTTTTACACTTTATGAAAAAACAAGTTGATTTTGCTGTGGTAGAAGTTGGACTTGGAGGACGGTTGGATTCTACAAATGTAATAACTCCAGAACTTTCAATAATTGGTTCTATTAGTTTAGATCATATGAATATTTTAGGAGATACTTTAGAGAAAATTGCCTTTGAAAAGGGTGGAATTATAAAAGCAAATACAAATGTAATTCTTTATCCTCAAGAGAAGCCGGTTTCTAATATTATAGAGAATATTTGCAAAGAAAAAAATGCTCCACTTGTAAAAGTAAATAGAGAAAATGCAACATTAGTTGAAGTTAAAGAAAATGATGAAAAAAGAATTATTCAAAATGTAAGAGTTAGTACAGAAAAAGATGTATACGAAATTTCTTTAGCTCTTTTGGGAATTCATCAAATACAAAATTGTAATGTGGTTATAAATAGTTGTGAGGCTCTTATGGATATGGGAGTAAAAGTTACAAAAGAAAGTATTTTAAGTGGATTAAAAACTGTTAAATGGCCAGGTAGATTAGAAATTATGACAAGGAATCCCTTAGTTGTACTTGATGGTGCTCATAATATTGATGGAATAAAAAAATTATCAGAAAGCATAGATACTTATTTTAAATACGAGAAGCTTGTACTCATTATTGGTATCTTGGCAGATAAACAAGTGGATGAAATGATAAATATAATATGTCCTAAGGCACAGCATATTATAGCAGTTACACCACATAGTGAAAGAGCTGAACTATGTGAAGACTTAAAGGCTAAGATAGATATATATAATGATAATTGTGAAGCTATAATGGATTATGAAGAAGCATATGAAAGAGCATTATTTTATTGTGGTGAGAATACACTTTTAGTTGTTTCAGGGTCTCTTTATATGGTAGGAGACATGAGAAAAATAATTAGAAATCATGATATGAATTTTTAATAGTTTAAATTAAGAACACTGTAAATGGGGTATTATCTTAAGGTGATATTAGTGCTAATTTAAATATTTTTACAAAAGTAATCTGTGTTTAAATTGGTATATAGAAGTAGCAATAGGTAGAAAATAGTTAAAAAAGAGTTGAATAAAATATTTTCGTATCAAAAATAGGAGTTTCTTCATATTATAAATGTGAGGGAGGGATTCCAATGAGGCACTTATATATTTGTAATACAACTCAAGACCGAGTTGATAAGGTGAGTATTGACGAATTTGCCGTAGAAAACATTATAAACTTAGTGGGAGTTAATAGAAGTAAAATAGGTCCTCATGGATTATGCATGCAAGGGGGCTTATTATTTACCTCGAATTGTTATGATGGCTCTGTATCTGTAATTAATTTAAAAACTTCTATGTCTAGTAGTTATTATTTAGGTAGAAACTGTAGAGATATTTGTTCATTAGGAAATCATTTATACATTGCTTGTGGTGATTCAAATAATGTGGTAACTTTTGATTTGAACAAAAAGGAAATAATTGAGATTATTCCTTGTGGTGATTCTCCTCATAGTATTGATTGTTGTAATATTACAAATAAAATAGTTGTAGCTAATAATGGGGATGATTCAATAACCTTATTCGATTCATTATATGGATGTGATATTAAGAATATAAAGGTTGGGAAAGCACCAACAAAGGCCCTATTTACTTTAAATGGAGATTATATACTTGTATGTGAAAGTAGAGCAGGAAGTTCAGATAAGGGGTGTGTAAGCGTTATATCTAGTAAAAGTTATAAAGTTATACATAAATTATCTGTTGGAAATTGTCCATTCGATATGTATTGTGATGAGAGATATTGTTATGTATCTAATTATGGTGATGGAACTATATCAATTATTGATGTGTTAGATTTTAAAAATGTAAAGAACATAAGAACTGGTGGGATGCCAAGAGGAATAACATGTGATGAAAAGCATATTTATGTGGGCGATAGTTATAATAACTTATTAATAAGAATTAATAAGGAAGATAACCAAAAAAAACTAATCATCCAATTGAAAGGTCAACCTACGGGGATGATTATTGCATAGGTTACATTTAATTGCAGTGGTTATTTTGTAAGAAATTTTTAATATATGTATATAAGTTGTAATTAAGTTTATACCTAAAACTTAATTATAGTATTTAAATTTTAGGTAGTTTATTTATTACAACCTATATATTAATAAATTCTATTCAGTTAAAACTTTAATAATTTTAGTATATAAGTCAGAGGGGTTGTTTTTCCATTTTGTACATAACTCTCTGGCTTGTTTATTTGTGGCCACCGTTATTTTTACTTCCATAAGGGGAATGTTGTTTTCAGAGGCACCTAAGCTAACTACGTAGCTGTTAGAATTTTCAATTGTGTAATCAGCTGATATGGTAGCTTCTTTTTTTATTACGTTCATTTTAACATTAATATAGGAATCTAGTTTATTTATATATTCACTTGATAATCTGTTTTGAAATAGAGATAGGACTTCTTTACCTTTATCAGAGATTACAAGTCTATCCTTATCTTTATGATTTACTTTCATAAGTAGATTTGATGAGATGAGTTCATCTATATACTCTTGAAGTGTAAAGTAGTTTATAAAATTATTTTCAAGTACAATCTCTGTTAGTTGTATATTTGAAATAGGTAAGTCGATTTTATCTATTATATGCAATAATAGAAGTTTATTTTCTGCTAAGTTCAAAGAATTATCAAACATAAGGTACCCTCCTTTAAACTATGTATATAAATATACATTAATTAATTATCTAATTATAACATATAATTCGTCAAAATGAATTAATTTTAGAAGATATGATGTAGCATATATTTATTCATTGTGAATATAATTTTATAGAAAGTATGATTAAGTATAGGGGGAACATGAAAAAGATAAATAGATTTCAATTAAGAGTTGTAATTGCCGTAGGTATATTAGCTGTAGCTATTTGTACAAGTTTAGTAGGAAGAATATTTAATAAGGAGGTATTTGCACCTTCAAATAAGAAATTACCTATTTATTCAGTAGAAACTACGGAAAAAAAGATGTCTATAACCTTTGATGTAAACTGGGGAGACGACAAGACTAAAGAAATATTAGATATATTAGACAAGTACAATGTTAAAGCAACTTTTTATATTATTGGATTGTGGTGCGATGATTATCCAGAGCAAGTGAAAGAAATAGCTAAACGTGGACATGAAATAGGAAACCATTCTAATAAACATTCAGACTACACCAAAATGGACAAGGTAGCGATTATAAATGATGTGGAAATAGCTAATGCAAAAATAATGGAACTCACAGGAGAACTACCTAAAACTTTTAGATTCCCATCAGGATCCTACAATAATCTATCAGTAGAAACTGTTAAGGGACTAGGAATAAAGGCTATACAATGGGATGTGGACAGTGTAGATTGGAAGGCTAATGGAGCAAATGTAGAGTATGAGCGAGTAGCATCAAAGGCTAAGGAAGGGTCCATTTTACTATTCCATAACGATGGTAAATATACTCCGGAGAATTTACCTAAAATTATTGAGAGATATCAAAATATGGGATATGAATTTGTAAAAGTTTCAGATTTAATTTACCATGATGATTATTACTTAGATCATGAAGGAAGGCAGATACATAATAAAAATTAGTGATTTGTATTATGTATAGCTAAATACAATAGAAATTAGATGGAAGAATATATGTATATATTAGTTAAGGTGGAATTTAAGAGTAGATAAGTAAATAAAGTATAAAATCCATTTAATGCATAAAATATATGAACAAAAGTTTGAAATTTCAAAAATTAAATGAGATTACTTTAATTTAATAAATAAAAATGTTGTAAAATTTAGACAATTATTTTATAATTAATTAAACGGGGTATGTAAATAGAACTATAAGAAAAAAATGTGTGATTTTTACTATAAATAGTTATATTTTTAATTTTGAAGAATATAGATTATAGTAAATTTTACTAAAAAACCAAGGGAAGAGGGGTTACCATGGATAATAATATGTTTAACAACAAAATCTACTTAGAAGGAAAAGTAATTTCAGATTTAGAGTTTAGTCATGAAATGTATGGGGAGGGCTTTTATAATTTTGAATTTGAGGTTTCAAGACTTAGTGATACTTCAGACACTTTAGTAATTACCGTATCAGAGAGATTAATTGCAGGAATAGATGTGAGCATTGGAAGTGAGATTGTAGTAGATGGACAACTTAGATCTTATAACAAGTTTGTTGATGGTGCAAATAGACTTATATTAAATGTATTTGCAAGAGATATTCGTGAACTTGAAGAAAGAGGAAAGAATCCAAATCAAATTTTCTTAGATGGATATATTTGCAAAGCACCTGTTTATAGAACTACTCCATTTGGCAGGGAAATAGCAGATATGCTATTAGCTGTTAATAGATTATATAATAAATCAGATTATATTCCTACTATAGCTTGGGGAAGAAACTCAAGATTTTGTAAGAGTTTAGAAGTTGGAGATAATATCAGAGTTTGGGGAAGATTGCAAAGTAGAGAATACCAAAAAAAGATATCAGACACAGAAGTTATTAAAAAAGTTGCCTATGAGGTTTCAATTTCTAAAATGGAAAGGGTTACTGATGAAAATAGGGACAATATAGCAGTCATAGGAAGAGTAGATAATGATAATATTACTCCAGTAAGTAACGTAAATTCAGAAAGTCAGACTACTGAAATTAAGATTGAGGATGTTATTTAATAGGGTAAATGCAATAATAAGAAATAAAATATACCATGAGAATTTAATTCTCATGGTATTATATTTTTTTAATTCACTATTTTCTTAAATCAGCTAATATTTCAGTTTTGCTTTTAGTTTTTGCATCTACATGCTTAACTATCCTCGCAGGTGAACCTGCTACAACTACATCTTCAGGTACATCTTCAGTAACAATAGCACCAGCGGCAACTACTGAGTTTTTACCTATTTTAACACCTTCTAAAATAACCGCATTAGCACCAATTAGCACATGATCTCCAATTTCGCATGGTTCCTTACTAGGTGGTTCTAAAACTCCTGCTACCACGGCACCAGCTCCAAGGTGTACACTTTTACCAAGTTTTCCTCTTGCACCAACTACAGCATTCATATCTACCATAGTTTCATCACCAATTTCAGCTCCAATATTGATAACAGCCCCCATCATGATAACAGCGTTATTTCCAATGGAAACTCTATCTCTTATGATTGCACCTGGTTCAATTCTAGCATTAAGATACTTTGTATCTAGCATTGGAATAGCAGAATTTCTTCTATCGGATTCAAGTCTATAGCTATGTATGTTACTTTTATTTTTCTCTAAAAAGTTACCTATGTCAGCGCTATCTCCAAATAAAACATAAAAACTTCCTTCACCAAAGCAATCTATATTTTCAAAGTTGCAATTTTGTATATCACCTTTGATATAGGCTTTAACAGGGGTAGATTTTTTAGACTCTTTTATAAATCGAGCAATTTCATATGGGTCTGTAAAGTTATAATCCATGTTTCTTAACTCCTTTCAGTGAGCAATGTATATTTATTTTATATATTATCCAAAACTCAATATAATAATATATAAATTAAAACTTTTTGAATATAATACTTAATATACTTAATTTACTAATATAGTTATATCATATAATTAAGGTATAATGGAATATTTTATTTATAAATGATATAATAAAGTTAAAATAATACACCATAGGAGGTACAAATATGGGAAACTTAAAAAACGGATATATTCAAATATATACAGGGAACGGAAAGGGTAAAACTACAGCGGCAGTAGGTCTTGCTACAAGAGCAGCAGGAAATAAATATAGAGTTTGTATGGTCCAATTTTTAAAGAGTGGAGTTACTGGTGAACTTGAATCTGCAAAACTTATGGCACCGTATTTTACAATTCACAGATTTGAAAGACCTAGAGGGTTTTTCTGGACATTAAATGACCAAGAAAAGTTAGAATTAAAGGAAGATATACAAGAGGCATATAGATTTTGCTTAAAACAGTTAGAAGAAGGAAACTGTGATATTTTAATTATGGATGAAATCATGGGAACTCTATCTAATGGATTAGTTACTGAAGAGCAATTGTTAAATCTTATGAATAAAAAGCCTGATAATGTAGAACTTATAATGACTGGAAGAAATGTTCCGGAAGCTATAATGAATAAGGCAAACTTAGTTACAGAAATGAAAGATCTTAAGCATTACTTTAACGAAGGAGTTCCAGCTAGAAAAGGAATAGAGTTCTAATATAAACATAGGAAGTGAAGTGTAAGGGATTATGATATTGTCAAATAGGATAGATGGAATAGAGATATCAGGGATAAGAAGATTTTATAATAAGGTAGCGGAGGTAGAAGGAGCAATATCTTTAACCTTAGGTGAACCAGATTTTAAAATTCCTGTTGAAGTAAAGGATGCCATGAAAAGGGCAATTGATGAAGATAAAACTACATATACTCCAAATGCTGGGATTTTGCCTCTTAGAGAAGAAATATCTAAGTACTTACAATTTCAAGATGTAGATTTCTCTAAGGAGGAAATTTGTGTAACTGTTGGAGGAAGTGAAGGGTTACTAGCTACCTTTACAGCTATACTAAACCAAGGTGACAAGGTGTTAATCCCTTCCATAGCATATCCAGCCTATGAAAGCTGTGTAAGTATATGTGGAGGATTTATAGTGAATTATGAGTTAAATGATGACTTATCTATAAATCTAGATAGTCTTAGGAAACTTATAAAAGAAGAAAACCCGAAGGCAATAGTTGTATCCCATCCATCTAACCCAACAGGAAGAGTAATGACAAAGGAAGAATGTAATGAACTCTTTCAAATATTAAAGGATGAAGATGTATTAATTATTAGCGATGAGATTTATAGCTCTATTATATTTGAAGAATTTAATTCTATATCAAAGTATAGTGAGCTGAAAGATAGGTTAATATTAGTTAGTGGATTTTCAAAGATGTTTTCTATGACAGGAATAAGAATAGGGTATGTATGTGCTTCACAGTGGATATTAGAGAGCATAATAAAGGTGCATCAGTACAATGTATCCTGTGCACCATCCATAGGCCAATATGGAGCATTAGAAGGATTGAGAAATTCTATGTACCATATTGAACACATAAAAAATAATCTTATGGCTAGAAGAGATTATGTATATGATAGATTAATCAACATGGGTCTTAAAGCTATAAAACCAGAGGGAGCGTTTTATATATTCCCATCTATTAAAAGCACTGGAATGAGTAGCGATGAGTTTTGTGAGAGACTTCTAAAAGAAGCTAAGGTTGCTATAGTTCCAGGTTCTGCTTTTGGAAAAGGTGGAGAAGGATATATAAGAATATCCTATTGCTATAGTATGGACCAATTGAAACTAGCATTAGATTTAATGGAACAATGGATAAAAAATATATAGGATAAAGACTATGATTTAAGTAAGTGTTGATAATATTGGAGTTCAATTTCAATATTATGTTAAAACATAAACAAAGCAAAAAGACTATGAGAAAAAAATTCTCATAGTCTTTCAGTTTTCACAGGTTTAAGAATTGTATTTAATTAAAATGATTTAAAGTTGAATAAATTTTAATTAATAATTATACATTAACTACATTGTCCATGGAGTAAAGACCATTTGGTTTGTTATAAACATATTCACAAGCTTTTAAAGCTCCAACAGCAAATACTTCTCTAGAAATTGCGGAATGCTTTATTTCTATAACTTCACCTTTGCCAGCGAATATAACTTCATGGTCACCAATTATATTTCCACCACGAATAGCGTGAATTCCTATTTCTTTATGCTCTCTTTTAGCAATACCATCTCTACCACATGTAAAGGTTGTATCTTCATCTATTGAATCCTTAATAGTATTTGCAAGAAGTAGAGCAGTTCCACTTGGTGCATCAACCTTTTGGTTATGATGTTTTTCAATGATTTCGATATCAAAATCTTTAAAAAGGGTATTGCTAATAGATTTTAGCATGCTATTTACTATATTTATACCAATAGACATGTTAGCAGAGAAGAATACGGGAATAGAGTTTTGTAAATTCTTTATGTGAGAAATTTGATCCTCAGTATATCCGGTAGTACAGAAAACTACTGGAGTTATAGTATCTATAACATATTTAGAAATAGAATCCAGGCTTGATGGTCTTGAAAAATCAAGAACTACATCAACATCTTCAACTACTTTAGAAATACATTCATAAACAGGGTAATCAAAGGGACAAGTAGTTTGCATATCTACTCCAGCTACAATTTTCATATTAGAAGAACTAGCAGCTACACTTGAAATCATATGACCCATCTTTCCATTACATCCAACTAATAAAACTTTTACCATATTGAGTCTCCTTTATATTAAGTCGTAGTTTTTTAATTCTTTTTTTAAGAACTCTAAATTAGCAGTATCCATATCAACTAATGGTAGTCTAAGGTCGCCAACTTCTCTTCCAATAAGGTTTAAAGCAGTCTTTATAGGAATAGGATTAGTTTCGCAAAAACATGCATTAGTTAATGGAATAGTTTTTAAGAATAATTCTTGAGAAGCTTTAATGTCTCCATTGAAGAATAATTCGCAAATATCGTGTACATCTTTAGGAACTATATTTGCAATAACAGATATTATACCCATACCACCAATAGCTAGAGTTGGAAGTATCTCATTATCATTTCCAGAGTAAATATCTAATTTATCTTTGCAAAGAGCTTTAATTTCAGCAATTTGACTTATGTTACCGCTAGCTTCTTTTACAGCTACGATATTCTCCATTTGACAAAGTTCAAATAGTGCCTTAGGAGTTATATTCATACCTGTTCTAGAAGGTACGTTATAAACTACTATAGGAGTTTTAACTGATTCAGCGATAATCTTAAAGTGAGCAATTAATCCCTTAGCAGAGGTTTTATTGTAATACGGGTTAATTACTAGAAGACCATCTACACCTACAGATTCAGCGTATTTACTCATTTCAACAGAAGCCATAGTATTATTACTTCCAGTACCAGCAATTACAGGTATTCGTTTATTAACTGCGTCTACGGTGAATTTTATTGCGTCTTTCTTTTCACATTCAGTCATAGTAGAAGCTTCACCAGTAGTGCCACATATTATTATGGCGTCAGTTTTACTTTCTATATGCCATTCAATTAACTCTTTTAGTTTAGGGAAGTTTATTCCATCTTTATTAAATGGGGTTACAATTGCAACACCAGAACCTTTAAAAATACTCATATACACACCTCTTTATATTTAATAATATTTCAATTTGCTTAAATAGATAATTAGTACATTCAAGGCAATTGAAGATTAACCTTGAAGTGAATAAATTACTTGGAAAATCTTATTAGATGAAAAGGTCATTAATACTCTAAATTAGTTATTGATTAAATTCTTTTCTACAAAAACCTCTGCAATTTGAACTGCATTAAGAGCGGCCCCTTTTCTAATGTTATCTGCAACAACCCAAATATTAAGTCCATTATCTAAACTAAAATCACGTCTAATTCTACCTATATAAACATCATCATTTCCTTCTATATCTATAGGCATAGGGTAGATATTATTCTTAATGTCATCCATTACAGTTATACCAGAGAAATCGTTAAATAATGTAAAGATGTCATTGAGTTCAAATTCTTTTTCAAGCTCAAGGTTGATGCTTTCACTGTGACCGTGGAAAACAGGAACTCTAACAGTAGTAGCTGTTATCTTTAATTTATTATTATGAAGAATCTTTTGAGTTTCATTAATCATCTTCATTTCTTCTTTTGTATACCCATTATCTAAGAATACATCAATTTGCGGTATTACATTATAAGATATTGGATATTGAAATTTCTTTGGTGGAACGTAATTCATTCCATCTTTTAAGTCGTTGTATCCTTGTACACCAGCTCCAGAAACAGCTTGATATGTGGAATAAACAATTCTTTTAATACCATACTTATCAGCTAAAGGTTTTAGTGCAACAACTGCTTGAATTGTAGAGCAATTAGGATTAGCGATAATACCATTATGCCATTCTATATCTTCACTATTTACCTCTGGCACAACTAAAGGCACCTTAGGGTCCATTCTCCATGCACTACTATTATCGATAACCACAGCACCGTTTTTAGCAAAGATTGGAGCGAAAATTAAACTTATATCTCCTCCAGCTGAAAAAAGAGCGAAATGGATTTTTTTGTTAGTTATATTTTCCTCTTTAAGTTCTTCTACAATAATATTGGTCTCATTGAAAGTTATAGTACTTCCTGCTGAACGTGAGGACGAAAATAAATATAAATTATCTATTGGGAAATTTCTTTCAGCCAAAATACTTATAAATTGTCTTCCAACCATTCCAGTAGCACCAACTATAGCTACATTATATTTCAAAATATCACCTCATTTAAGTTATATACTATATATATACATTATATAACTTATGGGAATAAAGTTATACACTTTCTATAAAATATATAACTTTTGTAGATTGAATATAATTTAATATATAAGTTGTAATTAAATATTACACTTAAATTTAAGTACAATATTTAAATTTAATGCAATTTATAATAATAGAATTATTTAAGTAAACCTATTTTTAAAGATCAACATTAAAAGTAAAATCATGGAATTTTAAAAAAAATTTTTATTCCATTATAATAGTTAATACAAAAATCATAGGATTAAAATGAAAAAAATGATGAAATATATTTAAAAAGAAGATATGTAATTTATTGTAATATAGGGAAAGGTAAAAAAAATTGTTGTAATTTAAAACTTTTAATATTAATGGGATACTAAAATAGTTTGACAACTTGTGAAAGGCTGTGTTAATATTATAAAAAATGAATTTATTATTATTTTTATTTCATACTTTTGACGTCATATTTTAATTGGATTTATATCTGTAAGATGCATATAGAGTTGATAGTAGCAATTAATTTCAAGGAAAGTTACTAAAACAATAAAAGTTACAGAAGCAATATTGGGTCAATTGAATAGCTATTGTGGTAATTTTCTAAATATTTAAAAACTGCAAACTATTGAAAAAATAACTCATATATACTCTTAAAATGATTTTTGAAATGTCAAAGGGATGAATCCTTACTAGTTTGATTAATAGTGTAGGAGGTGTTAGTAAGGGGAAGTAATTCATAAAGTTTAAATTTAATAAGTTTAGAGGCACTATAAAATATAGAGTACAAAAAAATGTTGAAGGTGTTTTTCTTATATGTATATCAATGGATTAGTAAAGTCTGTATACGATATCATAAAGGGTAAAACCGTTGTCTGATGTACAAGTGTGAGATTACATTTCATTAACTTTAGGGTAAGGTGAGGTGTAATTTATATTAGTGTCTTATGCACAAGGTAAAAAAAGGTTGACATTGGGGAGATGCAATAGATGGGGAATTTATTGCAGGTATTTACTTAAAATGGAGGGATGATGATGTTAAAATTTACTCTAAAAAGATTTGGGTATATGCTATTGACGCTATTTATATCAGCCTCAATAACGTTTATGCTTATTCATGCTATGCCTGGAGATCCACTAGCTGTAGCGGCTAGAAAGCTTCCGGAGCAAATTAAGGCTAACTTTTATGCTAAATATGGTTTAAATGAGCCGGTTATTACACAATATGGATTGTTTGTTAAGAATACTTTGAAGGGGGATTTAGGAGAATCTTTAGCATTCCCAGGTAGAAGTGTTGGTGAAACAATAAGAAAACATGCTCCTATATCAGCGAGAATAGGAGGACAAGCAATCTTAGTTGGTGTAACATTGGGTATACTAATGGGAATAATAGCAGCGTTTAATAGAGGTAAGTGGCCAGATTACGTAGTAATGTTTATAGCGATTTTAGGTATTTCAGTGCCAGCCTTTGTTGTAGCAGCGTTATTACAATTTGCATTCACCGTTCAATTAAGATTGCTTCCAACAACTGGTTGGGGTGAGTTCAAACATACTATATTACCAACTGTAGCTCTTAGCTTTGGGTCTATTGCAACTTATGCTAGATACATGAGAGCTAACTGTCTAGATGTTATAGGACAAGATTATATTTTAACAGCTAAATCTAAGGGTGTTTCTAGTGTGAGTTTAGTATTTAAGCATGTTATTAGAAATGCAATTTTACCATGTATAACACTTTTAGGACCTCAAATTGCAGGTATATTCACAGGATCATTTGTTATTGAGAGTATATTTGCAGTACCAGGACTTGGAGAGAACTTTGTATCAGCGGTTACTAATAGAGATTACACCATGATAATGGGGCAAGCTATATTTGTATCAGCATTACTTATTATAGCTTTATTCTTAGTTGACATTGTATATGGATTAGTTGACCCTAGAATAAGGGTATCAAGCGATAAGCGTTAGGAGGGGATAAGTATGGCAGAACTTTCAAAGGATAAATTTAAGATTATTGGTTGTAATGACTTAGATTCAGAGGGAATACTTAGACCTAGTATGACCTACTGGCAAGATGCTTGGAGAAGACTTAAAAAGAATAAAGTTGCTATGGCTTCATTAATACTATTGGGATTACTTGTAGTGATGACTTTAATTGGACCATATTTAAGTAAGTTTGAATATCAAGTTGGAAATAATGATATGATTAATGTAAAGCCAAACTCAACTTATTGGTTTGGAACAGATACTTTAGGTAGAGATTTATTTTCAAGAGTATGGATAGGTGGAAGAATATCTATCTTAATCGGGTTGATTGGTGCTATTGTTGACACGGTTATAGGTGTAATTTATGGTGGTATTTCTGGTTACCTTGGAGGGGCAACTGATGATATCATGATGAGAATAGTAGAAATTCTAGTAAGTATTCCTTACTTAGTATTAGTTATTCTTCTTAGAGTTATAATTGATAAAGGTGGACTTGCACCAATTATCTTAGCCATGACAATCACAGGTTGGTGTTACATGGCAAGGCTTATAAGAGGACAGTTACTGCAAATTAAAGAACAAGAATATATTTTAGCAGCGAAGGCGCTTGGTGCTAACCCATCAAGAATCATTGCTAGACACTTAGTACCAAATACACTAGGAGTAATGATTGTTGCTATAACTTTTGATATACCAGGATTTATATTTGGAGAAGCTTTCTTAAGTTACTTGGGACTTGGGGTACCTTCACCAATGACAAGTTGGGGTGCTCTTGCATCAGCAGGACAACAGAATTTAATATTCTATCCTCATCAGTTAATCTTCCCAGCTTTAGCGATATCGCTAACGATGTTATCATTCCAGTTATTAGGTGACGGCTTAAGAGACGCACTAGATCCAAAATTACGTCAATAGGGGGGATTAGCAATGGAAAAGATTTTAGATGTAGAAAATTTACAAGTTTCGTTTCATACTTATGCTGGTGAAGTACAATCAGTTAGAGGAATTAGTTTTCATTTAAATAAAGGTGAAACTTTAGCTATAGTTGGAGAATCAGGTTGTGGAAAAACCGTTACATCAAAAGCTATAATGAGATTACTTCCTGAGCCGATGCCGGCAGAAATTAAGAAAGATTCTAAAATATTATTTGATGGTAAAAGCATATTAGATATGAGTGAAAAAGAACTTAGAAAAGTAAGGGGATCGGAAATATCTATGATATTCCAAGACCCAATGACTTCTCTAAATCCAACTATGACAGTTGGTAAACAAATAGCTGAAAGTTTAACAATCCACAGAGGAATGAGTAAAACAGAAGCTATGCAAGAAGCTATAAAGATGTTAGATCTTGTTAATATTCCTAATGCGGATAAAAGAGCTCATCAATATCCACATGAATACTCAGGTGGTATGAGACAAAGAGCAATGATAGCGATAGCACTTGCTTGTAACCCAAAAATATTAATAGCTGACGAGCCAACAACTGCTCTGGATGTTACTATACAAGCTCAAATCATGGATCTTATTGGAGATCTTCAAAAGAAACTTGGAACAGCGGTTATACTTGTAACACATGATTTAGGAGTGGTTGCTGACGTTGCTGATAGAATTCAAGTAATGTATGCAGGTAAGATTATTGAAAGAGGAGATGTTGAAGAAATATTCAAAAATCCTCTACACCCATATACTTGGGCGTTGCTTCAATCTGTACCAAGACTTGATACTAAAAATAAAGATACACTATACTCACTAAACGGAACACCGCCTGATTTAGTAAAACCACCAGTAGGTTGTCCATTTGCTGCGAGATGCGAATATTGTATGCAAATATGTTTAGAAGAAATGCCAGAAACGGTTACTGTGGCAAATAGCCATGAAGTGAGTTGTTGGTTAAAACATCCAATGGCACCGAAAGTAGAAGTTCCTGAAGCATTAAGAAGAGGTGAATAATATGGCTGGAGCAAATAGCAAAAACAAAGAAGTTTTAATTGAAGTTAAAAATCTTAAAAAGTATTTCCAAGTTGGAGCGAATGCTACACTTAAAGCTGTTGATGATGTTAGTTTTAACATTTTCAAAGGTGAAACTTTAGGTTTAGTTGGAGAATCAGGTTGTGGTAAAACTACTTGTGGTAGAACTGTTATGGGTCTATATGGTGCTACAGATGGAGAAATATTATTTGACGGAAGTGATATTAGTAAATATAACAAAAAAGAAAAGAAGGAATTTACTAGAAGAGCTCAAATTATATTCCAAGATCCGTATGCTTCGTTAAATCCAAGAATGACTGTTGGAGATATAGTTGGAGAAGGTATCGATGTTCATAATATCCATAGTGGTCAAGAAAGATTGGAAAGAATATATGAATTGCTTCAATTAGTAGGACTAAACAAAGAGCATGCATCTAGATTTCCACACGAATTCTCTGGTGGTCAAAGACAAAGAATAGGAATAGCAAGAGCTCTTGCTATCGAACCAGACTTCATAGTTTGTGATGAGCCTATTTCAGCTCTTGATGTATCTATTCAAGCTCAAGTTGTTAACTTATTAATAAAGTTACAAAATGAACTAGGATTAACATACTTATTCATAGCCCATGATTTATCAATGGTTAAACATATTTCTGATAGAGTTGGAGTTATGTATTTAGGAACTATGGTAGAACTTGCTAGTAGTGCAGATTTATATGCGAAGCCATTACATCCGTATACTCAAGCATTGCTATCAGCAATTCCAGTACCTGACCCTGAGGTGGCTAAGAATAAAGAGAGAATACCACTAGAGGGTGAGGTTCCAAGTCCGATAAATCCTAAACCAGGATGCAGATTTGCTCCAAGATGCAGATATGCAAAACCGATTTGTAGCGAACAGAATCCTATATTAAAAGAAATAGAGCCTAATCACTTTGCTGCATGTCATATATTATAATTAAAATAAAAATAAGAGTAGATTTAATCTGCTCTTATTTTTATTTTGTTTGCTTTTGAATAATATTTTAGGGTATATAGTGATTAAACTGTGGTGAAAATAATTAAAAGAATATATAGAGAAAAGAAATTTATAAACCTAAATAATTCATAATTAGATTTCAACTGATATTAAACAAAAAAAAACTACAAATTGTGACAAAAACAAAGATTGGGTTGTTAAAAAATAGACATACCAATGAAAGAGAAATTATAATATGTGAATAAAAAAACAATAAAATGTAGAAAATTAGAATTAAAGAGGTTAAGAAACAAGAGGAAGATTCCAAAAATTGAATAACATTATAAAATAAGAGTCTTTAGTCGGAACAATAACCGTTGACAGTGTCGACGTAACGGTGTATTATATATGTAGATTCAATTCATGAAAGAATGTGTAGAAATTTCTGGAATTATAATTTGTAAAGTTATATAAATTTTTCACATTGCATAATGAGGAAGAAAAAGTATTTTTAAAATTACAAAGATTAAATGTTTTAAAATACTTAGTGAAACTATGAGATTATTTAAGGGGGATTTACTTATGAAAAGTAAAAAAATACTAGCATCATTATTAGCGTTATCTATGGTAGCAACTGTTGCTTTAGTTGGATGCGGTAAAGATGAGGCTAAAGATTCAACTAATGGAAGTGCAAGCACGGAAGCTGATAGTGAGCAATACTTAAATATGTTATTAGCTCAAGAGCCAAAAACAATTGACCAATCAAAGTCAAGTGACTCATATTCATCATTAATCCTTGCAAATGCTGAAGAGGCTTTAACAAGAATCGTTCAAGATGAAAATGGAAAAGATAAAATCGAAGCTGGTGTAGCTGAGAGTTGGGAACAATCAAAAGATGGATTAACTTGGACATTCAAATTAAGAGATGCAAAATGGAGTGATGGGAAACCAGTTACTGCTGAGCAATTTGTTTATGGGATTACAAGAACTTTAAATCCAGATACTGCATCACCATATGCATTCCTTTTATATCCAATAGCTAATGCTGTTGAATTCAATGGTGGAAAAGCTAAAGCAGAGGAATTAGGGGTAAAGGCAATAGATGAAAAAACTGTTGAATTTAAGTTAAAATCACCATGTGCATTCTTCTTAGATTTAACATACTTTAAAGTAATGCAACCACAAAGAGAAGATATAATAGCTACTCATGGAGAGAGATATGGTTCGGAAGCAAATACCATGGTATTTAACGGACCTTATATGATATCAGAGTGGGTACACAACAATAAAGTTGAATTAGTTAAAAACCCAGAATACTGGGATGCTGAGAATGTAAAACTTGAAAAAGTTACAATGAAAATAATAAAAGAAACTTCAGCAGCTATGAATGAGTTATATAATGGTTCAATAGATATGGCTGCAGTAAATAAACCAGAGTGGATAGAAAAATTAGATGGAACTGGTGAATTTGATGTTAAAAAAGGGTATGATGCATCTACTGCATATACTTTCTTTAACCAAGAAAATAAATTATTCAGCAATGAAAAAATAAGAAAAGCGTTTATAATTGCTGAAGATAGAGAAGGAAAAATTAAAACTCTTAGAAAAGGTCTTGGAGAGCCAGCATTATCATTCTGTCCTCCAAAAGTACAAATAGGTGGAGAAGATTATAGAGCTAAGGCTAATGATTTACCAGTAAAATCTCTTATGGATGAAAATCCAGATGCTAAAGCATTATTTATAGAAGGAATGAAAGAATTAGGACTTGGAGAAGATCCATCAACTATTAAAATTAAATACCTACAATCAGGTACAGATACAACAGCTAAAGAATTTGCTGAATTCCAACAACAAGTTTATCAAAATACTTTTGGAATTAAGGTTGAAGTAGAATATGTTGAGTGGGCTATATTCCAAACAAGAACAGATGAATTGAATTATGAAGTAGCAGCAATGGCATGGACAGGTGATTATAACGATCCTAACACATATCTTGATATGTGGGTGTCAGGTGCTGGAATTGTACCAACTGGCTGGAAAAGTGAGAAATACGATGAGCTTATAAAAAAAGCATCACAAAGTACTGATGCAAATGAAAGAGCTGAATTATTTAAGCAAGCTGAAAGAGTATTAATATATGAAGATGGAGTTGTAAGTCCGGAAGCATGGAGATTTAAAAATACTTATGTTAAGAAGTATGTTAAAAACTACACTGCTCCATTATTTGGAACCATTGATTTAAAATATACTTACACTTCAGGAAGATAATATTATATAGTAAATAAAAGGGTAAAGTGGAATTTCACTTTACCCTTTTATTTTATTAGAATTATTAAATTGATTATTAGATTGCAGAAATAAATTCCATGTGAATAATTTGTCAATTGGGTAATTATATTAAGTGAAATATAATTTTAAAAGAGATTAAATAGTGTTGTTATATAGAAGTTATTTGTTACAACTTTAGGGTGTTTCTTTATATAGGGTTATATAAAGTTAAAAGGTCTCTTGAGGATAAGAATTGTATAGGCATATATTTTAAAAAGTGAGTATTAAATCCAGGAATAAAGAGTTTCATATGAATTTAAAATTAATAAAGTGGTGATTATATATAAATTTGAAGAAACTATTTAGCGTAGATACTTAAATGCGCTACATTTTATTACGAAAAAAATGGTATATATATAATACATATGAGGAAAAAATATTTTTATGTTAAATTTCGTGTTACAATTTTCGCATTTTGATACTTGTAAAACTCGGTTTTTATAGAAAAAGATAGAAAGCTTAGTATATTCAATCTATAAAATTAAATGTTAATTAAAATAATTGATTAGTATTCAAAACATTAATTCACAAATGGCAAGGATACGTTTACATATTGCGTTTTTTATGAAATATTTGTTACATCGAAAATTAATTGGTCGAATTTGAGTAATCTTATAAATATTCAGAAAATAACTATTGCAATAGTGAAATTGTTAATATATAATAAATTTAAATCAAATGAAGTGTAATTAAATTATTACATGATGATGATGATAATAAAGGGGGATTATTCATGAAAAGTAAAAAAATATTGGCTTCTCTATTGGCTGTATCAATGGTAGCGTCTGTTGCATTGACTGGCTGTGGTAAGAAAGATGATGCAAAAGATCCAGGCACAGGTAATGATACCGCAAAAGAGAATGAAGAAAAATTAGATGCTGATCAGTACTTAAATATGTTATTAAAGTCAGAACCAAAAACATTAGATCAATCAAAATCAAGTGATTTATACTCTTCTCAAGTTCTTGCAAACTGCCAAGAGGCTTTAACAAGAATAGTTCAAGATGAAAATGGAGCAGATAAAATTGAACCAGGTATAGCTGAGAGCTGGGAACAATCAAAAGATGGATTAACTTGGACATTCAAATTAAGAGATGCAAAATGGAGTGATGGGAAACCAGTTACTGCTGAGCAATTTGTTTATGGGATTACAAGAACTTTAAATCCAGATACTGCATCACCATATGCATTCCTTTTATATCCAATAGCTAATGCTGTTGAATTCAATGGTGGAAAAGCTAAAGCAGAGGAATTAGGGGTAAAGGCAATAGATGAAAAAACTGTTGAATTTAAGTTAAAATCACCATGTGCATTCTTCTTAGATTTAACATACTTTAAAGTAATGCAACCACAAAGAGAAGATATATTAACTACTCATGGAGAAAAATACGGTTCAGAAGCAAATACTATGGTATTTACTGGTCCGTTCTCAATAACAGAGTGGGTACACAATAATAAAGTTGAATTTGTTAAAAATCCAGAGTATTGGGATGCTGAAAATGTAAAACTTGATAAAGTTACAATGAAAATAATAAAAGAAGATTCAGCAGCTATGAATGAGTTATATAACGGTTCATTAGATATGGCTGCAGTAAATAAACCAGAGTGGATAGAAAAATTAGATGCAACTGGTGAATTTGATGTTAAAAAAGGTTATGATGCATCTACTTCATATACTTTCTTTAACCAAGAAAATAAATTACTTAGCAATGAAAAAATAAGAAAAGCGTTTATAATTGCTGAAGATAGAGAAGGAAAAATTAAAACTCTTAGAAAAGGTCTTGGAGAGCCAGCATTATCATTCTGTCCTCCAAAAGTACAAATAGGTGGAGAAGATTATAGAGCTAAGGCTAATGATTTACCAGTAAAATCTCTTATGGATGAAAATCCAGATGCTAAAGCATTATTTATAGAAGGAATGAAAGAATTAGGACTTGGAGAAGATCCATCAACTATTAAAATTAAATACCTACAATCAGGTACAGATACAACAGCTAAAGAATTTGCTGAATTCCAACAACAAGTTTATCAAAATACTTTTGGAATTAAGGTTGAAGTAGAATATGTTGAGTGGGCTATATTCCAAACAAGAACAGATGAATTGAATTATGAAGTAGCGGCAATGGCATGGTCTGGAGACTACAACGATCCTAACACATATCTTGATATGTGGATGTCAGGTGCTGGAATTGTACCAACTGGTTGGTCAAATAAAGAATATGATGAACTTTTAACTAAGGCATCACAAAGTGTAGATCCAGCTGAAAGAACAGAGTTATTTAAAAAAGCAGAAAGAATATTAATATATGAAGATGGTGTTATAAGTCCAGAAGCTTGGAGATTCAAAAACACTTATGTAAAAAAATATATTAAAAACTACACTTCTCCATTATTTGGAACAATTGATTTAAAATACACTTACACTTCAGGAAGATAATAAATTGTTAATGTAAAGTAATTGAACCCCTTAAAGTAGTTTAGGTGAAATAGCCTATAGAATACTTTAAGGGGTATTTTTTATTCTTAAATCTTTAATTTTCATCTCAAGTAAATTAAAATTTGTATGTTTATAATTTGTATGTTTATAATTTGTATCTTTATTATGGTGAAAAAGTAAAATAACCAATAAATGTAATATAAAATAGTTATAACAAAATAGTAAAGGCTTAATAAATTATATGAATAAATGTAAAAATCATTATAACCATGAATAAAAAACAGCTTACGGTAGAAAATATAGTTAGTACATACAAAGTATATTTAGTTTTTTGGTGAGGTGGAAAATTATGAGTAAGACTCCGTTAAAAAAAGTAATAAAATCTAAATTAAAAGCAAATAAAGAATTAACGCCACAAGAAACTTTGCGAGAACAAATGAAGTATGATATAGTGCAAGAATTAGGCCTTGAAGACAAAGTTAATGAATTAGGGTGGAGTAGTCTCACCGCGGAAGAAACTGGTCGTATAGGCGGAATGATGACTAAGAAGAAGAAAGGTCTAAATGTTCCTAAGAATGATGAGTTTTTCTAATTTATATATACATTGAAAATTTATTTTAAATTAAATAAGTTTATTTTGTAAACTTTCTGTCATATAGAAACAGATAAACTTAAAAAGTAAAATAAGATTTCTTAGACAAAAGAAAAAAATTAAGGTAAAATAATATAGGTAATTATATGGAGAAGTTGGTGAACCTATGGAATGTTATAATGATTTTGCTAACATTTATGATGAACTTGTTAATGAAGATATAGATTATAAAAGTTGGGCAGATAAGATAATAGAAATTTGTGGTGAGAGTAATGTTGTGAAACGGGACTATCTAGATTTAGCTTGTGGAACTGGAAATCTTGCAGTTCCTATAGGAAAGAAGTTTATATTTACAACTGTGGTAGACTTATCGAAAGAAATGTTATCAATTGCAGATGAAAAATTGAAAGAAAATAATATTAAAGCTAAGGTTTGTTGTCAAGATATTTGCGATCTTAATTTGAAAAAACAGTTTGATTTAATTACTTGTGGATTAGATTCAACAAATTACATAACTGACGATTTAAAATTAAAACAGTATTTTATGTCTGTAAATAAACACTTAAAAGAAAATGGTATTTTTATTTTTGATATAAATACAGAATATAAAATTAAGAATATTTTAGGTAATAATAATTTTAATTATGATAATGAAGAGGTTGTTTATATTTGGGAAAACCAATTAGAAGATGATGTTGTTAATATGTACTTAACATTCTTTGTGAAAAAAGGACAAGTATACTATAGATTCGATGAGCATCATAGAGAAAGAGCGTATAGTCAAGAGTTTTTAGAATCAATAATGAGTGAGTCAGGTCTTATTGTAGAAAAGAAACTTAATTGTTATGGATTAGAGCCTATAGATGATAATACAGAAAGAATAACTTATATAGTACGAAAGAAGGGGGAGTATAGCAATGGCAGATAAATTAATTAGAGCTACGGCTAAAGAGGGACAAATAAGAATTATTGCAGCAATTACTACGGATATGGCAGAGGAGGCAAGGAAAACACATGATTGTATGCCTACAGCATCGGCAGCATTAGGAAGAATGTTGACTGGTGGAGTTTTAATGGGTGCAATGCTTAAAAATGATACGGATAGCTTAACACTTCAAATAGACGGGGGTGGAGAAGCTAAGGGAATAGTAGTTACAGCTCATTCTGATGGAGCGGTAAAGGGGTATATAGGAAATCCACAAGTGGATTTACCTTTGAATGAAAAAGGTAAATTAGAAGTTGGTGGAGCAATTGGTAAAGGTGGATATCTAAAGGTTACTAAAGATATGGGACTTAAAGAACCCTATACAGGTCAAGTTCCAATTTATACAGGGGAAATCGGGGATGATATAGCATATTATTTCACTGTTTCAGAACAAACACCATCTGCAGTTGCCCTTGGAGTATTAGTGGATACAGATTTGTCTATAAAAGCAGCTGGTGGATTCATAATACAAATGATGCCTGGAGCATCTGAGTTTCTAGCTGATATAATTATGTACAGGTTAGAAGAAATTCCATCAGTAACTTCTATGATAGATAAAGGAATGACAATTGAAGAAATACTAGAGCTTATATTTGAAGATATGGATCTTAAAATATATGATTCTTTAACTCCAAAATATAAGTGTGACTGTTCAAAAGATAAAGTAGATAGAGTTCTTATGAGTATAGGAAAAAAAGATTTACAAGAGATATATGATGAAGGAAAAAATGAAGAGATTCTATGTCATTTTTGCAATAAATCCTATGAGTTTAAACAAGATGATATAAAAAAATTAATTGATGAGATTGATGGTAAGTAAGTAATAAAAATTTAAAAACAATATTGACATTGTTGTAAGAATTTAATATAATAATCTTTGTAAGAGTTATTAAGTGTTTTTTAAAATTCACATAATTCTTACTAAAGATTATTTTATATAGTGGTTAACATAAAATTAAGATTTTGGTCGCATAGCTCAGCTGGGAGAGCATCTGCCTTACAAGCAGAGGGTCACAGGTTCGATCCCTGTTGCGACCACCACATAATCTTAATATGGCCCAGTGGCTCAGTTGGTTAGAGTGCCGGCCTGTCACGCCGGAGGTCGAGGGTTCGAGTCCCTTCTGGGTCGCCATTTAATTTTATTTTTTATGTTTGGCTCGATAGCTCAGTCGGTAGAGCAGAGGACTGAAAATCCTCGTGTCGCTGGTTCGATTCCTGCTCGAGCCACCATTATTAAGCGGGAGTGGCTCAGTGGTAGAGCGTCACCTTGCCAAGGTGAACGTCGCGAGTTCGAATCTCGTCTTCCGCTCCAATTTGGCGCCATAGCCAAGTGGTAAGGCAGAGGCCTGCAAAGCCTTTATCCCCAGTTCAAATCTGGGTGGCGCCTCCAAAAAGCAAGTAATAATACGTTACTTGCTTTTTTATTTTTGAAAAATTAAAGTAATGATAGTTTAATAAAAGTATTTTGATTTTAATAATATTAATACAATACAAGTTGTTATGAAAAAAGCTCTACTTCTAATAAATGTTTTATGAAGTAGAGCTTTTTTAGTTTATAAGGAAATATAATATAAAATTATACTAAAAATAAATCGTTATAAATATATTAGTAAATTCATCTTTAAATAAGTACTTATACATCTAAAAAGAAAATACTTCCTCTATCAATTAAAGGTGTGTCATTTAAATAAATAGGAGTTATATTATGTTTTTCTAAAAAGGTTTTAATCTTAGAACCATGGTGGTAATAATCTAAACTTCCATAAAAAACTATTGTGCTAGAATCTAACATACCACAAGTTCCACCGATAAAGCCGTAGTCTAAACCGGGCAATGAAATATCACCAGGGGGGAGAAGTAATACTTCACATCCAAGAGTGGATAATTCATTAGAAATAGTGATATCAGAGGTAATAAATGCTTTGTCAGATAATATTACTGTAGAGCATTTGGTATACCCCTGCTTTACGGTTATTAAATTTTTATAATTAACTTCTTTTAATAGCGCTTTATCAGTGTAGTTTATATTATGAATAAAAAACTTTGGAGTATTAACAGCGTTTAATATTATATCTCCTGGATATTTACTCCTAAGTGAACTGTTGCTTCTAATTACTTCAAAGTTTAGAGAAAGAAGTTTTTTCTCGAAATTAGTTGAGGTTTCTTTGTGTATTATGACTTTTCTATCGTTTACAAAGTGTAGAAGGATATCAGGATGACCACATATGGCATTATATAAATCTTTACTAGGTTCACAAGGAATAATGGAACAATTTAAATTTGTTAAATTAAATATTTCTTCAGAAGATATCCTGTAGTCGACAAATGCGTACTTCAAATATAACATCACCTCATATTTTAATATTTATTATAATAAACAATAATATACCATAAATATTATAGAATAAATTGGATTTTAAAAATTGAATATAGAATAAATAAAAACACATAATATATATTAACTCAAGATTTAAAGAACAATATAAAGTTTAACATAAGATGAGGTGATTAAATGCTACTATTGACTATTGTGAATAATAGCCATGGAGACTATGTGTTAGATAAAGTCCAGAGCATTGTCTATTATTTTAAGAATAAGGGGCTAATTTTAAGTACTGATATTAAAAAAGGTGAAGCAGATGAATGTATAGATATATATTTAGAAAGTAATGAATACACTGAAGGAGATAGGAAATTATTTAATTATCATATAGCCAATATTTTATATGAGGTCATGGTAGAGGAATTTATCTATAAAAGAGTAAGTAAATACTTGAGTGAAACCTACACCTTTCTTAATTTTCAGGATATAAGCATAGTTAAAGAAACTGTAGAGTTGGTTTTAAAAGAAGAAATGCCTATAGATGACACGATTTTATTTTGTATGAATAAAAAAAATAAAATAATAAAAAATATAATAATGTGTTTAGAAGAAGGAATAGAAATAAACATTAAAGGGTTTCTGGATTTTAGATCTAAGGAACTTACTGTGGATATTTATGGAATGATAGAAAAAATAGTAGAAAGATATATGGTAGAGAAAGAATATAATGAGTTTATAAGTCTTTTAAAATATTTTGTAGAGGTTCAGGAGAGTAGATTGGATAGGATAGATATTTTTATAGGAAAAGAGGATGGTCAGTATATATTAAAGGATGAGTTTGGGAATGATATGATGAGTTCTTTGATGAGTGAGCTCTGTGAGAATAAAAGTATAGTAGACGTTAGCAAGGATGATTTAGTAATTAGTGGACTTATAACAACTTGCCCTAAGAAGATTGTTATACATTCTGCTAATAGGTGTAGAAATAAAGAATTATTAAACACTATAAAAAGTGTATTTGAAGATCGTGTTGAATACTGTAATGGTTGTAATGAATGTTCAATACTAAAAGAATTTATTAAAATACCCATTGACAACAACATAAACATATAGTAAAATATGTTGTGTTAGTAGAAAACTAAATAAATTAACAAGAAGAAACAGCCGTTTCTCACCTTACAGCAATGCTAGTAAGGTTAAATATTAATTACAATGATTGTAATAACAGGACGGCGTTTGCTGTCCTTTTTATTTTATATATGGTTAATCAAAACCGGAGGTGAATGTTATCAGTAAAAATAAAGACTTCATGATGAATGAAGAAATAAGAGACAAAGAAATCAGAGTTATTAGTTGGGACGGAGAAGCACTGGGTGTAATTCCTACTAAAGAAGCATTAGAAATTGCTCAAAACAAGGAACTAGACTTAGTAGTTATGTCTCCCAATGCAAAACCAATGGTATGCAAAATAATGGATTTTGGTAAATTTGTTTATGAGCAACAAAAGAAAGAAAAAGAAGCTAAGAAAAAACAAAAAGTAGTTACAGTAAAAGAGATTAGATTAAGTGCAACAATAGAAGAGCATGATATCGAAATTAAAGCTAATAACGCTAAGAGATTTTTATTAGATGAAGATAAGGTTAAAATTACTGTGAGATTTAGAGGAAGAGAAATTGAGAACTCACAAGTAGGACGTAAGATATTAAACCTTTTTGTAGAGAAATTAGGCGATATTTATATTGTAGAAAAGCCAGCTAGACAAGAAGGAAGAAATATGATAATGATATTAGCTCCTAAAAGAGCATAACCGAGAGGAGGACTTTACAATGCCAAAAATGAAAACACATAGAGGTGCTGCAAAAAGATTCAGAAAAACAGGAACAGGTAAGTTAAAAAGATCTAAAGCTTTTAAACGCCATATATTAACTAAAAAGAGCGCAAAAACTAAGAGAAATCTTAGAAAAGCAGGATACGTTTCAACTACTCAAGAAAAAATAATGAAGAAATTACTACCATATTTATAGTAGAAATTATCTAGGAGGTAAATATAATGGCAAGAGTAAAAAGAGCGATGAACAGTCGTAAAAAACATAAAAAAGTATTAAAACTTGCAAAAGGATACTACGGTGGGAAAAGCAAGTTATTCAAGACTGCTAACGAGTCAGTAATAAGAGCATTAAGAAATGCTTACGTTGGAAGAAAGTTAAAGAAAAGAGATTTCAGAAAACTATGGATAGCTAGAATAAACGCTGCTGCTAGAATGAATGATCTTTCTTATTCAAAATTCATGAATGGAATGAAACTTGCTGGAATTGATATTAACAGAAAAATGCTTTCTGAAATAGCTATCAATGATCCAAAAGCTTTTGCTGAATTAGTAGAAGTTGCAAAAAAACATATCCAAGGTTAATTTAAAAACATACAACTCTACTTGCCAAGAGAAAATTAAGTTTTGATCTGAATGAGTGGAGTTGAACCTTGTTGGGCCAAGTTATATAGTCTTACCAGTAGGTGATAGACTATATAAGGTCCTAAAAAGAAAAGATGTTATATAGTATAAGAATGTAGCTAAGGCTACATTCTTATACTATATAATATTTTATCTATAAATGGGGAAAATAATTGATGTAATTGAATTTGAAGCTTTTTATTGCAATATGAAATAGAGGTGTTTTTTATGCAATTGAGAATGAGAGACATATTAAAAAGTAAAAAATTTACTCCTGTCCAAGTAATAGCCATGGGGTTTGCTACTATAATTTTTACAGGAGCAATATTATTAAGTTTGCCAATAGCAACCATAGATGGAATAAGCACTCCGTTTATTGACTGTATTTTCACATCTACCTCAGCGGTATGTGTAACAGGTCTGGTAACAGTAGATACAGGTACACACTGGAATTATTTTGGTAAGACAGTAATTATTATTTTAATACAAGTAGGGGGATTAGGATTTATGTCCTTCGCTACATTGTTATCTATAATAATAGGAAAAAAAATAACACTTAAGGAAAGATTAATAATAAGGGAATCACTTAATTCTACATCTCTTCAAGGGATAGTAAAATTAGCAAGATACATAATTATGCTTACATTTTCAATTGAAATTATAGGTGCTCTATTGCTCTCAATACAGTTTATACCGGAGTTTGGCATAAAAAAAGGAATATATTATAGTATATTTCATTCTGTATCGGCTTTCTGTAATGCAGGATTTGATCTCATGGGTGGATATAATAGTGTAATGGCTTATAGCGATAATGCACTGGTTATTATTACTATATCTTTACTTATAATTATTGGAGGATTAGGCTTTTATGTTTGGGATGAAATTTATAATTATAGAAAAGTAAGAAGAATAACAATACACACAAAATTAGTAATAGCAATGAGTATATTTTTAGTTGCATTCGGATTTGTTATGTTCTTTATATTTGAATATTCAAATCCAGATACATTAAAAGATATGTCAATGAAGGGGAAGGTTTTATCAGCATTATTTGCATCGGTATCACCAAGGACGGCAGGATTTAATTCTATAAACTTAGGAAGCATGACAGTAGCATCAACATTTTTAACCATAATGCTTATGTTTATAGGAGGATCACCAGGTTCAACAGCTGGAGGTATTAAGACATCAACTGCTGGAGTGCTATTTATGACTGTTATATCAGTAATAAGGGGAAGAGAAGATACAGAACTATTTAAAAGAAAAGTAAACAAGGAAACTGTTTATAAAGCTTTTGCTGTAGTAGTCATGGCTTTAGGTTTAGTATTCTTTGTAACTATATTATTATCAATAACAGAAAGGGCATCAGGAGTACCTTTTGAATATTATTTATATGAAGCAACTTCTGCATTTGGAACTGTAGGATTAACATTAGGATTAACTCAAAAATTAACTACTATAGGAAAAGTTATAGTTGCTCTTACTATGTATGCTGGAAGAGTTGGACCGCTTACATTAGTGTTAGCAATTTCTATGACAAAGAATAAAAAAGGAAATTCGATTAAGTATCCAGAGGATAAAATTTTAGTTGGATAAAAGGGGATATATTATGAGTAAAAAACAATTTATAGTTATAGGACTAGGGAGATTTGGAACTTCAGTTGCAGAAACTTTATATGCACTGGGAAATGATGTTTTGGCTGTAGACATTGATGAGGAAGCAGTTCAGAATATTGCAGAAAAAGTTACCCATGCAGTTCAGGTAGATGCTAATGATGAAAATAGCTTAAGAGCACTTGGTATAAGTAATTTTGATGTGGCTATAATTAGTATAGGTTCGGATATTCAAGCTAATATTTTATCGACGCTTCTAGTTAAGGAAATGAATGTTAAGCATATAATAACAAAGGCTAATAATGCTCTACATGCGAAGGTTCTATACAAAATTGGTGCAAATAGAGTTATATTTCCAGAGAGAGACATGGGAATTAGAGTAGCACATAATCTTTGTTCTTCAAGTATATTAGACTATATAGAATTATCACCAGACTTTAGTATTGCAGAAATTGTAACGCCTAAAGAATGGGAAGGAAGTTCATTAAAAGACCTAGATTTAAGAGTGAAATATGGAATAAACGTAGTAGCTATTAAAAGAGACAATGATATTGAGGTATCTCCATCAGCTGATGAAGTTATTGAAGAAGGCGATATTATAGTTGCTATTGGAGGAACTTCAGAACTAAACAACATTGAAAGTTTAGTTAGATAAGGAGAAATATAAGTGCAATTTATAACAAGTAAGGATAATAATACAATAAAAGAAATAAAAAAGATAAAAGATAAAAAATATAGAGTTGAACATAGGAAGTTTCTTATTGAAGGATTTCGATTCGTTGAAGAAGGGCTTAAATCAAAATTTGTAATAGATAAATTATTTGTAAAGGAAAGTTCTCTTGAAAAGTTTAAAGAAAAGTTTGATTTTTATTTAGATGATTATGAGGATAAAGTTTTTATAATAAGTGATAGTTTATTTAAAGGAATTTCAGCTACAGAAAATTCTCAAGGAGTTTTAGCTGTTGTTAACATGAATGATGATAGGTTTATAAGTCAAGATGGATTATATGTGTTAGTAGATAAAGTTCAAGATCCGGGAAACTTAGGAACTATAATTAGAACTGCACATAGTGCCGGATGTAGTGGAATTATATTGACGAAGGATACAGTTGATATATACAATGAAAAAACACTTAGATCAACTATGGGTTCTATATTTAATATTCCTATAATTCAGGATGAGGATTTAAGAATTACAACGGGTTTAATTGCTAAAGGGTATAACTTAGTGTGTAGTTCACTACAAACAGATAAAAACTTCTATGAAGTTAATCTAGAGGAAAATGCTATTATTGCAGTAGGAAACGAGGGCAATGGTATTAGTAATGAGGTTATGAAACTTGCAACTTCAAAGGTGAAGATTCCTATGATAGGAAGCACAGAATCATTAAATGTTGCCATAGCAGCATCTATAATGATTTATGAAGGTGTAAGACAGAAGGTACTAAAGAATAACCATTAATACTTGAATTTTTTCAATATTATATGTATAATGTTTCTAACAAGTTAGAATGTGAAATTATGATTTATCACTTAGAAGTTAAGCTGTGATTCAAATCTTATATTTGGAAAATAGAACTTACTGAATTAAGAAAAATAAAATTAGTTCAATATATTTAATGACTATATTGAAGAACTTAAAAAGTAAATAGATATACGATGATGGAGAGAGTAGATATATATTTTTATATAAGGGATGAAAAGCCATAGACTGAAAGCTTTTCTTATAAAAACTATTTCGAAGTTCACTCTTGAGTACTAATTA
Source organism: Clostridium sp. (assembly GCF_036646415.1). Taxonomy (GTDB): domain Bacteria; phylum Bacillota; class Clostridia; order Clostridiales; family Clostridiaceae; genus Clostridium_J. Next base: position 73,480 of record NZ_JAVXMF010000003.1, on the reverse strand, counting down.
TGAAGTAGTAGTAGTAATTAGCGGCGATAGTCGATAAACTTACTAAGAGGAATTTCATTTGAAGTTCAACTAGGGTGGTACCGCGGATATTCCGTCCCTTTTAGGGGCGGTTTTTTTATTGCAGAAAAACCTAAGTTTTATTAGTGATATAAATCAGTGATTAGATTTTGATATGGCGTTAGAGGGCATAGATATAGTATAAAACAAGTAATGTGAACATACATTATGAAACTATAATCTAACAGGTATTTATACTTTAAAGATCAAAATGAGTTATTAAATATAATTATTAACTATGGTTAGAATCTAGTTAATGATTAAATTACATAAAGAAAATTTGGAAAGGAGCAAGGTTATGAAAGAACAATTAGAACAAATTAAAAAAGTTGCATTAGAACAGTTAAATGAAGTTACAGATAAAGCTGAACTTGAAAACCTAAGAGTAAAATACCTAGGTAAAAAGGGAGAACTTACTGCAATTTTAAGAGGCATGGGAAAATTATCTGCAGAAGAAAGACCAGTTGTTGGTAAAGTTGCTAATGAAGTGAGAGAGGAAATAGAAGTTGCCTTAGAAAGTAAAGTAAATGCTATAAAGAATGCTGAAAAGCTAGAAAAGTTAAATAGTGAGGTTATAGACATTTCTATGCCTGGAAAAAAACAAATAGTTGGAAAGGTTCATCCTATTAATTTAACTCTAGAAAAAATTAATGATATATTCTTATCAATGGGATTTTCTATAGAAGAAGGACCAGAGGTTGAATACGACTATTATAATTTTGAAGCGCTAAATATACCAAAGGATCATCCAGCAAGGGGAGAGCAAGATACGTTCTATATAAATGATAATATAGTTTTAAGAACTCAAACCTCACCAATACAAATTAGAACAATGGAAAATCAAAAGCCGCCTATAAAGATGATTGCACCTGGAAAGGTTTATCGTTCTGATGCAGTAGATGCTACTCACTCTCCAATATTCCATCAGATAGAGGGACTTGTAGTAGGTGAAGGGATTACTTTTGGAGATCTTAAAGGAACTTTAGAGATGTTTATACAAAAAATGTTTGGAGATGAAATGAAGGTTAAATTTAGACCTCATCACTTCCCATTCACAGAGCCATCTGCAGAAGTAGATGCAACTTGCTTTGTATGTAAGGGTGAAGGCTGTAAAATTTGTAAAGGTAGCGGTTGGATAGAAATCTTAGGTTGTGGTATGGTACATCCAGACGTACTTAGAAGAGGCGGAATAGACCCAGAGAAGTATAGTGGTTTTGCCTTTGGATTTGGTCTTGATAGAATGGTAATGCTTAAGTATGGCATTGATGATATAAGACTTTTATATGAAAGTGACATGAGATTCTTAAATCAATTTTAGAAGGTAGGAGGAAAGATTATGAAGTATCCAGTTAAATGGTTAAAAGATTATGTTGATATAAATATTTCCCCTGTAGAACTTGGAGATGCATTAACATTATCAGGTTCCCACGTGGAAGAGGTTATACTTACAGGTGATGATATTACAAATGTAGTAACAGGTAAAATAACAAAAATAGAAGGACATCCGGATGCAGAAAAGTTAGTGGTATGTGCAGTAGATATAAATGCTGAGGAACCAATACAAATAGTAACTGCAGCTACAAATATGAAGGAGCAGGATATTGTTCCAGTGGCACTTCATGGGTCAACGCTGCATGGTGGACTTAAAATTAAAAAGGGTAAATTAAGAGGCGTTCTATCAAATGGTATGTTCTGTTCTGAAGAGGAACTAGGAATAGCAGGGGATGAGCCAGTACACGGGCTTATGATAATGTCTCCAGATACTCCAATTGGAGTAGATATAAAATCTATTTTACCACTTGAAAGTGCAATAATAGATTTTGAAATAACTTCAAACAGAGCAGATTGTTTTAGTATAATTGGTATGGCGAGAGAAACAGCAGCAACATTAGGAGTTCCTTACAAAATGCCAAACTTAGAATATAAAACTACTGATGAGACAAACTTAACAGATACATATAAGGTAGAGGTTAAGAGTCCATTATGTAGAAGATATATGGCTAAAGGAATTAGTAATATAAAAATAGAGCCTTCACCACAATGGATGCAAGAAAGATTATTAGAGGCTGATGTAAGACCTATAAATAACATAGTGGACATTACAAACTTTGTAATGCTTGAGCTTGGTCAACCACTACATGCTTTTGATGCAAGAGATATAGAGTCAAATACTATAGTTGTAGAAACTGCAAAAGATGGTGAGAAGTTCACTACGTTAGATGGAGAAGAAAGAACTTTAGATAATTCTATGCTTTGTATTAAAGATGGAGATAAGACTATAGGACTTGCTGGAGTTATGGGTGGATTAAATTCTGAAGTTAAAGATGATACTACAATGATAGTTCTTGAAAGTGCAAACTTTAATGGACTTAATATCAGACTTACTTCTAAAAAATTAGGATTAAGAACTGAAGCTTCAGGTAAATTTGAGAAGGATTTAGATCTAAATCTATGTGAGTTAGCTGTTAAGAGAGTCTGTGCCCTTGTAGAAGAGTTAGGTGCTGGAACAATTATGTCTGGTGAAATAGACATCTACAATGAAGTTAAGGAATCACATACACTAACTGTAGACTTCAAATGGATTAATAAATTCTTAGGTAGCAGAATATCTCCAATAGATATGAAGAGATATCTTGATGGATTAGATTTGTTTACTGAGTTAGATGGAGATAATTTAGTAGTTACATGTCCTACCTTCAGAAGTGACCTAAATATTAAAGAAGATATTGCAGAAGAAGTTGCAAGAATACATGGATATAACAATTTTGAATCTACTATTCCACATTGTGAAGTGGAAAAATCAGGTAAGTCTGAAAAGCATATGTTAGAAGATAAAATAATTTCTTCTTTAGTTGCTAGTGGAATTAACCAATCTATTAGTTATTCATTTGTAAGTAATAAGATATTTGATAAGCTTTTAATTCCAGCAGATAGTGAACTTCGAAGTGTGGTTGAAATAAGAAACCCACTAGGAGAAGATTTTAAGCTTATGAGAACTACAACTATTGCTTCAATGATGGAATCTTTAGCTAGAAACTATGTTAAGAGCAATGAGTGTGCTATGCTATTTGAAATAGGTAGAGTATATATTAAAAATCAGGATGAAACAAAACTTCCAGAGGAAAGAAATATTTTAACTATTGGAATGTATGGCGTAGGGGATTACCTAGAACTTAAGGGTGTAGTTGAAAATGTTCTAAGTGATCTTGGTATAGAAAATGCAGCATTCCTAAGAGAAAGTGAAAATCCGACCTTCCATCCAGGGAAAACAGCAGGATTAAAACTTAGAAATAAGATGGCTGGAGTATTTGGAGAAATTCATCCAGATGTAAGTGATAACTATGGCGTGGATACAAGATGCTTTGTTGCAGAATTAAATTTAGATATGCTAATGGAATGTGCTAAACTTGATAGAAGGTATAAAGCTCTTCCAAAATTCCCAGCTGTAACAAGAGATATAGCAGTACTTGTAGATGATAGAGTTCTTGTACAGGAGATAGAAGATACTATCAAAAAACAAGGTGGTGGAATTTTAGAAAGTGCTAAGCTTTTCGATGTTTACAAAGGAAGTCAAATTCCAGAAGGCAAGAAGAGCATTGCGTACTCTATAATTTATAGACATGTAGATAAAACTTTAACTGATGTAGAAGTTAATAAGGTTCATGATAAAATATTAAGAAGCTTAGAGCATAAACTAGGTGCAGAGTTAAGATAAATAAAATAGATATATTTTAAATAATCATTGGTAATAGCATTATGATAATTTTAATAATCTATTAAAATGTAATAGTAAAGTAAATGTGCTAAGTATACAGCTTAATTGCTATATGCTTAGCATATTTTTATAACAAAAAAATTTATTGTGAAAGACAACATTTTAATAATAATACAATATTATAAAAATATACTTGATACAAGATGATGATTTAGTATATATTACATAAAAGTTATATAATAAGTGAATTTACTACAGAATAAATAAAAAAAATTCATAATAATTAAAGTATATGGAATATAATGTTGACAACTAATTGGAATATTTATTAAATACCTTATTTAATAAATATCTAATATATGTTAAAATGGAGATAAGTTTATATGGGTATAAATTTATATTTAAGAGGGTGTTTATGTGAGCATTATAACAGTTAAGATAAATGGGATGGAGTATAACCTACGAGGCGAAGAAAATGATGAATATTTACAGATGATTGGACAATATGTAGATAATAAAATAAATACTCTACTGTTTAAGAATTCCAAAATAAGTCGTCCTGATGCTACTATACTTGCAGCTATAAATTTAGGCGATGAGGTTTTTAAAAATAAAGAAGCTTATGAAAGAGCTAATGAAAACTATAAGATGATTTCAAAGGAACAAAAGGAACTTATTTCAGAGATTGAAGGAATAAAGAGAGATTTTGAAGATGTAAGAAAAGAAAATGAAGACTTGAAAAAATCTTTAGAAGTGTTAAGTGAAAGCGCTGTGAGTAAAGAAGCAGAAAAACAATCTGTAGAGTTAAATAATGAAATTACTTATCTAAAAGAACAATTAGAAATTATGGAGCAATTAGTTCAAGAGTTAAAAAAGGATAATAACAAGAAAAATGGGTCCAATAAGAAACTTTTATCAGAAAAAACAGATTTAAAATATCAGTTACTTTCTAAGGTTGGAACTATAGAAAAGCTTAACAATGAATTACAGCACAAAAATATTGAGCTGATGAAAAATGGACAAATTACTACAATTAAAAAGTAAAAATCTATAAAACAAGAGAGTTGATAATAAAAGTTTATATTATCAGCTCTTATTTCTATGTAAAATAACGTGTATATTTATAATTAGATAGGTATTTAATTATAGTATACAAGCTTTCATTAAGTTTATTTTGTAGATTTGTGATAATTAAAATTTCAAGGGCATAGTTATTAATTAAAACCATAATTCTTAGGGGGATTATAAATGAAAGTTTTATTATGCGCTAGAGGCGATTACACAAATTTAAGTGGTGGAGATACAGCTATTATGTTTAAAATATATTCATTTTTAAAAGAGCAAAAAGTTGAAGTCACAATATGTGGTGCGAATGAAGAAGTTAAATATGAGGATTATGACATAGTTCATCTATTTGATATAAAAAATATATTTGATGCATATAAACATTTTAAATTAGCTAGCAATAGTAGGTGCAATATTGTAATTTCACCTATGTACTTTAATATGAGTAAATTTTTTAATTATACCAATAATGAAGAGCGGTTTAACTTATGGAATAACTGTAAGGTGTATAGAGAAAGGATTTTAAAAAAGAGTAATCTTATATTTTGCAATAGTAACTATGAAAAGGATATTATAGTTAAAGACTTTAATCCTAAAGGAGAGATAATTGTAGTTAATAATGGTGTAGCTATAAATTATGATGAAGTTCCGTTGTATAACTTCAAGGAGAGATATGAATTAGATAACTATATTCTATGTGTAGGAAGGATATGTGAGAGTAAAAATCAGCTTACATTAAGTAAAATATGTAATGAAATTGGTATTGATCTAGTGTTAGTAGGAACCACATTAGAAGGTGATTATCTTAAAAAATGTTTAAAATATGACACTACCCACTATATGGGATTTATGAATGACTATGATTTATATAATGCATACACATTTTCAAGTGCCCATGTGTTGGCAAGTTTTTCTGAAGTTACTAGCTTATCTTCTCTTACGGCAGCGGCTTATGGCTGTAATATAGTAGTTACAGAGGAAGGTGCATCAAAGGAATACTTTAAAGATATGGCTATTTATTGTAATCCATATGATTATGATAGTATAAAGAATGCAGTGAGAAAAAGTATAAATAAGAAAAAAAGCAATAAGCTTAAAGATTATATAAGAGAAAATTATAATTTAGATAATGTTATAATGCAAATATATAATGGATATAAATCAAAAATGAATCCTTAATTTAAATGAAGTATTAAAGATGTAGGATTAATAGTTTAATATGACTATTATTCCTACATCTTTTTTATAAATTAAACTTGAAAGCTATACTCATTGATGGGTTTGTAATACAATTAATTATGGTATAATAATCGATGAGAAGGTTTTAAAAATGCTTTTAGGTAATTAACAAAGGGTGAGCTTAAAAACCCTTGAAAGCCAATGAAATTCATAATTTTAATTTGGTTTTCATTCGTAATAATAGGAGTTGATAACATATGAATAAAATAGAATTACTAGCACCCGGTGGAAGCAAAGAAAGTATATATGCTGCGGTTCAAGGTGGTACAGATGCAATATATATGGGCGGAACTAAATTTTCAGCTAGAGCATATGCAAATAATTTTAGTGAAGAAGAATTGATAGAGATAGTGACTTATTGTCATTTATATAATGTTAAGGTATATATAGCTTTTAATACATTAATAAAGGAAAATGAACTAAGAGAAGCCTTAGAGTATGGAAAATTCCTATATGAAATAGGAGTAGATGCAGTAATAACTCAAGATATGGGGTTATTTAAAATGTTAAAAGAAGCTATACCAGATTTTGAAATACATGCATCTACACAAATGACTATACACAATGGAGAAGGTGCACAATTTTTAAAGGATCTTGGATTTCAGAGAATTGTACTTTCAAGAGAGTTAAGTCTTGAGGAAATAGAATATATTTCAAAGGATTTAGATATAGAGACAGAAGTATTTGTACACGGAGCTTTATGTATAAGTTATTCAGGCCAATGTCTTATGAGTAGTGTAATAGGAGGACGAAGTGGAAATCGTGGTAGATGTGCTCAACCATGTAGACTTCCTTATAACATAATAAATAAAGGTACTGGAGAAAGTAAAGAGGGATATTTATTAAGTCCAAAGGATACATGCACCATTGAAGAAATTAAAGGATTAGTTGAAAGCGGTACTTCTTCATTAAAGATTGAAGGAAGAATGAAAAAGCCAGAGTATGTAAGTGGAGTAGTAACTACTTACAGAGAAGCTATAGATAGTGTTTATGAAAATAAGAAGTTTAATGTAGTTTCAAAGAAGGAAATATTAAATCAACTTTTTAATAGAGAGGGATTTTCTAAAGCATATCTTAAAGGGAATATAGGAAGAGATATGATGGCTTACAATTGTCCTAAAAACACAGGAGTGTTTCTTGGAAAGGTAGGAAATGATTTAACTATAAAGCTTCAAAAGGATATAAGAGTTCAAGATGGTGTTAGAACTGATAGTAGTGGTTTCACAATTACCAATATTATAAAGGGCAAGGAAAAGGTTAAAGAAGCATTTAAGGGTGACATGGTAAAACTCATGCCTACAAAATATAAGGGTGGAGAGTCTGTATATGTTACTTCAGATAACAAGCTTTTAACTGAGCTTCAAAAAAATTATGAGGATATCTATAGAATAAAGATACCACTGACTATACACGTAAAGGTTGCACCAGGAGAACCATTTTATTTAGCTACAAACTATGATGGAAAACATTTTGAAGTTTATGGAGATATGGTGGAAGTGGCAGCAAGTAAACCTATGGATAAAGAGTCTATAATTAAAAATTTAAGTAAGTTAGGGGATACACCATTTAAATTAGATGCAGTAGAATTTGATAAGTTTCAAGATGGATTCCTGAGAATGTCATCTATAAATAGTGGAAGACGTGAACTTATTGATAAGATAATTCACCATATAGAAACTAGGGACAAAAGGAAGATTAAAGAGAATACAACTAATGAAGAGATTAAAAATAATGTTGATAGTTGTGATATTGGCTTAGAATTAAAGGTTACAAATCAGTGCTCATATAATAAAGAAGATTTAAGTATTCAAGAAGCTATAGGTAAAAAGGAAAGATTTAATGATGAATATTTAATCTGTGTAAAAACCGAGAGCCAATTAAAAGGTATTCTAGATTTCAGTAGCAATAATTCTAAAATAAATCCAGCTATAGCAGTGGACTTATTCCAAAAGGGTGGAACTATAAATTTGAAGGATATTAACTATGAAAACTTATATTTAGTAGTTCCTAATATAATAAAGAATGAGTTTAACCTAGTTTGTCAGGTAATAGAAAAAAATATTGCAAGTATTAAAGGAATTATTACTGGTAATCTAGGAATAGTTAATGTATTTAAAGATAAGGTTAAAATAATTGGTGATTACAAACTAAATATTTTAAACAGTGATAGCTATGAATTTTATAGCAAGTTTAATGATATATCAGCTTTAAGTGTAGAGCTTAATAATAAGGAGTTATTCTCCATTTCTAAAAACTTAACTTTACCTGCGCAGATAGTTGTTTATGGTAAGTATGAACTTATGGTTAGTGAATATTGTGTAATTGGTAGTACCTTTGGAACAAAGAGTGCTGCATCAAGTTGTAATTTTAGATGTCATAAGGATAAATTTGTTTTAAAAGATAGAATGAATGAGGAATTTTTAGTTACTACAGATAAATATTGTAGAAGTCATATATACAATACAGTTCCAGTTAACTTAGTACCATTTATAAAAGAACTTAAGAAGAATAAGATTAATAATTATAGAATTGACTTTGTAGATGAGACATATGAGGAAGTTTTAAATGTAATGGGATATGTGTTTAATAATGAAGATGTAAACTTAGGAAAGAGTACACGAGGTCATTATAAGAGGGGAATTGAATAGAAAGTAGGGGATTAATAAATGAACGAAAAAACCTTTAAAGTATTAGAATACTACAAAATAAAAGAAATACTTAAAAAATATACAGTTACAAGAGCTGGTAAGGATTTAATTGATGGACTTAAGCCGTATGCAAATCTTTATGAGATTAGAGAACATCTAGAGGAGACGAAGGAAGCACTACTCTTAATTACAACTAAAGGAGCACCTCCTTTTGAAGGAATATATGATGTAAGAGATGGACTTTTAAGAGCAAAGAAGAATTCTACACTTATGCCTGTAGAATTACTAAGAATAGGAAACATGCTAAAAAGTTCTAGGAATTTTAAGGAATATGTTTCTACAAAGGATGAGGAAACAGTTTATAGAGTTTTAGAAGATATAATAGCGGGAATAGTTCCATTTAAGAATATAGAAGATGAAATATTTAAAGCTATTATTGGTGAAGATGAAATTGCCGATAGAGCCAGTGAAACACTATTTACAATAAGAAAGAAATTAAAGGATAAGAGTTCTTCTATCAAGGATAGAGTAAATAGTATGGTAAGAACCTATTCAAAATATCTTCAAGAAAGCCTTTATACAATCAGAGGAGATAGATATGTACTTCCTGTAAGAGCTGAGTATAAAGAGCAGGTTAAGGGGTTAGTTCACGATCAAAGTGGTACAGGAGCTACTCTTTTTATAGAGCCTATGGGACTTGTGGATCTTAATAATGAAATAAAAGAGCTTAGAATTAAAGAAAAGGTAGAGATAAACAGAATTCTTAAAGAGCTTACTTTAAAGATTGCAGGAAACATTGATGTTATACAAAATAACGGAAATATAGTTTGGGAACTTGACTTTATATTTGCAAAAGCTAAGTATGCCAATGAATTAAATTGTGTTTGTCCAGAAGTTAATGATAGTGGAATTATAGATTTAATAGAAGCTAGGCATCCACTAATAGATCAAAAAGTTGTAGTGCCAAGTAATATATATCTTGGAAGAGAGTTTACATCTTTAGTTATTACAGGACCAAACACAGGTGGTAAAACTGTAACTCTAAAAACCGTAGGATTAATAGAACTTATGGCAATGAGTGGAATGATGATTCCTGCAAGAGATGGGTCTGTAATTAGCTTTTTTAATAAAGTATTTGCAGATATTGGGGATGAACAAAGTATAGAACAGAGTTTATCTACATTCTCTTCTCATATGACCAATATAGTAAATATTATTAGTGAAGCTGATGAAAATACTTTAGCTCTATTTGATGAACTTGGATCAGGTACAGATCCAACTGAGGGTGCTGCCCTTGCTATGAGTATTTTAGATAATTTGAAAGAAAGAAATACAAAGATAATGGCAACTACTCACTACAGTGAGCTTAAGGGATATGCATTAAAGACTGTAGGTGTTGAAAATGGATCTGTAGAATTTGATGTTGAAACTCTAAGACCTACCTATAAGGTGCTTATTGGAGTTCCAGGAAAATCAAATGCTTTTGAAATATCAAGAAGGCTTGGTCTTCCAGAGTATATTATAAATAGTGCTAAAGAAAATATATCTACAGAAAGTTTAAAGTTTGAAGAGTTAATTCAAAACCTTCAACAAAAGAGCATTAAAGCAGAAAATGATGCAAGAAGAGCTGAAGGCTTAAAGTCTGAAGCAGAAAAATTAAAAGGTAAATATGAAGAGAAGTTATATAAATTAGAAAAAGTTAGAGAAAAAGCAATGTATGAAGCTCAAAGAGAAGCTAAAGATGTTATTAAGGCAGCTAAGGAAGAAGCGGATACAATTGTTAAGAGTATAAGAGAGCTAGAGAAACTTGGATACTCTTCAGAGGCTAGAACTAAGATTGAAAAAGAGAGAAAGAAAATAAAGGATTCTCTAGATAATATTCAAGATAATTTAAGTAAGAAAGAGGAACCTAAAGGCGATGCGCTAACATCTGTAACTCCAGGAGAAGATGTGTATCTTCCATCGCTAAATCAAAATGTAACAGTAATTTCTGGAGTAGACAATAGGGGTGAAGTACAAGTTCAAGCTGGAATAATGAAGATTTCTGTTAAACTTAAGGATTTAAGAAAAGGAAAAGTTTCAAAAGAGGATAAGCAACAAAGGAAGATGCAAAAAAGAGAGGCAAAACTTAATTTGAAATCTGTTGCATCATCAGTAGATTTACGAGGAATGGATTCACAAGAAGCAATTTATACAGTAGATAAATATTTAGATGAGGCTTATCTTGGAGGTCTTGGCGAAGTTACAATAATCCATGGTAAGGGTACTGGTGTACTTAAAAGTTCTATAACAGACCTTTTAAAACATCATCCACATGTTAAGAACTATAGACTTGGAAATTACGGAGAAGGTGGAACTGGAGTTACTGTTGCAGAATTAAAGTAACACTTTTAATTTATGATTTGGTGACTGGAAAGTACTAATTCTAATATATATGATAAGTAGTTTCTGCTAAGTAACACTCCAAGTCTTTGATTTGGAATGTGTTACTTACTTCTTAAAACAAAGCCAAGAGGAGCTTTTATCTAAGAATACAAATGAAAGAATTGGGGTAAGGGTATGATTTTAGTAAGTGGATGTTTGTGTGGTATTAACTGTAAATATGATGGGAAAAATAACTTAAACGAAAGAGTTTTAGAGCTTATGAGACAAGGAAAGGCAATCCCAGTATGTCCAGAACAGCTAGGTGGACAACAAACTCCAAGAGTAGCCCATGAAATAATAGATGGTGATGGTGCTATGGTGTTAGATGGTAAGTGTAGAGTTATGGGAACAGATATAAATGATGATGTAACTGCTGAATTTATTAAAGGTGCGGAGGAAACTCTAAATATAGCTAAACAAATGAATATTAATGTAGCGATTTTAAAGGCAAGAAGCCCATCATGTGGAAAAGCTATGATATATGATGGTACTTTTTCTGGTGAAAAAAAACCTGGAAATGGTGTAGCAGCTGAATTATTAATAAGAAACAACATAAAGATATATACTGAAGATGAGTTGGATAAATTCTTTGAAGAAAGTCAGATGTAAATTTATATTTTGGATATGTTTTAAACTAGTGTTGAAGATATGAAGTCCAATTTCAACAATTATTTAAAATATATCCTATACATTAAATAATTACTATGGATTAAGTTAGGTTGAAGATTCCATCATAAAATATATGATAATATGAGTGTGAATTTTTGAAGTAACATAAAGCATGGATAATAATAAAAATATAGGTTGGTGGGGATGAAATGAATTATAAAGAGATAAAAAAAGAAGCAAAAGCAAATTTGAATAATAGCTGTAAGGCGTGTCCAGTTTGTAATGGAGTTGCATGTGCAGGGGAAGTTCCTGGCATGGGTGGAAAAGGTACAGGAAATGCATTCAAAGAAAATCTTAAAGCTTTAGAGAGATATAAGCTTAATATGAGAGTTTTACATGATGCTAAAAATCCTGATACATCTATTGAGATTTTCGGAAGAAAACTTGATGTTCCAGTATTTGCAGCACCAGTTTCAGGTACAACCCTTAATATGGGTGGAAAATATTCAGAGGAAGAATACATATCTTGGGTTATAGGTGGATCTTTAGATTGTGGAATATACCCTATGGTAGGAGATACAGCAGTAGATTCATTTCTAACCACAAACTTAAAGGTACTAAAAGAATTTAAGGGCGAAGGTATTGTATTTATAAAACCTTGGGAGAATAAAAATATAATAGAGAAGATTAAAATGGCAGAGGAATCAGGTGCCTTCGCGGTTGGAGTAGATATTGATGCTTGTGGACTTATAACACTAGCACTTCATGGAAAACCTGTAATGCCTAAAAATATTGAGGATATAAAAGAGTTAGTTAAAAGCACTAAACTTCCATTTATATTAAAGGGAATAATGACAGTGGATGAGGCTCTACTTGCAGTAGAAGCTGGAGTTTCAGCCATTGTAGTTTCAAACCATGGAGGAAGAGTTTTAGATGAGACACCTGGTGTTGCTGATGTCCTTGAAGATATTGCAAGAGCAGTAAAAGGAAAGGTTAAGATTTTAGCTGATGGAGGAGTAAGAACTGGGGTTGATGTACTTAAGTTTTTAGCTCTTGGAGCAGATGCAGTATTAATAGGAAGACCTTTTGTAACCGCATCCTTTGGAGCTCAAAGAGAAGGTGTAAAAACTTATATAGAAGAGCTAACAGGAGATTTAAAATCAGCCATGGTACTTACAGGATGCAAGGATGTGGCTAGTGTAGATAAAAGAATTATATTTGAAAAGAATAGATAAAAAATGGCAGAAACATATTTTTAAAAATATTAGATTTTAAAATACCTTCACAATGATGATTATCATTGTGAAGGTATTTTTCTATTAATTTATATTAAATCCTCTAAGCCATTAACCGTAGTTTGTTCATTGTCATTAATCGGAATAACTATGTATTTTTGGCCATCAATTATTTGAGATTTTATTTGAGATACTTTTTCGGGCTTTACTTGAAGTATAACATCATAGTGAGGAGCAGCTTTTTTATACTCATCATCTGAAGTTGCATGGTCATTTTCTTCTATATTAGCTGGTAATGCTTCCTTCAAATTGGTTTCTGGAGATTCTTTTATATTAGTTTCTAAAAGTTCTTCTGAATTAGTAGCTAAAGCGTCTTCTGCCACATTATCTTCATCAATATCTTTAGATGAGCGTGGTTCCTTATCCATAGAAGTCTCTTGTTTAACTTGTTCAAGTTTATTTTCTAGAATTTCCACTTGTTTTAGAAGGTGTGTTTCCGTCCTTTTTTGAGCACTTGCTTTAAGTGCTTTTGTGTCAATTAAATTCGCGGCTAAAGGCAGGTCATCACTAAAGCATTCTACATAGGATTTTTCAATTTTAGCAGTAACTTCTTCAGAAATTCCACTGTCTATTAAAAGATTTTGTATATCATTTTTTGATAAAGTTATGGGTTCACAATCTATATCTTCATAGGTAGCATTGTATTCATCTACCATAGCATTTAGGTTATCTTGTATTTCCATAAAAATTTTATCAGCTTTTTGCTCATCATCACCCAAAGAATCTTTAATAATGGACTCAAAGGTTTCCTTTTGTATAGTAGCAGTCTGTTTTGAAGAACATCCTAAAGCATTTTCCATTAATTCAGGATGTGGGTCCTTTGCATTTTTGGTGTAGTACATTATAGAGTTAACATCTGAACTACGCTCAATAAAAGCAGGGAACACAAAGCCATGAGTTGGAACATCAACCACCCAATCTCTAATACGTGCTTCTATTTTATTTTCTTTTTCAAAGTATCTAAGACCAGGTTCTGAAAGTGAAACAGGACATATTGCACATAGCACATACTCATAAACCTCTTCAGATTCATCCAGCTTTGCATTATCACTAGTTTTAGTAATAACATCATAAGCATCATAAAAAACAAGTATTAAAATATTACCAGTATAATCATAATTATCTATAATGGAGTCATAAAAATCATCAAGAAGAGCATCATTCTTTAATTGACTTTTTTTAAGCAGCATAAGAGAAATTTGTCTTTCATTTATATAATCTTCATTAACAGGAAAGTTAAGTTCTAAAATGTTATTTCCAATGGTTCCAGATAGGACTTTTTTAGCAATTTCCATGTATTTAAAGAACTCATCATCATCTAAATTTAGAAAGGATTCTCTAAATTTTAAAATAACATTTTTTTCTCCATTAACATAGCAACCACACATCTTAGTGAAGGTACACTGATCTTTTTTAAAACGTCTTTTTAACTCAAGTATATCTTTCTTTCTCATATATAAACCCCTCAATCTAGTATTTTCTAGGAAACTCCTTCTCAAATATTCAAAGGAGTAAGCACACCTTAGCCAAATTAAAATTTGGAGGTTTACTCATGTAACTCATTCTTGTATTTATTCGAATACGCCAAATCACCAATGCCTTTAGGGTAGAGATTTAGATTCTCACTTATTAGTATAGTATTATTTCTATATTATTTAAAGATTTATTATTTAAACTTAAGGAAGAGGATATTTTCCTATGTTGTAGGAACTTCTTTATCAGAATATATTCGTAACCGAAGACTTTCACTTGCCGCGGTGGATTTACAAAGCAAGAAATTTAAAGTTATAGATGTGGCTATAAAATATGGTTATAATTCTCCGGAATCATTTGCCCGTGCATTTCGTGAAATGCATGGAGTATCACCAAAGGAAGCTTTCACCTTTGGCGTGAAACTCAGACTCTACCCTCGTATTACCTTTCATATTTCAATTAAGGGAGATGTAGAAATGGAATATCGTATTGAAGAAAAAGAAGTCATTAAAGGTGTTGGGATTGTAAAAAACTTTGGAAAGTGGACTTCAAACAATGAAGCTAAAAATTGGAAAAATCGTATGGGTGAAAGATGGGACTTTTGGAATGAATTTTTATATGGTGGAATGAATAATCAAATTGCTGAATACCAACTTTATCGGGCTCCATTTTATCAAATGGGTGTCATTCATACGCTTAATAATGGGGAAATTGAGGAATGCATTGGTGCTGAATCAGATAGTGAAGAGTATCCAACTCTTATGCCTTTTGAGATTCCAATAAAAGAAAAATTATAGTCTTTAGGCGGAACTAATACTGAATTATAAAAATACCTACACTGAAAGTCCTTATTGTACTTTTGTGTAGGTGTTTTTAATTGTTTAAATTATCGATTGATTATGGCCATTTCATAGCATATGGAATTAGACAAGTTTTATATTTATTAACATCTAAGGAAGCACATTAATATAAAGAGTAGCAGTGTTCAAGCTTAAAGTTACTATACTCTAACAAGAATAATTAGGGCATTTATATATTTCTTCTTCCCACCAACCAAAAGCAACCTTTGAGCTATCAAAGGTGACCGGCAAAAATCCACCAAGATAAATAATAATAGATTGTCCAGGTGCAAGTATAATTTGACCACCATCAACTACTAAAGTTGAATATGGAGAAACTATTCTACTAAATATAGCAACACCATCACTTGGAGGTTCAGAAGTTGTAGTTAAATACTTAATTTGACCTCTAGGAATTGGCTCAGGACGAATAGTCGTATTAGTACAGCTAACTAAATCGCTCCTAATTCCATTATTAAAGCTAGCTTTTAGATAAAACTCAGCTGATAAATTAAGATCTGAAATATTTGTGATTGTCATAGCATTTATATATATATTTCTATTTGAATTAATTGGGTTTAGTAATGCAGCTAGAGCATGTTCATTTTCAATAGTTAAAATAGGTGTTTGACCGATAAAATACTTACCCTTTTCTGCTTGATATAATGGATAGTCAATAGATACTTCAATTGGATTTTTCTTATCAGAACATGACATTATAATCACCTACATATAAAAATTATAAGGAAATACTATTCCTTATAATTTATAATAATCATAATATATAAACATGTTACAAGTGTAATAATACAGCAACAATGAACAAATGGTTAAATATATTAGTGACTCCTATTTTAAAGATTTAATGTTAATTGGAGTTTTTCAATTCTTCTATCATCTAAAGCTAAAACCTTTAGTGTGATAGTTCCTAAATCTACTTCATTATGTTCATCTTTTTTAGGAACAGTAACTAAGCACTCAATAAAGAACCCTGCTATGGTATCTGCTGAATCAGAAGTAATATTAAGATCAAATTCATCATTGATATCATCTATTGTAAGAAGACCACTTATAATAAAGTTATTATTATCTATTTTTTGAATTTTAGCTTCTTCTTGATTATACTCATCGGTAATACTACCCATTACTTCTTCAATTAAATCCTCTATGGTTACAATACCAGAGAAACCACCGTATTCGTCAACTAGTATAGTTATATAATTTCGAGATCCTTGAATGTCTCTAAATAATTTGTCAATATTCTTAGTTTCAGGAACAAAATAAGGCTCTCGCATAATTTCATTAATTTTTATATTTTCTATTCCATTTAATATTATTTTACTAAAAAGGTCTTTAATATGAAGTATACCTACAATATTATCAACAACATCATCATATATTGGTATTCTAGAAAATCCTTCTTGTAAAATAGTATTTATATTATCTTTAATGCTCTCAGTTACTTCAAGAACGAAGGTTTCAGTTCTTGGAGTCATGATTTCTTTTGCAATCTTATCGTCAAATTCAATTATTCCATCAATCATATCTCTTTCACTTTCATTGATTGCACCATGTTCTTCGCCAATGGCAATAATACTTCTAATTTCTTCTCTTGAAACTTTTTCTTCAATTCCTACAGTTTTCATTCCTATTAGCTTCAATATAGAATTGGTAGAAATTGACAAAAGCCATACAAAGGGCTTAGTAAATTTCGAAATTATTATTACAGGTTTTACTGAAAACATTGCGACTTTCTCAGCATATTGAAGTGCTATTCGCTTAGGAAGTAGTTCTCCAAGTACAAGTGTGAGATAAGCTATAAATAATGTTACAAGAATAAGTGCTACATTTTCACTATATGGAATATTAATAGCCTCTAATTTTTGTGCTAAACCTGATGAAAGTTTTTCTATTTTGCTAGTGAAAAAATATGTTAATTTTGTGGTATTATGTAAATATAGTGAAAAGAATTATTTGAAGAATAAAAGCAAATTAGAGGGTTTAAACTAATTAAGTAGTAGTGGGTTTTACAAATGACTTTGTATATGACGTTTGTGTTAACTTGGTAGGACAGAGCTTCATATTTGAAAATATTATATTATGAATTAAGGGGTGAAGTTTAGCATGAAAAAATCACTGTTGAAAAGTATGATTATCCTTCAACTAGAAGAGCAAATTAAGAAGTATGGGGATAAAGCCATAGAAGAATTTTTATGTGATTTAAAAGATAAGGGTGCTCCAATAATAGAAGAGTTAGAAAATGATGATAAAAACAATTTAGTTACGTTTATACATGAAGGGGATAAAGCGTGTAAAAATGTTTTGTTTGTACCTGATATAGGATTAGATAGATTTAAAGATAATTATAAAGATTTTCAAATGCAAAGAATAATGGAAACAGACCTATGGTATATTACTTACGAAGTGAGAAATGATTTAAGATTTATATATTATTTTTCACCAAATGATCCATTGGATGATAATTGGAATGATAGATTTTGCAATAGGGTTATATATGATAGATTTAGTAGTAAAGTATTGACGTTTAAAGGTGAAAATGGAGAAGAGGATAGTAAAAGTTCTTATGTAATAATGCCAAAGTCATCAGAGGATACTTGGGCTAAAAAAATAGATGGTGTAGAAGAAGGGAATGTAGAAGAATATAAATTTGAAAGTAAGAATTTAGAGGACAAGCGTAGAGTTAGAGTTTACACACCTTATAGATATAATAAGGAAGAAAAACCATATAGATTTATAATTTTTACTGATGGTAATGATTATATCGATGTTCTTTCGTCCGTAGAAACTTTAAATAATCTTATAGCTTTTAAAAAAATACCGCCTATAGTTGCAATATTTATTGATTCAACAGAAAATAGGGGAAAAGAATTAAAGTGTAGTGATTCTTTCTGTGAGATTATTATAAAAGAATTAATTCCATGGGTTAGAGAAAATTATAATATTACTAAGAGTCCAGAAGAGGCCATAATTTGTGGGCTTAGTTTAGGTGCTTTAACAGCATCTTATTTAGGCTTGAACTATTCAGATATTTTTGGCAATGTTCTTTCTCAGTCAGGATATTATTGGTATAATTCAGAAGACTTTGCACCGAATGAGGATTGTTGGATTACTACTAAATTTAAGGAAGTAGATAGGTTACCTCTTAAATTTTATTTTGATATGGGAGTTTTAGAAACTAAGTATAAAATTATTGATACCAATATAAATTTAAGGGATGCATTGATATCGAAGGGGTATAATGTTGACTTTAAATGGTTTAATGGCGGTCATGATTATTTATCATGGGGAGAAAGTTTAGCACATGGATTGATTTCGCTTGTTGGAATAAAGCAGTATGAGCTGAATGACATGTTTAATTGTTTAAGCCATATAGGATCAAAATTGAATGAGGCAAACGTATTATGGTCAGTTGGAGGATCAATATTACTAAATCATTTTGGGTTATTAGATAAGCCAAATGACATAGATATTTTGGTTGGTATAGATGATATTAAAAAGGTTGAAGAAATTCTTGATAATATGGGACAAAAGAAGATATGGGAGAAAACAGATATATACTCAACACAATATTTTTATGAGTATATCATAAATGGAGTTGAGGTTGATGTAATGTCAGAGCTTAGTATTAATCATAGTAATGGAGTATTTGAGTATGATTTTGATTATAAATCAATTTCAGATATGAAAGATGTTAGTGGAGTAAGCATTCCGTTAACATCTTTAGAAGATTGGTATGTTTTATATCAGCTAATTCCTAATAGAGAATCAAAAGTAGTGTTGATAGAAAATTATTTATTATCAAATGGGGTTAAAAATCAATTTTTATTAGAAAGAGCCTTACGTGGAAATTTACCAATAGAAATAAAAAATAGAGCAAAAACATATTTTTTATATTGTCAGCGGTGATATTATTTAAATTCTTTATTATAGAGATTCCACGTATAACTTAGTAGGGGGAAATATCATGGAGATTACAATTATACATGGTCAAGGCCATAGGGGGAGCACCTATCATATAAGTGAAGAAGTTATAAATCAAATTAAATCAGTAGATACTGTGATAAATGAATTTTTTATGCCTAGGGATACACCAGAATATTGCGTAGGATGTTATAATTGCATTAAAAAGGGTGAAGGTTATTGTCCGCATGAAGACAAGGTGCAGCCAATCATTAAGGCAATGGAAAGGTCACAGATTGTTATAATTGATTCACCTACCTATTGTTTTGAGATGACAGGACAGTTAAAAACATTTTTGGATCATTTAGCATATATGTGGATGTCACATCGACCCAATAAAGATATGTTTTCTAAGGTTGGAATTGTAGTTTCTACAGCGGCAGGTGCAGGGTCAAAGAAGGTGACGAAATCTTTGGCACAGCAGTTGTTTTGGCTAGGATTTTCAAAGGTTTATTCTATAAATCAAAATGTTAATGCTGCATCTTGGAGTGAAGTATCAGATAAAATTAAGGAGAAAATTAGGTTAAAGGTTAATAAAACTGCTTTAAAAGTAAAAAAGAATCTTACTACTTCAAAGCCTAATATAAAGACTAAATTTATGTTTTTGGCAATGGTTGGTTCACAAAAGATGAACAATTGGAATATGATAGATAAAAAATATTGGGAGGAAAACGGTTGGCTTAAGAAAAGTCGTCCATGGAGGAAATGAAATTGAAAGATACAAGAGAAACTATTATTTAAGAAGCATTAACACTGTTTTCAAGACGTGGTTATGATGGAGCAATATAAAAATACTATGCAGGCAACACATTTCAAAATTATTTTATTGATGGAGCATTAAAAATTTCAAAGTTATCTTTTCACAGAGATGATTCATTTGAGAAGGAATATAATCATTGTGGACATTGTCCCAATTTACCATGTGAAAAATTGCAGGATGCATATAACAATGAAAAGCATGGAGATAAGGGTGAAAGACTAATTAATTTAAAGTTAAGAACCATAAAGTCAGATGAGGAGCAGTAGTAAGTAAGATGGATTTCTACGTGAATATTTTATAGAGTGGGGTATACCAATGAATTTAAATAACTATAAATATGTTAATTTTACAGAAATAACTGATGATATAGTACTAGATGTAAATAACTTTCTTTTAGAAAACAATAAGAAAGAAACTTTGAAACATGTTACGAATGTTGCTAATAGAAATAGTGAAATAGCAGAAAGATATGGATTGGATAAAGATATATGTATTATATGTGGCTATTTACATGATATAAGTACAGTAATTAAACCTAATGACATGCTAACTTATATAGTAGAAAATAAGTTGTTCATCGATGAATCAGAAAGGAAATATCCTTTTATTTTACATCAAAGAATTTCAAGATTACTAGCAAAGGAAGTTTTCAATATAGATAACGAAACTATATTATCTGCTATAGAGTGTCATACAACTCTAAAATCAAATCCTTCGAAGTATGATATGGCTCTTTTCATTGCTGATAAACTTTCATGGGATCAAGATGGGACACCACCATTTTATGATGTAGTAATTAAAGATTTATCGATTTCATTAGAAAAAGCATGTCTATCCTACATAAATTATATTATAGATAATGATATGATTTTATATCCTCATTCATGGCTGATGGAAAGTAAAAAATATTTGGAGAGATTATTAAGTATAATGAAAAGCTAACTAAGAAACGTGGTAGCTAACTATTGCCACTGCTTGAAGATTAGGAGAGGGGATTAGGGTAATGATTAACTATAAGGAAATTAATTCATTAATGATTGAATCAATAAAAGAAATATATATAAAAGAATCTTGGAATGCCTATTTGAAAGATGATGAAAAGCTTATACGAGCGTTTGATAATTCACTGTATATTATGGGTGCATTTGATGATTATAAACTAATTGGTATGATTAGATGTGTTGGAGATGGAGAGCATATTTTGATAGTACAGGATTTAATTATTGACCCAGAATATCAGCAACGTGGAATTGGAACCTATCTTTTTAAGACAATTATGCAAAAATACTCTCAAGTAAGAATGTTTATGGTTGTAACTGATATAGAAGACATAGTAGATAATAAATTTTATCAATCATTCAATTTTAAGAAAATAGAGGATAGGAATATGGTGGGATACATTAGATAAATTCTAAATAAGTATTAGATATTTAAGCTATAAGGGGTATACACACTTTTATCATAATATGGACCCAAAATTATATAGGAGAATTAGGATGGAAAGATCTATAGTAATTGCTGTTGCGGCTGTATAAGGTGGTGGAAAACAACTGTTATAAATGAATTAAAGAGAAAATTACCTTTATCAAAGGCAATTTATTTTGATGATTATGATTTTGAGGAATGTCCTAATGATTTTTTCAAGTGGGTAGAAGGTGGATCTCTAGATGGTGGAATATATCCTATGGTAGGAGATACTGCTGTAGATTCATTTCTAACTACAAACTTAAAGGTACTAAAAGAATTTAAGGGCGAAGGTATTGTATTTATAAAACCTTGGGAAAATAAAAACATAGTAGAGAAGATCAAATAATCAAATCGAAAAATTTTTAATGGAAGTAAATAAAGAGTATAAAGTAAAATTCGCATATTTATTTGGATCTCAAGCTAGAGGAGAAGCAAATGAAAATAGATAGGGGTATTGTATATACTATTATCAAGAATAATTTAAATGACATAGAAAGATTTATTAAAGTTATTGCAGAATATATTTAAATCTTATGTTATGAATATATTTATAAAGCAATACCGTATTATCATGGATATACGGTATTTTGTTTTGTAAATAATTGGTATAATTTAATTTGTATACATTAATAAATAAGTAGTAAACATTATTCTTGGATAACTGAATAGTACAGTATTTGAAAATATGTTACAATATGTATAAAAGAATAGCTTTAAAGTTTAATGAGAATATGACAATGTATTATTGCAATAGTGTAAATTAAATATGTTTTGGTGAAGGTAAAGGAGATAAGGTGATGATTGAGATAAAAAAAATAGTGTCAACAGAAGTGAAAAGTAAATTACAAAATGACTAAATTGGAAGTAGACAGGCTTGGCTAAATATTAAAGCAATAGATCGTTCTGCTTGTTTTAATCGGTTATGTGCTTTGGAAGGCACGATTCAAGGCGTTAGGTGGCATTACCTTTCAGATGAAGTGAAAAATGAGTTAAAAGAATTATATAATGCAGTGAAGTAATTAAATAGCGAGGTTGTAAAATGGAATATATGGGTAATAAAGAATATTGGGATGAAAAATTTATTAATAGAAGTAATAATCCATTAAGTGCTGAAAAATCATTAGTTGAAAACATAAGTTATTTTAAAAAAGGGACTGTTCTTGATATTGCATGTGGAGATGGTAGAAATGCTCTATTTCTAATTGAAAATGGTTTTAAAGTAACAGGAATAGATTTCAGTAGCGAAGCACTTGGTCGTTTGAATATGTTTGCTAAAAGAAATAATTATTCTGTGAGTACACAAGAAGTTGATTTAAGTAAAACTGATTCATTAAAGGATATAGGAACATTCGATAATGTCTTAATTAATCATTATAGGCTAAACAAGGAGCAACTTGCTGATATAAAAAATCACATAACTGATGATGGTATTTTATTCATCTGTGGTTTTGGGGATAAACATAAGTTTGACTCGAAAATTAGAAAAGAGGATTTGATTAAACCAACTGATTTTGAAGAAATAAATAAATCATTTAATTTAGTTAAGTATATTGAGACTAAAGATGATATAGGCTTTTTTGTTACTTATATTTTCTGTAAGAGAAATTTGAATAGATGAAAATCAATTATAAATGCCGTAAAAGAAACTGCACTTCGGATGGTTTCTTTTACGGCATTAAATAATTAAGGCAAAATTAGTTTGGAACACTTATAGTGAGATTTACTTATTTTTCTTTTCACCCATACCAAACATGCTATACATTTCTTGGTAGGTTGGATCTGTAGCTCTAGATATGGCATTTTGTCTTCGTACTTCTTGTAGATAACTCTCATCACTTGAATTACTAAAGTTAGTTGAATCTGATACACAATTTATATTAGATTGTGAGGTTGCATCATTTGTAAAAGAAGTATTCATTTTGCTGTTTGTTCTTGATTGTGCATTTTGTTTTTTTACTTGGTTTAAGTTGTTATTATCCATTTCAATGCTCCTTTCAAATATGGCGAGTAGCTGTCCACCATCTGCTTCTTTAAGTAGGGGATAACAGCTGTCACGATCATAGATAAGTTCTTCTAACATTCAGGTGGAGTGAGGGATTCCTCTTAAGCAAACTCTATCTGAATGTTAGAAGAACTTGATATAAAACTAAATTATAGATTTAACTTGATATGTGAAGATAAATAATAAGTTAAATATATAATTATTCTGCCCTTAAATCTTTATTATATTTCAAAATTTCATATGGAAATAAACTAACATATATTAACTATTAGAAGCAAAAACTGTAAATTGGTGTTTGCTAAATATAGTAAAAATCTTCTCAGATAAAGAATTTCTATAAAAAATATGGGTCAATTATAAATAAGTAACCACTAACACACTTTAGCAGTTAAAATTGACTAAGGTTTGTATAACCATTATACTAAAAGTAAGAAAATATAAAATATTATAAAAATAACAGAATTATAATTTAGATATTAAAGAAGTATGCATAAGGAGTGATATCGTGGTTAAAAATTTAGAAGAACTACTAGAACTTGCAAAGAAAAAAGATAAGAAGACTATGTCAGTGGCAGTAGCACAGGATAGTGTTGTTTTAGAGGCTGTGGTAAAGGCTGTAGAAATGAATATTATAAATGCTATACTAGTTGGAAATGAAGAAGAAATAAATAACATAGCTAGTAAAAATAATATAGATTTATCTAAAGTTAGAATCATAAATCAATGCAATACAACCATGGCTGCAGCTAAAGCTGTAGAACTTGTTACAAAGGGTGAAGCTAATTATGTAATGAAGGGATTACTTGGAACTTCAGATTTATTGAAAGCGGTACTTAATAAAGAAGCAAATTTAAGGACAAGTAATTTACTATCTCATGTTATGGTTTATGATGTAAAAAGTTATGAAAAGCTAATTCTTCTTACTGATGGAGGTATGGTACCCTATCCAGAACTTAAAGATAAAATTGGAATAATTAATAATGCAGTAATGGTAGCTAAGGCTTTAGAGATAGAGACTCCTAAGGTTGCGCCAATCTGTGCTGTGGAGGTTGTAAATCCATCAATGCAGGCAACACTAGATGCAGCGGCATTATCATCTATGAATAAAAGAGGGCAAATTAAAGGTTGTATAATAGATGGACCATTAGGATTAGATAATGCAATATCAAAGGAAGCTGCTCATCATAAAGGAATTGTTAGTGATGTGGCTGGAGAAGCAGATATACTTCTTGTGCCTAATATTGAGTCAGGGAATTTCCTAGGAAAATCTTTAACTTATTTTGCTGGAGCTGAAAGTGCAGGAGTAATTGTGGGCGCAAAATGTCCAGTTGTATTAGTGTCAAGAGCAGATAGTGCTAAATCTAAGCTTTATTCAATAGCTTTAGGAAGCATTTTAGGATAAGACTATAGGTCAATAAAGTAATAAGAGAATAATCAAATTAATACAAGATAAATAATTTATGGGGGTATATACTATGAAAAAGGTTATAATGAGTGGTAATGAAGCCATGGCTAGAGGTGCCTATGAAGCAGGATGTCACGTTGCATCAGCATATCCAGGAACACCGAGTACAGAAATATTAGAGAACTTTGCATTATATGAAGAGGTATATGCAGAGTGGGCTACAAATGAAAAGGTTGGATTTGAAGTAGCATCAGGAGCTTCAATTGGGGGAGCAAGAGCTTTAACGACTATGAAGCATGTAGGACTTAATGTAGCTGCAGACCCACTATTTACTATGGCATATGAAGGGGTAAATGGAGGATTTGTAGTTGTAACAGCAGATGATCCAGGAATGCATTCTTCTCAAAATGAGCAAGACAATAGATTTTATGCACCACATGCAAAGGTTGCAATGATTGAACCATCTGATTCACAGGAATGTATTGACTATATGAAGGAAGCTTATGAAATAAGTGAAAAGTTTGACACTGTGGTACTTTTCAGAGTTACAACTAGAATATCTCACTCTAAAACAGTAGTAGAATTAGGGGAGAGAGTAGCTGTAGATGTTAGACCTTATGAAAAGGATATTAAGAAGTATATTATGACACCAAACCACGCAAAGGCAAAACATTATGAAGTTGAGGAAAGATTAGAAAAACTTAGGCAGTATTCTAACAATACAAAGTTAAACAGAATTGAAATGGGAGATACTAAGATTGGTATAATAACTAGTGGAATTTCTTATGAATATTGTAAAGAGGTTTTTGCAGATAATGCATCTTATCTTAAGATAGGATTTTCATATCCATTACCAGATGAAATGATAAAAGAGTTTGCTAGTAAAGTAGACAAGGTATATATTGTGGAAGAAAATGATCCATATTTAGAGAATGCAGTGAAAGCTTTAGGTATTAACTGTATAGGTAAAGAAATAATTCCTATATGTGAAGAGTTAAGCCCAGATATAATTAGAAAAGGAATACTTGGAGAAGTAAATAAAATACCATATACTGTAGATACAAATCCACCTTCTAGACCGCCAGTACTATGTCCAGGATGCCCACATAGAGGAATTTTCTATGCAGTGTCTAAACATAAGGATGTAATAGCTTCAGGAGATATTGGATGTTATACCCTTGGTATGAATGCTCCACTTAATGTTACGGATACAGTAATATGTATGGGTGCGTCAATATCAGCAGGAGTAGGGATTGAAAGAGCTAATATCGTTGGAAATAGACAAGATAGAAAAGTATTTTCATTTATAGGAGATTCAACATTCTTCCACTCTGGAATTACAGGCTTGATTGAAAGCGTATATAATCATACTCCAATTGTAACAGTAATACTTGATAATAGAATTACTGGAATGACAGGACATCAAGAAAACCCAGGTACAGGTAAGACTCTTCAAAATAGAGAAGCACCTATGGTTGATATAGAATCACTTGTACTTTCTTGTGGTATCAAGAAAGAAAATATAAGAGTAGTAGATCCATATAAACTAGAGGAAACAGTTAAGGGCGTAAAAGATGCCCATGATAGCACTGAGCCTTTTGTAATAATTACAAAACAACCTTGTGCATTAATTAAAGAAGTATTAAAGAAAAGAGTTAATCTAAAATGTAAAGTGGATGAAGAGAAGTGTAAGAAGTGTAAGATGTGCTTAAAGACTGGTTGCCCAGCTTTAAAATTCCAAAATGGTATAGTAGAAATTGATGAAAGCATGTGTAATGGTTGTGAACTTTGTAAACAAGTTTGCCCATTTGATGCTATAGAAAAGGTTGGTGAATAATATGAAGGAAGTAAAAAGTATATTATTTATAGGTGTAGGTGGTCAAGGAACTATCCTTGCATCAAAGATATTAACTGAAGGGTTACTAAGAAATGGATACGATGTTAAAATGTCAGAGGTTCATGGAATGGCACAAAGAGGCGGAAGTGTTACTACTCAAGTTAGATTTGGGGAGAAGGTATATTCACCGTTAATTGAAAAAGGTAAAGCTGATGCTATAGTTGCTTTTGAGAAAAGTGAAGCTTTAAGAGCGGTATCATATTTAAAAGATGGGGGTCATTTAATCGTAAATGATTATGAAATACATCCAGTGCCAGTACTTATTGGACAAGAAAAATATCCAGAAGGAATAAATGACGCATTAAAGAATTCAGTAGAAAATACTGTAATAGTTGATGCGGCTAAAATCGCAAAGGATCTTGGAAATATTAAGGCTCAAAATGTAGTATTGCTTGGAGCTTTACTTAAGGCATTAGATATAAAAGAAGTAAATTGGGAAGATGTTGTGTCATCATTAGTACCAGCTAAAGCTATAGAACTAAATAAAAAAGCATTAGTAGCAGGTATGGAAATATAAGTGATACTCCAAATCTATGATTTGGTTAGTAGAACTTACTCATTTGAACGAAGTGAAAAGGAGTTTCTAATAACAAAATATTCACTTAAAGCTAAGAGGATTAGCATTAATAATTTGTAATTATAATAAATATTAGTTCCACAGAATTATTTTATCATAGTGGAGCTAATATTTTTTTAAATAAAAATAATAAATTCATAGGATTTTAATTATTTTTTGGTATAATGTATAATAAAAGAATATTATATCTATTTAATTAGATATATGTAATAGAACTTAAATGATAATAATAGGATATGAAAATGGATTAAGATTATATTAACTAATATACACATATGAAAAGTAATTATGTAGGAGGAGAATTAATGGGAATATACAAGTTGCCTAGTTCAGAAGAGCTGAAGGTTATAAAAAAATATGGTAAGTTATTTGAAAATATTAAAATATCTGAACCAGCACTATTAGGGGGAAGTACATATAGAGAAGTAACATTTAAAAAGAAGATGTTTGCTAAATTTATGGGCAAGGGGACAGGCTATTTATATCTTGATTCAAGTAATAATATAGTTACTAACGATAATACTATAATGAGATTGGGGAGAATCTTCTTTTTCATGGATGCATTTTTAAATGATGAAAGTGATAGTATAATAAAGGCTCTTCAAAATGATGATGATGTAGATAGAAATAATGATGATTTAGTTCTAATGATGACTGGTTTTAACCTTATAGATAAAAAAAATAGAAAGTTTGATATAAAGCCACAAGAGGTAGAACAAGTAAAAGAAATATTATCAAAACTACTGGAGCTTAGAGGGAATACAAATAAAAAACTAGAAATTTTTCTTAAAGTAGTAGCTGATGAAATGAGTAAAAAGAAATATTTTGATGAGGATGTTATAGAAGCATGTATGCCTGCATATAAGGATGTAATGACTTGCAATTATGAGAAGGTACAGCTTATAGATAAGGGAGCTTCAAGTTATAACTATATTAAAAAGGCAGCGGAGAAAACAAGAAGGAATTATAGCATAAGATTTGTTACTTCTCATACTGAAGCCCTAATGAGGGTTCATTATATGATGGGGTATTTCGAGAATTTAGTTAAATCTTACGAAAGTATTATTAAGATGTCATACAATCAGTATATTAAGAATATAGCTAATGCTGGAAAAGTAAATGCTGAATATAAATTATTAATGCTTAGAAACAATAAATAGCATGAAATAATGTAAGAATAAAAATATACCAATTAAAAGATTTCTCTTTTAATTGGTATATTTTTATAGATGATTTATAAAAATTAAATTTTGAATTTATTCTACGCTAATAAATACAGCATCCTCATTCTTAACAACCTTAATATATTCAACTTCAGGGTCTTCTGTACCTTGTACATATAATCCTGTATCCTTAAGTTTTTGAACATAATCTACAATTTCTTGAGTTATCTTCTCACCAGGACATAGTATTGGAATACCTGGTGGATAAGCCATTAAGAATTCTCCACTAATCATGCCAACACTGCTTTTGATTCTTACATCTGTTTTAACACTGTTAAATGCTTCATTAGGAATTTGAATCTGTTCTGGAATAGATGGTATATCTATAAAGTCTGCCTTAGCAGCACCTTTTCCATAGTAGTCGTTGCTTATTTCTCTTAATGCTTTAAGCAGTCTTTCCATACCTTCTTTAGTATCTCCGAAAGAACCTACAATAAGCACATTATATAAATCAGAAAGTTCCATTTGTATATGGTACTTATTACATAAAATCATATCTAAGTCATAACCTGTTATACCGAGATCACGACAAGTTATAGTTATCTTAGTTGGATCAAAGGCATATGAACCAGGAACTCCTAAGATTTCTTCACCAAAGCAATAGAATCCAGGTATCTTATTTACTTCATCCCTAACATAATTAGAAAGTTCTATGGTCTTATCTAAAAGTTCTTCTCCATGTAGGGCTATTTGGCGTCTAGATGTATCTAGGGAAGCCATTAATATATATGAAGGAGAAGTAGTATGCATTAAATTTAAAACCTGCTTTACTCTAGGAATACTAACTCTCTTAGATTGAACCTGAAGAAGTGATCCTTGAGTCAATGCGCCAATGATTTTGTGAGTACTTTGAGCGCATATATCTGCACCAGCTTCCATAGCAGACATTGGTAGTTTCTTATTAAAGTTTAAGTGCGGTCCATGAGCTTCATCAACTATTAGAGGTATATCATATTCATGAACAATATCAGCGATTTGCTTAATATCTGTAGACACACCATAATAGGTTGGATTAATTATAAGCACAGCTTTAGCATCTGGATTAGCTTCAAGAGTTTGTCTTACAGTTTCAGGTGTAACACCATTTGCTATTCCTATCTTTTTATCAAGCTCTGGTTGCATATATACTGGAATAGCACCAGCCAAGATAATTCCACCAGTGATAGATTTATGTACATTTCTAGGAGTGATTATTTTATCACCTGCTCCAACTACAGAAAGAATCATTGCTTGTATAGCTCCAGAGGTTCCATGAACAGAGAAGAAGCATGCATCTGATCCATAGGCATCAGCAGCTAATTCTTGAGCTTTTTTTATAGGACCAGTTGGATGATGATAGCTATCTACTAGTTTGAAAACTGTCACATCAATCTTAAATGGATTTTCACCTATAAAGTTTTTAAAATCTATATCTGCTCCTACACCTTTTTTATGGCCAGGAACATGGAATGGAAGGGTGTCCCTATTTACATATTCCATTAAGGCATCAAACAGTGGGGTTTCATTTTGATTTAATTTATACAATTCCATACCCTCTTTCTAATTTATTAAATATAAGCACATTAGTGCTATAACTATAGTTTATGTATGTTTTTAACTTTTATAATTAAATTTTTATTTATAAACACATAAAACAAATCTATTATAAATTAATATGTGTATCAATGCAATAAAAACTTTATTTTACAAACCATATATTGTGTGTTTTGTTTATAATTTAACACAAATTATTTAGGAGTAACTGTAAATGAAATTTTTATTTATAAAAGGATTGAAATAGTAATAGGATAGACAGTTATAATTTCATAAAAATGTAATGAAATCATTGCGTATGCAAAAAAAAGGTGATTAATAAGTGATTAGGTGGTAATATATTTAGGTATGGAGTAAAATCATAGGTGTTATAAAATAAAAAAATGTGAGAAGGTGTACTATGAGTAATGAAAATTATTTTTTAGAAAAATTAGAAAAAATGTTATTTCTTGAAATAAAAAAAGGTAGCAAAATAAATGAATATACATTTAAAGAAAATATATACTTACCAGTTAGTTCAGATAAAATAGTTTCCAAAGCTAAAGCAGGAGATGATTTAGCTGATATACCAGTGAATATTTTTGTGGAAGGAATGTTCTATGCATTAGGAGCAGATAAAAATTTTAAATTTAATGATACCTATGTAGAGGTTATAAAATCTATTCCTAACAGTACAAACTATATAAAAGGAAAAATATTTGAGAATATTAAAAATGAAAAGTATGAAGATGGATATATAATGATAAAAGGGTTACTTCAAATTGAAACTACAAAAGATATATTAGAAAAGGCTTTAATATTAGTAGATGGAATAAGGAAGACTAATAAAGTATTTAAAGAAGAAGCATTAATATTAATTGAAGATGCTAAGAGAATACAGGATTATGCAGAGCCATATTATTATGAAGCTATAATAAATTATGAAGATAAGAACTTTGAAAGAGCATATTTTAATATTAATCAATATATTTCATTAGGTGGAAATATAACCGAAGAGATTGAAGAAATTAAGGCGAACTTAAATATAATTAATAATTTTGACAAAGGAAAAGAGTTAGTATACGAGGATTCTAAGAAAGCACTAGAAATATTATTACCTTTAATAGATGTCCTTGGAGATAATGCAGAATTATTCTATTATATAGCTGTTGCTTATAGAATTTTACAAAATTATGAAAAAGCTATATACTATTTAAATGAAGCATTATCAATAGATAGCGACTATGTTCAAGTATTTAATGAATTAGGAATAAATTATGCTTGTTTAAATGAATTTGAGACAGCTATAAAATATTTCAGAAAAGTTTTTGAGGTTACAAGTTCAATTGAAGTATGTACAAATCTTATAATGTGCTATGTGAATAATAAGGATTTAAATCAAGCAAGGATTCATTTAGATATTGCTAAAAAATTAGATCCAAATGATGAAATTGTTAAGGAACTAGATAATATGTTGAAGTAATCAAATAGTATAACCTGTTTAAAAAATTGTAATAATAACAACATATTAAATAACAAATAAATAATATTTTATTAATAAATTTAAATGCAATTGAGTTTATATATTAAAAACAGTATAATAACTTGTGATAAACTGTTATTTTTATAAAAAAATCGGAAGTGAATTTGAATTATTTTATTACCATGATTGATTTTAGGAAGTGAAATTATGAAAAAAGAGAAAAAAATTATAGTTGTGGACGCAATCCTTATAATAATGAGTCTATATTTAGCACTATTACTGAAGTTTGATTTTAAGATTCAACCAGAATATGTAGAGTTTTTTAAACTATCTATAATACCAGTTGTAATTTTTACAGTCATATTTAATGTGATATTTAAACTTTATAGCAATATTTGGAAATATGCTTCTATTGAAGAGTTACTGTCAATAGTTTACTCTATGACAGCATCAAATGTTGTATTTATTATTTATGGATATTTTATAACACATACATTATTAAAAAGTAAATTTTTTAGATTTCCAATTACAGTACACATAATATTTTGGTTATTAAGTGTAGTAAGTCTTGGAGGTGTGCGTTTTTTATATCGTCTGTTAGAGAATAATGGTTCAGGAA
Source organism: Clostridium sp. (assembly GCF_036646415.1). Classification (GTDB taxonomy): domain Bacteria; phylum Bacillota; class Clostridia; order Clostridiales; family Clostridiaceae; genus Clostridium_J. Next base: position 41,190 of record NZ_JAVXMF010000003.1, on the reverse strand, counting down.
AATCGGAAATGAAAAAGAAAAAGAATTTATTAATTATTGGTGCTGGAGATGCTGGTGCTATATTGATCAAAGAGATTAAAAATAATACTAGTTTAAATTATAGAATTGTTGGGTTAATAGATGACAACACAAATAAGTTTGGCAAGAGAATTCATGGAGTAAAGGTGTTAGGCGATAGAAATAAAATTAAATCTATCTGTAAATTAAATAAGGTTGATGAAATTATGTTAGCTATGCCATCAGTGGATAAACGTACAAAAAAAGATGTTTTAAATATATGTAAGCAGGTCACTAAGAATATTAAGACTATGCCAGGTATATATAAAATTATAGATGATAATGTGAATGTAAATCACATGAGAGATGTAAACATAGATGATTTACTAGGGCGAGATTCTATAAAATTGAAATCAGAACACATAGATAGGTATATAAAAGGTAAAACAATTTTAGTTACTGGCGGTGGAGGAAGTATTGGATCTGAAATCATTAGACAGATAGCAAAATTCGAGCCTAAGAAGATTTTAATTTTAGATATATATGAGAATAATGCTTATGATTTGGAAATGGAGTTTAACAGAAATTGTCCTGATGTAAATAAGCAGGTAATAATTGCATCAGTGAGAGATTTAGTGAGAATAGAGCAAGTGTTTAATGAACATAAGCCAGATGTTGTATTCCATGCCGCAGCTCATAAACATGTACCTTTAATGGAAGGTAATGTGGGTGATGCTGTTAAAAATAATATATTAGGAACTTACAATGTAGCTAAGTGTTGTGACAAGTATAGTGTTGATAAATTTGTACTTATTAGTACAGATAAAGCTGTAAACCCTACTAATGTAATGGGTGCAACAAAAAGATTTTGTGAGCTTATAATTCAGGCTTTTAATGAAAATAGTAAAACTGACTATGTAGCAGTAAGGTTCGGTAATGTATTAGGGAGTAATGGTTCAGTAATACCGCTGTTTAAAAAACAGATAGAAAAGGGTGGACCTGTAACCATAACACATCCTGAAATAACTAGATTCTTTATGACTATACCTGAGGCAGCCCAACTTGTTATACAAGCGGGAGGACTTGCAGAAGGTGGAGAAATATTTGTTTTAGATATGGGAAAACCAGTAAAAATGGTTGATTTAGCAAGAGATTTAATAACTCTTTCAGGATATAAACCAGATGTAGATATAAAAATAGAGTATGTAGGGTTAAGGCCTGGAGAAAAACTTTATGAAGAGTTGCTAATGGATGAAGTTGCACTAACTTCAACTGAACATAATAAAATATTTGTTGAAAAACCAAAGGATGCTACTATGGAATTTATTCAAGAAGCAATAGAAAAGTTTAGAAATGTTGATAATATGAGTAAAGAAGAAATTATAAAATTAATTCAGGAAAAGGTACCGACTTATATAAGAAAAAATTAACATGTGATAAATTTTAAAGTATAATTTGCTAAAAAAAAGTAAAACAACAAATTTTAGGAGGAACAGTTATGAGCCAGTTAAAAGAAGAATTATTATTGAAATTGAAAAATAAAACAGCTAAATTAGGTGTAGTTGGTCTTGGATATGTAGGGCTTCCCCTTGCAGTAGAAAAAGCTAAAGCTGGATATGAAGTAATTGGATTTGATGTTCAAGATAAAAAAGTTGACATGGTTAATAATGGAGAAAACTATATTGGAGATATCGTTGATAATGACTTAGCTGAACTTGTAAAAAGTGGTAAACTGAAAGCAACTACGGATTTTAGCTTTGTAGGAGACGTAGATACTATTTGTATAGCGGTACCTACACCACTTGATTTATACAAACAACCTGATCTTTCATATGTAGTTAGTTCAACTAAAGATGTAGCAAAATATTTAAAAAGAGGAATGCTTATAGTTCTTGAGAGTACTACTTATCCAGGGACAACTGATGAAGTAATAAAACCAATACTCGAAGAAAGTGGATTAAAATGCGGAGAGGACTTCTTCTTAGCATTTTCACCTGAGAGAGTAGATCCAGGTAATAAAGAATTTAACACAAAAAATACTCCTAAAGTTGTAGGTGGATGTACGAAGGATTGTACAGAAGTTGCTGGAATGCTTTATAGAAGTGTTCTTGAAGGAGATATAATGGAAGTGTCATCTCCAGCAGTAGCAGAGATGGAAAAAATACTTGAAAATACATTTAGAAACATAAACATAGCTCTTGCAAATGAAATGGCAATACTATGTAAAAGAATGGGGATAGACATATGGGAGGTAATAGATGCGGCTAAAACTAAGCCTTATGGGTTTATGCCATTCTATCCAGGTCCAGGACTTGGAGGTCACTGTATCCCACTTGATCCTTTCTACTTAGAATGGAAGGCTAAAGAATATGATTATCACACGAAATTAATAGAGACTTCTGGAATTATCAATGATTCTATGCCAGAGTTTGTTATTGAAAATGTTATGAAGCTCCTTAATGGACATAAAAAAGCTTTAAATGGATCAAAAGTGCTTGTTATGGGTGCTGCTTATAAAAAAGACATTGATGATATGAGAGAATCACCAACCCTTAAAGTATTAGAATTATTGGAGAAGAATGGTGCTGACATAATGGTTAATGATCCGCATATTCCATCATTTAAACATAAAGGAGTAGAATATGTATCTGTTAATTGGGAAGAAGAAATAGAAGATGCAGATATAGTTCTTATAACCACAGATCATAGTTGCTATGATTATGAATTAATGGTAGAGAAGGCAAAGCTTCTTTATGATACAAGAAATGCAACTAAGAATGTTAGGAATAACAGAGATAAGATAAACAAATTATAATAAAATTACTTTGTTTAGATACAGTGCAGATAATAGTATATGTGCTGTATCTAAATGTTGTGAGTAAAGATTTGATTTTAATATTTAAGGTGTTAATATTAATAATTAATAAGAAAATATTCACAGAAGTTTTTTCAAATAAATAAAGTAATAAAGTAAGTAAACTTTAGATATAGACATAATTACTATGCATATATCTAAGAAGATTTTTAGGAGGAATTAATGATGAAAATATTTAATGTTGCAGTTATAGGGTGCGGAAGAATATCTTATAAGGGTATTGAAGCGGTAGTAAATAATAGGGAAACTTTAAGATTAGTGGCAACATGTGACCCAGTAGAAGAAAAGGCAATGGCTAAAAAGAATGAGTATATAGAAAAAATGGGTGAAAAGGCTACAGTTACTACATACAAAGATTATAAAGATATGTTAGAAAAAGAGAACATAGATATAGTATATATTGCTACAGAGAGTGGATATCATCCAGAAATAGCTATGTATTGTATGAATAAAGGAACTCATGTTATAGTTGAAAAGCCTATGGCATTATCTACTAAAGATGCAGATGACATGATAGCATGTGCTAAGAAAAATAATGTTAAACTTTGTGTATCACACCAAAATAGATTTAATGATGCTATTCAAAAATTAAGAAAAGAAGTAGAGGCAGATAAATTTGGGAAGATGGTAAATGGTACTGCTAGAATACTTTGGAATAGAAATATGGGATATTATGAGCAAGCACCATGGAGAGGAACTTACGAGCTTGATGGTGGAACGTTAATGAACCAATGTATTCACAATATAGATTTATTACAATGGATGATGAACTCTGAGGTTGATAGTGTATATGGTCAATGTGACACTTTCTTAAGAGACATTGATGCAGAAGATTTTGGAGCTATAATAATAAAGTTTAAGAGCGGTGCTATAGGAATAATAGAGGGTAGTGCTTGTGTATATCCTAATAACTTAGAAGAAACTCTAAGTATATTTGGAGAAAAAGCTACAGTTTGTATTGGCGGACTTGCAGTTAATAAGATTGAAACATGGAGAATTGAGGGTTCAGAGGAGTCAGAAGAAGAAGTTCTTGCAGCTCAAGAATCAGATCCAGATAGTGTATATGGATTTGGTCACACATTATTATTTAAAGATGTAGTTGATGCTATAGTAAATCATAGAGAACCACTTATAAACGGTGAAGAAGGTAAAAAACCATTAGAGATAATTCTTGCTGCTTATAAATCGTCAGTAACAGGAATTCCAGTTAAATTCCCACTTGGGGACTTCTCTACAATGGATACTAAGAAGCTTTTAACGGAATAGTAAGGAGTGAGTTAGATGTATAAAAAAAGAGAGAAATTTTTACCTTATGCTATTCCTTTAATTGATGATAATGATATAAATGAAGTTGTAGAAACTTTAAAATCGGGATGGGTAGCTAAAGGACCAAGAACTATTGAGTTTGAAAAGAGATTTGCAGAGTATACAGGAGCTAAGTATGCAATTGCTATGAATTCAGCAACAGCTGCGCTTCATATTGCACTTATTGCAGGTGGAGTAAAGCCAGGAGATGAAGTTTTAACTACACCAATGACTTTTGCAGCAACTGCTAATACAATAATTCATACAGGTGCAATTCCGGTATTTGTAGATATAGATCCAGTGACTTTCTGTATAGATCCAGATAAAATAGAAGAGAAAATAACAGAGAAGACTAAGGCTATAGTACCAGTTCATTACACTGGTCATGCTTGTGATATGGATAAAATTAGAGAAATAGCTAAGAAACATAATCTTTTTGTATCTGAGGATGCTGCACATGCTATTGAAACTTTCTATAAAGGTGATTTAATAGGTAAAAAAGGTGATTGTGCTTCCTTCAGCTTCTATGCAACTAAGAATATTTGTACAGGTGAAGGTGGAATGTTAACTACTAACCGTGAAGATATAGCCGAAAAGGCAAGAGTTTTGTCTACACATGGTATGAGTAAAGCTGCATGGAATAGATATGGTAAAGGTGGAGCTTGGAGATATGACATAGAGTACCCAGGTCATAAATATAACATGTTTGATATTCAAGCAGCACTTGCAAAAACTCAAATGGATAAATTAGATTATATGCAAGATGTAAGAAAAGATATTGTTAGTGAATACACAGAGGCATTTAGTAATCTAGATGGGGTTAAGATTCCAGAAGTTGCAGATTACACAACACATTCTTGGCACTTATATGTTTTAAGATTAGATTTTGAAAAGCTTACAATTGATAGAGATAAATTTATAGAACTTATGGGAGAAGCAAATATTGGTACTAGTGTTCATTTTATACCAGTACACCTTATGAGTTACTATAAAGAAACTTATGGATATAAAGAGGGAGATTTCCCAGTAGCTGAAAGTTATTTTGACACAATAGTATCATTACCACTGTATCCCAAAATGACAAAACAAGATACTCAAGATGTAATTAATGCAGTTACAGAAATAATAAATACACACCACAAATAACATATATTATAAAATAAAGAGTTTAATTAAAGCACTATGTAAAGGCTTAATTTTCACAAGGATTTATTGTGGGAAATTAAGCCTTTTATTGTTCAGTGCCAATTAGTACATGTTATAACCTAGGTTAGTTAAGACTTGAATTACTAATATGTACTATAATAAATTTTAATATAGTATTTGAATTTTGTGTGAATTTGATTATAACTTATATATTAATAATAAATAAATATTTTATTTATCCACATAATATTAATATATAATGTAATAAATTCGTAATAATAAAAAAATATTTTTTTTATTCAATAAATGGTATAATAGGTTTGAGTGCATACAAGGAGGAGTTATTATGGAGAATAATATAATAATAGACACAAAAGATAAAATTGATGATAAAAAGTTTCAATTTTTTATAAAAAGGATTTTAGATATATTTTTATCACTTATAGGAATAATATTACTAATTCCAGTATATTTGATTATTTCAATAGCTATAAAGCTTGATAGCAAAGGACCAATATTATTTAAGCAAATGAGAGTTGGTAAAGATAGAAAGAATTTTACAATATACAAATTCAGAACAATGGTAGTATCAGCTGAAAGTAAAAGAGAGTTGCAAATAAATCCTGGTGATATGGACAATTTTGTATTTCAAAGCAAAAGTGATAACAGAATAACTAAGGTAGGGACTTTTTTGAGAAATAGTAGTCTTGATGAAATACCACAGTTATTTAACGTTTTATTTGGGAGTATGAGCCTTGTTGGACCAAGACCAGAAATACCTGAGGTGGTAAAGTATTACCCGGAAAATTATTATCAAAGATTATTGGTACTGCCAGGTATTACAGGTCTTGCACAGATTAGTGGACGAGGCGAGATTGAACTAGGGAAAACTATTTATTATGACTTAACATATATAAGTAAATTTTCTGTTTGGTATGATATAAAAATATTGTTTACTACGGCATTTAAAGTGTTTAAAAAAGAAGGTGCATTTTAGCAGAGTAAATAAGTTAGGGGAAAGTAAATGGTATGGACAAGAATAGTGATAAAATAAGAGGGATTTTTTATATTGTAATAGCATCTGTAGCATTTGGAATAATGCCTATACTTGCAAAGCTTGCATATGAAGGAGGAGCAAATGCTATAAGTACCCTTGCATTGAGGTTTACTTTTGCATCTGTATTACTTTTCTATTATATTAAAAGTAAAAATATCTCACTTAAGATAACAAAAGAACAATCCAAGATTATAATATTTTTAGGTGTAGTAGGATACTCTATGACATCAATATTATTATTTATTGCTTATAACTATATTGATGTAGGTGTAGCAGGAATGATATTACATACATATCCTTTGATGGTTATGATTTTATCAATTATTATATATAAAGAAAAGTTTAGGTTTAAAAAACTTATATATTTAATAATAACAACTTTTGGTGTATTTATAATGTTAGACATAAAAGGGGGTAATTTTAGTACCCGTGGAGTGACTTTAGTGTTACTATCTGCTTTATGTTATTCCATATACGTTTTAGGTGCATCAAACAAAAAGCTTAAAGATCTAAATAGTTATGTTATAACTTTTTATATTTCTGTAATCTCTGCTATTGTGGGTGGAGGAATAGGAATAGTAACTAACAGTTTTACGGAAAGAATAAATTTTTATGGGATAATTTCTATACTACTAATTGCATTTATATCAACTGTGATTGCACTTATGACTTTCTTAAAAGGAGTCAAGCTTATAGGACCAACAAATGCAGCAATATTTAGTGCACTTGAGCCTATAGTATCTTTAGTATTAGGAATAATAATTTTAGGCGAACCTATAACCTTTAAAATAATTATAGGAAGTATTTTGATAATTGCAGTTATGATTGCACTAGCAAAGGATACTGTTAAAAGTTAAGTTATAAAAAACTTGTGATAAACAAAAGTTTAAAATGTTTATTGCAGGTTTTATTCATTATATTGCAAATACATAAATTATGATATAATCCTTTAGCATATTAAACTGATAATATGTTAAAAATATTCGCAATTTTCTGACGAGGTAATTAAAAGGTTATTTTGACTTTATAAAGAATAGTAGATATATAGGAATAATGTTAATTATTAAGGGGGAATTAGTAATGAATAAAGTAATTATAAATGGAAATGACTTAACATTAGAAGATTTAATAAATGTTGCTAGAAATAATTATGAAGTTGAAATCAGCAAGGAAGCCATAGAGAGAGTTAAAAAATCTAGAAGTATAGTAGATAAGATAGTTGAAGAGGATAAAGTTGTTTATGGAATAACTACTGGTTTTGGGAAGTTTTCTGATGTGTCTATATCAGGTGAAGATTGTAAAACACTTCAAAGAAATCTTATCATATCACATGCTTGCGGGTTTGGAGATAGATTAGATACCGACATAGTTAGAGCGATAATACTTCTTAGAGCTAATGCGTTATCAAAGGGATATTCAGGAATAAGATTATCTACATTACATACTTTAATAGAGATGTTAAATAAAGGAGTTCATCCCGTAATTCCTGAAAAAGGATCATTGGGAGCATCAGGAGATTTAGCGCCACTATCACACATGGTATTACCAATGCTAGGAGAAGGAGAAGCAGAATATCAAGGTGAGATTATTAGTGGAAGAGAAGCTATGAATAGAGCAGGCATTGAAATAGTACAATTAATAGCAAAAGAAGGATTAGCATTAATTAATGGTACTCAAGTTATGACAGCCGTTGGAGCTCTTGCATTGTGGGATGGAATAAATGTAGTTAAAAATGGTGATATAGCAGCTGCACTAACACTAGAAGGATTAAGAGGAATAAAAGATGCTTTTGATCTAAGAACTCACAATATACGTCCACATGAAGGACAAATTGAAACAGCTAAAAATATCTTAGCTTTAGTAGATGGAAGTTCACTTATAACACGACAAGGCGAAATAAGAGTACAAGATGCATATACATTAAGATGCTTACCACAAATTCATGGCGCATCCAAGGATGCTTTAAATTATGTAAAGCATAAAGTGGAAATAGAAATTAACTCTGTAACAGATAATCCAATTGTAACTGAAGAGGGCGATGTTATTTCAGGTGGGAACTTCCACGGGCAGCCTATGGCATTAAGTTTTGATTTCTTGGGAATAGCTATGAGTGAGCTTGCAAATGTATCTGAGAGAAGATTAGAGAGATTAATTAATTATCAATTAAATGATTTACCAGCATTTTTAGTTAAACATGGTGGTTTAAATTCTGGATTTATGATAACTCAATATGCTGCAGCAGCTTTAGTTTCTGAAAATAAAATTTTAGCTCATCCTGCAAGTGTAGATTCAATACCTTCTTCAGCTAACCAAGAGGATCATGTTAGTATGGGTACAATTGCTGCAAGAAAAGCAAGAGATATTATAAGGAATGTTGAAAGAGTTATAGCTACAGAAATTTTAGCAGCATGTCAAGCTATTGACTTTAGAGGAGAATGTACTTTAGGTAAGGGAACTAAGGTTGCTTATGATATAGTTAGAAGTAAAGTTGACTTTATAGAAAATGATTTAGTTATGTATAAAGAGATTGATAAGGTTACTGAGCTTTTATGCAGTGGTGAGATTGCTAAAAACGTAGAGAAGGTTGTTAAAGTTAATTATTAATATAAATTTAGTATAGGTGTAGAAAATATTATTATAGTTTAATTTAATATCAAAGTAGAATAAATTTAGTATAAATTATTAATAAATAGGAGGAGTTAATATGGGAAGAATAGTTGAATGTATACCTAATTTTAGTGAAGGTAGAGACAAGGATAAGATAGAAGCTATAGTTAATGTATTTAGAGGCGTTTCAGGTGTGAAACTTCTAGATTATTCTAGTGATGAAGATCATAATAGAACAGTTGTAACTGTTGTTGGCGAACCAGAAGCATTAGAAAATGCTATTATAAATATGGCAGAAAAGGTTTATGAAACTATAGATATGAGTGTGCATACAGGTGGTCATCCAAGAATGGGAGCTTTAGATGTAGTTCCGTTTGTGCCTATTGACGGAGTTTCAATGGATGAGTGCGTTGAGATAGCTAGTAGAGTAGGTAAGGTAATAGGAGAGAGATTTAATATACCAGTATACTTATATGAGAAAGCAGCATCAGCACCACATAGAGAAAACTTAGCTACAGTTAGAAAAGGACAATATGAAGGTTTCTTTGAAAAAATAAAAGAGGATAAATGGTCTCCTGATTTTGGGCCAAGTGAAGTTAATGTAAAAGGTGGATGCGTTGCAATTAGTGCAAGACAACCATTAGTAGCATTTAATGTGAACTTAGGCACTGATGATGTTAAAATTGCTGATACCATTGCAAAAACTGTAAGACACTTAGGTGGCGGGTTAAGATTTGTAAAAGCTATGGGTGTGAAGCTTGAAGATAGAAATATAGCTCAAGTATCCATGAATCTAGTAAACTATGAAAAGACAGCAGTTTATAGAGCTTTCGAAATGATTAAAATGGAAGCAAAACGTTATGGCGTTCCTGTTATAGGAAGCGAAGTTATTGGTCTTGTACCAATGGCAGCATTAATTAATAGTGCAGAATACTATCTTCAAATAGAAAACTTCTCAATGGATCAAATACTTGAGAGAAGAGTAAGTGAGTAATTATTAGAATTTAAATTAAAAAAATTCTAAGCTTCAGAGAAAGTAAAAACTTCTTCTGGAGCTTAGAAGTTTATCAGATGTCTACCAGTTTTAATACTCACTTTGAGGCTAAGTAAATAAAATAGTAGAATAAATGATTGTATAAAATAATTTAATATTAGGAGTTGAGGCTGTGACTATTTTAATTAAGGATATTGATTGTCTAGTAACCTGTGAAGGCAGTCATAGAAAAAAAGGCAAAGAGATGAATGATGCCAAAATCATTGAAAATGGTTTTATTGTTATAACTGATGATATTATAACTGCAGTTGGAAAGGATGAGGATTATAAGTCTTATATTAATGAAAATACTGTAGTTATTAGTGGGAAAGGGAAAACTGTTACTCCAGGTCTTGTAGATCCTCATACTCACTTGGTATATAGAGGAAGTCGTGAGAATGAGCTACCACTTAAGTTAAATAAAGTTGGATATATAGAAATTTTAAAGATGGGTGGAGGAATACTGAGCTCCGTAGAAAATACTAGAAATGCATCTGTAGATGAATTAGTTATGGAAGCTAAAGGTAGACTTGATATAATGCTAAATCATGGTACCACTACAGTTGAAAGTAAATCAGGCTACGGATTAGACTTAGCTAATGAGAAAAAGATATTGAAGGTTAATAAGATTCTAAATGAAACCCATCCTATAGACGTAGTATCAACTTTTATGGGTGCCCATGCAGTGCCTAAGGAGTATAAGGAAGATAGGGAAGGCTTTATAAAGCTAATTATAGATGAAATGATTCCTAATATTGCAGAAGAAGAACTTGCTGAGTTTATAGATTGCTTCTGTGAAGAAGGAGTATTTACTACAGAAGAATGTAGAGCAATACTCGAAAAAGGTAGAAAATATGGGTTAAAACTTAAGATACATGGGGATGAAGTTGAGTCAGTAAAAGGTGCTGAGCTAGCGGGAGAGTTAAAATGCATTTCTGCAGAGCACCTAATAGCCGCTTCAGATGAAGGAATAAAGTCTCTTAGTGAAAATGATGTAGTAGCGGTACTTTTACCATCTACAGCATTTTATTTAATGCTTGGCAAATTTGCAAGAGCAAGAGATATGATTGATAATAACGTGGCAGTAGCACTTGCTACTGATTGTAATCCGGGAACATCGCCTACTGAATCTATGCAAAATGTTATGACTTTTGCTTGCTTTGGTATGAGAATGCTTCCAAGTGAAATTATCAATGCAATGACAATAAACGCAGCCTGTGCTATAAATAGGGAGCACTCTATTGGATCTATTGAGATAGGTAAAAAAGCAGACATTACCATATTTAATGGTAAAAATTTAAATTATCTTATATATCATTTTGGAATTAATTCTGTAGACAAGGTTATAAAAAATGGTAAGATAGTTGTGGATAGAGAAATAAATAAGTAGTTATAGGAGGAATAATTATGTTAGATACAAAAACAGTAAGAGCGTTTGTAGATGAACTTGCATCAAATTCACCAGCACCAGGTGGTGGAAGTGTAGCTGCACTTTGTGCATCTTTAGGAAGTGCACTATCTTCTATGGTGTTTAACCTAACCGTAGGTAAAAAGGCATATGAGGTATTATCTAATGAGGAAAAGGAATTAGTAGATAAATACTTAATAATATCAGGAAATCAAAAGGATGAATTCTTAAATCTTATGAACGAAGATACAGAAGCATTTAATGGTGTAATGGCAGCATTTAAAATGCCTAAGGAAACTGATGATGAAAAGGCTGCTAGAAGTGCTAAAATTCAAGAGGGATACAAAGCGGCTACACAAGTGCCATTAAAGGTGGCTAGAAAGGCATATGAAGTCTATGAAGGTATTTTAGTATGCGTTAAATATGGTAATAAGAATGCTATATCAGATGGTGGAGTTGCTGCATTACTTATACAAAGTGCCATAGAAGGTGCAATCATGAATGTGAAAATAAATCTATCATCTATAAAGGATCAGTCTTATAATGAAGAAATAAGAAAACAACTTAAACAGTTAAGTGAAGATGGTATGAACAAACAAAAAGAAATATTAGATATTGTAAATCAGCATATGTAATATTGAAGAGGTATATAAAGGGCTCAGTTTCTAAGGAAACTGAGCCCTTTTAAGTTTTATAATACACAAAAATATTTTTAATTTATATAAGTAATTTTATAATACTCACAATATAGAGTCTATTAAAAGTAGAAGCTGTAGAATATTGAGGTAAAATGATAAAATTTATATTATTTTTCTTTGAGAAACTTTGGAAAATACTGTAATAACATATAAAATTAGTGTATAATGATTATAGTGTTCTAAATGGAATATTTATGAATATAATAATAGGTTGGAGGGAATTATATGTTACTTAGGTTTGAGCCTTTACATGATAAAGTTGTGGTTACGCTTCAAGGAGAGCTTGACCATCATAGTGCAGAAGAAGTTAGAACCAGAGTGGATGACATTTTGGATAAAGACGGATATAAAGTCTTGATCTTCAACTTTTCTGGAGTAAACTTTATGGATAGTTCAGGAATTGGAGCAGTAATTGGAAGGTATAAAAAGATGTCACTTAGAGGTGGTAAGGTGTGTTTAACAAATGTAACACCTACTGTTAAGCGAATATTTGAGCTTTCAGGCATGTTTAAAATAATTTCAATGTATGACGATGTTGAAGAAGCACTAAGGAACATTTAGTGGGAGGAATTATTATGGAGAATAAAATTAAAGTTGAATTTACTAGTTTATCTAAAAATGAAAGTTTTGCAAGGGTCGTTATTTCAGCATTTGCAGCACAATTAGATCCTACAATAGACGAAATTAGTGATATAAAAACAGCGGTATCAGAAGCTGTTACAAATGCAATTATTCACGGATATAGAAATGAAAGTGAGGATAATTACGTAAAGCTAGAGGGAGTAATAAACGAAAATGTACTTACGGTTAAAGTAAGTGATACTGGTGCAGGAATAGATAATGTGGATATGGCAATGCAACCATTGTATACTTCTAGACCAGATTTAGAAAGGTCTGGTATGGGTTTTACGGTTATGGAGACATTTATGGATAGTTTAACAGTAGAATCTATAAAGGGTGAGGGAACAACTATAACAATGAAAAAAGTTTTTAACTCTGTAAGATAGGTGAAAATATGAGTGAAAAAATTCATAGAAACAACAAATATAATTATGATGATAATAGACAACTTATAAAATTGGCAAAGGCAGGGGATAGCTCTGCATTAGATTATTTAACAGAAATGAATTTACCACTAGTATCTTCTATAAGTAAGAAGTTTCTAAATAGAGGATATGAATATGATGATATTTTTCAAATTGGGTGTATAGGTCTTGTGAAAGCTATAAATAATTTCGATGATAGTTTTAATGTAAAATTTTCTACATATGCTGTACCGATGATTATTGGAGAAATTAAAAGATTTCTAAGAGATGATGGAATGATAAAAGTTAGTAGAAGTATTAAAAATACGGCTAGAAGGCTTCACTATGACAAGGATGCATTAACTAAATCACTAGGACGAGAGCCTACAATTGAAGAACTATCTGAATTTTCTAAGATTGACAAGGAAGATATACTTATAGCATTAGAATCTTCTAGTAGTATGCAATATCTCTATGACACTATTCATCAAGATGATGGTGCTCCAGTGTTACTTATAGATAAGCTTAGTGAGGATTACGAGGAAGATAATGAAGTAATAGATAAACTTGCTTTAAAGGAAGCATTGAGTAAGTTAGATGTAAAGTCTAGGCAAATTATAATGCTGAGGTATTTTAAGGATAAAACTCAAATTCAAGTGGCAAAACTCATGGGAATAAGTCAAGTTCAAGTATCTAGAATAGAAAAGAAAGTTTTGAAAATAATGAAGGATAGACTTACAGGATAAATATGTATAAATAAAGGATTTACAAGTATATCTTTCATTTATAAGATTTTAAAAGATAATAAGAAATCTTTAGAATCTATATGGTTTTATAAGATGTTAATGCAGCTTTAGAATTTATAAAATTTTAAAATATGCAGTAACATCTTTTTTTTGTTTAAATTTTTGTAAAATGCAAATACTAGCTTTAATGCTTTTATGATTTGACGTTAGGAGGAGAATAATGAAGGTAAAAGAGAGTAAGATAAAAAACAAGTTTCAAAATGTATATGAAAGTTCTAAACCAAAGCCAAATATACTAAAAAATTCTTTTAGAGCATTTTGGACTGGTGGATTAATATGTGTAGTTGGCGAAATTATATTTAAAGCTTTAGTCTATTTGGGTCAAGATAAAATGCAAGCTATGACATGGGAAACAATAATTATGGTTTTTCTAGGAGCATTATTAACTGGAATAGGTATATATGACAAAATTGGAGACTATGCAGGAGCAGGGTCCGTAGTACCAATTACAGGATTTGCAAACTCAATTGTGTCACCAGCCATAGAGTTTAAAAAAGAAGGATATGTGTTTGGTGTTGCATCAAAAATGTTTACTATAGCTGGTCCAGTACTAGTTTATAGTATTAGTGCCTCAGTAATACTTGGAATATTATATTATTTTTTTAGGTGGTAATGTTATGGCAAGAAAAGTAGGAATACAAACAGCAGAATTATTAAGTAAACCAAGGATAATAGCAACCTATACAATTGTAGGACCTAAGGAAGGTGAAGGCCCTTTAAACATTCATTTTGATGAAATTCTAGCAGATGATATGTGTGGGTGTAAAAGCTTTGAATTTGCAGAGAGTAAAATTCAATTAAGTGCAGTTCAAAAAGTTATAGAAAGAGCAAAACTTAAAGAAAAAGACATTTCTTATATGTTTGCAGGAGATTTATTAAATCAAATAATGTCCTCTTGCTTTATGGCAAGAGAAGTAGATATACCATTTGTAGGTATGTATGGAGCGTGCTCCACTTTTGTAGAGTCTTTATGTATGGCTTCAATGGCACTAGAGGGAGATTTTGGTGAACATGTTTTGGTGGCCACATCGTCTCATTTCTCATCAGCAGAACGTCAATTTAGATTGCCATTGGAGATGGGAAGTCAGAGGTCACCAGCGTCACAATGGACTGTAACCGGAGCAGCAGCTGTAATATTGGCTAAGAAAGGGAAGTCTCCTTATGTAACACACATAACTATTGGGAAGGTTAAAGACTATGGAATAACAGATCCAAATGAAATGGGAGCAGCAATGTCTCCAGCAGCAGTTGATACTATTAAGCAGCACTTCGAGGATACTGGAAGAAAACCTAGCGACTATGATCTAATAGTAACAGGAGACCTAGGGTCAGTAGGTAAGCAAATAACTACTGAACTATTAAAAGAATATGGGTATAACGTTGAGCCTAACTATATAGATTGTGGTGATGAAATCTTTGATTGTCAGTGTCAAGGAACTAATTGTGGTGGTAGTGGTGCTGGCTGTTCTGCAACAGTTATGAGTAGTATGATTTATAAAGGATTATTACAACATAAATATAAAAGAGTTCTACTAATTGCTACAGGAGCGTTACTTAGTACCACATCAAACCTTCAAGGAGAAACTATCCCAGGGATTGCTCATGCAATTGCCCTAGAGTTTGGAGGTGAGTAAAATGTGGATGGACTTTTTAAAGACTTTTGTAGTAGGCGGAATTATTTGTGTTATAGGACAAATTTTAATGGATACAACGAAGCTTACGCCCGCTAGAATCTTAGTAGTATTTGTTGTATCGGGTGTTGTTCTTCAAGGTTTCGGTATATATGAAAAGATAGCTGCTTTTGGATTATCAGGAGCAAGAGTTCCTTTACCTGGATTTGGCTACTCCCTTGCAAAAGGGGTTATGAAAGAGGTTGATACAGTTGGACTTTTAGGGGTTGCAACTGGAGGAGTAAGTGCAACAGCAGCAGGTATAACGGCAGCTATAGTATTTGGATATATGATGTCAGTTATATTTAATTCAAAAACTAAGTAGCTTACTAGAAAATAGGAATATCATTAAGATTATTAGAAATAAATAAGATGCAAAGGATATAAAAAAGCTTCTCACTAATTTGAGAAGCTTTTTTATATATTTTTAAGTTAAAGAAAGAGTTATCCAAAGATATTAATTGTAAAGGCTCTTGAAATCATCCCATATAATGATGATTTAGAATTTAAATTATTAAAAGCTCCTGGACTAGGCTGTGGTGGTTTATTTGTATCATCACCAGTAGGCGGCGTAGTTGTATCACCACCAGTAGCAGGAGGATTAGTTGTATTATCGCCAGGCTTATCTTTATCTTTATCCTTATCCTTCTCTTTTTCCTTTTCTTCTGCGTCTTTTTTTGCTTTCTCCTCTGCATCTTTTTTTGATTTCTCTTCTGCCTTATAGTCAGTCGGATCTTTATCTTTAGGTGCTAGCCATTTATTATCAGCCATTGCACCAGTATATCTAGGATCACGAGTAATAAATATTACCTTTTGTAGTTTATCTTTAGGTGTTTCATCAGAAGGCAAATAGTATTTTCCATCAGCAGCTTTAACTACTTCAAGTTCAACGTGAACATTGTCCAATGTAGTTGGTTGAGTTCCACTGATAAATAACTCAGAGTAGATTCTGTTTCCTCTAGGATCTTTCTTTGTAAGATCAGTTGGAAGAGTTCCAGAATCCTTAGAGATATATGCACTGGTTAATCCATCAGGTGGTTGTAGTGATTTATATTCTAAACCTTCATGAGCAACCTTCATGATTTGCCCCCAGAGGCCAGCAGACATGTTACTACTAGTGAAAGGCAATAGGTCGTTGTTATCACAGCCTAGCCATACAGCACCAGAATAATAAGGAGTTAGTCCTGCAAAATAAAGGTCTCTATAGTCAGTAGTGGTACCAGTCTTACCTCTAACCTCCATATTACCAAAGGCTGCATTTGAACCAGTACTTGCAACTGAGCCAGCAAGCATATCGTAAATAATATATGCTGTTTGAGGTGAGATAACTTGAGTAGATTCCAATTTAGGCTCTAATAAAACCTTACCATCCTTATCTGTTACCTTATTATATATTCTAGAATTTGTCATAGCACCTTGATTTCCAAAAGCACCAAAGGCTTGAGCCATTTCATAAGGTGTAGTTCCATCTGTTTGGCCAAGAGATAGGGCGGAAATACTAGTTTTATCTACATCAGTTATACTTAGGCCAAATTTTTCTCCATAGGCTGCTGACGTATCTAAACCTATTTTATCTACTATAGATACAGCTATGGTATTTTTAGAGTATCTAACAGCATCACGTACAGTTGTATATCCATCATATGCATTATTCCAGTTCATTGGATTATACCCTTGATATTTAGATGAAACCTCAGGAAGTAGTGGTCCATCTACAAGGACTGATCCAGCAGTGAGAGTTTTAGTTTCAATAGCTGGAGCGTATACTGTTAATGGTTTTATACTAGAACCAGGTGGACGTCGGAAACTTTGACCATCTTGACCTATAGAGATAGCTCTATTATAGGACATTGATGGTTGATCACCCACACCACCGATAATAGCTTTAACTTCACCATTAAGATAATCTGTTATTACACCAGAGGCTTGAACCCCAGAATAACCAGAAACATAATCATTCATTACTTGTTGTACAGAATCTTGAAGGTTTTTATCCATGGTAGTATATATTCTTAAACCACCATAATTAATTTTGTCGTAGGCCTCAGTCTCGGTATAACCATAGGTTTTAATTAGGTCCGTAGCAACCTGTTTTATTACTGGTCTTGAGAACCATTCATAGGTCATTTTATCAGATTCTTGAGTTGAGAAGTTTAGAGTAAGAGGCTCTGCTATAGCTACATCGTACTCTTCTTGAGTTATTTTACCTAGTTCTAACATTTTTCCAAGTACAAGTTTAGTTCTTGCAGAGTCAAATGGCTCACCCTTTTCAAAAGACTCATAAGCATTGTTATAAGATATAGTTGGATTTTGAGCTGCACTAGCTAAAAAGGCACATTGTTTAAGTGTTAGGCCATCACCTATAGATTTATTAAAGTATATATTTGTGGCAGCTTCGATTCCATGGGCATTACCACCCAAAAATATAGTATTCATATAAGCTTGTAAAATTTGATCCTTGGACAAAAGCTTTTCTACTTGTAGGGCTAAATATATTTCTTGAACTTTTCTTTCAATATTTACCCTATCATTGATCGATTCTTCAAGGAAAAATTTATATTTAATTAGCTGTTGGGTAATAGTTGAAGCACCTTGGATAGCATCATCAGATAAACCTAGAATGATCTTAGCATCCTGAATAACTGCACCACCAAGTCTTCGAATATCTATACCCTTATGTTTATTAAATCTTTCATCTTCAATGCTTGTAAAGGCATCTTTAAGATCTTCAGGTACAGTATTAATATTTACTGAAGTTCTCTTTTCAATAGTTTTATACTCATCCATTTCTTCGCCGGCATTGTTGTATAAAAATGTAGTTTCGCCATTAGATAAGAATGTATCTAAATCGAGTTTAGGTGCAGTTTTAATCATACCAGACATTATTCCAAAACCTGCAGCTAAACAAGTGATGATTAGTAACAATAAAATTATATATATTGCTTTAAATATTTTACGCTTCTTCTTTTTGGGTTTAATATTCTTTGGTTCATTTTTTTTATTATCTCCCATATTATCCTCCTTAAGGTGAAATAAAATTTTAGATACTATATTATAACGTATATACGGATATAAATACAACATAGTATTCTTCAATGAAGATTTTTAACATATATATAGAACAATAGTAGGTCTATTATATAAAATATTAAGTAGGTCTATACAGATAAGTGAAATTAAATACATTTATTAACATTATACCATAATTATAAAGGAGTAATACTATGAAATTATCAATTAAAATAAAATTCGCAACAATAATATTTTTGCTCATGGGTAGTACTATAACATTTATATATACATTAGATAGAATTCTACTTCCTACTATTAAGGTAACCTGTGATGCACATATGAGAGCTGAAGTAACTAATATAATAAACAAGACAATTTTTGAAGAATATTCTAAGAATTTTAATTATGATTCTATAATAAAAGTTGAAAAGGATAATGAAGGCAATATTACAATGATTGCAGCGGATACATTGAAACTTAGTGAGATTGCAGCTAAAACTGCATTAAAGGCTCAAGAGGAGTTGAAGACCATAGATGAAGTTGCATTAAAAATTCCAATAGGATATATAACTAAAAACAATATATTATCTAACATAGGACCTAAGATTAAAATAAAGATGCAACCTATAGGGCATATTACTACTAGATATATATCAGATTTTGAATCTGCAGGTATTAATCAGACAAGGCATAAGATTTATATAGAAACAACCACTAATATGAGGATAATTATACCAACATATAGCAGTGACTTAGAGATTGTAAATCAAATACCTATAGTAGAAACTATAATAGTTGGTAAAGTTCCAAATACAGCAGTACAAATGGACTTAAATGGTAATTAAAGAATGTGAACTATTAAAGCTGATAGATAGGGGATAAAACAACACCGCCAAGAAAACCAGCATTAAACTGTTTTATTTGACGGTGTTATATTAATTTTGTATTAACTATAAAGTTATTACTTACTTTCCCAATTGAATATGTAAGGGATGTTTCTGTATAAATCACCATAGTTTAACCCATACCCTACTACAAATAAATCAGGAATTTCAAAACAGCAGTAATCAGGTTTAATATCCACAGCTCTTCTCTCAGGCTTATCTAAAAGAGTACAACATTTTACACTTTTAGCTCCGAGTTTTTTTACGTGCTCTATTACGAATTTCATAGTAATACCACTATCAACAATATCATCTACTATTAATACGTCCATACCTTCAATGTTATCAGGTACATCTTGAACTACTTTACAAACTCCAGTAGTTTCTTCTCCATGACCATAGCTTGATGTAGTCATAAAGCCTATAGTAGTTGGAAGGTTAAGTTCTCTAACTAGGTCAGCAGCAAAAATGAAGCTTCCTCTTAGTAAAGATAAGACATAAACAGGTCTTCCATCATAGTCTTTAGTAATTTTAGCACCAATTTTTTTTACAGCTTCACTAAGCTCTTCTCTAGAAAACAGAATATTTCTTTGTTTATTTTCCATGTAATCACACCTCAATTTATATTTACATTAATGTTTTCATAGTATAAAATTAAGTTAAAATTGTCAATAGTATAAAAAGGTAGAAATAGAAATCGATTTGGAGATGAAATATATGATAAATGGAAATGTTGATGGAGTAAAAAACTTTGTTTTGAAAAGATTAGAAACAATATATGATATGAAATTTCAAAAGTCAGATATATTAACAGAAGAACTGGCAGAACTATTAAAAGAAATTACCCTTGAGTTGGAAAGGGAAATTAGTGTAGCAATAGATAGAAAGGGAAATGTAGTCAGTGTGGCAGTGGGAGATAGTTCTACTGTAGAGGTTCCAATGATTGATACAAGAGAAGGAAGACTATCTCAGATTAGAGTTATACACACTCATCCTAATGGAAACCCAAGACTATCAGCTCTTGATCTATCAGCTCTATTAAAATTAAAACTAGATTGTATTGTAGCCATAGGAGTAGCTAAGGATAAACCTCTATGCTACGATATAGGATTTTGTGATGTAATAGATAATATCTTAGTAGAAGATGAAATCCATAACGTAAGCACAGAAATGCTTTTAAGCTATAAATTTCTAGATAAGGTTAAATACATTGAAGACATTTTAAAAGGTGATAATGTCCACGAGGATAATACTGAAAGAGCAATTTTAGTATCCATAGAGGATGCAGAGAGTCTTGAAGAGCTTAAAGAACTTACAAAAGCCTGTGATGTAGTACCTGTCTATGAAATTCTTCAAAAAAGAAACAAAATTGACTCAGCTTTCTTTATAGGTAGCGGTAAGGTTGAAGAAATTGCATATCTAAGACAATCATTAAGAGCAAATGTGGTAATTTTTGATGAAGAGTTATCAGGCTCGCAGGTAAGAAATTTAGAGCAAGCTATAGGTACAAAGGTAATTGATAGAACTACTCTAATTCTTGAGATTTTCGCAAGAAGAGCAAGAAGTAAGGAATCAAAGATTCAAGTAGAACTATCTCAATTAAAGTATAGACTTAGTAGACTTGGTGGACTTGGAACTATGCTATCTAGAACAGGTGGAGGAATAGGAACTAAAGGACCAGGAGAGAAAAAACTAGAGACAGATAAAAGAAAAATTAGAGATACTATATATGACTTAAATAAAGAATTAGAGAAAATCAAAGGTATAAGAGCAACTCAAAGAGAGCGAAGAAGTAAGGAAAGCATTTCAAAAATATCTTTAGTTGGATACACAAATGCTGGGAAATCAACATTAAGAAATGCCCTTTGTGATTATTCACCAATGAAGTCAGCAACAGTAAAGGAAAAGGTATTTGAAGCAGATATGCTTTTTGCAACTCTTGATATTACTACAAGAGCTATGGCACTTCCAGATAACAGAGTAGCGACAGTGACTGATACTGTAGGATTCATAAGGAAATTGCCTCATGATTTAGTAGAAGCTTTTAAATCAACCCTTGAAGAAGTAATATATTCAGATCTTTTACTTCATGTTGTAGACGCTTCTAATGAGTCAGCAGAGAAACAAATAACTGTAGTTGAAGAAGTTCTAAGTGAGCTTGGAGCTGGAGATAAACCTACAGTATTATTACTTAATAAAATAGATAATTCTAATGAGGAACTTTTAAATTCTCTAAAAGAAAGATTTAGTAATTACAATATATTAGAAGTATCTGCCAAATATAAAACTAATTTTGAGGAACTTTTAAATACATGTACAGAAATATTGCCATACAAGTTAAAATCCTTTAAGGTTTTAGTTCCATACAATGATTCTTCAGCGGTAGCATATCTTCATAGAAATGCCATGGTAGAGAGTGAAGAGTATGTAGAGGAAGGAACAGTACTTATGGTTCAAGGTGATGATGAGGTTTATAATAAGTCTTCAAAATATATAGTAGAAGAATAATATTACACAATGAAATGGGCTGTCTCAAAATTGAGTATGTTTTAAACTCGTGTTGAAAGTGGACTATAATATTAAGTCCACTTTCAATATTAAGATAAAACATAATTCAACTGTTTTGAGACAGTCTATTTACTTTTATGCTCTATTTCAAAACATATTCTAAGTTTATTTTGTTCAAAACAAATTAGGCAAGGTATTAAATAGTTGAAAAACATTGAAAAAAGGGAAACCTAAGTATACAATTGAAACATAAATAATGACAAAATATATCAATAGGAGATAATAATTTGAGTACAGGATTAGTTAAATTTGATTGGAATTTTATTGAGAACTATAGTGATGAAGAAATAAGTTATTTTCTAAGTTTAGAGGGGAAATCCTTAGATGCTATAGGAAAGATAAGGAACTTAGATAGAGCTACAGTACAAAAACATATTATAAGTTGTAAAATTAAATATAGGTTTTTGGTGAAAAGTGAATCTCCTTCAGAGTTATTTAAATCTTTAATGGTGGCAGTAAAGTCAGAGAGAACTATGGTTTTAAATGGAATTGATAGAGTAAATAAGGAAAAGTTAATATATTTTCTATGCAATACTTATATGGATATGGGACTTAAGGATAAGGAAGCTGCCATATGGATAATGGGAGAGTTGCGTAGTAAATCCTGCGTGGATATCTTAATTAAGGCCACGGTGAATAATCATGTTAATATTAGAAGAATGGCTATTTCAGCCCTTGGCAAGATAGGAGATGCTAAAGCATCTAGAGCTCTTATTAGAGCCTTAGAAGATAAGAATCCTCAGGTTATAAGCTATGCAGTTAAATCTCTCCAAAAGCTTAATATGAGAGAGGCTGATGAGAAGATTCAACTACTCTTTAAGAATACAGATAAAGAGTATATTAAAAAGGCATGTGAGGATTATATGAGACAATCAAATTGCGAGGACTTAAGCAATGATTAATATGTTATAGTAGGGGGTTGGAGAATGAGCTATTTTACAGTTAAGGGAAGTGCTACTTCTGAGTTTCAAGAGAAAAAATCTGTGTTTATAGGATATATAAAAAGAGTAGATACAGAGGAAGAAGCTAAGGCATTTGTAAGTGAAATAAAAAGTAAACATAAGGAAGCAACCCACAATGTCTATGCCTATGTAGTGGGAGAAAATAAAGGAATACAAAGATACAGTGATGATGGAGAGCCTCAAGGAACTGCTGGAATACCAGTCCTAGAAGTCATAAAGAAAAATGATTTAACAGATGTGGCAGTGGTGGTTACTAGATACTTTGGAGGAATTCTACTAGGTGGAGGAGGCCTTATAAGAGCATATTCTAAAGGTGCATCTACAGCAATTGAAGAAGCAGGAGTAGTTGAAAAGATAAGGGGACTTAACTTGAAGTTTACATTAGATTATGATTTAATAGGGAAAATTCAATATCTATGTGGTACAAATAATTGGCATATAGAGGACACTGTATATACTGACAAGGTAGAGTTAGCACTATTCGCAGAGGTAAATACTAAGGAAGAAATAATAGCTGCCTTTGTGGAAGCTACAAATGGAAAGGTTACTGTATGCGAAGAGGATGATGAGTATTTATTTAAAGAAGGTCACAGATATTTTAGAGCTTACTAGCGGGTAAGATTTAGTACATGAGCTTTGAATTTGAAGTTTTTATACATATTATGTTATAATATGTATAATGATTTTAAAGTTAACAATTATATATAATATGGGAGGGAATGTATATGTCAGGACATTCAAAGTGGAGTAATATCCAAGGTAAAAAGGGTAAAATAGATGCCAAGAGAGGTAAAGTTTTTACTAAAATTGGTAAGGAAATAGTTGTTGCAGCTAAAAATGGTGGAGCAAATCCGGAAACAAATGCTAAGCTTAGAGATGTTATAGCAAAAGCAAAGGCTGCAAATATGGCTAATGATACAATAAATAGAGCAATTAAAAAAGCTTCAGGAGAGCTAAGCAATGTAGATTATGAAACTATAATGTATGAAGGATACGGTCCAGAAGGTATAGCAGTTATAGTTGAATGTCTTACTGAAAATAAGAACAGAACAGCAGGAAACGTAAGATATGCCTTCTCTAAACAAGGTGGAAATATGGGGACTGTTGGATGTGTAGGATTTATGTTCCAAAGTAAGGGAGAAATCATCATAGAAAGAACTGACGAATTAGATGAAGATGAATTAATGATGATGGCTTTAGATGCTGGTGCAGAAGACTTTGCAGCAGAGAATGAAGTATTTGTAGTAACTACAACTCCAGAAGATTTTGGTGCTGTAAGAGAAGCTCTAGAATCTAATGGAATAGAGTTCCTAGAAGCGGAAGTTAAAATGATTCCAGATTTATATACTGAAGTAAGTGAAGAAGTTGCAACTAAAATTCAAAAAATGTTAGACGTTCTTGATGATGATGATGACGTTCAAAACGTCTATCATAATGCTGAATTCCCAGAAGGATGGGAAGGTTAATACTGATAATTATAGAAACACTCATGGCTTAAGCTATGGGTGTTTTTTAGTTAAAATATACAACAAATAGTAAATAAAAACATTGAAAATAAGGAGAATAAAACTAATTTAAATTACTAAAATAACACTATAAATTATTTTCTTTTTACTCATATTTCACCATAAACCTTTATTTGTGTAGTAATTTGTTGTTTGAAATTATATTATTAGTTGATTTATATTTATTCATTTTTAATATTTATATTATTATTACCATAAAGCGCATATTCCTTACAATGATTTTTAAAATATACAGTTATAGTATCTTGTAAAGAGGACATATTTTTGATATCATATGTCATAATTGACAAATTAACTATTAAGGTTGTGATTTATTGAAGAATATAAAATTTTATTTCGGATTAATTATTACACTCCTAGTATCGTATATTTTGATACAATTTGTGGATAATTATAGTTATTTTTGGGGAATTCTTACTAAAGCTTTATCTCTGTTGACCCCATTTTTTATAGGTATGATATTAGCTTATATTTTATCTCCTCTAGTAGATTGGATGGAAAAGAAGTTAAAGATTAAAAGATGGTTAACTATTCTTATAATATATGGAGTAACTTTGACTATGACTGTAGCATTTCTAATTATGGTAGTACCAGCAATTACTAGTAGCATAATAGAAATAGTAAATCAAATTCCTCAGTATTCAAGTGAAGTTGAAGCATGGATTTTAAGGATGGTTGGAAATATAGAAGGAAATTCAATGGCTAAAATTGAAGAGAGTTTGCTATCAATTATTCCTCAGCTTGGTGAACTTATAAATGTAATATTGACCTATTTATTAAATACAACGGTGTCTATAACTACATTAGTTGTAAATATAGTTTTGGGATTAATTATCTCTGTGTATATAATTATTGATAAAGAAAATATAATACATTATATTAAAAAGGTTACTTATATAGTGCTAAAAAAGGAAAAGGCAAATTTAGCTGTAGATATAATTAAAACATTTAACTCTAATATTGGAACTTATATTGTTGCTAAATCTATAGATTCCTTCTTTGTAGGGTTAGTAAGCTTTATTGGATTATCATTAATTGGGGCAAAGTATGCATTACTTTTTGGAATACTTTGCGGAATTACAAATATGATTCCTTATTTTGGACCTATAATAGGTATGATTCCAACAGTAATTATAAATATGTTCTATAGTCCATCAGTAGCTGTTGGATCCTTAGTGTTTTTGGTAATTCTTCAACAAATTGAAGGAAACATAATAGAGCCAAAGTTTGTAGGTGGAAAATTAGGACTAAGTCCAATATTAACACTTTTAGCAGTAACAATTGGGGGAGGATTCTTTGGAATCATAGGAATGGTTTTATCAGTACCAGTTATGGGAGTAATTAAGATATATTTAGATAAGATAATTGAAAAATATCAGTATAGAGAGAAACAAGAGTAATAAAATTAATAATAGAAAGAGCTGCATAGCTTTAGAAGATAATTCTAGAGTTATGCAGCTTTTTTAATCTACAAATAAAGTAGATATTTATAAAAGATAAATAAAATTTAAGAATGTATAATATACAAAAAAATAAGTGCCTTATTCATAGCTTTAATAATACTAAATTATTTTTTTTAGTAATAGTAGATAAAAAATAAGGGTACAGAAGGAAAATATGAGAAAAATATGAGAAAAAATATATTTGTGGAAGAAGATGAAAATATGAATACTTAGATTAGGTGTTTCATATTTGTATAGAGAATAAGAAAAAGTATTTGAGGGGGAGTTAAAATGTTTAAGAATGTAATTGTAAGAAGACCATGTAAAGCTTTAGTAGAAGGGATAAGTACAGCTAATCTTGGAAAACCGAATTATGAATTAGCATTAAAACAACATGATAAATACATCGACACATTAAAGAAATGTGGAGTAGAGGTAACCGTATTAGAAGCAAATGATGAATTTCCAGATTCTTGTTTTGTAGAAGACGTGGCACTTTGTACAAGTAAATGTGCAATAGTTACTCGCCCAGGAGCACTTAGTAGAAGAAATGAAATTTTACAACCTGATATGCAAAACAGCCTTAAAAAATTCTATGAAAATATTGAGTATATAAAAGAGCCAGGTACTGTTGAGGCGGGAGATATAATGATGGTAGGGGATCATTTTTATATTGGTCTTTCTGCAAGAACAAATGAAGAGGGTGGAAGACAAATGATTGAAATCCTTGAGAAGTATGGATTAAGTGGTTCTATTGTTCCACTAAAAGAAGTATTACACCTTAAGACTGGACTTTCTTATATAGAGAATAATAACTTACTTGTGGCTGGGGAATTTGTAACAAGTTCTGAGTTTAAAGAGTTTAATAAAATTATAATTGATAATAATGAAAGCTATTCTGCTAACTGTATATGGGTTAATGATGTGGTTATAGTTCCTGAAGGATACAAAGGAACTAAACAAGCTATAGAGGAAGCAGGTTATAAAGTTATGGAAGTGGATACTTCAGAATATAGAAAGATTGATGGTGGATTAAGTTGCTTGTCACTTAGGTTTTAAATAATTATATAGGAGGACTTTATATGGTGAATAACACCAAATTAGAAAGTAAATCAGGGGGACTAGGATATGCCAGGCTTACGGCAGTTTCAATAGGAGCAACTATAGGTGGTGGAGTATTTAGTCTTGCAGGAGATATGGCGGCAAATGGAGCAAATACAGGTGCCGTAATTATTGGATGGATAATTTGTGGTATTGGTATGCTTGCCCTAACCATGTGTTTCTTTGGACTTAATAAAACAAAACCACATTTAACTGGAGGAATATATAGTTATGCAAATGAAGGCTGGGGAGATTATGTAGGTTTTAACTCTGCTTGGGGATATTGGATAAGTGCATTACTGGCTAATGTATCCTATGCAACGTTACTATTTGCAGCTATAGCTTATTTTATACCAATTTTTGGTACAGGAAATAACATATGGTCTATAGTGTGTGCATCCCTAGTTATTTGGTTTATGAACTATTTGGTACTAAGGGGAGTAAAAGAAGCAGCAGGTATAAACCTTGTAGTTACTATTAGTAAGGTTGTTCCGATTCTTGTGTTTATAGTGGCATTAATCTTTATAAAATCCTTTAATCCAGAGATATTTATGGCAAACTTTTGGGGAGAGCCAGGAGGACTATCTTTAATTGAACAAATAAAGGCTACATCAGGAACCACAGTTTGGGCATTCATAGGAATTGAAGGAGCTGTAGTTATTTCAGGTAGAGCAAAACGTTCTAAGGATGTTGGTAAAGCTACAATAACAGCATTTATATGTGTAATTGCTTTATATATAATGGTATCTTTGCTTAGTATGGGAGTTATGTCAAGGGCGGAACTTGCAGAACTTGGCAATCCACCAATGGCAGCAATTTTGAAAAGTGTCGTAGGACCATGGGGAGCAGCTCTTGTAAATATAGGTGTAATTATATCTCTTGCTGGAGCAACTTTAGGATATACTATAATAGCAGCAGAATGTCCATACCTTGCAGCAAAAAATGGCGTATTTTCAAAGGTATTTGCTAAGGAAAATAAAAATGGAGCTCCTGTGAACTCATTATTTTTAACAAATGGAGTAATTCAAATATTTCTTATAATAACTTATTTGAATGAATCTACTTATCAAATATTTTATACTATATCAGCTAGTATGATTATGATTCCATATCTCTTAAGTGCACTTTACTATTTAGTTATTTCATTTAAAAAGGATGGATTTGAAGGTGAAAAAAGTAAATCAGTAAATTTGGCAAGATTTATAGGGGTACTTGGAACTATATATGGCTGCTGGCTTATTTATGCTAGTGGACTTACAGGGTTATTAATTACAGCAATTTTATACGCACCAGGAACTTTAGTATATATGAAGGCTAAAAAAGAAAAGGGTGAGAAATGCTTTGAAAGTACTAGGGATAAGGTAATTTTAGGAGTATTAGTTGCTATGGCAATATTGTCATTAGTATTAATTTTTAATGGTACAATAAGTCCTTTCTAGATAAATTTAAATTAAGAAGGTATGAAATTAAAGGTGTAAACCTAGAATTTCATACCTTTTAATTATGAAAAAGGAAATATTTTAATAGGTTACTTCATCCTTTTCAGAATGATCTTTACTATTTGCATAGGAGCCTATTTTAACTCCATCTATTATACCAACGTCAGCCCCATCCTTTGGATACATCTTTCTAAGTTCTGCTTGACTTGTTTTATGATCCTTTAAACGACTTTTATTATTATTTGTCATAAAAATCCCTCCTATAATATAATAGTTTCAAAATTATTGATAACTATAAAAGTAGTTTGTACTAAAGTAATAAAAATATGTTGGAAATTAAATCAAAGGGTGGGAGTAAATCTTCTAATAAAAATAAATTTAATGTAAATTCCTTATTAATTAAAAAAAAAGACTGTCTCAAAATTGAATATGTTATAAACTAGTGTTGAAATTGGACTTAAATATTTAAGTCCAATTTCAACATTCATATAAAACATAAGTCAATGATTTTGAGACAGTCCATTTAATTTTATTTGTAAAGACTCTAAGTACTATATAAACAGATTAAGTCCTGCATCTTCAGTAGAAGCTAAATAAGTTGCAACTCCACCAACTTCAACTTGTGGAAGTAGTTCTTCACGTTTTATACCCATTAAGTCCATAGACATAGAACAAGCTATGATTTTAACACCCATGTTAAGGGCATTAGCGATAAGAGTATCAAGGCTATCTACGTTATTTTTGTCCATAATGTTTTTAATCATTTTAGGGCCCATGCCAGCCATGTTCATCTTAGATAGAGGAAGCTTACCGGTATTACTAGGAAGCATAATATCAAACATTTTTTCCATGGTATCTTTTTTAACAGAAGGTTTATCCTTTGTTTTTAGGATATTAAGTCCCCAGAATGTAAAGAACATTGTTACTGGTTTTCCCATGGAAGCGGCTCCAGTAGCTATTATAAATGAGGCTATTGCCTTATCTAAATCTCCACTGAAAACTACAAGAGTTGCACCGTCTTTAGTTGTAGATTCACATATCTCAGGAGCAGCACTTCTAGTTAAAGAGGCAGTCGATCCCTTTTGTATTGTAGCAACAACGGCCTTTGATTCTTTACTAAATTTACTTTCTAGAAGTGTATTTCCAGTCTTATCACACCAAGATTCAATATCCTTTTTGAAACCAGAATCAGATGCATGAATTTCTAGCACATCACCTTGATTTAGCTTTGTCATCTCTTCAAAGACTCTTCTTATTGGGCCAGGACATTGAAGACCACAGGCATTTATAGTTACAGTAGCTTTTGGAGTTTCTTCAGTATTCAACTCATTCTCAACACTACCAAGGGTATTTTTACTATTACATTTGTTATTAACAGCATTTGAATTAAATGGTAATTTAGTTATACAATAGGTTTTATATCCACCATCTAAATTTTTACACTTAAAGCCGTGCTGAGTAAGTAGTCTACAACCAATATATCCACGAAGGCCTACTTGGCAATATACATAAATAGTTTTATCTTTAGGAAGCTTATCTAAGTTATCTCTAAGAGTATTTAGAGGTATATTAACAGCATTTGCTATATGACTAACTTCTACTTCCATAGGCTCTCTTACATCTAGAATAAACTCACCATTATTTGACAATTCATCAACTTCATGCCATTGGAACGTATCCACCAAATTATCC
The DNA here is from genome assembly GCF_036646415.1 of Clostridium sp. Taxonomy (GTDB): domain Bacteria; phylum Bacillota; class Clostridia; order Clostridiales; family Clostridiaceae; genus Clostridium_J. The sequence continues at coordinate 10,937 of NZ_JAVXMF010000003.1, read as the reverse complement.
ATAATATTTGTAGCTATATACCCAGCCATATTAACAGGATCTTTAGCAGAAGAATAAGGAGGGGCATAGCATAGTTCTAAATCAGGAAGATCAAATACTGTAAGACTTCCTTTTATTGCTGTAGCTAGCACATCAATACGTTTTTCAACTCCATCTAAGCCAACACCTTGTGCTCCAAGGATTTTACCATCTGTTGGACTAAATAATAATTTTAGAGAAACAGGGAATGCTCCAGGATAGTATCCAGCATGAGAACCTGGGTGTAAATGTACAACTTTATAATCTATATTAAGTCTTTTTAAAGTTTTTTCGTTATTACCTGTGGCAGCTACAGTTAAATCAAATATCTTTGCTACAGAAGAACCTAATGTTCCGTTGTATTTTGCTGGTTTCCCACAAATATTATCAGCTACAATATGACCTTGTCTGTTAGCTGGCCATGCAAGAGGTATAATTGTAGGAGTTCCATTTATATAATCCATAACTTCTACAGCATCACCTAGGGCATAAATGCTTTCATCTGAAGTTTTCATGTATTTATCTACAACTATAGCTTTTCTATTATTAACTGTTAACTCTGCATCCGCTGCAATTTTACTTTCAGGCTGTACACCAATTGATAAAATAATCAGATCAGTAGAGATTTCCTTACCACTACTTAAAATTACTTTCTTACCATTATTTTCAAAAGACTTAACTCCATCTTCAAGAATTAAATTAACACCATTTTCGATTAAGTGTTCATGTACTATAGTAGCCATCTCATAGTCGATAGGTGCCATGACTTGATTAGCCATCTCAACAAGGGTTACTTTAACACCTCTGTCATTAAGATTTTCAGCCATTTCTAAGCCTATAAAGCCTCCACCAACAATTACAGCTTCCTTTGGTTTGTTGTTATCTACAAAAGATTTGATTTTATCAGTATCAGGAATATTTCTAAGGGTAAACATATTAGTAACTTCCTTTATTCCTGGAATAGGAGGCACTATTGGATTAGCACCAGGTGATAAAACTAGTATATCGTAGCTCTCTTCGTATACCTCTGATGATAAAACATTTTTAACTTTAACAATTTTATTAAGTTTATCTATTTCTATAACTTCACTAAGGTTTCTTATGTCAATATTAAATCTAGAGCTCATACCTTCCACAGTTTGAACTAGAAGGTTACTTCTTTCAGTAATTGTTTCCCCAATATAGTAGGGTAGTCCGCAGTTTGCAAAAGAAATATATTCTCCTTTTTCAAACATTATAATTTCTAAGGTTTCATCTAATCGTCTAAGACGAGCAGCTGTTGAAGCACCACCTGCAACCCCACCAACAATAATAACTTTTTTACTCATAATTTAAGACCCCTTTCATAATAAAAACTTTATATCCATAATGTTAATTATGGGGAAATATATAATTTAAAATACAAGATTAAATTATATATGTATTAATATATTTATACGTTTATACATTTATATATTGCAATAATGCGATATACCTTTTGAAAAAAAGAAGTCCAAATATATAGACTTCTATATAGGTTGATTATTGAGTTTAATATGGTTTGTTAATAATAAATAGGTTATATATCTTCAAATAAAACTTGAATTAATTCTTTTATTTTAGTATCACTAACACTATATATAATTTCCAAACCGTTTCTCTCCCAATCAATAATTCCACAGGATTTTAACTTTGCTATATGCTGAGATATAGTAGATTGAGGCACATTTAAACAATGTTGCATGTTTGTAACATTGCTTCCACCACTTTCAATGAGACCTTTAACAATGCAAAGCCTTACTGGATGAGCTAGCGCCTTTAAAATATTTGCCTTTGCTTCGAAGGCTTTTGGATTAGTTGAAAAAGTATCATTGCTTGTCATATATCATATTCCTCCATATCACTATATTCATATAATACGATATAGTTCGGGGAATTGTCAATAATTTAACGAAAAATATTAATTTACAAAAGCTTATTTTGATATGGATATAAAAATAAAACTGTTTAAATTAGTAATAAATAATATATAATAAAGAAAGTATGATAGATTTATAAAAATAGAAGTTTAAGGAGATAATCATGAAAGAATTTAAATTTGTTTATGGCGAAGAGGAATTTATATTATCAGAAGAAAATTTTACCTATATAGAAAATGAAGAGGTTGAGGATTTCACTATAGAAAATGTATTAGATATATTAAATGAAGGAAAAGAAGTAGTAGACTTTGATTATGAATACTATAGTGATAAGTGTGAAGAATGCGATGGAGGAAAAACTCTAGATAAAAAGCACTATGGATTTTTAGAATATCATTTCTATATATTCACTAAAAACGCAAAATATATTACAAGCAACATAAGTGAAGAATTTGAGAATACATCTTATTCAAAATTAAGACGAGAAAATAAAATAGATGATAGCTATATAGTTTCAGTTATAGTTTGCGGTGAGTGTAAAACTTTCAATGTAGAAGTTGAGCAGTGTGACATGTAATAAATTATTGAAATATATATAGTTTTGTTGTGAAAGAAGTGTATAAATCAAGATAATGTGGATACAATCCCTAATAGGAGGGATTGTATGTTTGGAAGATTTAAAGATAATAAAAAGATGTATATAACTGTAGTTTCAGTAGGTATAATAGTTTTTCTACTTAGTTATACTGTAAGTATAAGTTTTTTAAAAAATTCTGAAAACAAAGGATTAGGCTTATTTGGAGAAGCAAGGCAGACTAGTTCTTTAAATGGCGGCGATGTAGTTATTTCAGAAGATAGTAAAATTAAGTTTGTATTAAATTATAAAAATTGTCTTGATACTGTATATATAAATGAAAAATTAGACCAACCCATAAAAGTGGAGCAGGATAAGCTGATAGGGATTAATGAAATAGAGGCTGAAAAGATATTCTCTAACTTTGGATATAAGCTAGATAGATTTACTAAAGAAGAGGTAATCTTCGTAAAAGATATAGATGGTTATAACTATAAGGAAGATTCATACTTTATTGGGGTTAAGGATAATTATATTGCAATTTATAAAAAAGAAGCAGATGGAAGCTTAAAGGTAATAGAAGCTAAGATTTCAAACCCTAAAGATGAAAGCGGATCTTATTTACAGGTAAAAGACATAGAGAACAGAGGTAATCTTTTAAAAACATTCTATGAAGGTCACGAAGATTATCAGTTTTCAAATATACAAGAAGCTATAGAATATGCTCAAGCTCTTTGTAGCACATAGGGATAAAAAAACTTAAGAACGGTGAGTTCTTAAGTTTTTTTATTTGGCTATAGTTAACTGGAAAACAGATAAGTTAATAAACACAACTGGATATAAGCCGTATGGAGCTCCAAAGACTGGAGAAACATTCCTTATAAATGGTAACAGTACTGGAGATTTAGGAAGTAGACCTATTGGATTAGGAGCTACTCCAGTAAAAGATAGTAAGGGTTACTATACTTTTAAAGTTCAAGATGGTGGAGGAATACCTTATAATTTAGGACTAAGTAAAAATAAGGGTACTATGGCAATGAAATTTAAAACCTATAGTAGTGGTAGTCCTAGGTATTTACTTTGTAGTTTATCTCCTAATAGTGGATCATTGGCAGTATATATAACGACAGGTAATAAGTTATGCTTAGCATTTAAAGATAGTAATAAAAACTGGTTAGATGTTTTAGAATATGATACTCCTATAGCAACAGGTCAATGGAATATGTTAACTATATCTTGGGCTAAAAATTCACCATCAACTACATTTAATATGTATGTTAACGGAAATAAAAAAAGTAAAAGCTTAGGTATAAGTAATTACACAGATTTTTCAGGACCTAATATAATGATAGGAGAATATTCATCTGGACATTCATTAGAAGGTAATCTAGATGAGCTAATACTTTCAAGTAAATGTTACGATGACAACACTGTAAAATCAATGTACACTAAGGGTAGAGGAAAAGCAGTTGATAAGGTTGGACAAAACAATTATGCTTATAATAATGATAGATTATTAAAGGTTTCTAGTAATAGTGCAAGCTATAACTTTGCTTATGATGGAAATGGAAATCAAAAATCTGTAGCAGTGGGAAATGCTACACTTATAACTAATGACTACGACAATGTATCTGGATTATTAAAAAATGCTACCTATGGTAATGGAAATACAGTAGCATATTCTTATGATGATTTAAATCGGGTAACTAGCAAAACCTTAGATGGTAAGATATCTTCAAAATACACCTATGACAATTTAGGTAATTTAGCTATATCACAGGATTTAAAGAGTGGAATTACTAATAAATACACCTATGATTTAGCAGACAGATTAGTAAAAACAGAAGATTCTAATGGAAACTGGTTTAAATATGATTATGATAAGACTAATAAAACTAGTAAGAAAGAAAATTATATAGCAGGCAAATCATATTCCACAAGCTTTGAGTTTGATAAAGATGGAAAGACTGAAAATGTATCATTGCCTTCAGGAAAAACCTTCTTTTATATTTATGACTCAATAGGAAGAACTAAATCTAGAACACTGAACTTAAATTCTGCTTATACTTATGACACAGAATATAAATATAAAGATGGTTATGCAGGTTCAACAACCACAATGGTATCATCTATAAAAAATGGTAACAGTGAAATAAAATATACCTATGATGACTTAGGAAGAATTGAAACTATAGATAATGGTAAGGTAATAAAATACTATTATGATAGTTTAGGACAAGTTGTAAGAGAAGATAATGGAGAGCTTAATCAAACTATAGTTTATACCTATGATCAAAGTGGAAACATTCTAAAGGTTACAGAATATCCATTAGCAATCACTCCACAGTTAGGAGCAGCAACAAAAACTGTAGATTATAGCTATGGTGATAGTAATTGGAAGGATTAATAGAATTCTTAGCTTCTATGAGAATGTTTTTCTCTCATAGAGGCTTAGAAGTCATTATCCAGGGACATACAAGCTCTTAGCTCCAATTTATTGGAGGTCTAGAGATAGTAAGTCATCGGATAAGCTAACTTCTTACAATGGAAAAGCCATAACCTATGATGCAATAGGAAATCCACTAACTTATGATGGATATACCTTTAAATGGGAAGGTGGAAGAGCACTAACCTCTATAACAGGAAATAGTAAAAACATTAGCTATAAGTATAATAGTGATGGAATAAGAACAGAAAAAACAGTTAATATGCTATATATGGAAACTCCTTTTCATATACATTCAAATGAGTAAGTTCCACTAGCTAAATTAAAGATTTAGAGTGTCACTTATAATTACACATTAGAAGGAAATACAGTAGTTCATGAAGAAATAACTAATGGAAGTACAGGAGATTAACAGAATTCTTAGCTTGTGTGAGAGTGTTTTTTTCTCACAGAAGGTTAGAAATCGTTATCTAGGGGCGTAGTAACCCTTAGTGAAGCTTAGGGATACTAGCCATCAGATAAAATTTTATATAACTATGGAGATAGTGGTCTTGTAGGATTTAGACTAAATGACACTGAAGAATATTTCTACATTAGAAATGCTCAAAGTGACATTATAGGAATATTAGATTCCGATTGTAATCAAGTTGTTACTCCTTTTCACTCAGTTCAAATAGGAAACTCCGCCTCATATTCATTTGGTGGAGTAAGTTCCACTGACTAAATCAGAGATTTAGAGTGTCACTTATGACACTTGGGGTAAGTTAATAGATATAACAGGAGATAAAGTATTAGGAGAAAAGAATCCTTATAGATATAGAGGATATAGGTATGATAATGAGACGGGATATTACTATTTACAATCAAGATATTATAATCCTGAGTGGGGTAGGTTTGTTAATGCTGATATATTTTTAGGACAACCAGGTGAATTACTATCTCATGATATGTTTATATATTCAATGAATGACCCTATAAATATGAAAGACCCAAGTGGATTTAGACCTATATATACTACAGGTGTAGAAACAGATGCAATGAGAAAAGCATCTCTACAAGTTATGAATGCTGTATCTAAAAAAGAACCACCGCCAAGTGAAGTTGGATATAAAACACCTAAAGGGAAGGGGAAAACGGGAACAGTAAAGTTGCCAAATGGGCAAAGAGGATGGGGAGATGCCGATGGCAACGTATGGGTACCGATACCAGAAGGTCATCCCTTAGCTCACGGAGGAGAGCATTGGGATGTAAACTATCCAAATGGAGGGTATGATAATGTATATCCACCTGATGGACATGTTAGAAAAGGAAGTGGTCCAAGAGGTAATTTTTCACCAGAAGGTAAAAGAATAGTTATGGAATCAACTGGGACAGGTGGTACGGCATTATTACTATATGGAGCTTATAGAGTAGCACGAATGGCACCTTCATTAGCACCACCTTTGTGGTGGACAATTCCAGCAAATGCTGCTTGTCCATAGAAAAGATATGTTTGGGAGGTTTTAAAATGAACAGCGATGAATTATTAAAAAAAATTCAGGATATAATTTTTTCAGTTCCAGGAGAAATATACAAATACAATCAGCCGAGTGATTGTTTCGATGATGAGTGGCGAGAAGCTTCAGCTCAAGAAAGGGCTTTTTTGTTAGTTGAAAGTTTACTTATAAACCTAAACAAAGGCAAAGCAGAAGAAAATACAAAACAAAAAGAAAATCTTGTTGAAGTTAAGATTGCTAAACTACCAAGATTTTATAGCATAGCAGATGAAAATATGTTTTTCAATGCTATTTATACCGTGCCATCTATAAAAGAAGTGATTGGAAATGGAAGGGAGTTATTTCTATACTATGATAAGGATATAACAAATGAAGAAAGAAATTTCATAGTTGGATTATTTAAAAGATATCAAATTCCTATCCCATCTGAAATTAATAGTTAGTATTAAATAAAATAAGTATAAACTAACTTAGTTGTTACTTAAAATTACATATAACTATTCTGTAGAGAATCGTTATATATTAATCTGAAAAACATAAGTAGGAATTTGATTTATACCAATTATTATGAGAGAGACAGGAGTGATTCCTGTCTCTATTTTCGTATTAAATAAAATTGTAATTATACATTATATCTATGATAACTATGCTAGATAGATAGCCTTAAAAAGCCTATTGAACATATAAAATATAATACGGAAGGGGTTCATAGAATAGAAAGTTATATCTTTGATACTATTACAGTTCATTTGGAATGGAGGCTTTTAAGTAAGTTACAAAAGAATTTTATAATTTTTTCATCCATAGAAAAATATACAATAGGTAGGTTTATTCTATAATTATTGTAATATACCCTTTATGTAGGCGAAGATAATTTCTAAATTAGATATGATTCTTCCACATGCTACTATTAAGAATTTCTACATGAAGATATGTATATGACAATGCGGGTAATTTAGCTATACTACAGGATTCAAGAAGTGGAATTACTAATAAATATACCTATGATTTAGCAGATAGATTAGTAAAAACAGAGGATTCTAATGGAAACTGGTTTAAAAATGATTATGATAAGACTTATAAAACCAGTAAGAAAGAAAACTACATAGGAGGAAAATTATATTCCACCAGCTTTGAATTTGATAAAGATGGAAAAACTACTAAAGTAACATTACCATCAAGAAAAAGTTTAGGCTATAGCTATGACACTATAGGAAGAACTAAATCTAAAACCTTGAACTTAGGTAATAGGAAAACCTTTAATACCCAATATGGATATAAAGAGGGTTATGCAGGTTCAGCAACTTCAATGGTATCATCTATAAAAAATGGTAACAGTGAAATAAAATATACCTATGATGACTTAGGAAGAATTCAAACTATAGATAATGGTAAGGTAACAAAATACTATTATGATAGTTTAGGACAAGTTGTAAGAGAAGATAATGGAGAGCTTAATCAAACTATAGTTTATACCTATGATCAAAGTGGAAACATTCTAAAGGTTACAGAATATCCATTAGCAATCACTCCACAGTTAGGAGCAGCAACAAAAACTGTAGATTATAGCTATGGTGATAGTAATTGGAAGGATTAATAGAATTCTTAGCTTCTATGAGAATGTTTTTCTCTCATAGAGGCTTAGAAGTCATTATCCAGGGACATACAAGCTCTTAGCTCCAATTTATTGGAGGTCTAGAGATAGTAAGTCATCGGATAAGCTAACTTCTTACAATGGAAAAGCCATAACCTATGATGCAATAGGAAATCCACTAACTTATGATGGATATACCTTTAAATGGGAAGGTGGAAGAGCACTAACCTCTATAACAGGAAATAGTAAAAACATTAGCTATAAGTATAATAGTGATGGAATAAGAACAGAGAAGACAGCAAATGGCGTAAATTATAAATACACATTGGAAGGAAATACAGTATCTTATGAAGAAATAACTAATGGAAGTACCGTAGATAAAATTTTATATAACTATGGAGATAGTGGTCTTGTAGGATTTAGACTAAATGACACTGAAGAATATTTCTATATTAGAAATGCTCAAAGTGACATTATAGGAATATTAGATTCGGATTGTAATCAAGTTGAAACTCAGTTTCACTCCATTCAAATAGAAAACTCCGCCTCATATTCATTCGATGGAGTAAGTTCCACTGACTAAATCAAAGATTTAGAGTGTCACTTATGATACTTGGGGTAAGTTAATAGATATAACAGGAGATAAATTATTAGGAGAAAAGAATCCGTATAGATATAGCGGATATAGGTGTGATAATGAGACTGGGTATTACTATTTACAATCAAGATATTATAATCCTGAGATTGGAAGGTTTATAAATGCAGATTCTCTAGGTGGACAAGTAGGCGAATTATTATCGCATAATACTTTTACTTACTGCTTAAATAATGCAATTGCAGGAAAAGATCCATCTGGATTTAGACCTATATATACTCAAGGTGAAGAAACAGCAGCAATGAGAGCGGCTTCTTATAAGGCTATGGCAAAAGCTGCAGTGATTACTAAATCTAAATCAAGTTCTATTGGTATTTATGATATATACAAAACTTATGGGATTGATGCTGATATAGCAAATTCAGGCATAGGATACGGACTGACAGGTATTATAGCAAAGGCAGGAGTAAATACAAAATATATTCCTTTGGACAATTGGGATATACAGCATATTCAATTTTATATGGGAGGTTCAACAGATGCAGGATTAATGATATACAAAGATAACAGTAATTGGAATTGGATGAATTTAGGAGCGTCCTATGAACCACTAAAAGTTGGATTAAATTATAAAGTGGAAATATTTAATTTTAATGCAGAATTTCAAATTGGAGTAGGAGCTGGTATAGGCGGTAGTGGGCAATTAGGATTAATGTCAGAAAATAATATGACAGGAATAGGACTTGGAGGAGCGTTCTTTGACATTGTCGGTTTAGAAACAGAATTGAAGATTTGGATCAAACATTAATTAAACCATATTAGTATGGGAAGATATTTAAGGAGGTATGTTAATCATGAATATAAAAGTTGGGTTAATAATTATATTTATTACAATTCCATGTATAAGTTTAACATTAAAAGCTGTGTATCATATTATAAGGGGACTGCCAAGTGGAGAGAAAGTTAAAAAGGAAGAATTAAAAAGAGGGTTAATATATGTTATTATTGTAATCATATATGCTGTTATATCTAATTTAATTTTAATGAAATTCCATTAATAACTAGAGGGAGATTTTATTATGAATATTGCAGGAGAGCTTTTATTAAAAATTGCTTATACTATATTAATGATAATAGTTTTTTTGCTTTCTTATGTTGGATTTAAAGAAAGCTCTAGTTCTATTAAGTTAAAAAAACATGTTGGTAAAGATAAACTCATGCTAAGGTGGATTAGACTAATATGTGGGTTTTCTATATATTGTTCGGGAATGATAATAATTAAATTTATTATAGAAACAATATTATATTTAATCAAAATATAGTACAGTAAAATTGAATTTTAAAATTATAATTTAATATATGAGCTGCTGATAGTTTGTCGCCATAAAATTCATGTGGCGGCAAATTTTTTCATGTGATTATATTTTTAATATCATAAAATTAAAATAAGAAATGAAATAGTCTTAAGTTTTATAAAAATATGGTTTTACTCTAGGATGTTCGTGGAATTACTCATAAATATACCTATGATTTAGCAGACAGATTAGTAAAAACAGAGGATTCTAATGGAAACTGGTTTAAATATGATTATGATAAGACTGATAAAACTAGTAAAAAAGAAAACTATATAGCAGGCAAATCATATTCCACAAGCTTTGAGTTTGATAAAGATGGAAAAACTGAAAATGTATCATTGCCTTCAGGAAAAACCTTCTTTTATATTTATGACTCTATAGGAAGAACTAAATTTAGAACACTGAACTTAAATTCTGCTTATACTTATGACACAGAATATAAATATAAAGATGGTTATGCAGGTTCAACAACCACAATGGTATCATCTATAAAAAATGGTAACAGTGAAATAAAATATACCTATGATGACTTAGGAAGAATTGAAACTATAGATAATGGTAAGGTAATAAAATACTATTATGATAGTTTAGGACAAGTTGTAAGAGAAGATAATGGAGAAATTAATAGAACTATAGCTTATACCTATGATCAAAGTGGAAACATTCTAAAGGTTACAGAATATGCACTAACAAGCAATGCAACGCTAGGAACAGCAACAAAAACTGTAAACTATGGGTATGGAGATAGTAACTGGAAGGATAAATTAACATCTTACAATGGAAAAGCTATAACCTATGATGCAATAGGAAACCCACTAACCTACGATGGCTATACCTTTAGATGGGAAACAGGAAGAAGTTTGAAATACATCAATGGAAAAGGGAAAAATATAGAATATAAATACAACATTGATGGAATAAGAACAGAAAAAACAGTTAATAGGATATATATGGAAACTCC
>NZ_JAVXMF010000002.1:0-305330 GCF_036646415.1 Clostridium sp. | reverse complement strand
CACGTACGGTTCTAAGAGGGGCTAGGGTAGTGATTCCCTAGTCTACTTACCGGGTTTTAAATATTTCAAGAGACAAACAGCTAATATAACTTGTCGGAAATTCCGACAAGTTGCAAACAATGGAAGTCAGTATAAGGATGAATTTTATATTCTAGAAATAGTTATAGACGTTGGGGTTATAGGAACATCAGTCGTTCCTCCATCAGAAATATCCCACAGTAATTCACCGTAGGCATATATGGTACATTTAAATTGTAGCTTCTTTTAGTTAATAGAATAGTTAAATTAAAAAATATAGAGTTGTCTCAAAATTAAATTTTGAGGCAGCTCTTTTTTTAATACAGACTTTAAATTTTATCATAGTTACTACTGCCTGACTCTTTAAAAAGTTTAATAGATATAAAAGTTTAAATAAATTATGAGAATCACAATGTTTTTATGTTTTTATGTTCTTATGTTCTTGGAGGGTTCAAAGCTTAGGTATGACTGGATTTGAGGCTCCTAGAGGAAATGCGAATTTCAGTACGATTTTTAACTAAAAATTCAAGAAAGTTATTTTATTTATGTTTAAAATTAGATGTGAGAAGAACTTCAACAATGAAATAAAACATAACTGTATCTTAAAATTTCTAAAGTAGAACAAAATTTTAAAATTATTTTAAAATAAGTGTAAATAAATTTCAAAATTGCATATATACTATTTGAATGGGTTTCGAGGGGAAAAATACATATTTTAAGGGGAGATCATTATGAAATATACAATTATGGGTTTTAGACAAGAGAAGTTAGTTCAGTTGGGCCTTGATACTTTGGATGCAACTATCCTTAGGTATTTTATTGATTTTAAAGAGTCTAAGGGGATGAAGGTTAAAATTATAGATGGACAAGTTTATTATTGGATTCGCTATGATGGAGTTTTGAGGGAGTTACCTATATTAAATATGAAAAAATGCACTGTGCAATCTAGATTTTTTAAATTAAGAGATGCAGGAGTACTTACCCACCAGGTTATAAGAGAAGGTGGTACGTATTCCTATTTTGGCATAGGTGAAAAATATACAGAGCTAATAACTAGTGGTGTAAATATAGAAGATGATAACAGTAATAAAATAAAAAAGGCTTCTATTTGCGATAATTTAGAGGAAATTAATAATCTAAAGAGTGTAGATGAAAACAAGGATACTGTAGATGGAAATTCCTATAGTGGGGATGAAAACCTTCAGGGTATAGATGGAAACCTTAAGGGGTGTCAGTGTGAGTCCACAACAAATAATCCCTCTACTAAAGATTCCTCTATTAAATATAATAATAATCTAGCCTTTCTGAAGAAAGGGGCTTTTGAGATAATAGATTATTTGAACTTGCAAACAGGAAAGAAGTTTAAAAGTGATACAAAGGTAACACTTAGTCTAATTAAGGCAAAGTTTCAAGATGGTTTCACAGTGGAGGATTTTAGGACTGTTATAGACAATATGAAAATAAGATGGACAGGTACTAAGTTCCAGGAATACTTAGCTCCAACAACTCTCTTTGGCAGTAAGTTTGAAACCTATTTAAATCAAGGGAAGGAAGTAGGGATTAATACTACAACCAGCGGTGCATGTAGAGATTGACAGAGGCAAGTTCTTGCTAATGGCTGTGCTTCCTGATAGACAGCAAGCATCCATAGTATTTGATGTTGCGGTGGTAATGGTGGAGCAATGCCCAGCATTAAAGAAAAGAATTAAACCAATGATGTCAATGAAAAGACTAGTGTATAAACCAACCAATAGCTTCTACCAGTTGCTATCAGCTGAAGCTTATATTCAGTTATTTTCCATGAACTACATGCACAGTCAAATAGAGAATTATTTGATGTAATGACTAAAGGTTCGGTAAGGAATAAAGGAGTTATTGATAGCTACTACATTGAAGATAACCATTCACCTATAATCTCAAGAGAGATGTGGCAGCAGGCTCAAGAAGAAATTAGAACAAGGTCTAAAGCTAAAGGAAATAATGAGGGAGATACTAATAAATACACAAAGAGGTATCCACTAACAGGAATGCTTTACTGCAGTAAATGTGGATCAACATTGAAAAGAAGAACCTGAAACAGTAAGCTTAGCTGCCAAAAGATAGTATGGCGATGTAGCAACTATATTAAAAATGGAAAGAGTGCTTGCATAGGAACAGTTATCAAGCTATGAAGCACAGGTTAATTACTATACAACTTTTATAAACAGTAACCAAGACTATGAACTTGCCGGGATATTTGCAGATGAAGGGATAAGTGGTACAAACACTAAAAAGAGAGAAAAGTTCAATAAAATGATACAGGCATGTAAGGTTGGAAAGATAGATATGATTATAACAAAATCCATATCAAGGTTCGCAAGAAATACTTTGGATTGTTTAAATTATGTAAGAGCTCTTAAAGAACTTGGAGTTGGAGTTATTTTTGAAAAGGAAAATATAAACACCCTAGATGGGAAAGGCGAGGTATTAATTTCTATTTTGGCAAGCTTGGCTCAAGACGAGTCAAGAAGTATAAGTGAAAATTCAACATGGGGTATACGTAGAAAATTTGAACAAGGTAAGGTAGTAGTAAACCATACTAAATTCTTAGGATATGATAAAGATGAAGAAGGTAATCTTATAATAAATGAAAAACAGGCTAAAATAGTAAGAAGAATCTATAGAGACCACCTTGATGGAAAAGGGTCAAATAGAATAGCTAGGGAATTTGAGGAAGAAGGTATACAGAATTGGAATAGGAAGAGTAAGTGGTATGAAAGCACCATAAGAAGTATGCTAAGCAATGAGAAGTACAAAGGTGATGCACTGCTGCAAAAGACATATACAGTAGATTTTCTAACAAAGAAAAGAGCAGAGAATAATGGAGAAGTTCCACAGTATTATGTAGAGGATAGCCACCCAGCAATAATAGATAAAGAAATGTGGGAGGCAGATTATTGTAACTTTGATTGATGGGACTGAGATAGAAGTTGTAATTAAGTAAGGTTATATTAATTAAATGATCTTATAGAAAGAGCTTAAGGTAAAACTTTGGCTCTTTTGCATTATGGATAATTTTTATTTTTATAGTTTACACTGACAGTAGATGTCATTACAAGAGTATATAATAAAATTAAAGTTTATGAGATGTAAATATTGGGGGTAGGGGTATTAAGTGAATTATGAAAATATGGACAAAGAAACACTTATTAAAAGTTTAAGGCAGAAGGATGGTATGTTAAAAAGACTATATTTAGAAAAAGAAAAATTAAACTATTATGCAAGTACAGATGCTATGACTGGGGTACTAAATAGAAGATCAGGTTTAGAATTATTAGGTAAAGAATTTGATTTATCAAAACCCAATGATAAAAATCTTGTTGTTTGTTTTGTTGATGTAGATAGACTGAAGATGATAAATGATACCTTTGGACATGAAGAAGGTGATAATGCTTTAATAATTGTAACAAAAATTCTAAGAGAAAGTATTAGAGAAACTGACTTTGTAATTAGAATAGGAGGAGATGAATTTCTAGTAGTATTTCCTAAAACAACAATGAAAGAAGCTAATAAAGCATGGTACAGAATTTGTAAAAACATAGAAGAGATTAATAAGAGTAGTGATAGTTATAACTTAAGTTTGAGTTATGGATTTTATGAATATAGCAAAGAAATACAAAAGGAAATGTCTATCAATGATTTAATAAAAAAGGCTGATGTAGAAATGTATAAGAAAAAAATGAAAAAAAGAAGGAATTTTAAGGATATATGTATAATTAATAGACAAAAGGTAAAAAGATTGAAGAAGGGTAAATGTGTTTAATATGGAAAGATTTAGAGCAGATGCATTATTATTTATTTATAATCAATTAAAAGAAGGAAAAGTAGTTAGAAAGAATGATATAATAGATAAATTTAATATTAATGAAAGAACTTTTTATAGATATATAAAAGATATAAAGAATTTTGTAGATGGAGAGTTTAATGGTCAACTAATAGCAGATAGAGCAAAAGGTGGATATATTCTTATAAGTGAGAATGAAAAGAATCTCAATGAAAAGGAAGTTTTAGCAATTTCTAAAGTGCTTTTAGAGAGTAGAGGTTTTGTAAAGGCCGAGATAAAAGATATGCTAGACAAGCTTCTTGAAAATTGTATAAGTGAAGATAAAGATAATATTAAAAGAATTATTGGAAATGAATTAGTGAACTATGTTTCACCGCAACATGATAAGGAGCTTTTAGACAAGTTATGGCAAATTAGCAATGCCATAAAAGAACAGAAAATATTAGACATTGAGTATTGTAAGTTGGGTATAGATGGTCAAATACAAGGGGATGTTTCCAAAAGAACTGTATATCCACAGGGATTGTTATTTTCAGAGTATTATTTTTACCTCATAGCTTTTATTGAAGGAAAAAGCTATGAATACCCTACTATTTATAGAGTAGACAGAATTAAAGATTTAATCATTACTGATAAAAAATATAAAGTAGATTATAGTAAAAGATTTCAAGATGGAGAGTTTAGAAAGTTAATTCAATTTATGCAAACAGGAGAACTAGAAAGAGTAAAGTTTAGATTTACAGGTAGATCCATCGAGGCAGTTTTAGATAGGTTACCTAATGCTAAAGTAGTAAAGGAAAAACAAGGAGAATATTTAGTAGAGGCTAAATTATTTGGTAAAGGTATAAAAATGTGGCTTTTGAGCCAGGGAGATTCGGTAGAGGTTCTAGGTTCAGATAAATTTAGGGAAGAAATGATGGAAACTATTGAAAAGATGAGAATGTTGTATAGATAATATATAGGTTATTTACACATGTTACCTTTGTAAAAGATAGAGGATTTTGACGAGAAAATAATTATGTGTATATTAAGTCATGGGAAGAATATAAAAGTCATATGGCAATCACAGTTTGTTGACCAAATGATTAAAGAGATAAATAATATGCAAAAAAAATATATGTAATTTCTAAAGTATTATTTAGAAATTTGTATTAATTAAGGAGTAATAGAATGAATAATAATGTTATTAAACAAATGAAAAAATCTATAGGAGAAAATAACGCGCCAGAAATAAAAGCAACTTTAGTTAATTCACTTCTTTGGAATGAAGATAAGGAAACAATAGATTCCCTTGAAGAGATGGTAATGAAGAGTAATATTTTTGAGGAAGATAATAATCAAGAACTTAAGAAAAATGAAAATGAATCACTTGGAGCATATATTGATAGAGTAAGCACAGCATTGATGTTAAATTATTCTTTTAAGAAATATGAAATTCTCAAGGAGTTATATAAAGATTATCATCTTGAGAATATGAAAAAAAAACCTGAAGTAACATATACAATTAATAGTACTTCAGATAGTAATGAAGAAAATTATAATCTGAAAGATATATCTAATGATGAGAAAATGAAGAAAAACGCTATTATAGCTGGATGCGTTGCCGTAGGAGTAATAGGATTATTATTAATAAATAGAAATAAAAACAAAAGGAAAAAATAATTTACATATATGATATAAGAACTAGGGGGAAAGACATAAATGAAAGTAACATTAAATTGTAATCCATATATTAGAGAAAATATAATATCCGTAAATGGTAAGGAGTACAAGGAGAAAAGTTCTTTAGAAAAGTATAAGGACTTGTATGTATATCAGTTTGGAGAAGCATTTATTGAAGATTTAGTTAATGAATTAAATAACAAATCTATAGAAATAACCTTTAATGGTTCAATGTATGATTTTGAAGAACTTTCAAATTTAATAAAGATATCTAATATAAAAAGAAATTATAACTTATCAATTAAAAAAGATAAGATAATTAGAAATCTTGAAAGAAGAGCAGAAGTGCAAGCGTTACTAGAAATATTGAAGAAAAGCAATATTAAAGAGTTTAATGATGCTCAGTTAACAGAGAAAATAGAAAAAGCATTAAATAAGAATATTGAGATAGCTGTTGTAGCACCAATGAGTTCAGGTAAGTCAACATTGATAAATGCATTTATTGGAGATAAGGTTATGCCATCTGCTCAAAGGGCATGTACCGCTACAATTGTGAATTTATTTAATGATAAAGATGCTTCAAAGTTTAAAATTATAAATAAAAATGGGAAACCTTGTAAAGAGGAAGTAAACTTAGAGAAATTGAAGGAGTTAAACAGTGATGAGGACGTAAAAACCATCGATATCATTGGAAGAATTCAAGGATTATTAAATGTCACTAATGCCAAAATTGTAGATACTCCAGGCCCTAATAATGCAATGAATGAAGGACACAAAAAAGTAACTATGGAGTATTTAAAAGGTTCAGAAAAGCCAATTATTCTATTTTTAATGAAATGTGATGATCAGACTTCAGATGCTGTTAAGAGTTTAATTAAAATAATTGCTGATGAAATAAAGGAAAATGGAAAGATTGATTCCGATAGATTCTTATTTGTTGTAAATAAATGTGATGGTATTAGCGAAGATGAAGAGGGCAGTGTAGATAGTATAATAGAAGATAGTATTAATTTCATTGAAGAGTGCGGTGTCCTAAACCCAAGAATACATTTCATCTCTGCTTCTCACGCTTTATTAACAAGAATGGAAGAGGCTAATAAATTATCTAAAAAAGATAAAATATTATTAAATAGTATTTATTCCTTAATTGAAGAGGATGAATATTATGAATTCTATAAAGCATCCATATATGATGAAAGATTAAAAGCAGAGATTGAGCAAGAGTATGAGGAAGCGAAGGAAAATGAAGATATATTAAAACAAGCATTTATTCTTAGTGGTGTGGCATCACTAGAAAAAAATATTATTGATATAATAAATCAACATAAAACTGTAAAGTTAGTTGGGGAAATAGTTGAGGAATGTAAAAATACAATAGATGCACAAAACCTAAAAAAAAAGTTAATGGAGTCAATCCAAAAGGGTCAAGAAGAAAGAGAAAAAATAAAAGAAAGCATAAGAAAAGTAGAAGAAATTCTAAGTAATAAAGACATTAAGAATAACTTAGAAATGGAAATAAATAATATTAGATTTGGAAATAGCTTTACTAAAGTAATAAATAGAATTAATGCTGAAGTAAGGACTGTTCAACAATTAACGGATAGTTTACAAGAAAAGGAAGTTGGAGAAGGTAGTAATTTATCAATTTCAAGTTTTTTCAACAGAAATAACAAAACTGTTGAAGAGAAACCTAGATACGTTGATAAAAAAGTTGCTTTGAATCATTTAAAAAAAGTAAATGAGAAAGTTATGGATTTAAAAATAGATTTAGAAACTGAGTATGAAAGATTTATAAAAGTTGAAATACACGAAGTAGGTACAAGCCTCATTGAAAAATACAAGAAATCTCTTCAAATAGTGATAAATGATATTAAAGGAATTGATACAGAGATTAGCCAGTTAGTAAATGTTTCTCTACCAAGTTACACTGAATTCTTAAATGATAAAACTGTTACAAAGAGTGAGTCTTATAGTGATATAGTTAAAAATCCAGAAAGAGAGGGTTTTCTTGGATTTTTTAAAGTGTGGAAACCAAAGACAATAGAAGTAACAAAATATAAGGATATTAATGTTATAGATAAAGAAGAAATTAAAATATTTACTAAGGATATAGCAACTAAATTTCAATATATATCTACTGAAATGTCAGCCAATGCAAACAAGGAAAAGGATTTTGTTAAAAAGGTACTTATAGAAAACTTTAATGTTTTTGATAACAAGATAAGCGAAAATATGGAAAATATGAAAGCGTTAGCACATAATGTTGCAGAATTAGAAGTGGCCATTTCATCTGATATACAAGTTGAAAATAGATTGAATGATGTAATAGATAAGCTTGAAAGAATAATCGAAATTTAGAGGTGTAATATGGATAAATTAGAAAATGACTTTAGACAGGAGCTATTAAAGGGGGATTTAGCTTACCCAAGGGGTTTTTTAACTAACACAGTGATATGGGAAAGTACAAATAAGAATGCTATAGAAAGATTGATAAGAATAGCTGAAGAAAATGAAGTATTTGAAAAGTTAAATGGTAATGTTGAAAGATTAAATAATTATCAATGGACCTATGATTATCAAGATAGTGTTCAAACAGAGTTAATGCTGAATTATTCAAAGGAAAGATTTCTACATTTTCTTGAAGTAGCTAATTATTTGAGTACTAAACATAATGAAAGGAAAATTAATAAAACACCACAGGTAAACCCCAAAACAGAGGTAAATAAAAAGAATATAAATGTACAATCTGAAACAAGGAAGGTAGCAAAAAAAAAACAATCCTTGGGAACATGGATAATAATAGGACTAGTATTATTAGTAGTAATCCTAATTATGGAAATAATATAAAAAACAATTCTGACCCAACAACTAATAAAGATAATGATTTTTTTAGAAGAAATAGGATAGATATATAATTGGAGGAATTATGGAGGAAGCTAGAGATAAAAGGGAATTAGAAGAAGCATTATTAAGTGCTGAAAGACTATTTTTTAAGGAATACTTGAAGGATATTAGTTTAAAAGAAAACATAGCAACTATAGAAAGTACTAATAAGTGTTTAAGATTGTTAAAGCTAAATAAGTTTGTTTACAATGAAGAGGAAGATTGTGTAGAAAAGCTTGTATCAGTTTTGACAGCATTAAATGGTTTAGAAGCTACCTATGGTTATGTTATACATAGTGATGGAAATAAAATAGAGATATATTTAGCTGTTAAAGGTAAAGATGAAACAGCTATTGGTAAAGATACTTTAGAAAATGGGTTGAAAGGTAATTTCCCAGGAATAGAGCTTGAAAATATTTTTAACAATGAGGTACAACCGTTAATTAACAATAAGTTATTTAATAAAAGATTTGATAACTTAGCAGCATTAGTAACTTTACCTAAGGAAAAATCAGATAAGCTTAATGTAAATATACAAGGTATAGAAAAGTTTGTTGATTCAATGCTTGGAGAGGAATTTACTATAGTAGCTTTAGCTAGTTCAATAAATAGTGAAAATTTAAGGGAGGTTAGAAAGGGATATGAAGATATCTATACCCTTTTAACTCCTTTTAAAACCACTGATTTTTCCTTTAATGAAAATGAAAGTGAGAATATATCTAAAAGTATAGCTAGTGGAATAACTGATACAGTTACTAATACTAAAACAAAAACCACAGGGGTAAGCTATAGTGAAAGTAAAACTGATACAGTAGGGGGAAGTGTATCAGCAGGGTTCAAATTAGGAGACGTATTTAGTACTAATGTTACTGCAAACTATAGTAAAGCTAGTACAAAAGGAAAAACAGATACTTCTAGTAATAGCGATTCTGAAGGAACATCAAAATCAACTAATAAGGTTGATACAGATACTAAAGGGTCTACAACTGGAGTGGGTAGAACTTACTCTTTTAAAAGTGAAAATAAGAGTATTGATGAGTTGTTAAAAAGAATAGAAGTTGCATTAGAGAGAATATCACAATCAGAGGATGTTGGACTATTTAATTTTGGAGTATACTTTTTATCCAACAATAAGGATGCTGTATATAGGGCAGCAAGTACTTACATGGGGCTTGTTAAAGGAGAAAATTCTGGGGTTGAGAAAAGTTTTATAAATGTTTGGGAAGATGGAAACAAAAACTTTAATATGGTAAAGGAATGTATTAAGTCTTTTGAACATCCACTTTTTAAAGATGAAGAAAACAGTATAGTATCATCAACTACATTAATAAACAGTAGAGAATTAGCACGAGGAACTACATTTCCTTATAAATCAATTCCAGGCATACCTGCTATGAATTTCACTCCATTCTCAAGAAATATAGCAACCTATGAAAAGGAGAACGGAAGAAAAATAAAATTAGGTAACATTTTTCATATGGGTGTTGAGGAAGATAGTGAAGTTGAATTAGATTTGGATAGTCTTACTATGCATACATTTATTACAGGGTCAACTGGTTCAGGAAAGACTAATACTTGTTGTAAATTAATACAAGAGGTTATTAAAAATAATGTTAAAGTTTTAATAGTTGAACCAGCAAAAGGTGAGTATAAGAATTTCTTTGGAGAAAAAGATAGATTTAAAATATATGGTACTAATCCATTAGTAACTAACATGTTAAAAGTAAATCCTTTTGCATTCCCAAAGGAGATTCATATTCTTGAGCACATTGATAGACTAATAGAGATATTTAGTGCATGTTGGCCACTATATGCTGCAATGCCAGCAATATTAAAGGAAGCTGTGGAAGAGAGCTATAAAAGAGTAGGATGGGATCTTAAGTATTCAATTTCTTCTAAAAATCAGGTTTTCCCTTCCTTTGACACATTATTGGAAGTGCTTCCTAAGATAATTGACGAATCAGCCTATTCACAAGAGTTAAAGAGTAATTATATAGGATCTTTAGTTACAAGGGTAAAAAGCTTAACTAATGGATTAATAGGTGAAACATTAAATGGACAAGAGATTAATTCAATGGAACTATTTGATGAAAATGTAATAGTAGATTTAAGTAGAGTAGGATCAGTAGAAACTAAATCATTGATGATGGGAATAATTTTTTTGAAACTTTATGAGTATAATATGAGCAAAAATGAGTTTACTAATAAATTAAAACATCTAACGGTTTTAGAAGAGGCTCATAATCTTCTAAGGAGGGAATCATCATCTTCTTCAGAAGGAAGTAATATTCAAGGTAAGTCGGTTGAAATGATATCTAATGGAATAGCGGAGATGAGAGCCTTTGGTGAAGGTTTTGTTATAGTAGATCAAGCGCCAGGAATACTAGATCAATCTGCTATTAGAAATACCAATACAAAAATATTACTAAGATTGCCAGATGAACAAGATAGAATCTTAGTTGGAAAATCAGCATTACTTACAGAAAATCAAATATTTGAAATGGCTAGACTTCGAAGAGGAGTTGGGGTTGTATTCCAAAATAATTGGTTAGAACCTGTACTAAGTAAAATAGACAGATTTAATGGCGAAGAGAAATTCATTTATAAGAAAAATAGTTACAAAGCCTTAAATAAAGGGAAAAAGAAGTTAATAGAGTTATTAGCTTCAAAAACTACTGGTGAAGAATTAAAGTTAACAAGAAGTGAAAGTGATGAGTTAGAAATCTTTATAGAAAATGAAATGAAAAACCCTATTGTGAAAGAAAAGCTAAAAGAATTTGTTCATGAAGTAATTAAGAATAAAAACCCAGAATTATTAAGTAAAGAAAATAATAAAAATCTAACTATGATTATTAGAAATGTAATTGATTTTAACATTAGATATGAAGATTTATCAAGATCTCGTGACTTAGATGATATGACTATTGATTTCTGCATTAAAATGGATGAAATCTATGGCATTGAAAAGGAAGTAAGTCTTGAAATATTAAAAAATATCCTTGCTTATGGAGTAATAGTTGGAGAGGATTCTGAAAGACTTGTATTTGATAATTGGCTTAAGTTATATGAAGGAAGAAGGTATATGTAGTGGAAACAATGTTCAAAGAAGTGCCTAATAAAGAAGTTAGTTTAAATGATAATATAAATAAACTATTTTCCTTCTTCAAAGAAGAAAAACTCTCTCCTATAAATGATAGCCGAAATATTGAGGAATTATTAGAAGTTAAAATAGAAAAGCAAGAAGTAGAATTCAAACCAGAAACCACAGAAAAGGGCGACATATCTATAGAAGATAATGCTCTAATATTAAATGCAAAGGATATTCAGGGTAGAGATTTAGAAGCTATTGAAGCTGATGATACCAATATAGAGGATAAAGTATATAATATTTTAGATAATCTATCTGAGGAGCAGTTAATGGAATTGGCAGAAAAGTACCCAAAGATATATAATAAGCTACTTGCAACAGAGAAATCTATCTTAAATGATCTTCAAAGTATTAAGGAAAATCCAGAAAAAGCTGAAGAAATTTTAAGGAATGTTGGAAATAAAATTGCTAGATTTAAGGGAGATTTAATGGAGGCAGTTTTAAAAGAGGGGTTATCAGATTCATTTGAAAACATATTAGATAGAGAGCAACAGGTAGATGCCGGAGAGGGTAAAAAGACAAATATAGATATTACCTGTGAAAATGCAAAAAAAGATATTAAACTTGGAAATGTTGATATTAAAGAAGGGGAAAATCTTTATATAGAAAGTAAAATAGGAAATAGTAGCTACATAAGCAGTCAGATGAAGTGCATTGAAAAAGGCCAGGAAAAAGAACATATGATTGATCAAGTAACTGGGCATCATACTGCTGGAAGTGAAAGTGGTAGACCTTATAAGTCAGTAATAGTAGTAAGTAAAGATTACTTAGAGGTAGCTGAAGAGAAAAGAACCGAATTTGAGGAAAAATTAAAGGAAATGGGAACAGAACTTGTTATCTTAGATAAAAGTGCTAGTGAAATAGAAGAAAAGGCTAAGGATGCTATTGGAGGATTAAATTAGTGAAAAAAATATTTTTATTAAATACAGATAGTTTCAATGAGTTTGAACAGTTGATGAAAGAATATAATAAATCTTTAATAAGTAGATATCTTAAAGGAAACAGCACTTTAGAAAAAGAAAACGTAGTTATCTCTATTGATAAGAAAATTGTAAGCTTATTAAATGAAAGAAATGTAGGGAAATTCAATATTGATATTAACGAAGTTAATTCATTTATTGATGAGAATTCTAAATTAAAGGTGATTTTAAATGGGAATTATGTTAAAAATCATGATATTGATAAAGTGATGGGCCTTATTGATGGGGAAAATGAAGATCTATTAGATCCTATTAAAAAAGTTTTAAAAGTAGCTTTAAAAAAGGAAGCACACTTAGTGTTTTATTATATATAAATGATGAGATTAAAATAAACTTCTGTAAAAATCCTCATTGAAAGTAATAATTCAATGAGGTTTTTTCTATTTAAGGCATTTTAATTACTGTTGAGTTTGACATCATATTATACGAATGTTATAGAAAGCTCGAATAATCAATTTAGAAAGGTAATTAAAACAAAACTTATATTCCCTAACGATGAAAGTTTATTTAAAATGTTATATTTAGCTACAGAAAAAATACATTTAAAATGGACTAGAAATTATACAGACTGGGATTTGGTGATTAATCAATTAAAAATAGTATTTAGTGATGTGTTTTCAAAAGGAGCATAAAAAAAGAACCTTAAGGTTAGAATACCAACATCAAAGTTCTTTGGCTCTGTAAAAAACTTTGTGTAAACTGAATAAAACCTACTCCTTCTTGGAAATAATTTAAATAACAAATTATTACAAGGAGGAGTTTTTATATGTCAAATATGTCGAAAGAATTATTAAGAGAATACATTAAGGAGCAGAATTTTAGTAACACAAATGACATTTTATCTGCATTAAAAGATATGTTTAGGGAAGTATTACAAGAATCATTAGAGGCTGAAATGGATGATGCTCTTGGATATGGAAAGTATGATTATACTGACAAATCAGTCGAGAATAGCAGGAATGGCTACTCAAAGAAAACAGTAAAGACCGAGTTAGGTCCTGTAGAAATTAATGTGCCAAGAGATAGAAATGGAGAATTTGATCCTAAAATAATAGCAAAACATCAAAGAAGTGCTAATGGTATCGAGGAGAAAATATTGTCATTGTATGCTACAGGTATGACGACAAGAGATATTGCGGAGCAAGTAAAAGGGCTCTATGGTATTGATGTCAGTGCAGAAACTGTTTCTAATATAACTAATAGAATATTACCACTAGTATCTGATTGGCAAAACAGACCGCTAGAAAGCACCTATTCATTTGTGTTTATGGATGCTATCCATTACAAAGTTAGAGAAGAAAAACAGATTGTTGTAAAGGCAGCCTACGTCGTAGTTGGCGTGAACATGGATGGT
Source organism: Clostridium sp. (assembly GCF_036646415.1). Lineage (GTDB taxonomy): Bacteria > Bacillota > Clostridia > Clostridiales > Clostridiaceae > Clostridium_J. Next base: position 291,462 of record NZ_JAVXMF010000002.1, on the reverse strand, counting down.
ATTAAAGAAGTGTTAGGTATCTGGGTTGGTGCTAATGAGAGCAGTAAATTCTGGCTCTCCGTCTTAAATGACCTCAAAAACAGAGGTGTTCAGAACGTACTTATATTCTGCATTGACGGCCTAACCGGCTTTAAAGAAGCAATTGGCGCTGTATATCCTTTTGCTAGAATACAACGCTGTATAATACATCAAATTAGATCAAGTATGAAGTATATACCTTACAAAGACCGTAAGGCTTTTGTATCAGATTTAAAGACTGTTTACACTGCTGTAAATGAAGAGGGTGCAATGAATAACCTAATGTCTCTAAAAGATAAGTGGGATAAGAAATATCCTAATGCAGTTAAGAGCTGGGAAGATAATTGGGATAACTTAAGTACTTTCTTTGCATTCCCGAGTAATATCAGAAAGATAATTTACACGACAAATGTAATTGAAAGTTTAAATAGTCAGTTTAGAAAAGTAACAAAAACAAAACTCATATTTCCAAATGACGATAGTCTATTAAAGATGTTATATCTTGCCGTTGAACGTATTGAAAGAAAGTGGACCAGACAATATAAAGACTGGGACTTGGCAATCAGCCAGCTTAAGATAGTATTCAGTGACATATTAAACCCAGGAGCATAGAAAAAGAACCCTAACATAAAATTATGATTAGGATTCTCTCTTAAAAATCTTTAACATGTATATTCTAGCGAATCTATGGCTAGAATATACATGGATAAGGAAAATAAATATTACAATAATATACATGTTTAGACACAATGTATATGCTATAAACTTAACTTCGTACTCTGTATTTCCAAGAAGGAAAATCAGAATACACAAAAATATTTACAGGCTCAGTTCTTTTACAATTTAATATGTAAGTATATTATAGCCAAATCATGGTAATAACATACTTGAAGGATAAATATTTAGTCGTTACAATATAGGTGGCAATTCTATTTTGCTTCATCTATTTTTTGCTGTATAGCTGTTTTTACTATAGAAAATTCAATTTCTTTTTCTGCGCAGTAGTCTTTTATAGTCATAACTGTATCAGGTAGTTTTGCATCAATAATTGTTTCTATAGCTTCTTCTGAAACACCCCAGTCCAGAACTTCTTTAAAGGTAGTATTTCCTTTAACTTTCATTTCTTCTGTATCACTTGAAATATGCTCTGCAGAATTGTTTTCAGCTTTTATATTTGAAATATCAATGGTATGGCTGCTGAGATAATTATTCTGTTCTTCATTTATTTTATTTTGCATTTTTATAATGTTTACAGCGGGTTCTGGAAGATAGACCTCTTCATCTATTTCATAAGGCAAATTTAAATAAAGAGCTGTAAAATATTTAACAGAAGCAGTTCCAATTTCAATATTTTCTCCTAAATTAGCATATATATTTTCTAAATCTTTTACTGCGAAAGACTCAATATTTTCAATATTATTTATACCAAAGGCTTTTGCTAAATCTTCAACAGGTATATCAAAAGAATTATTAATATCTCCAAAGGTGTATGAACCTCTTATATCTGCAGGATCATTCTTTCCTGCAAATTCACCACTTTTAAATTTAGCAGGTTCTTTGGTTGTCTCAGTATGCCAAAGATTTAATCCTTTAGAAATACCTATCCCACCAAATAAAACTATAATCAGTATAACCCCTATAACTTTTGAATTTAATTTCATAATTATTTGCCTCCTTCAGATGAAAAGATTACTGTATTCTCTATAGGACAGCTCTCTTCAGAAGTGCATTTCATACAAGATATACATTGATGATTTCTTACACTTTCAACATTGGAAACTTGAATATTCATAGGACATGATTTGTCACAAGCGCTGCAGGATACACAGGTTTTAGGATTTCGCTTGATTTTAAAAAGTCTAAACAAATTGAATATCCCGAGAACAGCTCCATAAGGGCAAGCATACTTACACCAAGGTCTTTCAATAAAAAGTGAGGCAAGTAATGTTATCATAAGCACTATAAGTCCGCCAATAGCGACCTCGCCTGTCCAAAAATTAAATAGACTATAGTAAGGATCAATATCAGAGAAGCCTATCTTTCCAGTTATAGCTGTCACATATACAACCCATAACAAAACAATATATCTTAAAAATCTCAAATATTTATCATATTTATATGGTATAAAATGATTATGTTTTTTCTTAAATATTTTTCTTCCTATTTTACTTATATATTCTTGGATTGTTCCTAGAGGACATATCCATCCACAGAATAGAGGACCAAAGCCAACAGCCAGTATGAAAGCAATTATCATCAGTATGAATGAAGACTCATGAATTTTCTTAACGAAAGTTCCCGTTGTGGCATATTGATAAATTGTTACAACACCTCCAAAAGGACATAGTGCATGTAAAGATGCAGAGGATAGAAAAGCAATACCTTTTCCTGATTCTGCCAGTGTGTGATTTACTGCTATAAGTGCAATAAGTGCGAAGAAAAAAATCTGAATATAACCCCTAATTTTCTTTTTCTTAGACATTTTCCAAATCCTCCTTTAATTTTTGTTAATAGGTGAGATAGATAATTTCACTATAGGGTATAAGAATTATCTACTAATCTTTAAACAAATTTTATAAATGTTTTATGTGTATATAATATCTTGTGTTTTTGAATAAACATTGTTGTATTTGTGATGAATTTGTGAAAGTTATAAGGGGGTACCTATTCCTATTTTGGCATAGGTGAAAATATACAGAGCTAATAACTAGTAGTGTAAATGTAGAAGATGATAACAGTTATACTATTAAATATAATAATAACCTAGCCTTTATGAGGTAAACATACTATATTGACACTGCCACTACTTAGTGATACTATATAGAAGTAGTAAGTATTACTTAATACAAGTGATACTATATAGTGAGAGGTGATACCAATGGAAAATATAACTGAAATGTTAAAAGGTGTACTTGAAGGCTGTGTTCTTGAAATAATCAGCCATGAAGAAATATATGGTTACGAAATTACAAGGAGGCTGAATGCCCTTGGTTTTTCAGATGTTGTAGACGGAACTGTGTATACCATCTTGGTGAGACTTGAGAAAAATAAATTGGTGGAAACAACGAAAAAGCCATCAGATATGGGGCCTCCAAGAAAGTTTTTTACTCTTAATGAGGCGGGACGTGAGGAACTTAAGAAGTTCTGGAGAAAATGGGAATTTGTTTCAACAAAAATTAACCAATTAAAGGGGGAAGGAAAAGATGTTTGATTCTATTATTAAACTTATTATAGGTGATCTTGATGATAAACGAGCTTATAAACAAATGATGAAAAGGGTGGATGCACTGCCAAAGGATTATAATTTTGCATTTCGTAAAATTCAAAATTATATATATACAGTTGGCTCAATTAACGTTGACATGACCATATTTGAGAATATGACCATGTTTACGGATTTGATAGATTTATTTGAATCTAGTGCGACAGAAGGCAGACAGGTTATTGAGGTTATTGGTAGTGACGTGGATAGTTTCAGTGATGAGTTTATGAGTGCTTATATTACAAATACTGAAACTAAACGAGAAAAACTAAATAAAGAGATTGCAGAAAAGTTTAATAAGGAGGAGAAATAACCATGGTGAAGCTAATCAAAAAAATGTTTGGTGACAAAAAAGAGTATAAAGACCAAATGGCAAGGTCAGAAGAGCTACCAGAAGACTATAAGTTTGTATTTGAAAAAATTCATGAATATATGTGGAGTTTCGCAGGTGGAGATGGGTCTGATATGTTGAAAACTCAGCAGGAATTGTTAGAGTTGTTTGAAATAAGTGCAGCGGAGGGCAAGCATGTTCTTGAAGTCACAGGTGAAGATGTGGCCGGTTTTTGCGATGAGTTTTTGCGTGATACGAAAAAATGGACCGATTTTTATGGTGAAAAATTAAACCGTGTCATGCTGAATAAATTGGGAAGCAGAAATGATGTTAAATAAAGATGTCTGTAAGGTTACCATATTGTAATTGGAAAATTTATATTTTACTTCAAAAAGGTCTTCTGTGACCCCAAAAAAGATATGAGATGAAATTAATCATCTTCATATCCTTTTAAATAATACAGTTTTATTTAAAGCTTCCATCACCTTTTACAAATCATAATATAATTCAAATTCAATTGGGCAAGGTACATTTCTTATCCTTGCTATATCTCCACGTTTAATATTTATCCAGTTATCTATAAAATACTTATCAAATACTCCATTTGGTAGTAAGAACTCATAATCCTTTTCTAATTCCTTCAAAGCTTCATCTAGAGATGTTGGAAGAGCTCCTATTTTATTTTTTTCTTCCTCTGGCAAATCAAACACATTTACGTCAAATGGCCCAAAACCTTCCTTTGTGGGATTAATTTTATTTTTAATACCGTCAATTCCAGCCATTAAAATAGCTGAATATGCAATGTATGGGTTACAGGTAGCATCTGATGGTCTAAACTCAAATCTTCGTACTTCTGGGTCCTTTACATAGCCTGGAATCCTAATAACTGAACTTCTATTACCTGTTGCAAAGCATATTGATACGGGCGCTTCAAATCCCGGAATAAGTCTCTTATAAGAATTCGTTGATGGATTTGTAAATGCAAGGAGTGCTTTTGAATGTTTTAATACTCCTCCAATAAAATATAGTGCCTCATCACTTAACTTTGAGTAACCCTCTGCATTATAAAATAAATTATGTCCATCTTTCTTAAGCAGCATATGAATATGCATACCGCTACCTGCTTCATTATATAGTGGTTTAGGCATAGAGGTAGCTGTCTTACCATCTGCCACAGCTTCATTTTTTATAACATATTTGGCCATCATGGTTCCATCTGCCATATGCAGCATATTATCTAGTTCCACTTCAATTTCTAGCTGCCCTGCTGCTCCAACCTCATGATGATGATACTTAACCTTAATTCCCATTTCTTCAAGCTTCAAAATCATTCTATTTCGCAAATCATTATCTGTATCATTAGGCAACCCTACATGATATCCTTTTTGAAATGGTACCTTATATCCATTATCTTCTTTTTTATTGCTACTCCAATAAGCTTGATTAGAGTTAATAGTAACCTCTTGATGTTTATTGCTTATTTCATATCCCATATTATCAAAGATATAAAACTCAAACTCTGGTGCTATAACAAACTCATCTGCTATATTAGTTACTTTAAGATATTCATTTGCTTTTTCAGCAATATACCGTGGATCTCCAGAAAATCTTTCCTCAACGTTTCCTACGGTATATATGTTTCCTATCATACTTAAGGTATTCTCTTTACAATAAGAATCTATGAAGGCAGTTGTATAATCTGGTATAAAACACATGTCTGAATTTTCTATAGATGAATACCCATAGCTTGACCCATCAAACCCTATACCATCTGTAAATAACCTTTCATTTAATCTCTCCCTTGGAATTGATAGGTGATTCCATTTTCCTTCAAGGGTTATAACCTTAAAGTCAATAATCCTAATGTTTTTTTCTTCAATATACTTTATAAGCTCCTCATAACTTTTAAACATAATTTTCCTCCTTACGTATTGTAATTATTTTACACTCGTTATTTAAAGTATATCACTGCCACTATCCTTGTCAATTCGTTCCAATAAAGTAATTTTATTAATAAAAATAGGTGGCTAAACTTCATATAAGTTTAAATACCTATGAAAAACAACCATCTATCTTATTGCTAAAAATATTGTGAAAAAGTGTATTTTAGAGAATAGACCACTAAATGAGAGCGTTATTAAATCCTTATAAAATCCTTAAAATTATCCATTATTCTTAAGTTAAAAGAAAGGATGATGGATATGGAAAAATTTATTTTACAAACAAAAAATCTTTGCAAAGATTTTAAGGTGCAGAAGGCTGTAAACAATATTTCTCTTTCTGTTAAGGAGAATTCAGTATATGGACTTCTTGGACCGAATGGTGCAGGAAAATCTACTACATTAAAGATGATTACAGGAATATTACGTCCTACTTCAGGAGAAATATTATTTTCAGAACATCAATGGAGTAGAAAGGATTTAAGTAATATAGGAGCACTTATTGAAACGCCACCTCTTTATGAAAACTTAACAGCTAGAGAGAATTTAAAGGTAAGAACAATACTTTTAAACTTATCAGATAAACGTATCGATGAGGTGTTAAAGATAGTTGATTTAACAGATACGGGTAAAAAACTAGCCGGTCAATTTTCATTGGGTATGAAACAGAGACTTGGAATTGCTATTGCACTATTAAATAATCCTAAGCTTTTGATTCTAGATGAGCCAACTAATGGTCTTGATCCTATAGGAATTCAAGATTTGCGAAAGCTGATACGCTCTTTCCCTGAGAAAGGAATAACTGTTATTTTATCAAGTCATATTTTATCTGAGGTAGAGCTGATTGCTGACCATATTGGTATTATTGCTAATGGTGTTTTAGGATATGAAGGTAAAATAAATCCAGGAGAGGATCTAGAAAATCTCTTTATGGAAGTTGTAGCAAAAAATACAAGGGATGCAAGGTAGGTGAACTAAATGGAAAATTATTTAAGATCTGAAAATCTGAAATTGAAAAACACATTTACAAAGAAACTTATTATAATTATGCCAATAATTAGTGTGCTGCTTGGACATTTATCACCTTCATGGTATGTGATTAACAGTTTCAATTGGTGGTACATGATGATATTGCCAGGTAATATTGCCCTTATAGCTTTTCTTGTTCACCAAAAGGAACAGAAAAAACAAAAATATATAGGTGTAATGTGTCTCCCTATTAATTTGAAAAAGCTTTGGATTTCAAAAATATTGCTAATTAGCTTTTTTAATTTACTTTCTTGTATGATACTATGTATTGGCGTTTTACCTGGCCGTTTTTACTGGCCCAATGCATATTCTATTCCTATAATAAATCTAATAATAGGTGCTGTAGTTATTGCTATTACCTCTATGTGGCAGATTCCGCTTTGTCTTTTTCTTGCAAAAAAAGTGGGACTTTTTCCTACTATATTTATAAATACTTTGGCAGGAGTTGTTCTTAATATTATTATGGTAAACAGAGGATTATGGTGGATTTGCCCTTATAGTATTACAACAAGACTGATGTGCCCAATACTTAGGATTCTACCTAATGGAATGTTGGCAGAAAGAGGAAATATGCTTTTGAATTCTAATGTGATTTGGATTGGAATAGCTTTATCAATTTTATTCTTTGTATTTCTTACCTTTGCAACAGCACATTGGTTTAGCAAGCAGGAGGTGAAATAGAAGATGGTTTTATTACGATATATAAAAGCAGATTTATATAAGCTTCGCCGTACTTCGGTTTTATGGATACATATTTTAATTCCATTCTTAGGAGCAATTGTTTTTCTTGCTTATTATTCTTTTTCAAGTTGGAATGTAAGTGAAAAAGCTTCCGCATATTTTCAAGCCTTGGGAATAGCTTTTCCGCTGCTTATTGGATTGATTTGCAGCATGGTTGTGTCACAAGAGGAACAGGCAGGAAACTTCCAACAATTATTAACAGGTAGTAAGTGGAGAGGAACTACTTTATTTAGTAAACTTATTTTACTGATTTTAGGGTCCCTCTTCTCCATTGCTATAGCTTTAGCCATTTTTGGAATGGGATTTCAGTATGTTCTAAAGCAAAATAATTTTACATTTAACTGCTATGTACAGGTAGGTTTTGGACTACTTTTAGGTAATATAATTTTATATATTTTTCATACATTTTTGAGTTTACGATATGGAAAAGGTGCATCAATTGGGGGAGGAATTGTGGGAAGCTTGATTTCTGCAATCATGCTTACGGGACTTGGAGATAAAATATGGAAGGTAACACCTTGGAGTTGGGCTGTGAGGTTTTGTGACTATACGGTTCTAAGTCAAACAAATTCAGATCTTTATAATATGGCTCAAGGTGAATTAAAAAAAGGAGTTATTATTATGGCAATTGCCACTTTTGCTGCGTTAGTTATGATTTTATTTTGGTTTTCCTTCTGGGAAGGAAGAAAGTCTTTAGAATAGGATGTGAAAATAGCTATCAAATTTTAGAAACCAATGATTTTTTATAGTACTTTGCAGTATAATTGTATTTGAAAAGGGGGAGGATACTTTGGCTAAAATACTTGTTATTGATGATGAAGAAGATATTTTAATACTAATAAAAAATGTTCTTTTAAAGGATAATCATTTTGTTGTTACGGTAGACAATGCAATAAATTTATCCAGTGGAGATTTTATTGGATATGATCTAATTTTATTGGATGTTATGATGCCAGGTATAGATGGTTTTACGCTATGTGAGAAAATTAGAGACATTGTTGATTGTCCTATTCTTTTTCTTACTGCAAAAACTATGGAAAGTGATATTACGTTTGGTCTTGGAATTGGGGCCGATGATTATATAACAAAGCCCTTTGGTGTGGGAGAGCTTAGGGCAAGAATAACTGCCCATCTCCGTAGAGAGCAGCGTGAAAAACACAGCTTTCTTGTAGTGTCAGACATAAAATTTAATTTATCCTCTAAGGAAGTTTTTCTAGATAATAAAAAAATACCTTTTACCAAAAGCGAATATGTTATATGTGAATATTTGGCTAGAAACCATGGACAAGTTTTTTCAAAAGAAAAGATATATGAAGAAGTTTTTGGATATGATGGAGAAAGTGATAGCTCAGCTATTGCTGAACATATTAAAAACATCCGTGCCAAGCTCTCTGTTTTTGATGTGAATCCAGTAGAAACAGTTTGGGGGATTGGTTATAAGTGGCGATAAAAATAAAAAAGAAAGTTGTAACGCTAAAGGCAGTATTTATTAGATATTTGCTTTCATTAATAGCTACATTCTTTATAGTGATTATTTTTATTATATTATTTGTAGATTTAGCAATGAAAACACAATTTTTATATCCTGCAAATTATTCTGAGAATATTATAAGGCAAGAAAAACCTGTTTTGTCATCTGTCTCAGAGATAAAGGAAAATATGATTCCCAAAGGATGCTCTTTTGCTTCCTTTGATAAAAATTTTAATGTGATAAAAACAAATATGAACGAAAATAATTTATCTGAAGCTATATTATATGCAAAGGGTATTTCCAGGGGAGACTTAGGCTCAAAACGTTATTATTTTATTGAACGGCCAGATGGATCATGTGTGTTACAATACTATGTGCAGATGAGCTATAATTCGGAGTGGTTAAATAAAAAATTTCCTAAACCTGAATCTTTTATATATGTAATTCTTGTTTTTGGTTGTCTTATTTCTACTGTAATTGTTACGGTTATTTTTGCTAAAAGTTTAAAAACTCATTTAGTACCTTTAATGAAAGCTACTGAAAAAATTAAAGAGCAGGATTTAAATTTTGATATTGGCAAGTCTAGAATAAAAGAGTTTAATGATGTACTATTATCAATTTCTGAAATGAAAGCTGAGCTTAAGAAATCACTGGAGCAGCAGTGGAATTTAGAACAGACAAGAAGAGAGCAAATATCTGCATTGGCTCATGACATTAAAACACCGCTTACTATAGTGAAAGGCAATACTGAGCTTTTATGTGATACAACTCTAGACGAAGAGCAGCAAAGCTATACACATTTTATTTTAAAAAATGCCAATCAAATTGAACAATATATATTACTGCTTACAAAAATCTCTAAAACAGAATCTGAAATATTATTGGTTTTAAACAAAACTAGTATGGAACCATTCATTGAAGAGGTTTATGGTGAACTAACTGCTCTTTCAGCTTCAAAACAGATAAAGACGGAATGTATACGGGAAAGCATTCCTAAGGAAAGTATATTAGATAAGGAATTGCTTTTTAGATGTCTTATGAATGTTATGTCAAATGCAGTAGAGTACACACCTAAGGGAGGGTTAATAAAATTTCATATATTAGGTAGTGATAAAAAACTTAGATTTATAATTACAGACAGCGGCCAAGGCTTTACCAAGGAAGGCTTAAAATCAGCTACAAAACAATTTTATATGGGTGATACAAGTAGAAGTTCAAAAAAACATTTTGGTATGGGACTTTATATAGCTGGTTCTATTGCTAAATTGCATAAAGGCAGGTTGATTTTAGAAAACTCATCTGATACCGGTGGTGGTAAGGTAATTATAGAAGTTCCTTTGCTTTAAAGCATTTTTATTAATCTACTGTGTTATAGGTTTAAGTAAATTAACAAGGGACACAGAGCATAGGTTTGGGGGGACTTTTTTATTTGAGGGGGTTGAACAAATACGCAGAACTAAGGGGTTTGCTATAAGTAACTTTACTATAAGTAAGTTAATGTTGTATAATCATAGATATGTTGTAAATGATAGGTGATAAAATATCAAAAATACAACATATTTTTATTGTATAAGCTATTGTAAAGCAAAAGAATAAGGCATCTGAAAATAAATAATAAGTCAAAGATGCGAAGGATATTTTGAGTTAGACAAGGAAGCAGGTTCCGCAGATAGTAGAACTATCTAAGGGTTCTGCTGACGACGTATCACTCAAAATAGCCTAGGAGATTGACTTATTTATTTTTTGAATATGCCTAAGTGAAAAGAAACAGTAATAAGATTTGATTTAAATCTTTAGGAAGATAATTTGAGGAGGATACTTTATGAAAATTTCAAAGAACGATGCATTGATGTGGTTTGAATTTTTTGCTATGTTGCCAGAGGATGAGGAAGTTATGACAAAACAACAAGAAATCATATACGCTACCTTTGCACAAATTGAGGCAGCCATCAATGATAGAAATGATAAGTTAATGTCAGAAATTAAGGATTTGAAAACTTTAGGGAATAGAACTTATTATGTAGGGAAAGATAACAAATTCCCAATGGGGTGTCGTTCATGTCTTATGGGGACAGGACTCAGCGCTATTAGAAAAACTAATAAATGTAATATAGAGTGTAAGTTTTGTTATAACTATGGAGAATTAAATGATCAGCCGCCTATAGGTGAAGGTATGTGGGAAATCGGAGGAACAAAGTTTTATGAGAAGGATATAGATTTACTTCTTTCCATCCATAATAAGCCTACAGGGGTATGCTATGTTTATTTAGAGCCCTTCATGGAAATTGAAAAATACTATTCAGTTATAAAGAAATTTAGTGATGCTGGGATTCATCAACACCTATATACAAATGGTATGTTAGCCACAGAAGAGACTTTGAAAGCATTAGGGGAAGCTGGCCTTGATGAGATACGTTTCAACATGGGTGCCACTAATTGTTCAAATAAGGTTATTGAAAATATGGCAATAGCGAAAAAGTATATTAAAAAAGTAGGTATTGAAACTCCTATGACTCCTGAGTTTTTCGAAGGATTTTTTAAGAAAAAGCAAGCAATTTTAGACACAAACCTAGATTTTATAAATTGTGCAGAACTACATTTAAATGATAATAACATAGACAATTATCATGGGGAAAACATGTATATTTCTAGACATGGATATATTTCTCCAACTTGGAGCAGAGAATTAACTCTGAAATTCATGAATATAGCTGATGAAGAAAATTGGGATTTAGCAGTTCATGATTGCTCAAATAGTACAAAATTTGCTAGAAATTTAAATTTAAGTAGCAAAGAAGGTAAGTGGTTCGGAGCTAGTAATTATGCTTGTGAGTTTTCAAGAACACCATACGAAGCATTTTTACCAATACTACGTGATGAAAATTTTAAGTTTTTAAGTGAAGAAGAACTACCTTATGGCTATAAACCAGGAGAGCTGATTTTTTAGTAAGCCTTTTTATTTTCATAGTAATGGTATAATAATTTAATAATAATAGCAGATGTACTTATAGCTTAGGCTGTAGGTGCATTTTTTAGTTTAGGCTTTTTTAAACTGTCTTTGACTCAGGTACATTTTATTTTATAACGTAATCTAAGTTTAATGTGGTTGGCTTATGGTGCTTAAGAATACATGATTTAAATCAACAAAATTATTATAGGGTATTTGAAGAGTATGGATTTCAATACAAAATTAGTATATAATATTTAGCATAACGAAATACATTTTAAAAATAATTTTGTGTAAATATTATTATAAATTAATTGTGTAGGTGGATGATATATGAAACAGATATTTAAGTATTTAAAACCCTATAAATGGGCAATGATTTTTGGACTTTCTATAAAGTTTACAGGAACTATTGTGGAGTTAGCGCTTCCTTGGATTTTATCTCATATGATTGATGATGTTATTCCTTTGAAAGAGGTTAACTTAATTGTTATGTGGGGAGGCATTATGTTTTTATGTGCTGTTGTTGCAGTTACATTTAACATTATAGCTAATCAGATGGCAGCTAAAGTGGCCAGAGATACTACTGAAAGGGTAAGAAACGATTTATTTTCTAAGATGATTAGTCTTTCGGACAGTCAAGTGGATAAATTTACTTTACCATCTCTTATTTCTAGGGCCACAAGTGATACCTATAATATTCATCAAATCATAGGTATGATGCAGAGATTAGGAGTTAGAGCTCCAATTATACTTATTGGTGGAATTATAATAACTCTTACCTTAGACCCAGTGCTAACTCTTGTAATGATAGCTGTTATGCCTATTATATTCTTTGCTATTATGTATGTTTCAAAGGTTGGAGTGCCATTATATACGGAGGTTCAAAGAAGGACTGATGACTTTGTAAGGGTTCTTCGTGAAGATGTAACTGGGATTCGTATAATTAAGGCTTTATCAAAGGAAGATTACGAGAAAAGTAAGTTTGGTGAAAAAATTAAGGCTACTGTTGAAGAGGAAAAGAAGGCTGGTATGGTTATGTCCGTTTTAAATCCAGTGATGAGCTTATGCCTTAATGTGGGAACAGTATTTGTTATTTTGGCTGGAGCATACAGGGTTAATAGCGGTGCCATTAAGCCAGGAATAATAATTGCATTCTTAACCTATGTAACACTTATTTTAAATGCACTTTTATTTATTTCAAGATTCTTTACTCACTATTCAAAGGCAAGTGCTTCAGCAAGACGTATTACAGAGGTGTTAAATGCACCAGAGGAGCTGTTAGTTGAGGATAAGCCACTAGGGGACAAGGATTATGCCATTGAATTTAAAGGCGTATCCTTCTCTTATAACAATAAAGAAGAGAATGTGAGTGATATTAATTTTGTAATTAAAAAAGGTGAAACCCTTGGAATTATTGGCTCTACAGGTTCAGGTAAATCTACTTTAATTAAACTGTTAATGAGATTTTATGATGTAGGCAAGGGTGGAATTTATATTAATGGTGAAGATATTCGTTCTATTGATACTAAGACTTTAAGAGAAAAGTTTGGTGTCGTATTCCAAAATGATTTTATTAGTACAGATACAATTGCTGAGAATATTCGTTTTGGAAGGGATATAGATGAAGAGGGCATTATAAGTGCAGCTGATTATGCCATGGCTACAGATTTCATAAAAGGTAAAGGAAATGGCTTTGGAACAAAGGTGGCAGTTAGAGGTGCAGATTTAAGTGGAGGCCAGAAGCAGAGAATGTTAATTTCGAGAGCTCTTGCAGCACATCCAGAAATTTTGATTCTAGATGATTCCTCAAGTGCTTTAGATTATAAGACAGATGCAGCTCTCAGAAAAAATCTTAGAGAGCATTTTAAAGATACAACAACAATAATGATTGCTCAAAGGATTAGTTCCATCATGCAGGCAGATCATATATGCGTTTTAGAGGATGGATGTATTGTTGGATACGGGACCCATGATGAGTTGGTAGAAACCTGTGATATATATAATGAAATTAGTAAATCACAGATGGGGGAGTAATTATGATGACTGAAAATAAAGGAGGACAGCAAGCCTCTACAAAGAAAACTAAAAAACACACAATAAAAAGAGTAATGTCTTATCTATTTGAATATAAAGCTTTAATGATTGTTGCAGTTCTATTATCTATAGGCTCGAATATGTTCGCTTTAGTTGGACCAATGCTTTCAGGATTTGCAATAGATAATATAAGTTTAGGCAAGGGCGCAGTTGATTTTTCAAAGGTATATTTCTATTGTGGACTTATGATTGTATTTTATGTTGCTTCAGCCATCTTAGCTTATATTTTAGCTATAATTATGCTTGAAATAAGTAAGCGAATTTCATTTAGACTAAGAAAAGATTTATTTAATAGGCTATTATCTCTTCCAGTTGGATATTTTGATACCCATTCAACAGGAGATATTCTTAGTAAAATTTCCTATGATGTAGATACGCTGAATTCAACTTTGACCTCGGATTTAGTTGCAATTTGCTCCAGTGTAATCACAGTGGTGGTATCCTTTGTATCTATGGTTATGATATCTAAGAGGCTAGTATTAGTATTTGTAATAACAGTGCCTATTTCAATTATCATGACAAAGAAAATCACAATGATTACTAGGCCAATGTTCCGTGGACGTTCAAGAAAGCTAGGAGAGCTAAATGGAATGGTAGAGGAGTTTATATCTGGTCAAAAGACTATTAAAGCATATCACCAGAATGAAAACACTAAGAAGAAGTTTGGTGTAAAAAATGAAGAGGCAGTAAATGCATATTATCGTTCTGATTATTATGGTTCCATGGTTGGACCATCAGTTAACTTTATGAATAATTTATCACTAACTCTTATAAGTATGTTTGGAGCTCTTATGTATCTATTTGGCCAAATGACTTTAGGAAACATTTCTTCCTTTGTACTATATTCAAGAAAGTTTTCTGGGCCAATCAATGAAGCGGCTAATATAATGGGTGAGTTTCAGTCTTCATTATCAGCGGCAGAAAGAATTTTCAACCTTATGGATGAACTTTCAGAAGAGGCAGATAAGGCTGATGCAAAGGTACTTGATAATGTAGATGGAAACGTAAAAGTAGAGAATATTTCCTTTGGATACTCTAAGGATAAGTTAATTCTTAAGAATCTTACCATGGACGCACCTGCAGGAAGTATGGTTGCAATCGTAGGACCTACAGGAGCAGGAAAGACTACTTTAATTAATTTATTGATGCGTTTTTATGATGTAAATGAGGGAAGCATTAAAGTGGATGAGAATGATGTAAAGAACGTTACGAGGGAGAGTCTTAGAAAAGCATATGCAATGGTTCTTCAAGATACATGGCTCTTTGAAGGAACTATTTTTGAAAATATAGCTTATGGAAATGAAAATGCCACTAGGGAAGAGGTTATGGACGCAGCCAAAGCAGCAAAAATTCACTCTTACATTAAGAGACTTCCACAGGGATATGACACTGTTCTTACTGATGACGGAACTAATATTTCTAAAGGACAGAAGCAGCTTCTAACTATAGCAAGAGCAATGCTTTTAGATGCAAAAATTCTAATTCTAGATGAAGCAACCTCAAATGTTGACACTAGAACAGAAATTCAAATTCAGCAAGCAATGAGGAATCTCATGAATGGTAAAACCTGTTTTATCATAGCTCATAGATTATCAACAATAAAAAGTGCTGATCACATCCTAGTAGTTAAGGATGGTAATATAGTAGAGCAAGGAAATCATAAGAAATTACTTGGACAAAAAGGATTCTATAATCAGATGTATTACTCACAGTTTGAATAAATAATAAAATGTACCCTATAGAGTAGACAACTAAAAAAGCCTACTTTACTGGGTACATTTTATTTTATACCTAATGTAAATTTAATGTGGTTGGCGTATTGAGCTTAAGAATACACCATTTAAAATAACTTAATTAGTGATTTTAAATCTTCAGATAAAACTTTTGCAAGCTCAAAATCATTATTTTTTAAAGCTAGTTCTATTTTCGTTTCGACTAATTTTTTCTTTTGTTCAATTTCTAAATAGTCTTTATCAAAATGACTAGCATAAATCATCTTTCTAAATTTTCTCATGCTCATTTTCCTAATGGTCTTATCTTCAATGATTAAAACATAATCCATACAGTTTACTATAGAATAGAAGTCATGAGAAATCATGAGAATAGCACCATTATAGTTTTCTATGGCTTTTTCCAGAGCTAGTTGTGAATAGGTGTCTAGATGACTTGTTGGCTCATCAAGAAGCAGCATATTTGTTTTAGTAGTAGAAACTTTAGCTAATTGGAGTATGTTTTTTTCTCCACCAGATAAAGATCCTATTTTTTGATTAAGGATTTCTTCCTCAAAACCATACTTTGAAAGATAGAATATAATCTCCTCAGAAGTTCTAAGTCCAGCATCCAAGAATTCTTGGAGTATTGTATTAGATTCATTTAGCATTTCCCCTTGAAGTTGAGATAAATAAGCCATTTTAATGTCTTCATTTATCTCAATAGAATCATGGGTATTTTTAAAGATATCTCTGAGTAAGGTGGTTTTTCCAGTACCATTTGAACCGATGATTGCCACTTTATCAGTAGATTTAATCTCAAAGTTAATATTTTCAAGGAGAATATCATCAAAGGCAACACTGTAATCATTGACTTTTACCGCAATGGTTTCTTCGATTTCATTATATGTAACTAAATGGATATCCGGTTCCTTAATAGATACAAAGGGTGCTTTAATTCTACGCGCTTCTAATCGTTCTTGAATTTTAACCCTAGCCTTTAGCTTTTTACCTTTAGAAGCTTGATCATGGTCCGTTGCCATAACTCGTAGTTTATTGACTAAAATTTGATTTCTCTCAATTTCTTCAGCATCAGCAGCAGCTAGCTCTTGCAACTCAATTTTACTTTCAAGTAGTGAGAAGTTATAATCAATATAGCTTCCATCAAACTCTTGGAGCTCCATATTTTCAAGGTGAATAATTTTATTAAAACAATGATTCAATAGATATCTGTTGTGGGTAATAACTAGTAGCGTTTTATTGTGAGAATTAATTAGATTTTTAAGGGCATTAAGGTTTTCAAAATCTAAAAACACATCAGGTTCATCCATAATCAGTAAGTCCGGGTTACTCAGCATTTCTTTAATAACTTGAATGAGTTTAAATTCACCACCACTAAGTTCAGATACCATTAGATCTTTATGCTTCATTAGGTTTGCTAAATTTAATTTCTTATTAATGTTGCTTTCAAAATCATTCCCACCAAGTGCATCAAATGCATCTAAAGTTTCTTGGTATTTTTCAAGTAAAGAATCAATATCTGAAGATGTTTCCATTTCAGTACAAATTGCGGCTAATTGGTTTTGGACACTAATACATTCCCCTCCTATATATTCGAACACCGTGATTTCTTTTGTTTTATCTATCTCGGAGAACTGACTTACATACCCAGTTCTGCAACCATTAGCTATCTCTAAGGTTCCATCGAACATATATCTTTCTGGATCTAAAATTAAATCTATCAGTGTGCTTTTTCCACTACCACTTATGCCTATAAAAGCACAGTGTTGACCATCTTCTAATGTAAATGAAATTTGATTATATAGGTCTTTTTGTGGAAATGAATAGGATAAGTTATCAACTTTTATCATATTATTACCTCTCTTTATCATTAAAAAAGAGCTTATATTTAAGCTCTTCGGTATATTATTTCCCCAATCGTAATCTTATAATAGATTTTCACAGGGTAAAGATATTCTTTTGAATTTACTGTTAGTAGTATAACAGTTTTTATGACTCCTTTCAATCATTTCATTTTAATGGATGATTTCGTCAATGTTTAGTAGAATAGACGGAGAAATGCAGGGTGAGGGGGATATTTTCACCAATAATGGATAAAGAAATGAATAGGATAAGTGACTGGGTGCTAGTGGATTTAATCTAATCACATGTTTCAGGGCGGTTTACAGTAGTGGTGAATAGTTATGCCTTCAAATATATTGTAAACCAAACGAAAGTTTACAGTTGACAATAAGGAGGTTATTTATTATTATGGATATGGCAAAGTAAATAGTGTGAGGGGAGTATATTTTATGAGAAAAACAAGAAATTTAATTTTAGTAGCTATGTTTGCGGCTTTAACAGCAACTGGAGCATTTATTAAGGTACCAATACCATTTGTGCCTTTTACCCTTCAGTATCTATTTTGTGCTTTAGCTGGTATCATCCTAGGCTCAAAACTGGGAGCATTATCACAAATAGTTTATGTTGCAGTTGGACTTGTAGGAGTGCCTATATTTACTGAAGGGGGAGGTCTAAATTATATTTTTAAACCTACTTTTGGATATCTTATAGGTTTTATAGTAGCCGCTTACGTTATCGGGAAAATGAGAGAGAATATTAAGGAGTTAACTTTTATTAAGGCAATATTTATACTGCTTTTGGGTCTGTTTTTTGTATACTTATTTGGAGTAGTATACATATATATTAGTTATAATTTATACCTGGGAAAAAATGTTTCTTTTTATTTTGCGTTTTTTTATGGCTTTGTGGTTTGTATAGTTGGAGATTTGATACTAACAGTATTTACAGCCTATATTTCAGTGAAAATGTTACCTATATTAAGAAAAAGTGGATATGTTGCTTAAGAAAGCCCAAGGAGGAGTAATATAACATGAAAGAATTTATTAAAGGTCTAGAGAAAAAGGTTTTAGAGAAAGAAGGTATTACTTTTGAGGAGGCTATGAAACTATCAAGTATTGAAGCAAAAGAAGATCTAGCGCAATTATGTAATAGTGCTAGTAACATACGAGAGTTTTTTTGTGGCAAAGAAATAGACCTTTGTACTATTATGAATGCAAAGTCAGGACGTTGCTCTGAGGATTGCAAGTTTTGTGCACAATCTGCCCATTATAAAACCAATGTAGAAGTATATGAGTTAGTTTCAAAGGAAGCAGCTTTAAAGTTAGCAAAGGAAAATGAAAGTGAGGGAGTAAATAGATTTTCTTTAGTGACTAGCGGCAGAGGAATTACCGGCAGTGATTTTGAGAAGGTTTTAGATATATATGAAGATCTAAATAAGGAAGTAAAAATGGATTTATGCGCCTCATTAGGGATACTAGCATATGAGGAGTTGCTTAAGTTAAGAGAAAAGGGAATAACTATGTATCATCATAACCTAGAAACCAGTAGAGCTTACTACGAAGAGATATGTACAACACATAGCTATGATGAAAGGATAGATACTATAAATGCAGCTAAGCAGGCCGGTATGGCTATTTGCTCAGGTGGAATTATTGGCTTAGGAGAAAGCTTAGAAGATAGAGTTACCTTTGCTTTTCAGTTAAGAGATTTAGGGGTTAAATCTATTCCGGTAAATATACTGAATCCAGTTAAGGGAACACCTTTAGAAAATGCAAAAGTTCTAAGTCAGGAGGAAATACTAAAAACCATTGCGATCTTCAGATTGGTAAATCCTGAAGCGTTTATAAGACTTGCTGGAGGAAGAAACCTCATCCATGAGTTTGGTAAAAACTGTTTTAATGCAGGAGCCAATGCCACAATTACAGGAAATTATCTAACAACATCAGGCAATAAAATATGTGATGATAAGAAAATGGTAAGTGAATTAAAGCTGGAGGTTAGAAAAAATGGCTAAGGGAGTATTTGTAGTTGGAACAGATACTGATGTGGGTAAAACTATTGTAACTGCTGGACTTATGCATGTTATGAGGAGTAATGGATATAATGCTACCTATTTTAAAGCCGCATTGAGTGGTGCTTTAGAAATAGGCAATGAACTTATTCCAGGTGATACAAAGCTCGTAAGTGAAGCGAGTAAATTAGAAGAAGCCTATGCAAACATCACACCCTATGTTTATAGGGCTTCAGTATCCCCTCATCTTGCAGCAAAATTAGAGAATAATCCTATGGATTTGGAGATAGTAAGAGAAAAATATGCTTATTTAAAGGAACGGTATGATTTTATAATTGCTGAAGGTAGTGGTGGAATAGTATGTCCATTGATAGACGATGAAAGAGGACTGTATATTCTTGGAGATCTTATTAAGGATTTAAATATGAGTGTTATTATTGTTGCAAGGGCTGGGGTTGGAACAATAAATCATTCAGTGTTGACAGTAAAATATATAGAAGCTTTGGGAATTAGAATCAAAGGTATTATAATCAACAACTATAAAGAAGATTTAATTTGTGATGATAATATTGAAATTATAGAAAAGCTTACTAAAGTACCTATCATAGGAAAGCTTAAAAACATGGAAAACTTAGAGGATAACATGATAGAAGCCATAAGAACAAATTCTGAAAAGGCTTTTACAATTGATAAGATAATAGAATCTATGGAACAACTATAATAAAGGTTGAGGTGTGGATATGAATGATTATGTAAAAAAGGATTTGAAATATATATGGCATCCTTGTTCACAAATGAAAGACTACGAGGAGCTTAACCCAATAGTTATTGAAAAGGGTGAAGGCGTTTGGATTTATGATATTGATGGAAATAAATATTTAGACGGCATATCATCTTGGTGGACAAATACCCTGGGACATAGCAATAAGAGAATTAATGAGGCTATAAAAAAGCAGATAGATAGCATCGAGCATGTTATATTTGCGAATTTTTCTAATAAACCTGCTATAGAATTAGCAGAAAAGCTGGTAGACATAACACCAAACAAGCTTAGAAAAGTGTTTTTCTCTGATAATGGATCCTCAGCGGTAGAAATAGCCTTAAAGATGAGTTTTCATTATAACATGCAAAAGGGAAATGCTAAAAAGAGAAGGTTCGTAGCTCTAAGCGATGCATACCATGGAGAAACTTTAGGTGCCTTGTCTGTTTGTGATATTGATGAGTTCAATATGGTATACAAACCGCTTCTTTTAGATACTATAAGAGTAGAGGGCCCAGATTGTTATAGGTGTAAATATGATTTAATTAGAGATAATTGTAATGCAGAGTGTTTTGAAGTTATGGAAAAGTGTATAATGAAAAACCATGAGGAGATAAGTGCTGTAATAGTTGAACCTATGGTTCAAGGTGCTGCAGGTATGAAGATTTATTCACACATTTATCTAAAGAAGCTTCGAGAACTTTGTGATAAATATGAGATACACCTTATTGTAGATGAGATTGCAATGGGCTTTGGTAGAACTGGGCAGATGTTTGCTTGTAATCATGCCCAAATAAGTCCAGACTTTATGTGTCTTTCAAAAGGAATTTCTGCTGGATATATGCCTATGTCGGTAGTTATGACAACAAATGAAATATATGATTGCTTTTATGGTGATTATAATGAGCGGAAATCATTTCTTCATAGCCATACCTATTCAGGTAATGCTATGGGTTGTGCCATTGCTTTAGAAAATTTAAAAATATTTGAAGAAGATAATATTATAGAGAATAATCGTGAAAAAGGTCAGCTAATAAGAAAACTCACACTGGAAAAGTCAGAAACTTCAAAACATGTAGGTGAAGTAAGAAGTATAGGTATGATAACAGCTATTGAAATAGTAAAAGATAGGTTCACCAAAGAAGGCTATCCTTGGCACATGAGAGTAGGGTATGAGATTTATAAGATTGCTCTTAGCAAGGGATTATTAATAAGACCTATTGGAAATGTACTCTATTTTATTCCTCCATACATTATTAGCGAAGAGGAAATAAAATTTATGGTAAATACCTGTTTTCAGAGTATAGAAGAATATTTTATAGAGAATAAGTTCTAAGTTGTAGGAAGATGTTCCTTTTAATACTATGTAAAATAATGGTTGACAAAAATTGATATAATATGTTATATTTATACATGAATTGAAACCATGAAGGTTTCTAAAATGTTAATCAGAAATTTTATAAATTAATGTAAATCAGACCCATGAAGGGCTAAGTATATAAACTTACCTTTTTTGGGTCATTTTATTTTGTAAAGGAGTGGATATTATGCACATGGCTGATGCTTTAATTTCACCGGTAGTGGGTGGAACTATGTTAGCTGCTACGGTTGGAGTTGCAGCTTATTCAATTAAAAAAATCCAGAATGATATGGATGAAAAGAAAATTCCTTTGATGGGGGTAATGGGAGCATTTGTTTTTGCGGCACAAATGATTAATTTTTCAATACCTGGTACCGGTTCAAGTGGACATATTGGAGGAGGAATACTGCTTGCAATATTATTAGGACCATATGCAGGATTCTTAACCATGGCTTCGATTTTATTAATACAGGCATTGTTCTTTGGAGATGGCGGATTACTTGCTTATGGTTGTAATGTATTTAACCTTGGATTCTATACCTGTTTTATAGCATATCCTTTAGTTTATAAATGGTTTACACGCAAAGGGATTACTTCCAAGAAGATTTTTGGAGCCTCAATGATATCTACTTTAGTTGGTCTGCAAATAGGAGCTTTTAGCGTTGTACTTGAGACTCTTTTATCAGGAAAGACTGAATTGCCTTTTGGAACCTTTTTATTGCTGATGCAACCAATACACCTAGCAATAGGAGTAGCTGAAGGGTTTGTCACATCAGCAATTGTTACTTTTGTATGGAGAGCTAGACCTGAAATTATAGAAAATGCAGCTATAGGAAAAGCTTTTGGCAATATATCCATGAAGAAAGTATTGACAAGCCTTCTAATTGCAGTAGTTTTAGTTGGTGGTGGGCTTTCTTGGTTTGCCTCTGCAAATCCTGACGGCTTGGAGTGGTCTATGGAAAAAACTGCAGGTACAGCAGAACTCAAAGCTCCAGATGGAATTCATAAAACGTTATCTGAAATGCAAAGTAAGACAGCATTTTTACCTGATTACAGTTTTAAGATAAATGAGGATGAAAATAAAGAAGAACCAGCTACACAAGCTGAAAATAAATGGCCGGCAATTAGTGCTGGAACAAGTGTTTCTGGTATAGTTGGTGGAACACTGACACTTGCATTGGCAGCATTCACAGGGTTTATTATCAGCTTGGTTAAAAAGAAGAAGAGAAAAGTTACTCAATAAAAACAATCTGGGGTGGGGCAGAAAGCCCTGCCCAAATTTTATAATAAGGATTTGATTTTACATGGCGAACATAATAAATTCCATATATAATATGAGGCTTCTGGATGACCTAGCACGGAAAGAAACCTCAATACATAGGCTTCATCCCCTTGTAAAGCTACTAACCACAGTTGTATATTTGACTGTAGTTGTATCATTTGGGAAATATGAAATTAGTAGTCTTTTGCCTTTTATTTTTTATCCTGTGATAATTTTTGCCTTAGCAGAGCTACCAGTTGCTCCAATTCTTAAAAGGATATTGTTTGTAGAGCCTTTTATCATTGGAGTTGGAATATTAAATCCATTGTTTGATCAGAATACAATGATTCTCGGCGGGATTGTTATTTCAAGAGGGTGGGTAACATTTTTATCTATTTTTATAAAATGTGGGTTAACAGTGGCGGTTAGTATTTTACTAATTGCAACTACAGGAATGGATAAGTTGGCTGTAGCATTGAGGATGCTCAAAATTCCTAAAATCTTTGTCTTACAGCTATTATTAACATACCGATATATATCTGTGCTGATAGAAGAGGTTTCTAGGATGATGAGAGCATATTCACTGAGGGCACCTGGGCAAAAAGGCATACATCGAAGTGTTTGGGGCTCTTTTGCAGGACAATTGATACTTAGGACATTTGAGAGAGCGCAACGGGTGTATCAGTCTATGAACTTGAGAGGCTTTACAGGTGAGTATAATACAGGGGATGTTGCAAAATTAAGCTTCAAGGATTTTGCTTATTTAGCAGGATGGAGTTTGTTTTTTATTATAGCAAGAATTTACAATATACCTATGTTAATAGGTTCATTGTTTACGGGAGTGATTAAATAGATGAGTAATGATAAACTTCAGGTAAGAAACCTGCATTTTTCGTATCCGGATGGACATGCGGCAGTAAAGAATATATCATTCACAATCCAACATGGTGAATCTGTAGGAATCATTGGTGCCAATGGTGCTGGAAAGTCTACGATACTGATGCTTTTGATGGGTGTTCTTTTTCCAAAGAATGGAGAAGTTCTGGTAGGCGATGTCCGCGTAACAAAAAAGACATTACAGGTAATACGCCAGAGATTAGGTATGGTTTTTCAGGACCCTGATGATCAGTTGTTTATGACAACTGTTTATGATGATGTGGCCTTTGGACCACGAAATTATAAGCTTGATGAAAAAGAAGTTGAAAGTAGAGTAGCAAAGGCTTTGGAATTGGTAGGAATATCTCACTTGAAAGACAGAGCACCCTTTAAACTATCAGGTGGAGAAAAGCGATCTGCTGCAATTGCGTCTGTTCTATCAATGCAACCGAATGTATTGATAATGGACGAGCCAACAGCAGCTTTAGACCCTAAATCAAGGCGGAGAGTAATGAGTTTATTAAAAAGCTTTGAACATACAAAGATAATCACCAGTCACGATTTAGATATGGTGCTTGAGACCTGTAAAAGGATTATTGTGATAAAAGAAGGTGAAATTGCTGCAGACGGAAACACAGCGGAGATTTTGAGCAATGTGGAATTACTAGATGATTGTGGGTTAGAAATACCTCTTTCACTTCAGAACTGTCCTATCTGTGGAACTTCAAAAAAATGATTCCTATAACAGATAAACCCAACCATTTTATTTGTTTATTTGGTATAATGTATCTGTAAGTTTTATGATTGGGGGGATAAAATGCGAATTGCAGTTATAGATGGACAAGGTGGGGGAATAGGTAAAGCTATTGTTGAAAAGTTCAGGAAGGAATTTGAAGATAGAATTGAGATTGTTGCATTGGGAACAAACTCTTTGGCAACTTCATTAATGCTGAAAGCCGGTGCTAATGAAGGTGCAACAGGTGAAAATGCTGTTGTTTACAATGTTTCTAAGGTGGATGTAATCTTGGGATCAATAGGTATAATATGTGCAAATTCATTACTGGGTGAACTGACACCGATTATGGCGAAAGCTATAGCAGAAAGTCCTGCAAAAAAAGTGCTAATTCCATTGAACAGATGTAATGTAAATGTTGCTGGTATTGAAAATAAGCCACTTCCACATTACATTGATGATGCTATTGAAATAATTAAAGCATGGAGAGGTGAATGTTATGTGTGAAGCAAATGTTTATTTTATTGATAAAGAAGGAAGAGAGAAATTATTGTTAGAATCGGTGGATAAGGTTATTCCAAGTGAAGACGGTATTATACTTGAAAATATATTCAGCGAGAGAAAAACTGTAAAAGCAAAAATAAAGGAAATGGCTCTTGTTGAGCATCGTATTGTTCTCGAGGAAGAGTAAATAAGAAGAGTAATTATGTTTATATAAATAATTATATTGGTAAGTGATGGGGTTTGTGTAATAATTTGACGAGAGAAAAAATGAGGAGTATAATTACGTTTATGAACAAGAAAAAAACACTAAATTCACAAATATTAATAGGGTAAATAATTTGTGACTGACAGAAATATTGAAGTTCTGTCAAATATTATTTTTATGGAGGTAAAGTGTTATGGGCATTTTATATGAAACAACAAATTTGACTGTCTTGGCAATTTGGATTTTTGTTCTCTTTGCTTTAATGGCTTTTAATGAGCTTGGACGTTCAACGAAATGGGGAGGAATTGTACTTTTTCTAATAGTACCAATAGTATTGACTATCTTTGTGTGGCCAACAACCGCAGCACCAGGAAATGAATATGGTACGGGTACTTGGTTTAACTGGGTAAAAACTTATTCAGCTTTAGCAGGTTGCCTTTGGTTTATGGCTCTTCGTTATATTCCATCACTTTCTAAAAAGAAGTGGGCAGTATGTCTACCAGCAATTATACTAGCAGTTAATATTTTTGAAGCATCTATTCGTGATTTTCAATGTTTTTCATATGCTGCATGGACTGGAGCATATGTGGACAACCTTTGGGTAATGTCAGGACCATGGAATATCATGAATGGTATAGCAGGATTACTTAACATCATTACTATATGTGGATGGGCTACTATATTTATTTCTAAGGATAAAACAAAAGATATGATTTGGCCTGATATGATTTGGCCTTGGATCATAGCTTATGATTTATGGAACTTCGCATATACTTATAACTGTATAGCAGATCATTCAGTTTACTGTGGCTTAGCATTATTACTTTCGTGTACAATACCAGCTTTCTTTATCAAAAAAGGAGCATGGTTACAGCATCGTGCAAATACACTTGCATTATGGATTATGTTTGTTATGACTGTACCTCAATTTGCAGATCGTATAGCTCCAGTAGCTACTACTCATAACCCAACTGCATTTTTTGTAGTAAGTTTAATATCATTAATTGCAAATATTGCATTAGCAGTTTATCAGTTTACTAAGATTTATAAAAACAAATTAAATCCTTTAAAGGACGAAATTTATGCAGATACAAAAGCGTACAAACAGGTCGTTGAAGAAAATAGATAAGTGATAAAATTAGTAATTATGTGTATTAGTATTATCTTTTTATCGAAATACACATTGACACTGTAGTAATTGAATAAATGATTTTTAAATAGCCAGTTGAAGTGGAGAAATTCACTTTTACTGGTTTTTGTTTTATGTAAAAGGTGTGGTGCTTGGTAGTGTTTAAAGTTGATATGTTTGTAAGATTTGTTAAAAAATAAAAAATAATTAATTAAAACTAATAAAATTGTAAAATAAAGATGTATCTTGTTGGGTGAACACACGAAAAAAACAAGGAATTTAAAGATTATTGTTGAATAGTAAAGACAGTGCGTAGAGTTGTGAAAATTATAGTGTAATTGTAATCTATATGATTAAAAAACAAAATTTGCTACAAAGAAAGTTCTTTATTATTTTACATGCTTTTGTAAATTCTTGCGCTATCATTAGTACAGCGAAAGGAAGTAGACTTTAAATGAATATTAGTAAAATTAAAAAATCCTTGAATAACTTAGGAGTAAAAATTACAATTTTTTTATTCTTAATTGCAGCTATTACTCTTATTATAAATTTTGCATTAAATAATATTTTTATCTCTAAGTATTTTGGAAATATAGAAAATAAAGAGTTGGACTTAAAGACAGAACAGTCTATAAAAATATTTCAATCTAAAATTAAGGAAATTGATGCAATACTACTAGATTACGCGATTTGGGATGATACTTATGATAAAATACAAGATGAAAATATAGATAAAACATGGTTAAAGGAAAATTTTACACAGTGGCTTACCCAAAAATATGGTATGGATTTAGTAGTTATAGTAAATAGGAATAAAAAAATTATTGTTCAGTATGGATTAAATAATATTAATGACATTTTAAATGACAATAATATTTTGAAATCATTAAATGAATATAACTATAGTGAAGAATCAAGAGTTAGTGGTTATAAGAAATTTAATGGTGATATATATATGATAAGTGAATGCCCTGTTTTTAACAGTAATTTTGGCGGGATTTGTGGGGGAACTGTTATTATCGGTAAAAAACTTTCATCAACATTTATGGGACAGATAAAGGAAGAGTTTGATAGAGATGTTTTTATTACCTATGATAATAAATTTGTTTCAAGTCAGGACATAAGTAAAGAGGTTAATGAAAATATTGAAGTTATTAATAAAAATATAAATAGCCGAACATATGAACTTAATAATTCAAAAAAAATAGGCAGTTTGCCAATAGTTGATATTGCAGGTAATAACATAGGATATATGAATGTCATACAATCTAGAGAAATATTTTTATCAACTCAGAAATTAACACAAAGAAATATTTTCAGTACTATGTTTTTATCCTCCATATTAATTCTTATTTTAGGGTATAGGTTTAAAAATATTATTATTAGGCCTATTAAAAGCCTTGAAAATCAGATTAAAAAGATGGAGTATGAAAATTTATTAATACATGCTGATGTAAATATAAATGCAAATGAACCAAATGAGATAATAAACTTAACTAAAAGTTTTAATCGTATGGTAGATAGTATTTATGAACACAAAAAAGAAAATGAAAATCTTAAAGTATATGCAAATACAGATTATCTAACTTCAATATATAATCATAAATATTTTTTTGAAAGCTTTAATAACAAGCTAGATGAAGGCTGTAAACTAATATCTGTTATGTTCTGTGATATTGATAAATTTAAATTAATAAATGATTCTTATGGACATGAAGTTGGTGATTTAATTTTAAAAGAAACGGCAAAAACAATAAAAGCTGAAGTAAAAGACACAGGTATGGTTTTTAGATATGGTGGAGAAGAATTTGTAGTTATGCTGTATGACTATACTTCTGAAGAGGCACTTATTCAAGCAGAAAAAATTAGGGAAAGCATTGCTAAAAATCAGGTATTACAAGAATATGCTGATTGTTTTCCAATTACTGTAAGTGTGGGCGTGGCCTCTTATCCAAAGCACGCATTGGATGCAGAAGGCTTAATTAAAAAATCTGACATTGCAATGTATTATTCAAAACAAAGTGGTAGAAATCAGTGTAATATTTATAATACTAGTATGAAGGTGTTTTTAAAAGATGGTAATAAAGACTTGCTAATGGATTCTGTTCTTGCTCTAGCAGAAGCTGTAGATGCTAAAGATGATTATACAGGTAAACATTCCAAGATGGTTTCAAAATATTCAATTTTACTTGCAGAAAAATTAGGATTTACAGAAAATGAAAAAAACAGGTTAAGGATAGGAGCATTATTACATGATTGTGGTAAAATTGGAGTACCAGATAATATAATTAATAAGCCTGAAAAATTATCAGAGAATGAGTTTACAATTATTAAAAATCATACCTTATTAGGCTATAATATAATAAAGCATATAACAAGTGATGAAGAAATTATTAATTGTGTTAGAAGTCATCATGAAAGATGGGATGGTAAGGGATACCCTGATGGGTTATCAGGAAATTCTATTGATTTATTTGCTAGAATTGTATGTATTGCGGATGTATATCATGCAATGACATCGGATAGAGCATATAGAAAGGAGCTAACTAAGGAAAAAGCAATAGATGAATTTATAAGAGGAAAAGGTACTCAATTTGATCCCAAATTAGTGGATGATTTTGTTGAAATAATTGAAAAAGGCATTGGAAATAAGGATACTTATACAAGTACTTAAAAAATATGACATGCAAAGCCAAATGCATGATGTCGTTAATCTCAAAGGATTTTACGAGCTTTAGATAAAAATTGAAGTGTGCTTTATGTTCCCTCAAACTAATATAAGTTTGGGGGAATTTTTAATTTAATAAAATGACAAAAGATTTAAAAATGAAAGAGTATATTAATACAAAACTAGAAGAAAATATAAATGAACTTTGAAAATTGTAAGGAAAGGATGATGAGTTTTATGAAAAGAAAACTATTAGTAATAATGGCTTCAGTTTCTATTATTGCAACATTCTCGCTGACAGCATATGCAAGGGATAATATTTACCAATACAATCAATCTGATAGCTTTTTGGTTTGTAAAGTAAGTGAACTTCCAAGAGAAGAACTGATATGTTTAAAAAAACAGATATGTAAGAATAGACCATTCTTCAATCAGTATGGAATAGATTTTTCATCAATAGAATATATTTGTTCAGAAACAGAAAAAGATATGATACTTGAAAAAGAGTTGGTAAAAGTATTTGATTTAGAACAAGATGAGGATAATGTAAGATATTATTATAATAAGGTGGATCTAAATGAAGATGGAAATCCTGAAATATTTGCCTATATCATAGGTTCACCTGTTTGTGGTACTGGTGGATGTAGTGCGGCTATTTTTAAACATACAAATGAAGAATATACTTTATTATCAAAATTTACACTTGTAAATAATCCTGTAATTATAAATAATAGTAAAACAAAGGGATATAAAGATATAATTATGTATGTTTCTGGAGGAGGTATAGAAAGCTTCTTTGCTTGGATCAAATATGATGGTACAACATATTCAAGCAATCCGTCCATTCAACCCAAAGTAAAGCCAGGTACAAAATTACAGGGTGCAGCTATTATTGCTGATGATATTAGTAAAAATCCTGGTATAGAACTGAAAAATTTTAATAATTCATTAATTTAAAGAAAGTAAGGGCTAATTTAGAGAAATATTTATTAAATGAAGAAAAAGGTAAAATATTTTTGGGATTTATGAGCATACTACACTTAATTAATAAAAATTTCTATTAAAGGAGGAATTCTTATGGCACATAATAATGAGGCAATAAAAGAGGGCTCAAGTAGTAAGAGTATTTTAAGATGGGTAGGAAGATTGATATTAGTTGCAATTATTTTAGGTATAACATCATTCTTAACTCCAGGATTTAGTATTGATGGTTTATGGTCATATTTAATAGCAGCAGTTGTAATAACTGCATTAGATTATTTTGTAGAAGCATTTATGGGAGTTGATGCATCACCTTTTGGAAAAGGTATAAAAGGTTTTATTATTGCAGCCGTAATAATATATTTAGCACAATTTTTAGTACCAACCATGAGGGTATCCATCATAGGAGCAATGTTAGCAGCTCTAGTTATTGGAATATTAGATGTGGTATTTCCAGCAAGAGTGATGTAATTCTGAAATATATTACATCAAAACAGTTGAAGTGAGAACTCTAGAAATAGGGTTCTTTTCTATTTATATAAAAAAGGAATGGGTCATTAAGACAAATATCTTCTAATATAATTATAGTATGCATTAGTATTTATTTAAGTTTGGAGGATATCAGTATGAAAAAAATGATTTACAATATTTTATCTAATATGATATTACGTGGTCGTAATATAGTGAATATCAAAGCAAATGTAGTTCCATCAAGGGAATTTCCCTACGAAATTGAAGTTATCGCTGAAAATTTATATGTACCTTGGGCCATAGATATAAGTGATAACGGCAAATTGTATTTTACGGAGCGGTCTGGGGCAATTAGAATGATTAAAGATGGTAAACTTCATCCACAGCCACTTATCACATTTCCTACACCTTTTGTAAGCCAGGGGGAAGGTGGGTTGATGGGAATTGCCCTAGACCCCAATTATTTGCAAAACCATTATATGTATGTTGTGCATTCATATGCAGAAAGTAATCAAATTTATAACCGTGTTGTTAGATTGTTTGAAAAGAATAACAAGGCATTCATTGATCGAATTCTTCTTGATAAAATTCCTGGGGGACGGATTCACAATGTAGGAAGGATAAAGATAGGCCCGGATCAGAAATTATATATAACAACGGGAGATGCAGGGAATTCTGCATTGGCACAAGATCTCACAAGTACAGCGGGGAAAATACTTCGAATAGAATTAGACGGTGGGATTCCTGAAGATAATCCAATTATTAATTCACCTGTTTATAGCTTAGGGCATCGAAACCCACAAGGCTTAGCATGGTCAAAAAATATCTTATATGCATCAGAGCATGGACAGATAGCCCATGATGAGATAAACATTATACAGCCAGGAGCTAATTATGGCTGGCCTCTCGTTCAAGGAAATGAAGATTCTAAGGAAGTTATGATACAAAAACCATTGATACACAGCACAGAGAATACATGGGCACCCTCTGGTATTGCCTTCGTAAATCAAGGATCCTGGCAAGGCAAATTACTTGTCGCTACTTTGCGTGGAGAACAACTACTTACTATCTCGTTGAATGGAAAAGGAACCACAGTGAAGAATGTAGAATCATGATTGAAGAATGAGTATGGACGTTTGCGAGAGGTTATTCAGGGTAAAGATGGATCAATTTATCTGACAACAAGTAATAGGGATGGTAGAGGCAATCCTAATATAGCGGATGATAAAATTATCCGGCTCATTCCTAAAAAAAGTGCTATTTAGACAATGGAAAACTGTGTAGATATGCAATTTTAGGTGATTTTATATATGGATGTATTGTAGCTCTTTTTCACTTTGGTGTTTCAAAGGCATATGGTAAGAATCAGATATTAAATGATTTCAACATAATGAAAGTATTTTCATTATGTGATATACTGAATAACAAAATTGATTTTCAGTAGGAATAAGAATTAAAGTAGTGAGTAGAGTTTATATTTTACTTAGTAGTATGGGGTTAAAATTATTTTACAAATGATTAGAAAAGAGGAAGTATGAGATTAGATAAATTTTTAGCAGAGTCATCCGTTGGAACACGGAAAAACGTTCGGACTTATATTAAAGAAGGAGCTGTTAAAGTCAATGGACAAGTGATAACAGAACCTGCAATAGAAATTAAGGTCAGTGTTGATGCTATTGAGTATCTTAATAAAATAGTTGATTATACAGGAAAAGTGTATTATATATTTCATAAACCTGGGGGATGCATTACTGCAAGAAAGGATGCCCTTAACAAAACAGTATTTGATTATTTTGATGGAGTTAACATGAATGGAATATTTCATGTTGGAAGATTAGATAAAGATACAGAAGGGTTATTGTTATTTACCAACGATGGCGAATTTAATCATCAGTTAATGTCGCCTCAAAAACATGTTGAAAAGAAATATTTTTTTATTGCATTGGGTTCGTTAGATGGGGAAGATAAAAAGCAACTAGAGAAGGGAGTTTGCATTGGAGAAGGTGAAGCACTAACAAAGCCTTCAAAAATAGATGGAGTGAAATGTGGAACCTATAAAGAGTTTGAACAGGAAACGGATATTAGAAAGTTCTACAATATAGACTCAAACCGTTACGAACAGCCGGTTGTCTCTGGATATCTTACAATTTCAGAGGGACGTAAACATCAAGTGAAGCGTATGTTAAAGGCTGTAGGCTGTTATGTGGTATATTTAAAGAGGACTTCCATTGGAGGGTTAATGTTAGATGAAACACTTAAAAAAGGGCAGTATCGATTATTGACAGAAATGGAAATTCAAAAATTATTGGAGAAATAATCTATAAGCGAAATATCTTAAAGTTCATACATCAACTACTATTGATTAACTCAGATTATATTGAACCTAAAATTCTATGTAAAGGTATTTTAGATAGAATTTTAGGGGAGGAAGTTGATTGTATAAAGAAATCATTTGCAAGTCATATATTAAGAACAATATTTAATAATAATTCTCACACAGCCTTGCAAGAAAATAATATAATAAAACAAAACTTTATTGAAAAGTATCTTGTTTATGAGGAGGAATTTAACACTATTGCCTATAACTTGCTAGAGAGAAAAAGAATTATATTAAACTATCTGAATCTAAGTATTCTATTAAATTTGTTATCAATTCGCAAGATAATTTAAGTTCCTCTTCAATCATTTTAATACCTTTGTATTCCAATCTGGTTTTAGGACCACTTAAGCTTATGGCAGCAACTATTTTTTCTTTATGATAAATTGGAGCTGATACACAAAACAATCCGTACTCATATTCTTCATTATCATATGCAAATCCACTATTTTTTATGGATTCTATTTCTTTTTGAAAGCTATCGTAGTTAGTAATAGAATACATAGTTCTCTGGCAACAATTTTTACTATTAAGATATGATTTAAGTTCTTCTTTAGATTTAGTACTTAAAAATATTTTTCCTGATGAAGAGCAATTTAAAGGACTGATTGGAATAAGTTTTGAAACTAATTTAAAATTATCGTTGGAAGCTTTATAAAGACTTAAACAATTTTCTTGATATTCAATATTTAAATTTGCACTCTCTCCGATTTTATTTGATAAAGCATTAATAATTGGTTTAGAAACATCTACTAATGACAAATCAGATGAAACTTTAGCACCATATTTTATCAATACTTTTCCAAGATTGTATTTATCCGTATTATATTGTTTTTCTACTATATTCCATTTTTCAAGTGTAACAAGAATTCTAAAAACAGTTGCTTTTGGTAAGTCCAAATCAGAAGATATTTTACTTACACCAACAGGTTCATTGGAATTATATATGTAATCTACTATTTCACAAGTTCGATCAATCATACTATTAATATTATTCAAAAAAATCACTCCTTACTTAATGTGAAGTATATTATGATATTACCCTAAGATAAAGTTTTTTATGGATAATTTTACACAAATATTATATCATAAATTTTAAAATTAATATAAATTTAATTGGAAATTTTCGAAATATTATTTAGAAAATTATTGCAGAAAATTACAGTTTATGGTACCATATAATTAAAGTGAAACGGTGTTTCAAAATATAAGGGGGAATTTTTATGAACATTAAGGAAATGATAACTGAACCAAGTTTTTCTAAAAAACAAATTTTAAAATTTGTGATTCCATCAATTATTGGATTGCTGCTATTTGTAATTCCACTTCCATGGGGTGGAGGAAACTTAACTATTGGTGTGGGTTATTTTGCGGCACAATTCCAAGCATCATTTGGTGAAATGTTACCAGCTTTTATGGTGTACATTGTAATTATAGGTGCAATTATTACTTTGTTTTCTACTATAATTAAACCAAGAATTATTTCCAATAATAAATTTTTAAAGGACTTATTCATTGTTAATCCAATTACACTTGCAATTAGAATAGGAGCTGCAGTATTAGCATATGCAGTTTTATATTCCGTAACTGTATTAGGACTTGATAAGATATCTAATCCTAATACTGGAGGAGTTGTTGTTAATGACCTGTTTCCAGTATTAGCTACATGGTTTTTCTTTTCTGGATTCTTTTTACCACTATTAATGGAATTCGGATCTATGGATTATTTTGGAACACTAATTAGAAGATTTATGAGACCTCTATTTAAGATACCAGGACGTGCTGCAATAGATGCTATAGCATCATGGATTGGTTCCGGACCAGTTGGTGTTGTTATTACAGATAAACAATACAAAGATGGTTATTATACAGCAAAAGAAGCTTCTATCATTGCTGTATGTTTCTCATTAGTGTCATTACCATTTGCAGTATTTATTGCAAGCTTTTTAGAGTTATCAGTAAACTTTATAGCTTTCTATGGAACTATAAGTCTTGCTTCCCTTGTAGCAGCATTGATTCTTCCGAGAATTTATCCTTTAAATAAGAAAAAAGATGAATACATTGAAGGGATAGATGTTAAAATCAATGAAGAAGTTCCAGCAGGAAGAGGTATTCATGAGTGGGCTGTTGAACGTGGCATTATTAGAGCAGCTCAAGCACCTGATTTTATTGGTCTTATTATTTCAGGACTAAAAACAGTTGCAGATGTATATTTTAGTTTAATGCCTATAGTTATGTTATTAGGAACGGTTTCATTAGTAGTTGCAGAATATACACCTATATTTACCATTATTTCTAAACCTTTAATTCCATTATTTGATTTAATGAGAGTACCTGATTCATCTTTGGCTGCATCAGCTACCTTAGTAGGATTTGCAGATATGTTTTTACCGTCTATTTTTGTTAAGGGATCTGAATTTGAAATTACAAGGTTTATTATTGGAGCACTTTCATTTACTCAATTAATTTATTTAACAGAAACAGGAGCTATAATTTTACGTTCTAAAATTCCAGTTGATTTTAAAGATTTATTCATAGTTTTCTTAGAAAGAACATTAATCACTTTACCAATTATAGTTATGATAGCACATTTAATTTATTAGTGAGGTGATTTTAGTGAGACATAAATTTATTTCAAAACGGTATTGGAAAAATAAATCCACCCCTATGGGAGCTGTAAATGAATTAGCAAAAAAATATAGAGATGTTATTAATTTGAGTTTAGGAGATCCTGATCAAATAACCGATGAAGGTATAATAAACTATGCTTTTCAAGAAGCATTAAAAGGTCATACTAAATATACTGATTTTAAAGGTGATCCTGAACTAATAGATGAAATAAGAAAATATTATAAAGAAGAGTATGATGCAGATTTATTAGAGGAAGAAATTATGATTTCTACAAGTGCATGCTTAGGCATGTATCTTGTTCTTGAATCTATATTAGATGATAATGATGAGGTTATAATACATGCTCCATATTTTACTCCATATTTTCAGCAGATAGAACTTGCTAGAGGTATACCGATAGAATTTGATACCACTGAAGAAGATGGATATGAAATTAATGTTGATAAATTAGAGTCGGTTATAACTGAAAGAACAAAAGCTATTATAGTAAATTCACCTAATAATCCAACAGGCTCAGTATTTAGTTTAGACACATTAAATAAAATTGCAGATATTGCAGTTAAATATGATTTGATAATTATTGCTGATGAAATATATGGAGCGTATGCATTTAAAGAAAAGTTTATATCTATGATAACTATACCGAGGATTCGTGAAAGATTAATTATATTAAATAGTTTTTCTAAAGATTATACAATGACTGGGTGGCGCATTGGAAATATTATTGCTCCTAAAGAAATTATTTCAACCTGCCAGCTAGTTAACGAAAATGTTGTTTTTACAGCACCTTCAATTTCACAAAGAGGTGCAATTTATGCACTTCGTAATAGAAAGACTATACAGTCACCGGCTATTAAACTTTATAAAGAGAGAGTAATGTATGCAGCAAATCGTGTAAAGCATATACCATGGATGACTGTTCCAGAGCCTAGGGGAACATTTTATTTGTTTATAAATATTAAAAAGACAGGACTTACATCTACTAAGGTAAGTGAGATTATATTAGATAAAGCTCAGGTACTAACTATTCCAGGTAATGCATTTGGTGATTGTGGAGAAGGTTATATAAGAATTGCATGTACTGTAGGTATAACGGAATTAGAAAAGGCCTTTGATAGAATTGAGAAGATAAAATTCAATAATTGATTATTGACTTTAAGGTTTATAGTAAGGAATAAAATGCACCCTATAGAGGTCACTCTATAGGGTATTTATATATATAATAAAATAAATAACAGGCTGAACTATTACATGAAAGAGAAAAAATGGCATTGTAATTTCGAATATATAGCATTAGGAAACAAGACTAGAATATGATTAGTACGTGTAATTCATATGAATACTAGACTTTAAACTATAGATATGTTATGGTAAATAAAATATTATGAAGGAAACACATTCTCAAAAACAGTGAAATGAGTAAGTTTCACTGGATAAATCATAGATTTGGAGTGTCACTTATGGAGGTATATTTATGGCTAGAGTTGCGGCATTTTTTGATATAGATGGGACTATCTATAGAGAAGGTTTAATAACAGAAGTTTTTAAAAAAATTATCAAGTATGAATTAGTTGATGAAGATAAATGGTATAACGAAGTCAGGCCAGCATTTTTAAAATGGGATAGAAGACAGGGAGATTATGATACATACTTACTTAAAATGATTGGTGTTTATATTGAAGCTACTAAAGGTGTGAGTAAAGAGCATATAGAACATATAGCTAGGACTGTCATTAATCAAAAGGGTGAAAGAGTATATACATTTTCAAGGGAGAGAATCAAGTGGCACAAGGAACAGGGCCATGTTGTCATTGCTATTTCCGGTTCTCCCATAGAGCTTGTTAGCGAGATGGCTGGTAAATATGAGATGGATGATTTTAGAGGTACTATTTATAAAATAGATAAAAATGGAAAATATACTGGTGAAATTATTCCAATGTGGGATTCTATTAGTAAAGAAAATGCTTTGATGGAATTAAAAGAAAAATATCATATAAATTTAAGTGAAAGTTATGCCTATGGAGATACTTCCGGGGATTTAACCATGTTTAAATCTGTAGGTATTCCTTATGCAATAAATCCAAGCAGGGAATTAATTACAAAGATAATAGATGATGAAGAAGTAAAGAAAAAAATTAATGTCATCGTTGAGAGAAAAGATGTTACTTATAAATTAGATATTAATAGTTTAGAGTTAATCTAATAATAATAAAAGATTCTTAAAAAGTAATTTATATGAAAGAAGGGGATTGTAATGATAGAAGAAATATTAAATTTTAATCGTGATTTTGTAGCAGAGAAGAAATATGAGTCTTATAGAACCAGCAAATATCCAAACAAAAAGGTTGCCATTGTTACATGTATGGATACTAGATTAACAGAATTACTTCCAGCAGCCCTAGGGATGAAAAACGGTGATGCAAAAATCATTAAGAATGCTGGAGGAATTATTTCTCATCCTTTTGGAAGTGTTGTCCGTAGTCTATTGATTGCTGTATATGAACTTAATGTAAATGAAATTCTTGTAATAGGTCATACGGATTGTGGAGTTCAACATATGGATAGTGAAGAGATGATTCACCATATGGAACTGAGGGGCATTCCCAATGAACGAGTTGCACTAGCTCGGGATTTTGGTATTAACCTAGATCGTTGGCTGAGAGGATTTGAGGATGTGAACGCTTCTGTACAAAGCTCCGTGGCATTGTTACGACGCCATCCCCTTATGCCAGATGATATTTCTATATATGGATATGTTATGGACTCTATAACCGGTGAACTAACACTTGTTTCGGACAATTAATTGAAAAAAATTCCTAAGCAAATAGATTATTATAGTATCTATTTGTTTAGGAATTTAAATAAAACTACTATTTTTATTAATCTTCCATTAGTTTTTCAAAATCTATTGGATATTTCCCATATAGTTTACCAGCGGCCATAAACATCTCGATATTCTCCATTGGTGTATGCATTGGTATTTGACATCCTGTACTTAAAATATACCCATTCTTAGAATCATGACCTTTCCTAATACATTCTTTAACTGATCTAAAAATGTCTTCTTTGGTTCCTGCATACAAAACATCAACAGGTGGAACATTTCCAGTAATGACAACCCTATCGCCTATTATTTTTTTAGCTTCTTCTATGTCTTCTATATTATCAATACTAAAATTAGAAATTCCTGTATTGACAACATCTTGCCAAATTTCTTTGCTCTTTCCACATATATGTATACCAGGTGATTTGCCTGTTTTTTCTTTTATTTTATCAACATTTTTCTGAAGAGCAGGCAAGGAAAACTCTCTAAATTGCTTTGGACTTATAAGACTAGTGGATGAAACTGGATCAGCAAATCCAATAGATATACCTAATTTAGCAACTTCTTCTATATATCTATTGTTGGATTCTGCCACTATTTCCATCAGAGTATGGACTTTTTTAGGATATTTAATCATCCATTTTAATAAATTTTCTGTTCCAACTACAGAAGCGGCAACACTAAAAGGGCCAGACATAGAAGCACTAACATCTACTTCATCTATGAGTGCATTTTTAGTAAGTCTTAATGCTTCGATTAAGATTGGCAACTTCCCATCCTTTAGAGGATCTGCTATTTTAAGATATTCTATTTCATTTACAGAATTAATAGCTGGTTCTAGTAAATAGGAAATAGAATAATCTGGATAACCAACTTTAGCTCCCATAGCCTCTGCAACTCCTCTAAGACTAGTAGATATACCTACACTATCATGACGAAGTTTTCTAAATAAAGCTATTTCTAAATCCGCCATAAGCTCTGCTGAATGATAATAGTCCTTGGCTGTCACCCCAATAAAAGGTACCATAGTTGCTCCCATATCAGGAATACATATTAGTCGGTCAATTTCATTCCCTTTAGAGAATGCATCCATTCTTTCTTTTGGAGTCATTTCTTCTTTAATCACTTAAAACTCCCCTTTCTAATGAAAATATATTTCTAGTAATAAATTAACAAATATAACGCTCAAATCATTATATAAGATATACCACAACATTTATAATTATATTATAAAAAATTTATAACTACTCAACTATTTATATCAAGTGTAAAATATAACCATTGAAAAATCAACTAAATATTACAAAATATTTAACTTGAATTATTCATAAAAAAGAAAACTATGATATACATGGACTTAATCCTATATTTATTAATATTTTTAATTTTCATTTAAAAAGCATATTAGTTGTTGATGGAATCTCATGGTCTATGGAAATTAAAAAGAAATGTCATAGAAAGATTATGTACATTAAATTTAAGTCTATTCTAACAATAATTGTTCGTTGAAATAAATTATCTTTAAAGTTAAAATGTAAATACAAGATAAAATAAGAAAATAAATGGAGAAGAAAAAATATGAAAAAAAAGTGGATTAGTATCACTGTAATTTTGGCATTTGCTATAGGAGTAGGTATACTTACATATAAAAGTTATATAAAAGGAAATGATGTTAAAGATATAATTATAAATAAAAGAAACAAGTATGATGCATCAGAAGAAATAAAGGAAGCATTAAATTTATTAGATAGTAATAAAAAAGCAGAAATTATAACCAATGTGGAAACTGCATCTAATATAGTGGCATTATCCTTTGAGGGGATCAGTGATGTTACGACTATGGAAAAAATAGTGGATTTATTAAATGAGTATGGCGTAAAGGCAACTTTTTTTATTCCTGGTGTTAAAGCCGGGGAGGATCCTACCATAGTAAAAAATATTAAAGAAGCTGGTCATGACGTAGGAAGTGAAACTCTTTCAGATACTAAGTCTATGGAAAAGCTATCTCACAAAGAATTAGTTACTGATTTTTGTCGTGCTAATAAAGTATTAGAAACTATTATTAAGGAGAAACCAACTTTACTAAAATGTAAATCAACTACGTATACTGATGAAGTCTTAGCGGCTGCCTACGCATCAGGGAATAAGTATGTAGTTCATAGTGATCATTATCTTAGCTATCAAAGCTTTAAGGATTATGAACAGGTTCAGGGTTATGTAAATAAATTAGATAATGGAACTATTATTTCTATTAAAGTTAATGGTGTTCTTGATGATTTTGAATATGAAATACAAAAAGAGGAAGAAAAGCCAGCTGTAGATAAACAGGCTGGTATAGATGAATCTACCAATGAAGAAAAAGAAGAAGTAACTGTTGTTAAAATAGTAGAATGGTTATTAAAAGCTATAGATAATCAGAAAAAGTCCGTTGTACAAGTGAATGAATTAGTGGGTATGCAAAAAAGAAATGAGTTGTCATCACCTGAAAATATATCAAATATAGAAGAAATTTATATAGATGAAGGTGACGAACAACAAAATAATAATTCACAAGGGAATAACCAAGAGGAGAATCTTATAGATTCAGTGAATTTCAAGGAATTAATAGAAAAAAATAATGGCAAGTTAGCACCTGTGGTTTCAGAATTTTATACTACGAAGGAAGCTTTATCATATACATTTAGAGGCTTAAGTGATGAAGTCGTGTTAAATCAAGTTTTACTATCTTTAGATAAAATAAATGCTAAAGGAACATTCTTTGTTACAAAGGATGAAATAAATAAATATCCAGATAGAATTGACAAAATCTTAAAGGCAGGTCATGAAATTGGAAATGGAGGAATAACAACTAGTTCAAATTTATTGATTAAATCTACAGAAGAGATTTGTAGAGAAATATATGAAGTAGATCAATTGTTAAGGAAGCTGGGAATAAGTACAAAGGCATATATGCCTGGATATGGGTATGTAGATGCAGAGGTTCAAGAAGCGTTATCTTCAATCAATAGGATGGATAACCTTAAAAACTATGAATTATTTACATATTCTAAATCGCCTATTAATCATAAATATAAAAATATGAGTGTAGAAGAAATTGTATCTGATTATCTTAATGTAAATACATATGCATCATTAAGAAAGGGCGAAATTGTTTACTTTAGGATGGATACAGGCTTATTTCAAGATAGTAATACTATAGCAAATATTATTGAATTAGTTACTATAAATTACGTAAAAAATGGACATGTTAATAAGTATAATAAATTATCACAATCCTATGATTTAGTTCAAAAGCCATTAAGTTATTCTGTTGTAACTATAAGTGAATTACAAAGCACAATGGAAGTAGATTCTAAGTTAGGCAGGTATAGTTTACAGGGGAATAATATTAATTCACTAAATAGAAGAACTTATGAAGAAGCTTTATCCATAATGAAAACCAATTATATTGGAAATAAATATGTAGATTTAAGTGATTTAAGTCAGGATGAGCAGTTGTTAATGGACAAAACAGGAACTATTGATACCAATGGTGAAAATGTGATTTTCTTTACCTTTGATGACTGGGGTGGAGATCCTATTGTTAATGAAATATTAGATGTACTTAATAAGCATCAGGTTAAGGGAAGTTTTTTTGCAATATCAAAGTATATTGACATAAATAGTGGCGTATCCAATGTTAATCCCAATTTACTTAGAACTATTGCAATTAATGGACATGATATCGGAAGTCACAATTATAATCATGAAACTTTAGATACTAGTAAGGATGAATTGAAGGTTTCATTAATTAAATCCTATGAGGTAATGGCTAATGTTATAGGTGATTTAAATTCCTTAACACCATATTTTAGACCACCAACTTTACTTGTAAAAAAAGAAGGATTGGCAGAGGTGTTTGAAAGTGGATTTAAATACTCTATTAATGGGAATATTTCTACTCATGATTATGAAAGTAGCTCTTCACAAGAAATTGTTGATTCTGTAGAAGCGAATTTGATTAAAGGTAGAGGTAATATTATTGTAATGCATATGAATAATCAAAGTTACTATACTGCGGAAGCTTTGGATATTTTCTTAACTAATAATGAAAATGGAGTATATGGTGAAAAGTATAAGATTGCAAAGCTAAGTGATTATCTAGAAAAATAATCTTTATAAAATCATGAGAAGTTTTAAGAAGGGGACTTGGGAATAATATGAAAAAAAACAAAAAAGATAAAACCAATGATGTTCTTTTAAAGCCCCGTAGAGATAGACGTTTATTGTCAAATGTTCCTGACAAAGAAGAAATAAGAAATAACATTGATCGTAGGGGACATCAGGTATTAGATGAATATAAGGGAGATCCTAGTGCGTTTATAATTAGTAGGAATGCTGGCATAAGATATGTAATGCAAACGGATATTAGGATTACCTGTAGAAGCAATAAGGGCAATAATAAGTTTATAGTGAAAT
The DNA here is from genome assembly GCF_036646415.1 of Clostridium sp. Classification (GTDB taxonomy): domain Bacteria; phylum Bacillota; class Clostridia; order Clostridiales; family Clostridiaceae; genus Clostridium_J. The sequence continues at coordinate 248,805 of NZ_JAVXMF010000002.1, read as the reverse complement.
CTTTGGATGTTTCTACCACGGGAGTTTTATTAGAATTAGAAAGTGAAGCACAATTTAATATTATAAGTAATGCCAGTGATATAAAGCTAGAATTTAAAGTGTTACCTGGTTCTATGCCAGAGGGCTATGAAATGAAGGTTAAAATTAAAGGGAAAAAGGTTAGAGAGTCTATCTCACCAGAAGGGAAAAATATCTGTGGAATAGAATTTGAAGAGACTTTATCACAGTATTCTAGTAGAAGGAAAGACAGATATATACTAGTTACATCTAGTTTAATTTTGTTATTTATTACTTTGTTTATTATGTTAATGCGTGCAGAGAGTGTTATATATTTTAGATTTAATAAATGGATATACTTATATAGTATTATTGCTGCAGTATTTTTACTTAGTAGATATTTATTTGGAATGTTATATAAGCCTATGCCAATAGATGTTGATTATACACCTGGTGTAACCATTATTATACCTTGCTTTAATGAAGAAGAATGGATTGAAAGAACAATTTTAAGCTGTATTAATCAAGATTATCCTATTGATAGGCTAGAAGTTATAGTAGTGGATGATTGTTCTAATGATAAATCTGTAGAAAAAATTAAAGAAGCTATTGATAAGTTAAGTAATGAGGCAGAAAGATTTGATACAAAATATAGATTAAAATATTTTGTACAAGAAGAGAATTTAGGTAAAAGAGATGCCCTTAGCAGAGGAGTTAAGGAAGCTAAACATGATTTAGTTGTGTTTGTTGATTCAGATAGCTTTTTAGAGCCCTTTGCTATAAGAAATTTAGTTCAGCCATTTAAAGATCCTAAAATGGGAGGAGTATCTGGGAGAACCGATGTGGCAAATACATATACCAATGTATTAACTAAGATGCAATCCGTACGTTATTACATAGCATTTAGAATTATGAAGGCAGCAGAAGCATATTTTGATGCTGTTACATGTTTATCAGGACCATTATCTTGCTATAAAAAGCAAATAATCTTAGACAATATGGACCTATGGTTAAATCAAAAATTCTTAGGGCAAAAGGCAACCTTTGGAGATGATCGTGCCATGACTAATTTTGTATTAAAAGGTCATCGTACCAGTTATCAAGATACTGCAATTTGTTCTACTATTGTACCTAATAGATATAAAGTATTTCTTAAACAACAAATGAGATGGAAGCGTTCTTGGTTAAGAGAATCAATAATTGCAGGTAAATTTATGTGGAAAAAGGAGCCTTTTATGGCTGTGTTCTATTATATGGGAGTAGTGGTTCCTATTGCAGCTCCAATAGTTGTTACATATAATTTGATTTATGTTCCAATTATGCATAGGGTATTTCCGACCACATTCCTAGTGGGAATACTAATGATGGCTTTAATGATGAGCTTTGCTCAAATGTTTCTTAGAAGAAGTACAACTTGGATTTTTGGTATGTTATTTTGTATTTATTATGAGGCAGTGTTATTGTGGCAAATGCCTATTGCATGGGTAACCTTTTGGAAATCCACATGGGGTACACGAATGACACCTAGCGATATAAAAGCCCAAAATAAAAAGGAAAAAAGAATTGCTGCTAGTAAGTTAAACAAAAGAGGAGGGGAAAAGAATGAAAAATAGTACTTTTTCTCCTGAAAGAAAAGATATAATTAAGATAGCAAGAGGTATATTACAAGGCGTTATTTTAATCACATTGTTAATAATTGTTATAAAAGCTTTATTTTCATTTTCTGTATATGAGTCTTATGATTCATCAAAGTTAAGTAATAGTCAAGATACTGGGTTTATCGCAGTGTCTTATTTTGGTGTAGATCGTACAGGTAGTGATACTTTAATAAGTTCTAAAAGATTAGATGAACATATTAAGGCATTAAAAGATAATGGATATGTAACAATTACTCAAAATGATATTATGAATTATTATTTAAAAGGTAAGGCTTTACCACCCAAATCCTTATTTTTGCTATTTGAAGATGGAAGAAGAGATACGGCAATATTTGCTCGAAAAATCATTGAAGAATATAATTTAAAGGCAACTATGTTAACTTATGCTGATAAATTTGCAAAGGAAGACTCAAAATTTTTAAAAGCCAATGATTTGTTAGAATTAGTGGACAGCTCCTATTGGGAATTGGGTACAAATGGATATAGGTTGGAGTATATAAATGTATTTGATAAAACTTCAAATTATCTAGGAAGATTAAATTCAGTTGAATTTGCAAAAGTAGCTTCAAATATTGATAGAAATTATAATCACTATTTAATGGACTATATTAGGGACGAATATAATATTCCAACAGAGTCCTATGAAGAAATAAAACAGCGCATTGATAGTGATTATGAGTCTTTATCGAAAGTATATACTGAAGAACTTAGTCAGGTCCCTAAATTGTATGCTTTAATGCACTCTAATACAGGACAATTTGGTACTAATGATAAGGTAAGTGAAATAAATGGTAGATGGATTAAAGATTTATTTAATATGAATTTTAATAGAGAAGGATATTCATTGAATTCTTCAGCTAGTTCAATTTATGATTTAACTAGAATTCAACCACAGTCCTATTGGTCAACTAATCATTTATTAATGAGGATTTGGGATGATACTAAGCAAGATATTGACTTTGTAGTTGGTGATGAAGAAAAATCAAGTAAATTTAAAGAAGTATCAGGAAAAGCTGAATTTAAGGATGATACTATTATATTAACATCGTTACCAGAGGGAAAGGGAACTCTTAAATTATTAGACAGTGATAATTATAAGGACATTAAAGTGTCAACACTATTAAATGGTAATGTTATAGGATCTCAAGCAATTTATTTAAGGTCTAATGAAGATCAAAGTAATAGTCTATGTGTCCAGCTTATGAATAATGTAATAAACATTATTGAAAATTCAAAGGGAAACAAAAAAGTTATATTTTCATTGAATTTAAGTGAAGATCATGGTAAAAATGAGGAAGAAAAATTTGATATAAAGGATGTAGGAAGTAGAAAGATTGATATAACATTAGCTAATAATAAAATTAGTCTAGCTATGGATGAATCTATTGTTGTTAAGGACTTAGAAGTAAACAATGATGATGTAGGAAGTATTTATTTAGAGTCTGCATGGGGAGAATATGGTTATAGTCAAAGAAATATTGCAGATGATGTATATGATGGTGTATTTAAAAAGCTTAAGGTAACCGATGTTAATGATAATGAATTACATGATAGCTCACTAAAAGCCATTGATGGTGTAATTTATTCCATTAAAAAATCCTTTAACATAATTATAGATTGGTTTATCAAATATTTATAGAGTGTAGGAGTGCCAAATGAATAAAAAGATGAAGAATACCTGGATTTTTGTTACTGTAATTTTAATAACCAGTACGTTGCTATATGGATGTTCAAAAGGGAATAATCTTAATGAAAGTAATGATAAAGAAGAAAATGAGCAAATAATTATTAATGAGGATAAAAGGATATTTGATGAAAATATTGATAATTTATCAGCATGGATTGCTTATTGGGATTTAGATGTTAATGAAGAACTTAAGATTTTAGATAAACAGCTAAAGGAAATTTCTTATTTTGGAGCTTACTTTGATTCCCACAATGAACTGGTAATGACACAACAATTAGTAAATTATTATAATGAAACAAAAAATCAGGATTATATTAAATATCTAACTATTGTTAATGATAAAATAAATAGTGATGGTACATCGCTACTAAAAGATACTCACTTGTTAAAGTCATTATTAACGGATTCTACTTTAAGAAGTAAACATGTTAAAGATATTATAAATTTAGCATCTCAATATGGGTTTGATGGTATAGAAATTGATTATGAACAAATTAAAGGTGATATGGAATTATGGAATAATTACTTATTGTTTATTAATGAATTATATAATGAATCAGAAATGGCTGGACTAAAACTAAGAGTTATATTAGAACCTAATACACCCTTTGATAATATAGAGTTTGCAGAGGGACCAACCTATGTAATGATGTGCTACAATTTACATGGCGGCTTTAGTGAACCGGGAGAAAAATCAAATTCCAACTTTATCAAAGAGTTAATAGATAAAATGGAAAAAGTTCCAGGGAACAAGAGCTTTGCAATTGCTACTGGTGGCTTTAATTGGAGATCTGATGGAAAGGTGACCTCATTGTCTGAAGTGGAGGCTAAGGAATTGGTAAAAGAATACAATGCAAAGGAAGAAGTTGAAGCAGAAAGTCAATGCATGGTATTTAAATACACTGATGAAGCTGGTATTGAACATGAGGTATGGTATGCAAATAAGAACACTTTAAGTTCATGGATGAAGGTTATAGAAGAAAAAGGCTATGGTATCAGCCTTTGGAGATTAGGTGGGAATTTATTCAGATAGATTTAAATAATGTATTATCTTTTCATTAAAACAAAGAAAGCAAAGAAGCTAGTAATGGAAAATGTTAAAGGCTTTATATAATAAGTAAGTATAAAATATTTAATGTGTTGGTAGAGAAGATAGAGATTCTTGAACCAACACATTTTGTTTTTGTATTGAAGAATGGGATGAGGATTGAGGAAAATATTTAACAATTAATCGTAAAATTCTTCTTATAGTTATTATTTTGTTGTATAATGTGGATATTAGTGAATAATATAGGAGTTTAAAGGGGTCTATGTATTAAAATGACATTTTAAAGTATTGACAAAAGAAAAAGAAAGAATATTTATATATGGATTAATTCTATATAATATTGAGTTTTATATGTTACTAGGAGTAGATGATTTTATGGATAAATTTTACTGGCATGATATGAAAAGAATTTTAAGAAGTTATATATTAATTATTATTCCAATTATTTTTGCTACTATATTTGTTTATAGTTACATTTCAAGAAGTGAAATAGAAAAAACAAGAGATGTTGTAATTGAGGAACAAAAGCAAAAATCAAAAGTTATTAACTACATTATAGAAGATATTGTTCAGGATATTTACGAAGATTTATTAGTTATGAAAAATTCAAACGAAGTATATAACTATATAAATCAGACAAATGATTATAATTTGTTACAAGCAGAGCAGCTCTTGTTAAGAGTAGCAAATAATAAAAAAAACTTTGATAAAATACGGATTATTAATAGTGAAGGAAGAGAAGTTATCAGTGTTAATAATGAAAAGGGAGGTCCTAATTTAATACCTTCCTATGATTTGCAAGATAAAAAAGATAGCTTTTATTACATAGAAACAAATAAATTAAGTGAAGGTGAGATTTATTTTTCAGATATGGATTTAAACCAGGAAAATGGAAAAATTGAAGTACCACATAAACCTATTGTTAGAATTTCTACACCTTTATATTCAAATGATAATACATATCAAGGTATTTTAATCATAAATTATTTAGCACAAGATTTTTTAAATGTGTTTAATGAACAGTTTCAAGATACAGAATATAGTTTTATTAGACCATCATTAATAAATAGTAATGGCTATTATCTTCACAATAAAGATATAGATAAGAGCTTTGGGTTTATGTTTGATGAAAAGAAAAATATTTCCTTATTGATTGAAGATCCAACATTCTGGGATATAATAAAATCAAATAATAGTGGAATTTACCAAAAAAATAATGAAGTCAACTTTTTTATGAAGGTAGATCCATTATCAAGAATCAGTAAAAAGAGTAATTCTGATTATTACTGGGTTATCTTGTCTAAATTCAACTTGAGGGACTTGCCAATATTAGAGAATACCAATATTTTTGGTATGAAAGATAGAGAGACTTTAATGTTAATTGGTATTAGTATGTTAATTTTCATTATAGTGACGGTAAATTACTACAATAAAAAGGACAAGGAAGAGCTAAATATTACAAAAATAATACCTGAAAATATTAATGATGCAGTGATTATAACAGATTATAAAACAAATATAATTTATGCTAATAATGCTTTTGAGAAAGCAACAGGATATAGCAAAGATGAAGTTTTAGGGTTAAAGCCAAATTATTTTAAGTCAAACAAGCAATCTCCTGAATTTTATCGGGGGATGTGGAAAAGCATCCATGAGAAAGGGTATTGGAAAGGGGAATTATGGGATAGAAAAAAAGATGGTATGCTGTATCCTAAAAAAATTAATATATTTGAAATCAATAATAATTCTAATAGGAATGCACTGAAATATATAGGTATATTTACAGATTTGACTAAACTTAAGAAAGAACAAGAATATATAGCTAAACTGAAAAATTACAATTTCGAAACTAATTTACCTAATGAGAATTTGCTCTTAAGATTAATTAATAGTAGCATAAATGGAAAGGTAAATAACTTTTTTGTTATATATTTTTCAATCGAAAATTATAATAGTATTATGTTAGATTTAGAACAAGATGATCAGGTTTTTCTTAATGTTTTAATTGAGCGCATAAAAAGTATGATTAATGAAGAAGACTTTATTGCTCAAATTAGTAAAAATAACTTTGTAATTGGGGTATCATCGCTTAATAATATAGAGGAATTAGAGCACTTTCTTGAAGGCTTTTTTGAGGGAAATAAAAAATCAGTTTATTTAAAGGAAAAAGAATTGTTTTTCAATATTAAAGCAGGTATTTCTATTTATCCCAAAGATGCTTCTACTGCAAATGAACTTATTATTAATGCATATATAGCATTGGAAAAAGTCTTAGATGAAAAAGAAAAAAATTACTTATATTACGAGGAAACTTTTAAAAATAATATTAGAAAAGAAGTAGAAATGGATTTATTTTTAAGAAAAGCTATTTTAAATAATGAACTTAATGTTTACTATCAACCTCAGATTCAAATAGATAAAGAGAAAATTGTAGGGGCTGAGGCACTTATAAGATGGAATAATAATCAGTTAGGAAGTATTTCACCAGATGTTTTTATTCCGTTAGCAGAAAAAACAGGTCAAATTATTGAAATAGGTTACTGGTTAATAGAAAGAATATTTAAAGACTATTCATCAATAAAAGAAAAGTTGAGTTCTGATTTTAGATTTTCAATAAATGTTTCTCCGATACAATTTAAAGATAAAAATCTTTTACCTAACTTCAAAAAACTTATAAAACAATACAAAGTAAACCCTGAAAATTTTGAAATCGAAATAACTGAAAGTGTTTTAATGTTTGATGTTAATATTATTAATGAGAAGTTGCATGAATTTAAAGAACTGGGTATAACTGTAGCTATAGATGATTTTGGAACAGGGTTTTCATCGTTAAGTTACTTGAAAAATTTAAATATTGATAAATTGAAAATTGATAGAAGTTTTATAAAGGATTATCCTGAAAAAGATAATGGAGAGATCGCTCAGGTAATAACTAATATGGCAAATAAATTGGGGTTAAAGGTTATAGGGGAGGGAGCAGAAACTATAGAACAGGTTAACTATCTTCAATCTGTAGGATGTCAATTAATTCAAGGTTATTATTATTGTCGTCCTTTGTCTAAAAATGATTTCTATGAATATATTCATAAATAATTTAAGATATTAAACGATATTTGTACCGCAAATAATATATAATTAGGATAAAAAGTATGATATAGACAAGCCGATAAACTTAAAAATGAAATCTTCTTAAAAAGAATAGATTTTTTTAAAAAGTATTGACATAAGATAAAAAAAGCAATACAATGTTGTCATAAAATTTAATAAGTCTTCAGGGCAGGGTGAAATTCCCTACCGGCGGTAAAGCCCGCGAGCCTTAGTGGTATGATTCGGTGAAACTCCGAAGCCGACAGTAAAGTCTGGATGTGAGAAGATGAATATAAAGTATAGTAATCTAAGCATAACTATATTAGTTTATTTTGTGTATTCAGCTCTGAAATATTTTGTATTTCAGAGCTTTTTTTAGATTATTATTACTTTAATAGAATTGTATAATTATACATATCATAAAACTATTTTTATTTTAATATAGAATAGATAGTTGATTATTTATAATATTACTATGGAGCCCTGAGTTTTTTAACTTGGGGCTTTTATTTTTAACCAAAATGATGATGATTCTTCCATCCTCTTAGATAGGAGATGGATAGCCCTTGATGTTAGTCAACTTATAAGTATAAAATTTGTAAAAAAACACATATTATAATTGGTAGTGCTTCAAGAGATGTAGTGAAAAAACACATTGAAAATTAAGGAATGAAATGAGGTGATTCTATTGAATGAGAATTATATGAAATTAGCTATAGAATTAGCTAAAAAGGGTAAGGGGAAAGTTAATCCTAATCCAATGGTTGGCGCAGTTATTGTGAATGGTGGGAAAATAATAGGTCAAGGATACCATGAAGAATATGGCAAGGCCCATGCTGAGGTAAATGCTTTTAAAAGTGTTAGTGAAGACCCTGAAGGAGCCACAATATATGTTACTTTAGAGCCGTGTTCTCATTATGGGAAAACACCGCCTTGTGTAGAAAAAATTATTGAAAATAGAATCGCTAAGGTTGTTGTTGGAACCCTCGATCCTAATCCTTTAGTTGCTGGAAGAGGAATTGAAATCCTTAGAGCTTCAGGAATAGAAGTTATAATTGGAGTGTTAGAAGAAGAATGTAAAAAGATTAATGAAGTGTTTATGAAATATATAGTAAAGAAAAAACCATTTGTAGTTTTAAAATCAGCCATGTCTTTAGATGGTAAGATAGCTACAGCATCAGGAGAGTCAAGGTGGATTACAGGAGAAGAAGCAAGATATGAAGTACATAAGTTAAGGAATGAATTATCTGCCATTATGGTAGGTGTTGATACAGTTATTAAAGACAATCCAGAATTGACTTGCAGATTAGAAGAAGGTAGAAACCCAATAAGAATAGTTGTAGATAGTAAACTTAGAATTCCTATGGAGTCAAAGGTTATAGTTGATACTGATAAAGCTAAAACCATTATTGCCACAACGGATATGGCAGCTAAAGATAAAATTGCAATACTAGAGAACCAAGGAGTAGTGGTATTAATTGTTAAATCAAAGGATGGAAGAGTAGACCTACAGGAATTAATGATTAAATTAGGAGAATTAAATATAGATGGAATTTTATTAGAGGGGGGAGCTTCACTAAGCTTTTCAGCATTAGAATCAAGAATAGTAGATAAGATACAGGTTTATATTTCGCCAAAACTAATTGGAGGAGAAAAGTCTAAAACACCAGTAGGCGGAATGGGTATAGAGCTATTAAAAGATGCCTTTAAAGTAGAGAATATGACAGTAAGATTAATAGGAGAGGATATATTACTTGAAGGTTATATGAAGGAGGAGAAAATTTAGAAGTGTTTACAGGAATAGTTGAAGAAATAGGTGTAGTACAAGGAATAAAAAAGGGCGAAAAATCTTCAAAGCTTGTAATTAAAGCTAATAAGATTTTAGAAAAAACAATATTAGGAGATAGTATTTGTACTAATGGTGTATGTCTTACTGTAACAAATTTAAGTGGTAACATCTTTGAAGCAGATGTAATGGCAGAAACCTTACGAAGAAGTAATTTAGGAAAGCTAGCCATAGGCAGTAGAGTGAATTTGGAAAGAGCCTTAAGTTTAGAAGGTAGACTAGGAGGCCATATAGTGAGTGGACATATAGATGGGGTAGGAGAAGTTACTTCTTTAGTTAAAGAAGATAATGCTACATGGGTAAATATAAAGGCTACATCACAGGTGTTAAAATATGTTGTTGAAAAAGGTTCAATTGCGATAGATGGAATAAGTTTAACAGTAGCTTATGTTAATGATGAAGCCTTCAAAGTATCAATAATCCCACATACAGGAGAAGAAACTATATTACTTGCTAAAAAGTCAGGAGATACAGTTAATCTTGAATGTGATGTAATAGGAAAATATGTTGAAAAACTTTTAGGATTAAATACTGTGAAGAAGGAAGCAAAAAGTACTTCAATAAGTGAAGAGTTTCTTATAAATAATGGATTTATGTAAAAAGAGGAGGAATTAATATATATGTTTAAATTCAATAGCATCCAAGAAGCCATAGAGGATATTAAAGAAGGTAAAATTGTAGTAGTCATTGATGATCCAGATAGAGAAAACGAAGGGGATTTATTAATGGCAGCAGAAAAGGTAACCGGGGAAGCTATAAACTTTATGGCTAAGTATGGTAGAGGTCTTATATGTATGCCAGTGGAAGAAGAAAGACTTAAGGAATTAAATGTCCATCCAATGGTGGAAAAAAATACAGATAATCATGAAACAGCTTTTACAGTAGCTATTGACCATGTAGATACAACAACTGGTATTTCAGCATTTGAAAGAGCATTAACAATTCAAAAGGTTTTAGAAGATAGTAAGCCAGAAGACTTTAGAAGACCAGGGCATGTATTCCCCCTAATAGCTAAATCAGGTGGAGTATTAGAAAGAATTGGACATACTGAAGCGGCAGTAGATTTACCTAAGCTTGCAGGATTAAAGCCAGCAGGTGTTATATGTGAAATCATGAATGATGATGGAACAATGGCAAGAACTCCAGAGTTGATGGAGTTTGCGAAGACTCATAACTTAAAGATTATAACTATAGCAGATTTAGTTAAATACAGAAAAGAGAAAGAAACAGAAACTTTAGTGGAAAGAGTAGTAGAAGTAAAAATGCCAACAAAGTTTGGTGATTTTAAAATGTATGGCTTTGTTAACCAATTAAATGGAGAACATCATGTAGCACTAGTTAAAGGTGACATAACAGGGGAAAAACCAGTACTAATTAGAGTACATTCAGAATGTTTAACTGGAGATGCACTGGGATCTAAAAGATGTGATTGTGGAGAGCAATACGATGCAGCTATGAAGAAAATTGCAGAAGAAGGTTCAGGAATATTGCTATACATGAGACAAGAGGGAAGAGGTATAGGACTTATTAACAAGTTAAAGGCTTATGAACTTCAAGATCAGGGCTTTGATACAGTAGAAGCAAATATTAAGCTAGGATTCCCAGCTGATATGAGAAGCTATGATGTAGCAGCAGCGATTTTAAAGGATTTAGGAGTTAAAAAGGTTAGACTTATGACAAATAATCCAAGAAAAATAAATGGGTTAGAAGATTATGATCTCAAAGTAGTTGAGAGAGTTCCTATTCAAATGAATCATAATGAAAAAAATGAATTTTACTTAAAAACTAAACAACAAAAACTAAATCATATGTTATCCTATTAAAAAACTTAAATAGATAATTAAAATTTTAGGAGGAAGAAAAAATGAGAATGATAGAAGGAAATTTAGTAGCAGAAGGTCTTAAGGTTGGTATTGTAGTAGGAAGATTTAACGAATTTATTGTTTCAAAATTGTTAGGTGGAGCGATAGATGGATTAAGAAGACATGGTGTAGATGAAAATAATATCGAAGTTGCTTGGGTACCAGGAGCATTTGAACTTCCATTAATAGCTAAAAAGATGGTGAAAAGCGAGAAATATGATGCAGTTATATGCTTAGGGGCAGTTATAAAAGGATCAACTCCACACTTTGACTATGTATGTTCAGAAGCATCGAAGGGAATTGCATCAGTTTCATTATCATCAGAAAAGCCAGTAGTATTTGGAGTTTTAACAACAGATACAATCGAGCAAGCTATTGAAAGAGCTGGAACTAAAGCAGGAAACAAAGGCTACGATGCAGCAGTAACTGCTATAGAAATGGCAAATCTATTAAAAAAATTCTAATAGAATAAATATTGCTAAAAATGATATTTAATAAGCAACATATACATACAATAAATCAAAAAATGTGTATTAAATAGTATAGAATCTATCCAAAGTGTAGACTGAATTTATAGAAAAAATCTTTAGCGTTAATTAACTATAAAATATATTTATACCAAAGGCTTAGAGCAATTATTTGTTCTAGGCTTTTGGTGTTTTTATAGGTGAAAAGCAAAAGTAAGAAAATTTTTAAAAGGATAAACAATAGAAAACTTATTAAAGACTAAATGAAAAAAAAACTACATATATTAAGTATAAGGGGGGGAATAAGATGAAGAATAAGCAAGTATTATCTATTATTAATTTATTAGGTTTTATTTTTCTACTAATGGCATCTTTTGTGTTTGCTAGAACTGGAAATATGTTTAATACCAATGAAATTATGCCTATTTTTATGCCAGCACCTTATGCTTTTAGCATATGGATACTTATATATATTTTATTAGGCATATGGGTTATTAAAGGTTTTTTTGCCAATACTGATGAGGAAGTCATGTATGAAGATGTGGGATATTGGTTTGTGGTTTGTATGATTTTCACAGGACTTACAATTTTGGTTCCTACAAAGATTTCACCAATATTTATTATAATTGCATTAGTTACTGCACTTGTTATTTATACCATCATTAGTAAAAGTTATGTATCTAAACTATTTAAAGTACCTTTTTCATTTTTAACAGCGTGGTTATCAGTGGCCACTATTGTTAATATTAGCTTGGTACTTAAGATGATGGGAATAACAGAAATTTTTGGAATAGGTGAAGTGGGATGGGCAATTATTATGTTGGTGATAGGAACTTTAATTGCTATTTTATTTACAATTACTCAAATGGATAATATCTATGCTCTTGTTTTCATTTGGGGATATGTAGCAATAGCAATTCATAATAAAGTAATTCAATCTGTAGTAAGAACATCAATTATTATGTGTGTGATTTTGGCAATAACTATTGGCTATAATTTGTATAGATGTAGGGTGAAAAATTACAATACCATTTATAGGTAAATAGTAAAATATTATTCATAATAGTTTTAAAAGAAAAGATTAAAGAACTCTCATTAGAGAGTTCTTTGCCATAAGTAAAAAAATAAAGGGGCATGCATAACACGTTTCTTATGCTGGAGCAGCATTATTATTGTCATGTACAATTTAAGTGTTTTCATAAAGAAGGGTGATTGGTTACAACATCGGGCACATAATTTAGCATTCTGGATGATGTTTGTTATGTCATTCCCAACTTTTGTGGATACTTCTAAATTTGCTGTTAAGTCATCACACAATGAAACAGCACTATTTGTTGTTAGTGCAATAGCATTAGTTTCAAATATTGCAGTGTTTGGTTACCATTTATATAAGATATTTAAATATAAACGTAATCCAATAAAAGAAGAATTATATACAGATTTAGATGCTTATAAAGAAATTATTAATGAAAACAAATAATAGCATATAAAAGAAATGCTAATAATATTAAAAAATATCCTATAGAGTGTGACAAATAGAACTACTCTATAGGATATTTTTATGTATGCAACTATGAATAAAGAATTTTTACAAAAGAAAAAAAGTTTAAATAACTAATTTTATCAATAATATAGTTAACTATTATTTAATGATTTAAGATTAAAAAAATATTACATTTTAGTATTATAGTATATTTGAAAGCTAATATTACATTTTAAAGTTGATATTAACTTTAAAATGTAATATAATACCTCTGAATATAAATATAAGTAACTTCATTGTATAACAACTAAAAATCTAGGGGGATAATTAAGAATGATTAAATTAAATTTGAAAACAAAACTTATATTTTCTTTTAGTATTATGATTATTTTATTAATTACTACTGGCATTGGTAGTATATTTATAATTAATAGTATGAATAAGAATGCTGATGACATTTCATATTCTATGGATGCAGTAAATAGGATTAGGCATGTAGAGAGTAATTTAATTGAAAATAAGGCAAATATACTAATGTTATTAAATGAGAAAGATGAGAATAAGATTAATAATTTAAAAATGAATATGGAAGAGATTAAAAAAGAAGATGATGAATTAATGAAGCAGTATGAAGGAACAGAAGATGATGTTGAAGATGACTGGTTTCCAGGTGAGGAAGAGATTTTCAATGAATTTAAAAATAAATTTGTTGAATATAGAACAAGTAAGGAACAAATTTATAAATTAACTGAAGAAAAAAAATATGATGAAGCTTTAAAACTTAAAGATATAAATGAGTCTCAATGGAAAGCAGTTTATGAATTACTAAACAAGTTAATAAAAATAAATATTGATGGTGGAGAAAATAAAAAATTAGACAGTGATATAATTTATAAACAATCAATATACGTAATCAGCTTTACAATGGTTATAGGATTAATATTAAGTCTTATATTTGGAATTCTTTTGTATAGATATATAATGAAATCATTAAAAAGAATTAGAAGTTTTTCTGATAGTCTTAAAGAACATAATTTTGCAGAGCCTATAATTATAGATGGGAAAGACGAATTTGCAGATATAGGAATTGCACTTAATAATGCTCAAAGTGATGTAAGTACACTTATTAAGAAGATAATAGAAAATACTCAAGAAATTAGTGCATCTAGTGAAGAGTTATTTGCAACTGTAGAAGATATGAATATAAAACTTAATGATATAAATAAATCTACTGTTGAAATTGGAAAAGAGATGGGAGAGACTAGTGCTGGAGCAGAGGAAATATCAGCATCAATTCAGGAAGTAGACTCAAGTATTAATATACTTTCACAGAAAGCAATTGATGGAAGTTCTAATTCTAATGAATCTAAAGAAAGAGCAATTAAAGTTCAAAGTGATGGGAAACTAGCCCTTGAAGAAACAAGAAAGTTATTTACTGAAAATGAAGAAAAGATATTGAAGTCAATAGAAGATGGAAAAGTTGTAGAAGATGTAAAAATTATGGCAGATACAATAGCAGCTATTTCAGCCAATATAAATCTTCTTGCATTAAATGCTGCTATAGAAGCTGCAAGAGCAGGAGATCAAGGAAAGGGATTTGCAGTAGTAGCTGATGAAGTTAGAAAGCTAGCAGAGCAGTCAGCAAATGCTGTAGCTAATGTAGAAACCACAATAGAAAAGATTCAAAATGCTTTTAAGGATTTATCACAAAATTCAAACAATATATTGAGATTTATAGAAAATAAAGTTAATCCTCAGTTTAATAAATTTTCTAGTATGGGTGAGCAGTATTATAAAGATGCTGAATTTATATCTAACATGTCTGAGGATATAGCGGCAATGACAGAAGAAATTAATGCCACAGTAAATGAGGTAAGCAGTGCAGTAAATAGCATGGCACACATGGCGGGAAGGTCATTTGAAAATTCAGATTTTATTGGGAATAGTGTAAATGAAGCGTCAGAAGGCATGGAACAAGTAGCTGCAACAGCACAAAGTCAAGCAGAACTTGCTCAGAAGTTAAGCGAAATGATTGGGGAATTTAAAGTATAAAATATATAGATGTTAATTTATATATAGAATTCAGAGGAAATTCATGAAATGGTAGATCCTACAAAAGAAATTTTTATGTAGTAATAAAAGTATTGTGTTTAAAAGTTGTATTGATATTATTAATACAACTTTTGTTATTTATAGATATAATCAATATTATTTGACTACCATAATTCAGTTTGATACATTGATTAAGGCAAATATACTAAGTCAATCAATAGGGGGTATTAATAATGAAAAAAAGAGGATTAGCTTTTGCATTAGCTATGACATTAGCCTTAAGCTTTGCAGTAGTTGGATGCGGTAAAAAAGATGAAGTAGCTGATTTGAATACAAATGCGGACACATCAACAGTAGAAAAAGTTCCATTTGAAGGCAAGTATATAGTAGATTCTACATATGTTAAAGATATTATAGATAAAGAAAATGTACTTTTAATTGATGCACGTGGAGAAGAAGCTGCTAAGAAAGGAACTATTAAAGGTTCTATAGCAATGATGTGGCAATCAATTGCAGCAGTTGAAGAAGGAAAAACAGGAGATTCCATGTGGGGAACAATTCTTGATAAAGAAGTTTTAAGTAAGAGATTAGGTGACCTTGGGATTAGCAAGGATAAAGAAATTATTCTTTTTGCAGCAGCTCAAAATGGCTGGGGCGATGATGGTAGAATCTTATGGGAACTTGTAGCAGCAGGATATAAGAATGTAAAAATGGTAGATGGTGGATATGATGCAATGGTAAAAGCAGGACTTCCAAGTGTAAAGGAAGTTGCTACTCCAGTACCTACAGAAGTAAAAATAGATACTATTGACAATACTCACGTTATCAACACTGATGAACTAAAGACTAATTACGATAAAGTAAAAGTTATAGATGTTCGTGCTGATGAAGAGTATGATGGAAAAACCTTATATGGCGAAGTAAAGGGTGGACATTTACCAGGAGCAATTCACCTAAAATTTACTGATTTATTCAATGAAGATTCTACATTAAAATCTAATGATGAATTAACAAAAATCTTTGAATCCATTGGACTTTCGAAAAATGATAAAATTGTAGCATATTGTACAGCTGGTATTCGTTCAGCATATATGCAATTAATTCTTGAAATGTGTGGTTTTGAAGATTCAATAAATTATGATGAATCCTACTATAGATGGTGTGCAGTAGAGGAAGTTGAAAAATAAAATTATTAAGTATAATAAAGTATCCTTTGATGTATTCATAGGATGCTTTATTTAGATTATTATGGAGGAACATAATGAGTAATGAATTAAGAAATAAAAATAAACATGTTGGGAAAATAGTAATAATTTCAATAGTAGTAGCACTTATTTTAGTATATTTTTTTATTCCATCCTTTAATTCAAAAGTGAACGGAATATTCACTTTATTTAGTTCTATGAGTGTAGAATCAATTGCTGGATATATAAGATCATTTGGTATTTGGGCAGTAGTGATTTCATTCCTACTTATGATATTTCAATCAGTGGCGGCACCTTTACCAGCATTTTTGATTACCTTTGCAAATGCAGCTATTTTTGGATGGTGGCAAGGTGCAATTCTTTCTTGGGCAAGTGCAATGGCTGGAGCTGGAGTGTGCTTTTTCATTGGAAGAATATTAGGACGTGACGCTGTTGAAAAGCTAACAAGTAAATATGCAATGGTAAGTGTAGATGGATTTTTTGAGAGATATGGTAAACATACAATTTTAATTTGTCGTTTGTTGCCTTTTGTATCTTTTGATTTTATATCTTACGCTGCAGGATTAACATCCATGGGATTTATATCATTTTTAATTGCTACAGGTATTGGGCAATTACCTGCTACATTAGTTTATTCATACGTTGGAGGTATGCTAACTGGAGGGGTACAGATGGTAGTAACAGCATTATTACTTCTATTTGCATTAACTGTAATTATATTTATGATAAAGCAAATGTATAATGAAAAGCAGAAAAAGAAACAATAGCAAATTAATATAAGAAGAATAGTAGAAAGTACAAAAGAAAAAGAATGTAAGATTCAGAAGAAAATAACATAAAAAATAGCAGTGATGAAATTAATCATTCTCTGCTATTTTTTATATAATCATATTGATAAGAATAACTAGTAATTCAAATTACTTTTCTAATAAGTCATCGTGTGGCCAACCTTTTTGACCTTTTTCTAGGATGAATAATCTGCTAGCATCTACACCTTTTTCATTAACTAAATATTCTATAGTATTTTTTGCTCCGCCCCCGCCACCTGGGCAAACTACGATGATTGGATCTTTTGTAGCATTAATTTCATTTAAAGAAACATCTATTTTAGATTTTAATTCTGCAGTATCAGCTGGGTATGCATAAGTTGGAATTGTACCAACGATATGATGAGCATCATAATCTTCTTTAACTTGTATGTCAAGTAGATACATAGGGTCTTTATTTTCAATAGCAGTTTTTAATTGATCAGCTGTGTAATACTGATATTCCACTTCGGCACCCTTGTCCCCAGAAGAATCTTTTGGCTTGCTACAACCTATAAGTAGAGTTGAAATAACTACACAAAGAATTAATAATAAACTAAATTTCTTTTTCATTTAATATACCCTCATAAAAAAAGTTATGTACTTAGTACTTCAACCATTATATAGGATTAATCATTGGAACTCCAATAGATAAATCTAATAAGCTGTAGCTTTAGTATTACATGTATCTATAATTAATTGACAAGCATAGTGAATAAAGCTATACTTTTTTTGATAAAATAAAAGAACTGTAAGAACAGAGTGGTAGAGGGAGTGTAATGCCTCTTATTTTTATGCATGGAAGGAGGCGTAATGGGATTATGATTAAAGGTAAAATAAGTATAAAGACTCATCAATTGCTTAGTTTCAACCCAGTATTTTCAAAACTTGAAGCTGGTGACAACGTATTCTGGCCAGGGTGTGCTATTTTGTCTATGGGTGAAGATATAGTTATAAAAACCTATAAGCTTTTAAAAATGCAGATTCCAGATTTGGTATTGAGTTCCATGTGTTGTGGAAAACCATCACTGCATATTCAGGGAGGAAAACCCTATGAAAAAAAGAATACATACTTAAAAGAGGCATTTTTAAATTGTGGCATAAAGAAAATATATACACTATGTCCCAATTGTCAGCACACTTTGTCGAAGTATAGTGGATGTGAAGTGATTTCAGCATGGACTATTTTAGATGAAGCTATACCAAAAGATAAATATGATATTTGTAAAGGAAGAAGTTTGTCTTTACATGATCCTTGTCCAGTTAGAGATCATTTGGAAAATACTGTTGCCACAAGGAATATACTAAAAAAGCTTGGTGTAGATATATTAGAGTTTACAAACCATGGTGAAAAAACAATGTGTTGTGGTAAAAAAGATATGATTATGACTCTTAATCCAGAAAAAGGACAGAAGATTTTTATGGCTCGTGCAAAGCAAGCGACCTCTAGAGAAGTTGTTACATACTGTGCTTCTTGTGTAGATACTTTTAGGAATAATGATTTTCAGGCCAGTCATATACTAGAGCTCCTATGGCAAACACAGACAACGGGATCTTGGATAAATCGTTATAAGGCTGTTAAGGGTATTAAGAGGAGAGATAAATAATGCTAGATACATATGGAAGAAAATATATAGATAGAATATTTCATAAGGGAGCAGAGTTATTTTCAAGAATGGGATTAAAGCCTACTCATGTTACTGTAATAGCAGGTGCTATAGGAATTCTTGGGTCAATTGCCTTTGTATTTGGAGACCTTATGGTGTCCATTGCATTACTATGGATTTCAGGTTATCTTGATGCAGTAGATGGTACCATGGCAAGAAGAAGTGGAAAGGTATCACCTTGTGGTACTCTATTAGATATCTGGATAGATAGATTGGTTGAGATAAGTTATATTATTGCCTTTGCCATGCAATGTAAGGATGCAACTTTTACGTTACTAATTCTTACCTGTACAATTGTACTTTCTATGACTGTTTTTTTAACTAGTGGAATGTTAATGGAAAACTCAGGTATAAAAAGTTTTCATTATCAACCAGGACTAATGGAGAGAACTGAAGGTTTCATCATGTTTACAATTATGATAATTTTTTATTTATATATGAAGATCCTGGCACTGATTTATGGAATATTAATTTTATTTACAGCAATACAAAGATTGGTTATGGCAATTAAGGTATTAGGAGGTAACAATGAAAAATAAAAAACAATTAGCAATTCTTTTAATAGTGTGTCTTATATGCTCTGTTTTCATATTTATAGGGTGTGGAAATAGTGAGGCTAAAGAAGAGGTAGTAACACTATATGGTTGGGGTGGAGATGAAAGAGTTAATACCTGGATTGATACTAAGCTTGCTCCTTATGTAAAAGAAAACCATAATATCAAACTTAATCGTGTTCCTATGAACATTGATGAAGTTCTATTAAAGTTGACAAATGAAAAGAGTTCAACAGAAAAAGGTTCTATAGATGTTATTTGGTTAAATGGAGAGAACTTTTATTATGCAAAGAAAAATAAGCTTTTAAATGGACCTTTTGTAAGTGAATTGGAAAATGCAAAGAAATATGTTGATTTAAAAGGGAATGCAGCAACCACTGATTTTGGATATCCAACAGAGGGGTATGAGGCACCATGGGGAACTGCACAATTTGTATTTAACTATGATAGTGAGAAAATAAATACGCCTCCCACAAATTCAAAAGCATTAAAAGAATATGTAATGAATAATCCAGGTCGTTTTACATATCCACAATCAAGTGACTTTACGGGCTCAGCCTTTATTAGAACAGTACTTTATGATATTATAGGCTATGAAAATTTAAAGGATTTACCTGCAGATTATGATACAGTAAAAGGAGTAATGACTCCAGCTTTGAAGTATTTTAAGGAAATAGAACAGTATCTATGGAAAAAAGGTGAAGTTTATCCAACTGATTCAGCGCAGCTTGATGGATTATATCAAGATGGACAAGTAGAAATTGCTATGGATTATAATGCAAATAAAGCATTAAGTAAGGTATCAGATAATAGTTGGCCTGAATCTACAAAGAGTTTTGTGTGGGATAAGGGAACACCATTTAATACCCATTACTTAGCTATTGCTGCAAATTCTCCTAACTTAGATGGTGCATTAAAGGTAATTGATTCAGCTCTATCAGCACAGATGCAAATTTCTAAGGCTGATTTAAGTGGATGGGCTGATTTGCCATCAATAGAGTATGATAAATTAACAAAGGAAGAACAAATAGAGCTTGATAAGAATCTTACACCAGAAGATGAATATAAAGACACAATTCTAAGTTATGAAGAACTTTCAAAGCATCAACTAGCAGAATTAAAATCAGATCTAGTAGTTGTAATTGAAAAGGTATGGGAGGACGTGATTCTTTTTGATAAGTAACAAACAAAAGAATAAGATTTGGAGAGGATTAATGATTTTTCCTTCCTTAGTAATAGTAGTCCTTGTTACCGTGTTTGTTATTGTTAATACCTTTATAGAAAGCTTGGGATATATTCCCGAGCTTTCATTTAATCATGTTACTTTTCAATACTACAAGGAGTTATTTTCAGATACAGTATTTATTAGAAGTTTACTTTACAGCTTCAAGGTGGCAGTGATTTCAGCGGTGATTTCAACAATACTTGGATGTTATTTAGGCTATTACATATCAAAAACTAAGAATGTTTTTATAAGTATTCTTTATAGATTACCGATATTATTATCTTATGTGGTAGCGTCGGCTTTAATTTTTAATACCTATAGTGATAGAGGATTATTATTTCATATAATGTCTGGGCTAGGTTTTAATAGAGCTAATATTAACCTTATATTCCATTCAAGTGGTATTGCAGTAATACTTTTAAATGTATTTAAGGGAATGCCATTCATTGCGTTTAGTGTAGCGCCAATATTTATAAAAGCAGATAATAATTATGGGTTTATAGCACAGAATTTAGGTTGTACAAAGTTTCAATATATAAGAAAAATTCTTTTGCCATTAGCAAAGAGAGCTATATTTACTTCTTTTTTAATCATATTTAATTTTAACATGTTTACCTATGAGGGGTTTTATTACCTTGGTCCATCTAATCCAATTTCTATAGGGGCCTACGCATATAAAACTTATTTAAATCCGGATTTATCAAATAGAGTTTATGGAATGGCAATTAATATGATAATGATTTTAATATCTCTTATACTATGTCTTTTATACTATAATATGATTAAGGGTAAAGGTGGACAAGTGGAGGTAGAAAAATGAAGAAAGTTTTTCATCATATAGTAATCTCATGTATTTTAATATTTCTTCTATTACCAATTATCTCTATAATTATTTGGGCCTTTTTCAGTGCTTGGAAATCTACGTATATTTGGCCAAGTAACTTCAACTTATCAGGATTTCAATACTTTTTTAACTCAAAGGATTGGTATATAGGACTAAAATCAGTTGTTTTTTCTATGGAGGTTGGATTTGTTTCTTTGATTTTAAGCATAATGCTTTCACGATTTTTTATAACAAGTGAAATAAAGCATAAGGTTATATTAGAGAGTGTATTTTATTTACCGATGTTACTTCCTGTTATCAGTATATGTTTAGGCAGTCATAAACTGTTTTTAAGATATTTTTCATCATGCGGAGTTGCAATTATGATATTACATATATATTTTTCATTGCCATATGCCTTCAAGATGGTATATTCTTATTATACAGTGTGGGGAATAGAAGATGAGATAATAGCAAGGGGTCTAGGAGCATCACCTTGGCAAGGGTTTCTACATATTAATATCCCAATATATTTTCAGGGGTATATATCAAGCTTTTTTATGGCTTTTATAGTATCTTACTCCCAATATTTTATTAATTTTTTTATTGGAAACAGTAATCATATTAATTTTTCTATGATTATGACACCTTATATAACAAATTCTAATCGAAATATTGCAGCGGTGTACACCCTTATGTATTTATTTTATAGTGTAATAGTAATGCAAATAAGCTCACTTATAATGAAGAGGTTTAAGGTGAAAAATATGGACATGTAGAAAGGTAGGAAGACCATGAGTAAAATAGAATTAAAAAATATAGATTTTTCTATTGGTGAAAAACAGATTTTAAAGGATGTTAATCTACTTATTGAAGATGGTGAGTTCTTTTCTATCTTAGGACCAAGTGGGGTTGGAAAAACAACGATTTTCAGAATAATTACAGGAGCTTTATCACCTACAAAAGGAAGTATTATTGTTGATAATAAAACTATAAATGATTTATCTATAGAAAAAAGAAATATTGTCATGGTACATCAATCTAAACAGCTTTTTCCACATATGACAGTAAAAGAAAATGTTGAATTTGGATTGAAAATGAGAAAACTACCTAAAGAGACAATAGAAGAAAAGGTAAGGTTCCTTGTGGATTTCTTTAATATGGAAGAATATATGAAAAAATATCCACATCAACTTTCTGGGGGACAGCAACAACTTATAGCATTAATGAGAGCATTGGCAGTGGACCCAAAAGTACTTTTGCTAGATGAACCTTTTACAGGATTAGATAATAATCTTAAGATTTATGTAAGAGATTATATTATGAAAGTACAAAAGAAATTTAAAATTACCACTATCATGATTACCCATGAAAAAGAAGATGCTTTTTCAATGAGTGATACCATTGCTTTTTTATTTAATGGACAGGTAGCATTAGTGGAGAAAACAAGAAACCTTACAATTTCCACTGATATACCTGATATCGATGAATATTTGGGCGAAATTACTATATTACTAAATGGAAGTATTGTATTTTCAGATAAAATAATAAATATTTAGAAATAAATTTTATTATAATTTATTTATTACCCTTTATAAGGGTTACTTTATCTATTTATAAGTTTTTAACAATATAATTAGATTTATTTATGTGATAGACAAATTAAATATTGATATAATAGTATTGTTTGCAGTTCTTATCTAAATGAAGATAAGTGTTTAGCAGAGTCTAAAATCATCTGCTATTTTATAGAACTTCTCTTTGCAATGAGTTTGCCAAGTAGAAGGGAAAAAATTGTTAGAAGTATCAAAAACACAATAGAAATTATGAAGGCTGGATCGTGAATATCAATAGCTTTATTTCCAATATTTAAAAATACTAAGGTTCCAGGTAAGATGCCTAGTATAGTAGCAATCATATAATTGCTAAATTTTATTGATGTTAATCCTGCACCATAGTTAATCACGTTGTAAGGCATGGCTGGTATTAGCCTTAATATGAAGATCACCCTAAAGCCTTGTTTTTCATCCATTTCCAATAAAAATTTGCTCCATTTTTCAGGAAGTTTCTTTTGTAGTAGTTCTGTAACAGCATCTTTTGCTAAGCTTTTAGCCATAAGAAACATGATTCCACTATTTAAAGTTGCACCGATAATGGTATAAATTGTACCATAAGTAAAACCAAAGAGTAAACCACCCGCAAGGGCTAGAACAGGAACTGGGAAAAATGCAATGGGTAGTAAGGTAAAGGCAAGAATATAAATTATAGGAGCTAAGTATCCAAAGTCTTGGATATATTCTCTCAGTGTTTCAGCAGTTAAACCTTTAAAAAATATGAAGTAAATAATTACTAGTATCAGAAGTAAGAAAACTGAAAGTAAAGTTTTCTTATTTTTTTTCAAATTAATGACCTCCTTCGTTAATTTGTTTTTACAAGTAGCATTGCAATATTTATATTAAAGAACTAGATAAGGGATACACAAATTATCATATATAGTTTGTAATTATAAGTCAAGGCAGGGTTGTGGTGTGTCATACTAGTGTATATAAAATAAGTTAAATCATTTCAATCTGTAAATTATAATACAAACTGTGTACTTTTATAGTAAATAATTATATAATATTTTAAATGTAATATATAATAAAGATAGAAAGTTTTAGGTGGTGAATAATATGAAGTGTAAAATATGTGGGATGGATATAAATGAAAAGAATTACAATTTTAATCAATGGGCCTTCTTAGAAAAAAATTCAACAGATAACATTATATTTTGTCCATTTTGTGGGGTTGGTAAGGCGCATCTAAGTAATGATAATGAAATTATTGAAGTAGAAAGTAAATTGCTTGATGAAAAGACACTAAAGATTTTAGATCATGCTGCTAAGCTTGAACTTTTCAATGGGGATTTTTATAATACAGCAGCTAAAATGGCTAAGAGTGAAGATGTTTCGAAATTATTCGAAGCACTTGGGAGAATAGAAATATTTCATTCTAAAATTCATTTGAAATTGGGTGGGTTTACAAAAAATCCAAGTTTAAGTAAGATAAATTACAATAAACATGATAGCGATGATGCACTCTTAGAATTAGCAAAACAACGAGAAAAGCATGCTATTGAATATTATGAGAAGTATAAAAAAGAAGTGAATAGTAAGAATTTGGTTAGAGTTTTTGAAGCATTAATAGAAGTAGAAAAGGATCATATTACACTTATTAAAGAATAAGTTTTTGATAAGTGTAATGTTAAAAAAGATTTTAAAACTCTAAAAAGTGCCTTAATGGGGAAAATCCTAATATACTATTTGAAGATGAATCTGCTGTTGAAGAGTATCAAAATATTTCAAAGGGACATAACCCCCAAATAGGCCAGTATTTATATTGACAACAAATATCATATATGATACTGTAGGTAAGTGTGAAATTTATATGAATAAACAACGAGGAGGAACAATCATGCAAGATACAAAGGTTAAAATTGTAGTAGCGGACCCATCTGCTCTAGGATTATTTGGATTAGCAATGGTAACGTTAGTAGCATCATCTCAAAAATTAGGATTAACATCAGGGGTGTCTTTGATTTTACCATGGGCAATATTTTTAGGAGCAACAGCTCAATTATTTGCATGTATTAATGATTTTAAGCATAACAATACATTTGGAGCAACAGCTTTTGGAGCTTATGCATTCTTTTGGTATGCAATAGGATTTACATGGTTAATACAAAATGGAGTATTTGGAACAGCTTTAGCAGCATCAGTTGATTTAAATCAACTAGGATTTGCATATGTAGGATATTTAATATTTACAATATTTATGACCATAGGAGCTATGGAAACTCATAAGGTGCTATTTACAATATTTGTACTGATAGATTTTCTATTCATAGGACTGGCATTATCAACCTTTGGAGTTGCTTATCACGTAACACATATGATAGCTGGATATTCAGAACTAGCAATAGCTCTAGTTTCATTCTACGGTTCAGCAGCTGCAGTACTTAATACTCACTTCGGAAGAGTATTCTTACCAGTTGGAAAGCCATTTGGAATATTTAAGAAATAATATTTATTGATTTTATAGAAGTGATGATTTAATTCGTCACTTTTTTTGTGTTGTAAAAATGGTGTTATTTTCTATAATTTAAATAATCTTTTATATTAGATTTCTTAATAGATAAAGTTTAATGATTATAAAATTAAATACTACACGACAAATGTTTACATAGTATATAAGAGATGATAATCTAACTATGGAAAAAACATTAATACAAGGAGGGATTACTTTGAAAAAAAGTATTAAATTAATAATAATGGCGTTAATTTTAACACTTTCAATGACTGCACTAACTGCCTGTGGAAGTAAAGATAAGGCTAAAGAAGAAGGAAATTCAAATATCGAAATTAAAACTATAGACACTAAAGAACTTTCGAAAAATATTGGAAATGATCAATGGGTAATAGTTGATACAAGAGAAAATGATGCATTTAACGGATGGAAGTTAGATGAGGTGAAAAGAGGCGGACATATTCAGGGTGCTGTAGATTTTTCAGCAGCATGGTTAGATGTGGATAGTAAAGATAAAGATAATCGATTAGCAGAAGACTTAGAAGCTAGAGGAATATCAGCAGAGAAGAATGTAGTACTTTATGATGCTAATGGTGAAGATGCTAAATCTGTTGCAGAATATTTAGCAAGTAAAGGATATGAAAACTTATATACATATGATGTTAAAGAGTGGGCAGTGAATGACGAGAATGATATGGAAGCTTATGATAACTATGAGATGTTAGTTCCAGTATCATGGGTAAAAGATTTAGTGGATGGAAAAAAACCTGAAACTTATGAAGGTAATGACTTTAAGGTATTTGAGGTTTCATGGGGACAAGAATCAGATTCTCCAGACTATTTAAGCAAAGGCCATATACCAGGAGCAATACATATTAACACTGATGAAGTAGAGGAAGGTCCATTATGGAATCGTCTTTCAGATGAAAAACTTATAGAGTTTGCAATGGCAAATGGAATAACTGTTGATACAACTGTAGTTTTATATGGAGCAGATACTACTCCTGCTGCTAGAGTAGCTACAATATTAAAGTATTTAGGTGTAAAAGATGTTAGATTAGTAAATGGTGGAACTAACAAGTGGGAAGTAGCTGGATATGAATTAGAGAAAACGTCCAATGTAAAGGTAGCGGTGGATTCATTTGGAGCAGATGCACCAGTAAATAAAGATTATATTGTTGATTTTGAAGAAGCTAAAGCAATAATTTCGGATAAAGAAGAAAGTAGATTAGTTGATATTAGAAGCTGGGATGAATATATAGGAAAAGTTTCTGGATATGACTATATAGAGCCAAAGGGGCGTCCTGCTGGTGCAGCATGGGGTCATTCGGGAACTGATAGCTCAAGCTTAGCTGATTATAGAAACATAGATAACACAATGATTAATAAGGATTTAATACTTAAAATGTGGGCAGAATATGATATAACTCCAGATAAAAACTTATCATTTTATTGTGGAACTGGCTGGAGAGCAGCAGAAGTTTTAATATATGCAGATGTAATGGGACTTAAAAATATATCTCTTTATGATGGTGGATGGAATGAGTGGAGCGGTAACACTGGAAATGAACCAGGTACCATAGAGACAGGAGAACCACAAAAATAATATAAATAAGAGTAAGGTATTAATATGAAGATAAAGAATACTTTTAAATGGGTTGGAATAATTATTCAAGTTGCTTTAACAGTAGTGGCAGCAGTTTTGCATTATTTATCTAATAAAAAGATGGGGGTAATGCGTTCGCTAACATACAGAAATACTGTGTGGAATAATTTGAATTTAAGAAGCTGGATAATTTGTATTTTAGTTTTATTATTACTATTATTTATAGTTTTAGCATTTATAAAATATAAGAAATCCTTAAAGATTAAATATTTTATAATAGTTATAGTAGTAAATGTGCTATCTTTGATATTTACTATTAGCTTGAACTCAAAAGAGATGTTATCTTATTATGTAATAATAATAGGAGTTGTAAGCGTACTAACTATAGAAGGTTTAAAGCTTACCTTTCTTCAACCTAAAAAATAATAAAAGATAAATACTTAAACAGGTAGGTCTAAAATGGACTTACCTGTTTTTTTATTGTTATTCATAAAGCCTAAACAAGTATAAAATAAAAATACATTAGCATAAATCTCTAAATAATAGACAAACTATAAGTAGAAACTTGAGTTTAGGAATCAGTGTTATATTTAAATAAGTTTTAAAATCGTAATAAAAGATTGGAATTTATGATTAGTATAGTTAATTATTAGGAGGATAAATTTATGTTTGGCATTTCATTAGTAGAGTGGCTTGGATATTTAGCATCTATATTAATTGCAATTTCCATGTTTATGAAGGACATTATAAAGCTTAGATTTATAAATTTAATAGGGTGCCTTTTGTTTGCGATATATGGATTTATCATAGGATCATATCCAGTATCTATTGTTAATATTTTAATAGTATTCATAAATTTATATTATTTATATAAGTATCTTAAGAAAATTCGACTAGACAAGCTGAATAATCATAGTTGAAAATATTGTTATGTTTTTATCAAATATATAATTTAAGTTGAAATTTTAAAATAGTGGCTGTCTTAAAATTTTATTTTAAAACAGCCACTATTTTAGTAATATTTATTATTAATTTTCTTCAATGTATTTTTATATAGATGATTTGTTATCCTCTTGGTCTAGTTCTTTATCAAGAACAAAGGTCACAATTACTCTGAGAATAAATATTACCCCATTAAGAAGTCTAAAATATTTTCACCTGTGCTAGTAGTTCCTTTGTATAGTTCAGTATAGCCACATTTTTTACAGCTAATTGTTATAAATTTTTTATTTTGTACATCAAAGATTTTTGATAGTGTACCTCCAGTTGCTTGAAACTGATCATTTTCATACTGATCACAACCACATTTTATACATTTGTAGGTTATCATGTTAATCACTCCATTTCTTAATTTATAATTATATTATAAATTAAAATCATCAAAATAAACATTAACAATTAAAAAGTTTTCCTGCAAGGTAATTAATTTACAAAAAATATGAATTGTGGTATGGTTAATTTGAAATATTTCAATTAAATGAATTTTATATATGGTGAAAAAATTTATTTTAATAGTATTATAGCTAAGGATAAATTATAAAAATGTATTAATCAATAACTAACTGATACGTTCATATTAAGTTTACAATGAATTAATTTACAGATAATGTGAAGTGTAGTATATTTAATCAGAGAGTTTGGAAAATAACCAAAGTAGTGTTTAGGAGGATATATAATGGTAGAAAAGGATGAAAACTTAAAAGAAGAAGTTGAAAACTTAGAAGAACAAAGTGAGAAACAAGGAGAATTAGTTGAAAATCTACAAGTAAACGGTGAAGAGGTACAGGATATACTACAAGTAATTGATTCCTATGTGGATGAAGAGGATAAAGAAGAAATTCAGATTGAAGTTGTAGAAAAGAAAAAATGTAGATGTGGGTCTAGATTAGGAGCAAATATAATAGATCAAGCTATAGGTTTGGCAGTTAGTTTTGTATTATTGTATGTCTTTAATATAATAATAAGATTCTTTGGATATCGTGTGGCTGATAAAGTAGCAGTGTTCTTAATTATATATGTATTATTTAATGTTTTATATGGAATTATATTAGAAGCTACAAAATTAAGAAAAACAATAGGTAAATCAATTTTTAAATTATAATTTAAAGAGTTCAAAGACCATTTTGGTGCTTTGAACTCTTTTTTTATGTTACTACACTCATTTACAATTTATGGAATATATTTTAGAAGGGGGAAATTATTGTATTGCTTCTCTTGCTAAAAGTTTTACTGCAGCAAGGATTATGAAAGATGTATATCATATATAAGATAAGATAAAAAGTATGGAGTAATGTGGTATAATATTTGATAAATAGTCTAGGTTCAATATAATGTTAAAGTTAGTTATTAACATTATTAGTGATAGAATTATTTGCAGAAAGTTTAGATTTACTTAAGTGTTATTAAGACTTATTAACTATGATTTAAACATATCTAATAAATTATGGGGGACGATTATAATGAATAGAGGGGAAAGTAGAATTTTAAATAACTTAGATATAGATAATAATATTTTAAAGTCCAATGGAAAGAAAAATCTTACAATCTTAGCTACTACAGATGTTCATGGCAACATTTGGGGTTATAATTACGAGAATGATGAGGAGACGAAAAACAATGGAATGGCTCGAGTATATTCTTATGTAGAGAAAGTGAGGGCTGAAAATCCAAATACTATATTAGTAGATAATGGAGATATTATTCAAGGAACTATTTTAACTGATTATATATACAATAAACAAAGTGGAGAGCATCCAGTAATTTCAGCCATGAATTATATGGGATATGAAGCAATGGTACTTGGAAATCATGAGTTTAACGTTGATCTTGATTTAATAAGTCGGATGAAAGAACAAGGTGACTTTCCACTACTTTCAGCAAATACTACATATAAGAAAAATGGAGAAAATTTTGTAGAGCCTTACATAATCATTGAGATATCTGGAATGAAGGTTGGAATTATAGGGTTAACTACTCCTAATGTACCTCGTTGGGTGGGAGATAAGGTCGAAGAACTAAATTTTCATGGTCTAGGAGAAACTGCCCGTAAATATGTAAATGAGATTAAGGATGAGGTTGATGTAATAATGGTTATGGCCCATGCTAGTATGGAGGCAGAATATGATAAAAAATCTCATAATGATGCTGCTAATAGGGTATTAGATTTATGTCCTGAAGTAGATATTCTAATGACTGGACATTTTCATATAACTATTGAAGATAAAATAGGAAAAGCTCTAGTTGGTGGTTCTACAGATAGTGGGCGTGAGGTTGTTAGGTTTGATTTAACTTTAGATGAAAATAATAATGTAGTAGATAGCCAAGTGAAGGTTATAGATATGAAGAATTATATTCCTAGTGAAAAACTGAGACAACTTCCTATAGTTAGACAAGCCCATGAGAAAACTGTTGATTTTACAACAGGAGAGGTTTATGGAAGAGCATGGAAAGATTTTCAGCCAATAGATGAAATAAAGTGGATACCACAGGGGAAACTTCAAGATACTCCAATTATAAATTTAATAAATAAGGTTCAACTTTTAAATTCTGGTGCAGATGTATCTTCGACATCCTTAATTAGAGATGATAGTGACATTAAAGCGGGAAATATAAACTATGGAAGTATAGTTAACATATATAAATTTGATACTCTTTTATATGTGGTAGAGGTTACAGGAGCAGAGCTAAAAGAATATATGGAGTGGGTAGCATCAGCTTACAATCAATGGAAGCCAGGAGATATTTCAATAAGCTTTAGCATGGATATTCCGGGTTATTTATATGATATGTTTGCGGGAGTAGACTATAATATAGATATTTCTAAATCAGTTGGGCAGCGTATTGTAGATGTGATGTTTAAAGGAAATCCCTTGGAAGATGAAAGAACAATAAAGTTAGCTATTAGTGATTATGCTTACTTTACAACACTGAAAGCTAGAAACATAGTTAAGAATAATTATATTTGGAAGTCTAATAATTTAGTGAAAGATATGTTAGTAAAATATATTGCAGAGCAAGGAGTTATTGAGCCTGAGGTTAGTAACAACTGGGAAATAGTTGGAGTGAATCTTGAGTCTCCATATAGAGAACAAGTAATTAATATGGTTAATAAGGGAGAAATTGATGTGCCCTATAATCATTCACTAAATATATATGAGTTAAGAAAAACAGGCATAATAAAATAAATTTAACGGGGGTGTACCATATGGGAACTATTGTTGCAATTGGTGAGGGAGAATTAAGAGTTTTAAAAGAAAGTATTAAGTAAAGGGGTGAATTATTATGGGGAATTATCCAAATTACAGAATAGCAGTAGAAGCAATAATTATTCATAAGGATAGAGTATTATTAACTAAAAGGGCAAATGATTGTGTGGTTGCACCGGGAGTGTGGAATGTGCCAGCAGGTAAAGTTAAATATGAAGAGATTCCAATTGACGCTTTATACAGAGAAGCTAAGGAGGAAACTAATCTGGATGTGGAACTAATTAAAGAATTAAATGTGAGAGCGTTTAAGTCAAGAAGCACTGTAGAGGATATTTATAGGGTTATGTATACTTACTTAGTTAAAGCTAAAAATTATGATTTAACTGACTTTGCAATAAATGAGGAACATTCAGAATATGCCTGGGTAACTAAAGAAGAGTTACTAGATGAAAGATTTAGCTCAATACATAAGAACTTAAAAAGTATATTAATATCAGTATGTGATGAGTATATAAAATAATATTATTTAAAATGAAGTATATTTATGAAAACATAAGTTTAAAGTTACAAAAATAGATTTTGAACCCTGATATTACCAGGGTTCTTTTTTTGTATGAATATTAATGTAAATATTTCAATTTATAGTTAAATATATAAAGATAATTAGGTATAAATAATTAGTGCTTAGGGGTTGGAGTATAAGGGATGCTATAATAACCAAAAGATAATTATCAAAATAATGATAAGAAGGCGTAGTAAGGTTATATTATACAAATATAAATTATTATGGATATTAAGGAGTGGTTCTACTAATAAAAAAATCCTAGTTTTATGGTATAAATAAAGAACAACACAAATTAAAGGGAGTGAAACTAATGAAAAAGAAGTTTATTACACTGATGATATGTGGAGCGGTAGTAGGTACTGCATTAGTGGGAGTTACAATTCAAAATGGCAAAGACTGGACAAGCAACTCAAATGAAGTCCTGAATGTGGAGAGTAAGGATTTAGATAATAAAGATGATTTATTAGAAGAAAATACTTTACCTAAAATCGATTCAATCAAGGAAGAGGCTACTAAGAAACAGGTAGTTAGTGAAAGTAAAGAAAATGAAGTATCAATGGCTAGTAAAAGTGGACAGGCAAAAGGTGAAAATACTTCACAAAAGAATGTCACAAATTATGCATTAGAACCTAAAGAGGAAGAAATTATTAACAATGATAATTCCACTGAAGAAGCACCTAAATTAAATAACCAACCAACACCAGTTGAGAAGTCATCGACACCAGTGAAGAAGCCAGCCACACCATCTACACCATCCATTTCAGCACCAACACCAACACCACCAAGTAATCAGGGAGATTTTTCATCTCAGGTGGAGCAGCTTATATTTAACAAAGTAAATGAAGAAAGAGCTAGAGCTGGAGTAGCTCAGCTAAGCTATAGTGGTTTAATGGAGAAGTATGCAAGAATTAAATCAAAAGATATGGGTGATAGAAATTATTTTGATCATAAAAATCCAGAAGGCCAACTTATAACTACACAAATGGCTAATGACGGAGTTTCTTATAGAGCATGGGGTGAAAATATAGCCTATATAGGCGGCGTATCTGATTTGAATGCCCTTGCAAATCAGTTTATGACTAACTGGATGAATTCACAGGGACATAGAGAAAACATATTATCAACTAACTTTACAAGTATAGGAGTAGGAGTTTATAAATCAGGAGATAGATATTATGCTACTCAAGAATTTTATAAATAATGGAGGCTCTTTCTCACAAATAGTTCAATGAGTAAGTTCTACTATCCAAATATAAAATTTGGTGTGTCACTTAAAGTTATATAAGTTGTGTCAACATAGAAGTTAATTCTATTTTGACACAACTTTATTTATTTTTAACTAATGGTTGTTATATATAACTCGAAAAAGTTAAGAGTTTTGAAATTATATCTTATCTCAAAAAAGTTTAATATTGTGAAAAGTTTTTATTTTCAAATTTATACTTGACTATGAAAGTAATTTATGGTAAATTATACATGTAATTTAAAGTTCAGGAAGGGGTTAGTGAGATGTTATTTAAAATCAATTGTTAATTAAAGTTCGATAAAATAGAATATTTAATTTTAAAAGAAGTTTTGCCTATGTTATAGGATTTTTGTGGTACTTCTTTTTAAAACAATTGAAATGAAATCAATCTTATTAAACTATTTTTGAATTTTGCTTAATATTATAAATTAGGGTTATAAATTTATAAAAATTTAAACTCGATTCTAAAGTAAATCCTTAAGTTAAATATGGAACCTTATGTTTATCAGTATTATTTATATATATGAATAGATTGAGTAGATATTTTGGGCTTAAAGGAGTATAAATATTACTTTAGTGACATGATATAATCATGTTATTTTATAATAATACAATTTAATATACATTTATGCATAAATAGAATGAAGACTTATTTAGGTATGTAAAAATATCTAATAATTATTTTTATTTATATGTGTATAGTTATGTAATATTGGTTATAAGTAAAATAGAAGTGCTAGTTTTGGCTATAAGAAAGATATCTTTCTTATAGCCTTTTATTGTTGCTAAAATATTAGATTTGTGTGTAATGAGATTTAAAGCTGTTACTACAGAACGTTATCGGTGAGGATAAATATAGTTTTAAAATATAAATATATGAGTAAAAGGGGATTTAATAATGATTTATTATGAGGATAAGGACATTAAGATAAGAGATATATGTAGAGAAGATATCACTAATTTATTTTCTTGTAGAATTGACAGGAAAATTAATAAGTACGATCCAAGACCTATACCTAGTAGTAGCAAGGATTTAATTGAAGAGTGTATAAGATACTGTAATGAGTTTGATAGAAATGTAATAAATGCAAATAAGGAAGAACGAATGTATAAATATTTTATTATTACTAATACAGAAGATGATTTTATTGGATTTGTTAATTTTTTTAGCATAGATACAGTAGAAAAACGAGGAGAGATGGGAGTTACTATAGGTAATAATAGCTACTTGAGAAAAGGAATAGCTTACACTTCAATTAAAACAGTAATGGAGTATATATTTAATAATATGGACATAAAGGGGATATATGTAGAGATTGAAGAAAGCAATAAACCATCTTTATCACTATTTAATAAACTAGGTTTTAAAAAGTGTGAAGAGTATCTAGAAGATGAAGAATTTAGGTTTATTATTATGGAAACTTATTTTCACGAACAGTCGAATGGGTAAGTTCTATTGAAAAATATATAAATTGAAAGGGGGAAGTAAGAGAGATATATACGTAAGGAGTATATTTTCTCTTGCTAAGAAAAATTATGTGTGATGAAAGAATATTAAGCCCGATGTTATTAAAACTTAAGGAGGATATAAAAGCTGGCAAAGCTAATGTAATGGAGGAATTTTGGAGAAAAATTGAGAAAATAGGTACTCCAATTATTGAGAATATTGAGGGTAATGAAGAAAATTCATTGGTAACTGTAATTTGGAAGCAAGATAGAGAAATAGACAATATCTTTGTTTTTAGTGAAGCATTTGGGGGTTGGATGTTTGGTGAGGGGGATAAGAAAACAGACTTATATAGATTAGATAATAGTAATTTGTGGTATAGAAGCACTGTTTTATCTAAGGAAGCCCGTTGTTTATATATATTAGTAGTAAATGTTGATGAAGAATATGATTGGAAGCATGAAGATGTAATAGTAGACCCTTTAAATTCTAAAACTTATATACCACCTATAGATGATGAAAATCCACAAGAGTGTGCCTTACTTGCTCCTATTGAAAATATAATTGAAATGCCTAGAGCTAAGGAGAAGGTATGGGTAAAAGAAAGGGTAGATAATAAAGTTGGGAAAATTGAAAAGGTTAAATTTATACCTAAATCGGATATAGAAGAGAGAAGGGTTTGGATTTATACTCCTTATGGATATGAAAGTATTAAGGAGGATAACAATCTAATTGTATTTACAGACGGATGGGATTATGTAAATTTAGTAGAAGTACCTAAAGTATTAGACAATCTTATAGGAGATAATCATATACCATCTACTTGTGCTGTGTTTATTGAAAATTCACAGAAAAGAAGTGAAGAATTAATTGGTGGTAATGAATTCCTAGAATTTGTTATAGAAGAAGTAATGAGTTGGACAAGAGAAAATTATAGGGTAACAAGAAGTCCGCAAAGAACAATAATTGCAGGACTTAGCTTAGGTGGTCAGTTTGCAGCTTATGCAGCACTTGAATATTCTAATATATTTGGAAAGGTTTTATCACAATCAGGTGCTTTTGCATGGTATTTAGATGAGAATGGAGAATTGCAAGCAGATGCTGAAGGTAACTCAAACTTATCAAAAAAATACCAAGATACAGAAAAATTAATGATAGATTTTTACTTTAATATGGGATCTTTAGAAGGGTTCCATAAAGAGCATATTAAAGCAAATGATAAGATGATATCTACATTAAGTAGTAAGGGATATGATGTAACTTCCGAAATCTTTGTAGGAGCTCATCTTTACTATGATTGGCAGGACAATTTAGCTAATGGCATAAAGACTCTATTAGTAAATAAGTAATAGGGGGAAAGTTATGACTGAAATTGTGTATAGAAAATTAGAGTTAGAACAATGCGAGCTTATAAAGGAAATGAATCCATCTCAATATATAGGGAAAGCATGGAGAGAAATAGAGGGAAAACGTCAACTAATAGATATTAATTATCATGATTTAGATTGGCCTAATGGCTATGAAAATCACCTAAGTAACATGAAAAAAACTCTTATAAATGGTGGTATTGCTATTGGAGCTTTTAATTGTAGCGATAAATTAATAGGTTTTGTGACTGTTAATAAGAAATTATTTGGAAAAAGATTTAAATATGTTTTATTAGATCAGCTGTTTATTAACTTGGATGACAGAAATAAGGGCATAGGTAAGCAGTTGTTCATGGCTGTTACACGAGAATTGAAGCAATGGGAAGTAGATAGAATTTATATATGTGCAAGTTCTGCTGAGGAAACAGTTGCATTTTATTTTGCTATAGGTTGTAGAGCGGCTGAGGAAGTAGATAAAGAGTTATATGAAAGTGATCCAAGGGATTTTCAATTAGAGTTTGTACTATGAAAGGATATGAATAATTATGAAATCCCAAAAGTGCTCAAAGAGTGTAAATAGTATGTATATTAATAGAAAGAAGATGATAATATGAGCGAAAATCATGAGATAGAAGAAATGAGCAGCTTTTTCAATATGAGAGCTGGGGAATATGATAAGCATATGGAGAATACAGTTAGTTCCTTTGATGAATACTATAAATTAGTATCATCAACTATGAAATATACTGAAGAATCAATTGAAATACTTGATTTAGGATGTGGGACAGGCCTTGAAATAGAGGGAATACTTAGGAAGGCTCCAAATGCAAGAATAACTTGTATAGA
The DNA here is from genome assembly GCF_036646415.1 of Clostridium sp. Taxonomy (GTDB): domain Bacteria; phylum Bacillota; class Clostridia; order Clostridiales; family Clostridiaceae; genus Clostridium_J. The sequence continues at coordinate 211,991 of NZ_JAVXMF010000002.1, read as the reverse complement.
CTTGTCTGAAGAGATGTTAAAAATTCTTAAGGACAAATATAAGGACAATGTAAATCAGATAAATATAGTAGTAGATTCTTATTTGGAGTATTATTTTGGACTTAATAAGTTTCAGTATATATTTGGCGTAATGACTATGCATCATTTCTTATATAATGAAAAGCTAGCTCTTTATAAAAAGATAAAAGAAGCATTAAAGGAAGGTGGAAGTTATATAGAAGGGGATTATGTTGTAACTAAGTATTATGAAAGAAAGTGGCTTAAACAAAGAGAAGAATTATTAAAACAATACGGTGATGAAAAAATCAAGCTTTATCACATAGATATTCCTTTTGCATTAAATACACAAAAGAGGCTTTTTAAAGAAGCTGGGTTTAAGAATGGTTTTAGCATTATATTTGAGAAGGGAGAACATTTTATTTATGAGGTTAAGTAGAGCAGCGGAGATTTAATGTAATTATAAGAGGATTTATACAGTAGGTTAAGATTTAAAAAAATATTTTAACTTAGATAATTTAAAATATGTAAATTTATTTAGTTTATAGAAATGGAAGTGATATAAGTGATAAATATCAGAGAAGAAATAATTTCATTGTTGAAGGATGTACCTTTGTAAAAGGAGATATTGCAGAATATCCTCTAATATTATTTGATAAGGAAAATGTTATAAATATAATTGAACCACCTAAAGAGGACAAGAAAAGTTCCCTAGATACTTATAAACAATGCATTACAAGATATGAACAACGTTCTAGAGTGATTAAATATATTAAGAGAGAAAAATACCTTGAAGCTTTTGCATACTATGAAAAATATGTGTGTATGTCTCTATAGTTACTTTATTCCGTGTTATCTGTACTCCAAGGCATTGTGAATATGGTCTTGTACACATATCAGATCATCTGCCAAAGGACATAGTGGAAAGAATAGAGAATTTATATAAAGTTCAGGGGTTAATGGATATAGAGAAAAATTTAGTTTTAGCAGATGAAATATTTAATTATGGACAAGATTTATATATGGCAAAAAATATTTAATTTAATATTGTAGAATATATAAAGCGTGGGAAGTATTATTCTGTTTTTGTAGATTTATTATTAAATTACTAGTACTTTAAGTTTGTCCCAAGCAGGTTTATAGTTATTTACGATTCGGAGTATATCTTCCTCTTTTATATCATTAAGCCTTTTTAAGTCCATATTGTGTTCTAAATCTTGAATTTTAACCTTAGTGGCAATAGTGTTTGAGGCTACTTTATTAATATAATTTAAATAATCCTCATCTTTTCTTTTAGTTAAACAGTCTATGGCTTCTATTATTTCATAGGAAAAGCCTTCATTTTTAAGAGATTCTAATGTATAGGCTGTATCTTCAACAACGTCATGTAAAACACCAACAATTTTCTCCTCTTCAGTTTTCATTTTCATCATTACATGTAATGGGTGAAGTATATAGGGTGTTCCAGATTTATCTTTTTGATTTTCGTGAGCTTTAACAGCTATAGAGATTGCTTTTTCTAAATTATTCACTTTAATCATCCTTTTCATATATTTATAGGCATAGGTACTAATAGTGTTCAAGTTATATTTTGTTTTAAAATTCAACTTAGATTTATTTACTAAGGTATCTGGATTTAAAACTTTTAGCTTGTTCCAAGTGAATTTATATTTATTTATGTATGTAATCATTTGTTCATTAGATATATTGTTCATTCTTTTGATATCCATATTGTGAGTTAAGTCAGAGTGTTTAACTCTTAAAGCTAATGAATTTATTTTAACTCTGTCGATATAATCTTCATAGCTTTCTTTTTTTCTATGAGTTATGTAGTCAATAGCAGTTAGAATTTCAGTAGAGAATCCGTCCTTTTTTAATCGAGTCAGATTATACTCTGTATCTTCCACTACATCATGTAATATAGCAACAATCATTTCTTCTTCAGTTTTCATATTAAACATAACACTAAGAGAATGAACTATTCTAGGTGTGCCTTCACTGTCCCTTTGATTTCTATGATATTTTACAGCTATTGATATAGCTTTTTCTAAAGTACTCATAATTATCCACCTTTTAAATAAACAGATTAGCTATTTATTCCTTAAATACTTTATTATAATTTTCACTTCCTATCTGTAAAACCACTTATTAAAATCTTAGTATACAAGTATGACAAATTTAGTATAACATGTCATGCATACTAGGCTCAATCTAAACGATGTTTATATTTAACAAATATAGTTTAAAATTATTTATAATATTATATTTAGTAAAAATGTATAATTTTAATGTATAATGGTTAGTAGATAAACTTAGTAATTTAGGAAATATATTTGGGGTGAGAAAATGGGCCAACTAATTGAGTTACAGGAATATAAAGAACTAAAAAGTAAGTATAGGAATTTAAAAGAACTATATATAATGGTAGAAGAAGAAAAAGAAGATTTGATTCACAAAGAAATAATATATTATGAAAGTAAGTATTTATCAATATTTGGAGATATAATCTACAAGAAACTAGATGAAAGTATAGAAATAAGGAGGCTTAGAAGAAAGATAGGATTAGTCCAGGGATATATAAATAATAATAGAAAAATAGATTTCCAAGCTATAAATAAAACTATAGAGGAAGAGTTGAAGGATTTTTTTAGGCAACAAGAAAATTTGAAGCAAGATATAAAAAGTGGTAAAGAGTATATTGAATTACCTGAATTATCCAATGATGAAATAAAGTATGTAAAAAAGATCTTTAGGACCTTAGCAAAGAAATTCCATCCTGATTTAAATAGTGATTTGTCAACTAAGAAAAGAAGATTTTGGGATAGAATTCTAAAAGCTTATGAGAATAATGACTTAGAGCAATTGAGGCTTTTATCAACTTTATTAGAAGACCAGGGAGATGTAGAGGAAGTAAATGAAATTGATGATATAAAGGCTAATATAGAAAAAATTAAGAATTTGATAAAAAAAACTGAAGAATTTATACACGAGAGAAAAAATGAGTTTCCTCTTAATATAAAAGGACAGTTGTCTGATGAACAGTGGATTATTAATGAAAAAGAGTGTTTTACCCAAGAAGTTGAAAATTTAATTACTGAAAGAAAGTTTTTAGAAAATCATTTAGATACAATGGGGGGATAAGCTTATGGACAAGAATAAACATTTTTTGATTAATCTTGATAATGGTGGAGGAATAATTAGACATATCAAAAATGGAAGCTTAGGACTACCCTTTAATGATGAAATTTACTTGTTAACAGTTAAGGTTTCGGGAATTAAATATTATTTAGAAGAACTTTCTACTAAAATTAAGCACAAAGACAAGATAATTTTAATAAGGGAACCAGAAAATAAATATGATAAGTATGCTATATCAGTGCTTAATGTTAAAAATGAAAAGATTGGATATGTGCCAAGGGATAAGAATAAGATATTTTCAAGGATTATGGATGGTGGAAAAGTTTTAACTGGAGAAATAAGATTTATAGAAACCTATGAAAATGGTATAGATGAAATTTGGATTAAGATAATAATGAAGGACTTTTAGGATAATATCAAAGGGTTAAATAAAAAAATACTATGTTAAGGTATAGGTAACATAAAAATAGTCAGTGGTAAAGAAAGGGGTTAGGAAAATGAAGGATAATATGGGGAAGGGTATACCAACTTTAGAAGAGGCAAAGCAACTATTAGAAGAAGGTGAAAGACTAAATCCAGGTCCATGGATTGCTCACTCTATAAACGTAGGAAAGGCAGCAGAATTAATAGCTAAAAATTGTAATGATTTAAATTCTGATGATGCATTAATATTAGGAATGTTACATGATATTGGGGTAAGGTTTGGAGTAACCTATATGAAGCATACTTTACTTGGTTATAATTTTGCAATGGAGAAGGGCTATCCTAGAGTAGCAAAAATTTGTTTAACGCATTCCTTTAATTGTCGTGATATGAGAACTACCTTTGGCAGATGGGATTATTGTAGTGATGAAGAATATACTTTTGTAGAAGATTATATTCAAAATGTAGAATTTGATGATTATGATAGACTTATACAGTTATGCGATGCTCTAGCATTACCAGAAGGATTTTGTTTAATGGAAAAAAGAATGGTTGATGTAGCGTTAAGACATGGAACTAATGATTATATTGCTGATAAATGGAGAGCAACCATGGAAACGAAAAAATATTTTGAAGAGAAAATGGGAAAATCAATATATAGCATATTACCAGGAGTTATAGAGAATACATTTGAGTTATAAGACAATAATAATAACAGAAGAAAAATAGAGTATTTGTTAATCTATGGACAAGCACTCTAGATGTAGTTGAAGAGTTATGGTAAAGCGTATATAGTTAGTGTTCTTAATGTGATTTTTATAATATAATAATATTAAAGGGATTAGAATTATATTATAAGTCTAAGCTCTTTGATAGGAGTGAATAATCATGAAGCGAAGATATGCGGATAAATCAGATTGGAGAAGAGTTTTAGATAGGGAGTTCAAGCTTAAATACATTGATAATGAAGAGTTAAAAGGATATATATCAATTATTTATATGAAAGAAGTAAGGGAACCATTAGTGATTCAAACTCTTGGACAAGATTATTGCATTGCAGATAAGAACTATTCATGGCTTCAGTATTTTCCAAATGATAAGAATTTTGTAGTAACAGTGATGATCAATGAAAAAGGCGAAGTAATACAGTGGTATTTTGATATATCAGAAGAATATCAGCTTACAGACAATGGAATTCCATTTTATGATGATTTGTTCTTAGATTTAGTAGTATTAACTACGGGAGAGGTAATAGTTTTAGATGAGAATGAACTGGATGAAGCTTTAGAAGAACGTGAAATATCAAAGGAGCAGCATGAGGTAGCATCATCACAATGCAGAAGTCTTGAAGCATGGATTAAAGCAAACAATGATAAACTAAATTATTTAACTAAAAAATATTATGACTACATGAAATGTAACTAGTATATAGTGCATTTTGAGAAGAGGATATTAAAGAATATAAAGTGGGCTTTAATGTTCTCTTTTCTACTTTGTAAAAAGAGTTAAGCTTTATAATATAAAGTTATATGAAACATTTATAATGAACTTTTATCTCAAATATGTTAATATGTATCTAGTAAATAAGGAGTGTAATAACGTCATAGATAATAAATAAACATTAGATATTATAAAACACAGGAGGGAAAACATTGAAAATAAAAACTAAAGAGATTATATTTTGTGCACTATTTGCAGCTTTAACAGCAATACTTTCACAAATATCAATACCATTACCATTTACGCCAGTTCCAATAAACCTTGCAACAGTGTCAGTATGCCTTGGAGCGGGATTATTAGGTTCAAGACTTGGAGCAATTAGTCAAGTGGTATATGTAATAATTGGAGCAATTGGAGTTCCTGTATTTGCAAACTTTACCGCAGGACTTGGAACTGTTGTTGGACCAACGGGCGGTTATATTATAGGTTATATTGTGGCGACTATATTAATAGGAGTTATAATTAAAAGATTTGGTGAAAATCTTCATACATATATGGTAGCTATGGGTATAGGAATTTTAGGATGTTATACCATTGGTACAGCTTGGTTTATGTACATAACTAAAACTGGTTTATTTGAAGCTTTAATTATGTGCGTAGTTCCATTTTTAATTGGAGATATGCTTAAGGTTGTTTTATCAGCATTTTTAGTTAAAAGGCTTAAAAGATTTATATAGTGTTAAAAGGTATTTATAATAAAAAATAAACTTTAATTGAAATTACAATAAGTGTTTCAAATAAAAAGTATCTTCCAAAGTGTTTAACAGCATTGGGAGATACTTTTTATTTATATTAAAATAAATTTAATATATAAGATTTAGCTATATCATTGTAGCCATATTTAATTAGAGCATCAACTACTATACTTCTTACTTCATAACTGCTAGTAACATCTCGTGATAAAGATTTTAGAATTACTTCAACATCAGAAACAATTAATTCAATCTCTTTAGAATTAAGTTGAATATTAATATCCCTAGATGCGTTTTCAATAGACGTTTTTATTTTTGATGGTTGAAAATCTAGTAGGTTACCATTTTTCTTAATAATTTTCATGGTTTCTTTCCCCCTTAATATTTTTATTATAGCTTTTATTATAATAGAGTGAAGTATAATTGTTATTTTTAATAATTATATCATTTATAAAAACAGTAAATATATAGTTAAATTAAAAATATTTGTATTAATACTTATTTCAAATTATATAAATAGTTTTAATAAATTAAATAAATATATTTATACATAATATTTAGTATCAAAATTATAGTAAAAATTTTTAAAATTTTGCTAAATATTTTTTCGCCTGCTGAATTAGTTTTAAAACTCAGTATATGGATATTTAAATCAACTGGGAAAAATAATTTTATTCCTTGATGTGTAAGGATATCTAAAAATAGATGAGAAGCATATCCAAATAAAAATCCATAGCATAGAGCTATAATTACAATATTCCATTGACTTATAAAAATCAGGAATAAGCATAGTAAGTATAGTAGAAGTAGAAATAGTAGACTATGAGTAAAGCCTCTATGTCTACATTTTTTACCTAAATACTTCGCAATAAAAGGATATCTTTTACTTATATAAGAACTTTTAAGATCTATATCTGGAAATAAAGCCCCCATATTGGCAGAGTAGAAATATAATCCTATTAAGAGTATTTGGTAAGAAAAAGTATAATCATTTGTAGGTTTTATTATCATGGGATATATAGCTAAAAGAGCAACTAAAAATCCTCCAGATGAATGTGTTTGTTTTGTCATTTGTGCACCTTTTAATCTTTATCTTAAGTATTTGTATTATGTTCAATAACATAATATATATTATTGAAGTATTAAGTTATATTATATATTAACAGGTAGATAACGTACATATGTTTTTATTATTTATTTTTAATTATATATTTAGATTGATATTTTGTTAACATTTAATCAAAAACCCTTATTTCATTTCATAACAATTAAGAATATGTAAACTACATAAAACTTTAATTCACAACTATAGATTTATTTCCTTAGTAATGATAAAATACAGCTTATATAATACAAAAATACTTTAAATTTACAAAATACACAAAGTATTCAATGTAATATTTAAGTAAATTAGAATGAATGTTATAAATTTAACAATAAGTTTAAACTAATGTCTAAAAAGCCATATGGATTAAATAGTAAAAAATATTATTTGGATACTAAAAATATGAGTTGTAATATTAAGTAGAAGGTAATGCGGTTTTCTATCAAATGTTACACCTAAATTATACAAGGGGGATTAAATGAGAAAAATTAAAAAACGAAGGAAGTCTAAGATAATTAAAATTGGAATAACCTTTATAGTGATAATTATTATATTGGGTAGTAAAGAGTTTATTAAAACTAAAATAAAACTATATGGGGTAAATGGTAACAAAAATGAAAGTCTTATGAACTTAAATAATACATTTACAAAAAATAGAATTTATGAAAAAAGTGAAATCGAAACATCAGTAGAAATAGCTAAAAGTGGATGGAAGAAATCTGACGTAGTAATAGTATCTAATAAAAGTTGCATAAAAGAGGGCTTAATAGCTTTACCATTGAGTAAGAAGTATAATGCACCTATACTCTTAAGTGAAAGTGAAGGTCTGAATAATAATGTAAGAAAACAAATTGAAGAATTAGAAACAAAAATAATAATAATAATAGGTGATAAAGAATTAATTTCTACAGATATAGAAGATGAGTTGATTAAGAAAAAGTTAGAAGTAGTTAGGATTAAAGGTGTAGATATTACAGACTTTAGTATTAATGTTGCCAAGGAAATAGATAATAGTAATCGGTACATTATTTCTACAGGTAAGAATATGAATGAAATAATGAAATTGTCATCTGTTTCAATGAGTGAGCAAATTCCAATAATAATTAGTGAAAATTACCTATCAGCTTATAGATTTCTAAGAAGTAAAGGAAGTGCAACATGTTATTTTGCAGGAAGAAATAATAAGTTTGATGCTATTTTTTATGGATTAAATAAAAAAGATGCAGATGGTTTATCATTATTAGAACATAAGGATTACAATGGGTTAATGAGTAAGAAAAGCAATTTGAAGTTTACTAATATTGTTTTAGCTTCATCTAAAAATTTTGCATCAATGCTTTGTGGACAAGCAATGTGTGGTGTTTTAAATTATCCGTTAATTCCTATCGAAGAAAATACTATAAATCCATATACAGAAAAATTTTTATTGAAGAATATTAAGGGTATAAATAATGTAATTGCAATAGGGAGTGAAAATGATATAAGCGATGATTTAATGAAAACTAGCAACTGGGGTAAAACTTATTGTAATGCAAAAAAGCCATTAGTAACACCTACTTATGATGGAAGTAATCAGGCTGTTCATCCTAAAGTTATGTATGAAAAAAATGGGTGGAACGGTTATAAATACTGGATGGGTTTGACACCTTATCCTAATGGAAATGATGATTATGAAAATCCACAAATATTAGTAAGTAACGATGGGATAGAATACAATTATTTAAGTGGAGTCAATAAACCGTTAGATATACCTATTGATGTGAATACGGGTGGCCATTATTCGGATATTACCATATGTCTAGTAGACAATATTTTAGAAGTTTACTTTAGACATAATCCTTCAAGAAAAGATGGAAATGGGGCTAATAATAGTGAAAATAATGTATATGTAATGAAAAGCAAAGATGGACTAAATTGGACTGATAAGGAGTTAGTATTAGATACAAATACTTTTAGTAAAAAATACGATTATGTATCTCCAATAGTTATTTATGATAATAATAAATATAAGATATGGTTTTCTAATTATAGTAGGGATTTATATTATACAGAAACTACAGATTGGAAAAATTTCAAAGAGGTTGAGACATGTAATTTTAAAGATAAACCTTTAAATTTTAGTTTATGGCATAATGATGTAATAAAGACAGAGCTAGGTTATGAAGTAGTTATAAATGGATATAATGACAATGAATCTGGAAAGCAAAGTTTATATTATACCATTTCAAAGGATGGAATAAACTTTGCTCCATTGAAGAAAATGTTAGATGTATCTCCAGAAGAAGGAGCTTTTGATAATGGTACTTTGTATAAATCTAGCTTAGTAAAGGTAGAGGATAAATATTTACTTTATTATTCTGCAAAAAGTAAAACAGGTATGTGGAGAATTGGTTTGGCCGAAAATAAGAATAAGTTAATTAGTGTTAATTAACGTATAAGAATATACAAGAGAAAAGGAATACTAAATAAAGTGTTCCTTTTCTGTATGCTAACTATGATGTAATCTAAATTGGTAGGAATAGATGGATTTATAGGGTATAAAATATTTAACCTATAAATTATAGGACTATGATTATATATTTAGGTTAAGATATACCATAGATGGATTACATATTATAAAACATAGGAGATAAAACATGACTACATTTAAAGTTATAACATTACTTTTAGTATCAATATATGGTGTATTGTTGATTTTTGCAGCATTCATGGGTCTAAGAGGAAGAGATACTAGTGCATGGTCAAATATAGCTATGATCATAGGGAGTATACTTATTATTGTCGGACCATTTGTGGATTTATATAAAAATACAAGTATGATTTATATACTTATTCTAGGGTTAGTGTTAATTCATATAGCTTCAATTAACTACGATTATAGAATCTTTAATACAATTAGTATTAGAGATAATATATTAAGAATATGTATTTCTAGTATAATTTTAATTATATATTACATTGGATATATAATGTATTAGTTATTTTCTTCCGTAATATAATGAAAAAAGTATAGAAGTATGGTTTAATATATTTATAAACAAATGTTGAAAGGAGAGTTTAAAATGGCAGTTAGAACCATTGTTCAATATGGAGATGAGCATTTAAACAAGGTGTGTGACACCGTAGTAGAGATAAATGAGGAAATAAAGAACTTAATAAAGGATTTAAAGGATACTTTAGCAACTGTTGATGGAGTAGGGCTTGCATCTCCTCAAATAGCAGTAAATAAAAGAGTAGTTTTAATTGATATAAGCACTGATAATACTTCACCTATAATCTTAATTAATCCAAGAGTTTTAGAATCCTCTAAGGAAACAGTTAAGGATTACGAGGGATGTCTTAGCTATGTAGGACATGAAGGAATTGTAGGAAGACCTGTTAAAATGGTAGTAGAGGCACTGAATGAAGAAGGTAAGCTTATACAGTATAAGGTAGAGAACTTTATGGCGAGAGTATTTTGTCATGAAATGGATCACTTAGAGGGAATAGTTTATATGGATAAAGCAGAAGAAATGTACGAACTAGTAGAAGAGTAATAATTTGAAGATAAAAAACTTTTGTAAGGGTAAATTCCATAACATCTTTACAAGGTTTTTTTTATTTCAGAATTTTTATTATATAGATTTATGTTAAAATTTAGATTATTATATAGTAAAGATAATTTAATGTTTTATTTTTTATATTAATAGGGAAACTATAGTAACTATAGAAAAAAGTTTTCATAAGATATATAATTTTAATAATATAATACATAAAACTTTAAATAAATTAAAATAAAAATTAATGCTTTTAGTAGGAGGAATAAATCATGAATAAAAATGAAATAATTGAAATTTTAGAGGATAATGCCATTGAGAATGTAGAGGAGATAAAGAAACATGAAGATTGCTTTATATTAAAATTTACCTATGAATTTGATGATGTTGAACTTGATGGAGCTAAGGAATGTGCAAATGAAGAGTGCGAAGATGAAAAAGAAAGTCAAGTTTGGTATGATGAGTACTTTTTACCATATTTAAATGATATGGCTATTGATAATGTGAACGACATAATAGATGAGATATCAGAGGATTATGATTTAGATTATGAAATGTTATCCTTTGAGCTTTCTGAAGATAACTATGAATCTATGAGTTTTTTAGTTGCTTTCTATAATGAGAATTTACCTATAGATATAGATGATTTAATTTTAGAACTGTAGGTTAAGTTATGAAAAAGTTACTAGTTATAAATGGATCACCAAATAAACATGGGCATACAACAAAGATTTTAGATGATATCATGATAGGTGTTGATAAAGATATAGAGATAAACTATGTAAATTGTTATAGTTTAGATATAAAGCCTTGCATAGATTGTAAGAATTGTAGTAATATTCAAGGTATATGTTCTATCGAGGATTCTATGACAATGATATATAAACATATTAAGGAAAGTAATATAATTATTCTTGCATCTCCAATGTATTTTGGCATGTTTCCTGCTCCTTTAAAATCATTAATTGATAGATGCCAAGTAATATGGAGTGAAAAATTTATATTCAATAATATAAATAAAGAAAATAAAAAGGGTATATTTATATTTAATGGTGGTAGTTCTTGGGATAATATGTTTATCAATATGGAAAATATAGGTAAATATTTATTTAATACTCTAGATTGTAGTATCATATATAAAATATTGATAGATAATACTGATAAAAAATTAGAACATTTAGAAATAAATAAGGATAAAATACTAAAATGTCGAAGCTTAATAAACAATTCATAAGTATTAAGCAAGTTTTCTGTGATTATTAGAAGAATTATTATGATGAAGTTTTTGATATTCAACTATATATCCATCTAAATGTTGGGAACAAATTACAACAATATTATCCGTTGGTCTTTTAAATCTTAAAAGTACATGTAATAGGAGCTTAAAAGATTTAATTTTTTGATTTAGAACTTGAAGTTTTAGCAACATAAAATCACATCCTTTAAATTTATATCTTAATTTTAACAGACGTAATACATAATGTTAACTATTATTACTAGTCAAATTCATATAGAATCTTACAAAAAGTATCATAAAAATGGGTAATAAAGGATAAAAGTTCATACAGGAAAATTATGTAAATGACTAAATGCGATTTTAAGCCATTTGTAAAAAAATAGGATAATTATAAATTCGACATTTAACTATATTTAATTAAATTACATTAAACATACAAACAACATAATAGCATGTTATGACATTTATATATTATAAATAATGTATGTATTAATTATGATATATAGAATTTTACGGTAAGTAATTAAAATATGTTAATATAAAACTAAATTTAACTTCAGGAGGAAAATAATGAGTTCAAAATATAAAAATGTAAATGATATGAAAATAGAAGAAGTTACAGGGGAAATAAATGCTTTGTACAAAAAGAGTCAAAGTGATGGACTTACAGTGGAGGAAAAAGAAAGACAAAATAAATTAAGACAGAGATATATAAATAATGTTAAAAATAACTTTAGATCACAACTAAGTGGATATAAACCAGTAGAATCTAAAGATAATAATTAATTACAGCAAAAATATTAGTTTTATAAATTATTAATAAAACTAGTTTGTGATTATAAAAACTAAGTAAGTTGGAGGTATCAAAGTGGGAGTAAGGGTTTTAGATTTAGCTAATAATTTTAATCTTGAGATAGTTGTTAAAGGTGATTTAGAGTGTAACATTGAAGTTAGCGATATAAATAGACCAGGACTACAATTTGCTGGATTTTATGATTATTACGACAATAAGAGGGTTCAAATTGTTGGAAAAACTGAATGGAGCTACTTAAACTATCTAGATCCAGAGGTAAGACTACGTAGAATCAAAAGATATTTTTCGCTTCATGCACCAGCTATAGTTATAACAACAGGTCTTGAAATGCATGAAGAATTTTTACAAGAAGCCAGAGATAAGAATATTAATATTCTAAGAAGTAAAGTTAAGTCTACTAGATTTATAAATAGAATAAGTAATTTTTTAGATTCAGAACTTGCACCTGAAACCAGACTTCATGGAGTTTTAGTAGATGTGTATGGTATAGGAATATTAATTATTGGTGAAAGTGGTATAGGAAAAAGTGAAGCTGCCCTTGAACTTATAAAAAGAGGACATAGATTAGGTGCAGATGATGCTGTAGATATAAAAGAAATAGATGGAAACTTATTTGGGTCTTGTCCTTATATTACTGCGGGCATGCTTGAAGTAAGGGGAATGGGAATTATTGATGTATCTGCTGTTTATGGTAGTAGTTGCATAGTTTCTCAAAAAAAGATTAGTTTGGTAATTAGCTTGGCTAATTGGGACAGCAATGATAAGTATGAAAGACTTGGAATAGACAAAGATTATATGGAGATTTTAGGTATTGAAGTAGAGAAAATAATGCTACCATTAAAGCCGGGTCGTAATATAGCTGTGATAATAGAAGCAGCAGCTGCAAATTATAGGTATAAAGCTACTTCGAATTCTACAGCAGTAGAAACAATTGAGAAAAGAATTATAGAAGGACAAATACATAATTAGAAATAAAACTTAAAATCTAATAATTTGAAATAGATTATAAATTTTAGATAATTTGAATTGTAAATAAATTAAATATAGAGTAATATGGAAGTAGAAAATTTTACATACTATGATTTAATGGGAGGGATTTTAGTGGAAGATTTGAAAAAATTAGAAAAAAAATATGAATCAGTTTGGGATAAGTATACAGAAGAAGATGTGAAGAATGCATTCGAACTATCAGATAGATATATTGATTTTATGTCAAAATGTAAAACTGAAAGAGAATGTGTAACTGAAGTTATAGAATTAGCTAAAAAAGAAGGCTACAGAGACATTAATACTTATATTTCTGAAGGTAAGAAATTAAAAGCAGGAGATAAGGTTTACGCTAACTGCATGGGAAAAACGCTTGCTCTATTTTTAATAGGAACCGAGCCACTAGAAAAAGGATTTAAAATATTAGGAGCTCATGTAGATTCTCCAAGACTTGATTTAAAACAAAATCCACTGTATGAAGATGCTGATTTAGCAATGTTAAAAACACATTACTATGGTGGAATTAAGAAGTATCAGTGGGTTACAATACCACTAGCTATTCATGGAGTAGTTATAAAGAAAGATGGTACTACAGTTAATATAGTTATTGGAGAAGATGATAAAGATCCAGTAGTGGGAATATCTGACTTACTAGTTCACTTATCAGCAGATCAAATGAGTAAGACTTTAGCTAAAGGAATCGAAGGAGAAAGCTTAAATATTTGTGTTGGTTCTATGCCAGTTGAAGACAAAGAGGCTAAAAATAGAGTTAAACTTAATATCTTAAGACTTCTCAATACAAAGTATGGAATAACTGAAGAAGACTTTGTTTCAGCAGAGCTTGAAGTAGTTCCAGCTGGAAGAGCAAGAAGTTATGGTCTAGATAGTTCAATGGTTATGGCTTACGGTCATGATGATAGAATTTGTGCCTACACTTCATTTGAAGCAATGATGAGAATACAAAGCACAGATAAGACTTGCATAACACTACTTGTAGATAAAGAAGAAGTAGGTAGCCAAGGTGCAACAGGAATGCAATCAAGATTCTTTGAAAACACTGTAGCAGAACTTGTAAACTTAGTTGAAGATTATAGTGAGCTTAAAGTAAGAAGAGCACTTTCAAATTCTAAAATGCTTTCTTCAGACGTAAGTGCTGCTTTTGATCCAAACTATCCATCAGTAAGTGAAAAGCAAAACAACGCATTCTTTGGAAAAGGTGTATGTTTCAATAAATATACTGGTGCCAGAGGAAAAGGTGGATGTAATGATGCAAATCCTGAATTCATTGCAGAATTAAGAAGAATAATGGATAAACATAACGTTTACTGGCAAACATCAGAGCTTGGAAAAGTTGACCAAGGTGGTGGTGGTACTATAGCTTACATTCTTGCTGAATATGGAATGGAAGTTATAGATTCAGGTGTAGCTTTACACAATATGCATGCACCATGGGAGATTGCAAGTAAAGGGGATATATATGAAACTTGCAGAGCTTATGAAGCTTTCTTATTAGAAATATAAGTAGTAATAATATCTATATAAATAAAAGAGGAAGAATATCTTCCTCTTTTATTTATTCTTCGGTGAAATATTTACAGATTCCATATATGTTATAAGATAAAGGAACTTTAGTAATGTTAACATAATCTACTTGGTATTTACCATCCCATGAATATATGGAAATATATTTTTCATCAAATACCGTTAAAGCATATTTAGCGTCGGAACATTCTATATACACCTTATATTTATAAGTATTGGGAAGATCACTAGGTTTAGCTATAAAATAGCTGTCATCTAATAAATTAATGAACTCTAAAATGTCCTCACCTTCAGCAGGAGGAAAATCGAATTCCTTAAAAAATTCTCTATAAAATACGGATATGTTTGTAGGAGCATTAGTAGAAATGCTTTTAATTAGTTCATTGGTATAATAATTAATTTGTGGTTTATCGCTGTTTAAAACATTTTTTATATTTGTACAACCTGTACAGGTTGCTAGTATAAATAATATAATTACAAGTATTAATTTTTTATTCAAAATATTCACCCCTTTATTCTTTATAAATTATGAAAGTGCAAAGGAGTTTATTACTATTTTTACAAAAATATATTTATTAACAGATAGGAGAGGTAGTATGTTAATTATAGATAGATTTGAAGCAGAATATGCAGTGTGTGAGGATAAAGAAGGAGAGATGATAAATATATTAATTTCAAAGCTTCCAATGGGCATTAAGGAGGGATGTTGCATAGAAAAAATAAATGGAGTTTATGTAATTAATTACGAGGAAACTAAACTACTCAAGGTTGAGATTGAGAAGTTAACACAAGAATTATGGAAATAAATTTATTGATAATTAGACAATCTAAAGAGTGATTTTATTATACGGAGATTTATGAATAATAAGATTAAGAATTATATGTAAATAATAATTTAGATTAAAAGCACTCATAAATATAAGCGCTTTTATCAATGTGAATATATTACATATAACGGCGAATGACTGTATAGATAGAGCAATTATTAGCACTCTATTTATATTATGCTTTAAATCAGGAACATTATGAGTAGAAACTATATCATATTTTGAAACATAGTAAGAATATTTAATATACCATATCCCCATTGGGGATTAGGATAAATATCACCAGGTCGCTTAGTAGTTCCTCTTGAAATATAGGTTTTTAAAGTTTGAGAATACATGTAAGGATCATTGCCATCAACAATTCCCCATTCAAATAGCATGGCACAAGCTCCAGCAGCAACAGCCGCAGATACACTAGTTCCAGAAACAACAGCAGTTTCATTATTAGGAGCTACAGTTAATGCATTTATTCCCCCGGCGGCAATATCTATAACTCCAACAAAGTTCTCTTCAAAAGCCATACCAGAGAAGTTCACAATATTATTATTATTTTGATTATATGCTGCAGCAGTAATCAAAAAACTTGAATTACTTGGATTGGTAATTGTACCATAAGGATCAGATAAACTAAAACTAGTATCTCCCATGGTTATTCCCTTTTGAGGGAGCCAAGCATTGTATTTTCCATCTAAAATATAGTTACCAGTTAATCTGAATTTCCATATACCTGGCTGTATATTATAAAATCTAACCCGTATTAATTGGTCTCCAGTAGTTTCTTCTGGTAAAAAGTAATTAATTCTAACTGATGTTTTTTCAAATATAAAGGTATAAGTTTCTGTATTATTAATTAAAACATTTATTAGTCCACTATTTTCCCCAGAGGGAGAAACTATATCTAAGGACATTATATTTGGTTTATTTATCCAAATTTCAAGCCACAAGTCTTTTTGTTCGGGTGATACATCTACATCCATTACACTTGTTTCATTAATTCTAGATATTATACCAGAGGTGTGAATTCCATTATTTCTTTGATTTCCTGTTCCTGTAACTACGACTACTCCACTATTTTTAGAGATTGTCTCTATATATTGTTCTAAAATACCATTTCCATCATGATTTCCAAAGGTAGTTCCAAGAGGGAAATATATAATTAGTGGTTTATAATTAGTTAAAGTGTATCTATATAAAGCTTCTAAGGCTACAAAAATAGAAGTTATATTATATAGAGGTATATCTATGCCAAATTGAGCTTTAAATGAATAATCTTCTATTAATTTTATAACTAGAAAATCACAGTCGGGAACAACTCCTCTTAAATCTGGATTTTTCCCAGTACCTCCAATTATTCCAGCCATATTTGTTCCATGTCCGATTTCATCTTTACTTGGAACTATTTCATAGGGAGATTTACCATCTCTATAGGCTTGAATAGCACTTTGTATTTGTTCTTTTGTATATATGGTACCGTAAGGGACATCAAGGTTAAATTCTGGATTAGTAGAAGGTATTGTTTGATCCCAGATAGCTTGAATTCTTGTTTCTCCATTCAAAGTCATGAATTCTTCACTTAAGTAATCAATGCCTGTATCAATAATTGCCACATTAACTCCTCTTCCCGTTAGATTTAAGGGCAAATTCAATTGCAAAAATATAGCTTGAGAAGCATCAACTGGTGAAATATCCTGGAGAGTATATGCATCTGTTGGTTTAATATATACAATAGATGGAAAAGTAGTTCTAATAGTATCAATATCTATATCTTTTTTTAATGATAGTATTGCATATCTATCATTAATTACTGTTATATAATAATCAGATAGGCCTTCAAACTCTTGTTCAATATCTCCTTCATATTGAATAAGATAATTATCAAAAGTTATGTCGCTAAAAATACTTTCTGGAGTTTTAAAATTTCTTTTCATACAAACATCTCCATAATTTTATTTGGAATCCTTACAAATAATTCATCCATATAGTATTCTATAAATATTTCATCATTAATACTTACTTCATTAATGCTATCTATAGTTAAGTTCCTAGTTACATTACTATATGACTTGCTAATAACATTAAAAGTGCCTAACAGATCGAGACTACCATATCCCATTTCCCTATTTGGATAGGGTAAGAGAGGGCTTCTATAAGCTCCATATATTAAATAACTTGTAAGCTTTCTTGAATATATGGCAAGATCATTTCCATCTATGATACCCCATTGCAATAGTAAGGCAGCAACGCCGGCAGCTATTCCTGAAGCTGCAGAACTACCAGAAACCGTAGTAATTCCTCCTGAAACTTTTGTTGTTAAAATATTCATTCCTACAGTTGCAATGTCAGGATTAATTATATTATTAGCATTGAAGCCTTTACCTGAAGCCGCAATTAAAGAATTATCCTCTCCATAATATGCTGTAGTAAGTACACTACGAGCATCGGATGGAAGCACTAGAGTGATAAATGGATCTGGTTCTAAAAATTCTGTGCCGTTTGGTAAAGTAATTTTAGGAGGTAACCACATATCATATCGCCCGTTAGTTATATATTCTCCTAATAATTGAAAAGTCCATATTCCAGGTTTTACATCATTGAAAATAATATTTATAACTTCATGACCAGTAAAATGTTCAGGACTATAGTAACTAACAATTGCATTAGTATTTACGAAAATAAACTTAAAGTTTTGAACTTTTCCTATTTTTGATTTTATTAAATTGGAAGATTCTCCAGTTGGAGAAAATATGGTCAAAGAAGCTCTATTTGGTCTTTGAACCCATATGTTAAATGAAAAATATTTTATTTCCCTAGGTATTCTTAGTTCTATTGTTCTAGTATCTCCTACATTTTTTATATAACCGGATGTGTGTCCTTGGGATGCACCTTCATTTCCAGTTCCAACTGCTAAAGCTAAACCCCTTATACTGCCAAGAGAAGTTAAATATCTAGGAATCATATTTGCTCCATCATGACTTCCTTCGCTACTACCAACCCCTAGATATATAACCATGGGTTTTTTAGACTCTATGGCGAAATTTTTCAAGTACTCTAATGCAGAAATAACTTCAGAGCCATTATAAACAGGAGGAGGAGGAATAATTCCGTTTTCTTCTAACATTCTTTTGTAATTAGTAGATTCAAAAAGCTTAACAATTACAAAATCACTATCATTAGCAACTCCTTGAAATTCATTAGTGTACCCTCTGGCTCCTATAACTCCAGCAATTTTAGTTCCATGACCTATATCATCTTTTGAGGGCACTATTTTATATGGATCTTCATTATTTTTATAAGCATTTATTGCACTATTTATTTGTTCATTTGAGTAAGTTTGACCAATATATAAAGATGGGTTAGTACTTGGGTCTGATTGGTCCCATATATTTACAATTCTTGATGTACCATCTTCTCTCATAAATTCTTCATTGAGATAGTCTATTCCAGAATCTATCATTCCAATCAAAACGCCTCTACCAGTTAAGTTTAAATATGGGTTGATTTTAATAGTATTTATATTATCTACATCTGAAGGTGATATATCTCCTAATACAAACATGGCTCTGAAATCAACATAAATAATTGCTGGTACATCTTGTAAAAGTTGATTTAGCAATGTAGAAGGTACTGCCACAATTCCAAGAGTATTAGTAAGTACATAACCGCAAGCATAAGATATTTTATCTAGCTGCTCCATAAAGTTTCCTCTGAATTCAACTAAGTAATTAGCTGCACTTGGATCAAAAAATAAATTACAAATTCGTGAATTAACCATATTTAACTCCTAAAATTACTTGTATAATACTATTTATATTTAAATAAAAGGTATTTAATGATATAAATTATAAAAATGTAATAGAAAATGGAGAGAGATAAATAAAAATAAATCCTATTATAAGAATTAAAGAACTCTAGCAATAGAATTTATTTTTATGTTTAGTATAATAATACCACTGGGAATAATTCAAAGAGTGATAACTAACTATGATTTGAATGGAAACAAAAAAACTCTGAACTGTTGAAATATCAACGATTCAGAGTTTTTATACTAACTTTTATGGTGCCGGTGACCGGGGTCGAACCGGTACGGTGTTGCCACCACGGGATTTTGAGTCCCGCACGTCTGCCAATTCCATCACACCGGCTAGTACATTAATTATTTTACCACAATATACTAAGAACTACAATAGATTTTTTCATTATATATAAATTCTATTGCATATAAAAATCATTGTAATGATTTTTATTATTTTATAAGTAGAAATTCCTACTTATAAGTATTGAAAAAGCTTTAGTATATTAATATAATAAGGTTGATATAAGTAAAAATTAGATTGGAGATTATAAAATGAAGAGAATCTTGGAGGACATAGTTGAGAAATGTAAAAAGTGGACAACTCAGGGTGAGGTAGCATCATATATTCCGGAACTTGCAAAGGCAGATCCTAATGCTCTTGGTATATGGGTAACCACATTAAATGGGGAAGAATATTTTGCTGGAGATTGTGATGTTAAGTTTACTATTCAAAGTATATCAAAGGTAATAACTTTAATGTTAGCTATTTTAGATAATGGTACGGAATACGTTTTCACAAAAATTGGAATGGAGCCCACGGAATCAGCTTTTAACTCTATAATCAATTTAGAAAGTCATGTGCAGAAGCAACCTTTAAATCCAATGATAAATGCAGGCGCTATTGCTACGGTATCTTTGATAAACGGTGAAACTTCTGAAGAAAAAATCTCTAGAATATTAAATTTCACAAGAAAAATAACTGGAAATGACTTAATTGATATAAATACAGGCATTTATGAAAGTGAAAAGAAGACTGGGGACAGAAATAGAGCTCTTGCCTATTATATGAAAGGTAACGGAATTATAGATGGAGATGTAGATGAAATACTAGAAGTATATTTTAAAGCTTGCTCTATGGAGGTAACTTGTAAGGATATAGCTAGAATTGGTGCTATGCTTGCAAACGCTGGAGTACTTTTAAATAATGAAAGAGTAATATCTAGAGAAGCTTGCAGAATTATTAAAACTATAATGGTTACCTGTGGCATGTATGATGCTTCAGGAAAGTTTGCTGTACATATTGGAATTCCTGCTAAAAGTGGAGTTGGTGGAGGAATCCTGGCTGCTGTTCCAAGAAGAATGGGAATTGGTGTTGTAGGTCCAGCTCTTGATAACAAAGGAAATAGTATTGGTGGTATTAAGATATTAGAAAAATTATCTTGCGAATTAGATTTAAGTATTTTTTAGATTATAAAAATTTATAAAATAATAAAGAGTAGATCATAATTATAATAAAAAATAAATACGTACTATAAGCGTATTTATTTTTTTATAATAAAGAATTGTTTTATTGTTAAAGATATGAAGTAATGTTATAATCATTTATCAAAAGATTCATTTATATTTACTTGACTTTGAGTCTTAAAAAGTAAAGAATAATATGTGAAGTATTATAACTAAGAAGTTTGTTAAATAAATTATATGGTTTAATTCAAATAAATTGAGTAGGATGTGATTAAAATTAGTAAAGAAACTTTAGCTATTTTAGACGGAAATAGTTTATTATATAGAGCCTTTTATGCAATACCTGAACTTACTACTAAAGAGGGTATCCATACAAATGCAGTATATGGATTTTTAAATATGTTGGTTAAGATTAAAGAGGACATAAATCCAGATTTCATCGTTACTACCTTTGATAAGTCATCTAAGACATTTAGACATGAGGAGTATGAGGAGTATAAGGCTGGAAGAAAGAAAACACCACCAGAACTTTCAATGCAGTTTCCTATGATAAGAGAAGTGCTTTCTAAAATGGGAATTAGCATATTTGAATTAGATGGTTATGAAGCTGATGATTTAATAGGAACCATATCTGTATTAGGTGAGGAAAGCGGCATGGAGGTTTATGTTGTAACGGGAGATAAAGATGCTCTTCAACTAGCTACTGATAATGTAAACATAGTTATAAATAAAAAAGGAATTACGGAGAAGGAAATTTACAATAAAGAAAGATTTATTAAGGATTTCCAGGTAACACCTACTCAATACATAGATGTTAAAGGGCTTATGGGAGATAAATCTGATAATATTCCAGGGGTTCCAGGGATTGGAGAAAAAACAGCCTTTAAGCTTATTAAGGAATATGGAAGCATAGAAAATGTCTTAATGAATATACCTAATATTAGTGGTAAAAAGCTTAAAGAATCACTTGCAGAATATAGTGAACAAGCAATCTTTAGTAAGAAGCTTGCCACAATTATTACTAGGGTTCCGGTAGAAATACCTTTGGAACAATTAAAAACTAGAGGGAGCTTTAATAATCCAGACCTTATAGAGCTGTGTTTAAAGCTTCAGTTTAAATCGCTTCTTCCCAAATTACAAAGTTTTTCAAGAGATTCTAGCGATGAGGGGTTTAAACGTGATGACAAGGTGGAGGCAACTTTTGAAGTTATAGAAGATTGTACTTCCTTAGAAAAAGTTATTTTTAATATTAAGGATAATATGTTTGTTAAGTTTTATGTGGAGAATACTAATAACTTTTCCAATATTGCACTGAAAACAATAGCTATTTTATCTGAGGGGTTAATATACTTAATTTCTTGTGAAAAGCTTCTAGCGGAGAATAAGGATATCTTTGTAAAATATATGAAGATTATTTTTGAAAATTCTTCTATAAGTAAGATTACACATGGAGCAAAATATGGATATACAGCCTTACTTAAACTAGGCATAGATTTAGATCAAGTAGACTTTGATATAGAGATAGCTTCTTACCTTCTAGATTCATCTAAATCAGAGTATTCCATAAAAACACTGATAGAAGAAAAACTAGGAGAAACAGTTAATGGGGAAGGAACTCTATTCATAGCCAATGAAATTTTAGCTATGAAGGATATATATCCAGTTTTAAAGAGTCAAATTGAAAGTGAAAATATGAATGAACTTTTATTAAATGTGGAGCAACCACTTACAAAGATTATATCCTATATGGAATATGAGGGTTTTAACATTAATAGAAAAGAACTTGATAAATTAGGAGATAAGTTTAGCCTAGAGATATCCCAGCTTACTATAGAAATATATGATCTTGCGGGGGAAGAGTTTAATATTAATTCTCCAAAGCAACTAGGAAAGATATTATTTGAGAAATTAGATCTTCCTGTAATAAAAAAGACAAAAACAGGATATTCTACCAATGCTGAAGTGTTAGATGCATTAAAGGATAAGCATGAAATCATCAATAAGATTTTATATTTCAGACAAATTACAAAGTTATATTCTACTTATGTAGAAGGGTTAAAACATGTAATAGATGCGGATGGAAGAATACACTCTAATTTTACTCAAACTGTTACAACTACAGGTAGATTATCAAGCACAGAGCCTAATCTCCAAAATATACCAATTAAAAATGAGAATGGTAGATCTATAAGAAAGGTATTTATACCTCATAATGAAGATTCTTTAATTTTATCAGCTGACTATTCTCAAATTGAACTTAGAGTACTTGCCCATATTTCTGGAGATGAAAATATGATTAAAGCCTTTAGAAATAATATGGATATTCATACATCTACTGCTTCTGAGGTATTTAATGTGCCAATAGAAGAGGTAACAAAGCTTATGAGAAGTAATGCAAAGGCTGTTAACTTTGGGATTGTATATGGAATAGGTGATTTTAGTCTTGCTCAAGATCTTGGAATTACAAGGCTTGAAGCTAAGACGTATATTGATACTTACCTTGAAAGATATAAAAATGTACAAAAGTATATGGATAAGGTAATCGAAGATGCTGAAACTAACTCTTATGTAACCACTTTACTAAATAGAAAAAGATATATTCCTGAAATAAAGTCATCAAATAAGATGGTTAAAGCATTAGGAAAAAGACTTGCTATGAATGCTCCAATTCAAGGGAGTGCTGCAGATATTATAAAAATTGCTATGATTAATGTTGCAAAGGAACTAAAAGCTAAGTCATTTAAAAGTAAATTAATTCTTCAAGTACATGACGAACTCATACTAAATGTGTATAAGGATGAAATGGAAGAAGTTAAAGCTTTAGTTAAGAAGCAGATGGAAAATGTTTTATGTCTTAAAGTACCAATGGATGTTGATATTTCTATGGGAGATACTTGGTATGAAGCTAAGTAATTCAATACTTAAAGTGGGATTAACTGGTGGGATTGGATGTGGGAAGAGTACTGTTAGCAATATTTTAAGGAAGAACAGCATTGCCGTCATTGATGCAGATAATATCGCTAAAGAAGTACTAATATCACATCCAGAGATACTATTAAAGATTAGAGACAGTTTTGGAGATGAATATTTTGATCATAATGGCATTTTCTTAAGACGTAAAATGGGAACTTTAATATTTTCTAATAAGGTTAAAAAGAAAGTATATGAAGAAATATTAATGCCATATATTGAGTGCGACATATTCAGTAAAATTCAGGAATACAATTATATGGGGGAAGAAATTTGCATTATAGATGCTCCCACACTAATAGAGAATAACCTCCATACTCGTATGGATATAATTGTTGTAGTAGTAGCTAATGAACATGTGCAGATTAAAAGAATTATGGAAAGAGATAACTTTTCTAAAGAAGAGGCTATCCTTAGAATAAATAATCAGATGTCTACAGAAGCTAAATGCAGGTTTGCAGATTTTATTATAGACAATAATGGAGATTTGTGTGAAATAGAAGATGAGGTAAAGAAAATTTTAAGTAAGATAAGAATTATTAGGGGGAAAAATGACTTATAAAAGTAGCAAAAAAACTAGGACTATACTATTAGTAATAGCCATATTATCTATTGTCGGTGTTAACTTTAAAGTTATACTTAAAAATTTTTTCCCGCTTGAATATAAGAAAAATATCATTGAGTATAGCCAGGAGTATAATGTTGATCCAAATTTAGTGGCTGCAGTAATAAATACGGAAAGTAAATTTTTGATGGATGCAAATTCCTCAAAAGGAGCTGTAGGATTAATGCAAATCATGCCAGAAACAGGCAAGTGGATTGGAGAGAATCTAGAAATAGAGAACTTTACTACAGATATGATTAGGGACCCTGTAGTGAATATAAGGATGGGGTGCTGGTATTTAAATAAGTTAAGTGAAGACTTTAATGGTGAATATACTCTTATCTTAGCTTCCTATAATGGAGGACCAGGGAATGTAACTAAGTGGCTTGAAGATGAAAAATACTCCAATGATGGGGAAAGCCTTCATGATATACCATTTAAAGAAACTAAAAACTATGTAAAAAAGGTAAGATTTAATCATAGAATATATAAATATTTA
This sequence comes from Clostridium sp., assembly GCF_036646415.1. GTDB lineage: Bacteria > Bacillota > Clostridia > Clostridiales > Clostridiaceae > Clostridium_J. The sequence goes on along the minus strand of NZ_JAVXMF010000002.1, from coordinate 186,863 downwards.
TATGATTTATAGTAGATTAGTAATAATAATTGGATCGAAATATCTGTATTTAATAATTGAAGATTAGTAGAACAAAAGATAAAACTTGATATAATTATTTATAAGCCTAGTAAAATAAATTAATTGATTATTGAAGTTAGCAATATATGGTGATATAATAAATTATATAAAAATTAAGTTTTATGCAGATGTGGTGGAACGGCAGACACGCTATCTTGAGGGGGTAGTGAGAGAATTCTCGTGCGGGTTCAAATCCCGCCATCTGCACCAAAAAGGTATTAAAGTTTTTACTTTAATACCTTTTTTGCGTTTTCCTAGCATGGGTACAATTTAACTGATGAAAGTCCCGAGTATGTGTTAATAGTATCAAGTATATAGCTTAAGAATATAAAAAATTAAATTGTTCTAAAACTTAAAAATATGAATATCGTTAATAGTGTATCATATAAAATTTGGAGGAGTATTATGAATAATATGCTTGAAATTGTTAAAAATATCAATGGGGTGTTGTGGAATTATATTTTAATTTTCCTATTATGTGGCACTGGAATCTTTTTTACATTTAAACTTAAGTTTGTTCAAATAACAAGATTTAAGGAAAGTTTTAAACTTACTTTTGGAAAAATTAAATTTGGAAAGAAAGCAGGAGCAGATGGAATGTCATCATTCCAATCATTGGCAACTGCCATTGCCGCTCAGGTTGGAACAGGAAATTTAGCAGGAGCAGCTACGGCAATTGCTATGGGAGGACCAGGAGCAATATTCTGGATGTGGATTAGTGCATTTTTTGGAATGAGTACAATTTTTGCTGAAGCTACTTTAGCACAAAAGTTTAAAACAGAAGTAGATGGTCAAGTTACTGGAGGTCCTGCTTATTATATAAGTAGAGGACTTAAAAATAAAAAGATAGGGAAGTGGCTTGCTGGATTCTTTGCTGTAACAATTATACTTGCTCTTGGATTTATTGGTAACATGGTTCAATCAAACTCTATTGGAGGAGCTTTTGAATCTGCATTTAATATGGACCCTAGATTAGTAGGTATTGTAATTGCAATTCTTGCAGGAATAATATTTATAGGGGGAGTAGCACGTATAGCTTCATTCGCTGAAAAGATTGTTCCGCTAATGGCTTTATTTTATATAGTTGGTAGCCTTGTAATAATTATAATGAATTATGAAAATATATTACCAGCTTTCAAAATGATTTTTGTAGGAGCATTTAATCCGGCAGCGGTAACAGGTGGAGTTGTAGGTATAACAGTTAAGATGGCAGTAAGATATGGAGTAGCTAGAGGATTATTTTCAAATGAAGCTGGTATGGGATCAACTCCACATGCCCATGCAATTGCAAAGGTTAATCATCCATCAGAGCAAGGTCTTGTAGCTATGATGGGAGTATTTATAGATACATTTATAATATTAAGTTTAACAGCATTTGTAATACTAACTACAGGCGCATTAAGTACAGGGACGTCAGGTATAATTTTGACTCAAGAAGCATTTAAAGTTGGAATGGGTAATTTTGGAGTAATATTTGTGGCTATAGCTCTATTCTTCTTTGCATTTTCAACTATTATTGGATGGTATTTCTTTGGTGAAGCAAATATAAAATATTTATTTGGTAAGAAGGGTATCGCTCCTTATAGAGTATTAGTTATGATATTTATTTTTCTAGGTTCATGCATGCATGTAGATTTAGTATGGGAATTAGCAGATACATTTAACGGATTAATGGTACTTCCCAACTTGGTAGCACTTCTTGCATTATCTGCAATGGTTAAGAAGAGCTATGATGATTATAGTTCATGTAAAAAGAATGGATTATTATAATTATATAATCACATAAAAGTAAGCTTCCATTGGGAGCTTACTTTTATGTGTGTAAAAATATTTTAAAGAATTTAATAAATTGGTAAAAAGCAGTGTAAACGTTATATATAATTGTTGAAAAATTCTTAATATATAGTATAATTAAACATAAGGTGATAAATTGCAATATCATGGGGAGGATATTATGGATAATATGTTGGAATTAGTTAAAGGAATTAATAGTATTATTTGGAATTACGTACTGATTTTTTTGCTTTGTGGTACAGGAATTTATTTTACATTAAAGCTTAAATTTGTTCAAGTAACAAGATTTAAAGAATGCTTTAAGTTGACTTTCGGAAAAATAAAATTTGGCAAAAAAGCTGGTAATGACGGAATGTCATCATTCCAAGCTCTTGCAACCTCTATAGCAGCACAAGTTGGTACTGGAAACTTAGCAGGAGCAGCTACGGCTATTACTATGGGGGGGCCTGGAGCGATATTTTGGATGTGGCTTAGTGCATTCTTTGGAATGAGCACAATTTTTGCTGAAGCTACTTTAGCACAAAAGTATAAGACTGTAGTAAATGGACAAGTTACTGGAGGTCCAGCATACTATATAAAAAATGGATTGAAAAACAAAAAAATAGGTAAATTTCTATCTATGTTCTTTGCAGTAACTATAATACTTGCGCTAGGATTTATTGGTAATATGGTGCAGGCTAACTCAATAGGAAGTGCATTCCAACAATCTTTTGGAATTGATCCTAGAATAGTTGGAATATTTATAGCGGGTTTAGCTGGAGTTATATTTATTGGAGGAGTATCTCGTATAGCTTCATTCGCAGAAAAAGTTGTTCCGTTAATGGCATTATTATATATAATAGGTAGTTTAGGTATTATAATTATAAACTATGAAAACATATTACCAGCTCTTAAAATGATTGTAGTTGGAGCATTTAACCCATCAGCTATAACAGGTGGAGTTGTGGGAGTTACTATTAAATCAGCTGTAAGATATGGGGTGGCTAGAGGATTATTCTCAAATGAAGCTGGTATGGGTTCAACACCACATGCACATGCAGTTGCTAAGGTTAATCATCCGTCAGAACAAGGATTGGTAGCTATGATGGGAGTGTTTATAGATACTTTCATCATATTAACATTAACTGCCTTAGTAATATTAACAACAGGTGCTTTAGACAGTGGAACATCAGGTATTGTACTAACTCAACAAGCTTTTATAAATGGTATGGGTGGTAACTTTGGAGGAATATTCATTTCAATATCTTTATTTTTCTTTGCTTTCTCTACAATTATTGGATGGTATTTCTTTGCAGAGGCAAATATAAAATTCTTATTGGGAGAAAAGGGTATAACTCCTTACAGAATATTAGTAATGATATTTATATTCCTAGGTTCATGTGTACAGGTAGATTTAGTATGGGAACTTGCTGATACATTTAATGGATTAATGGTATTCCCAAACTTGATTGCACTTTTAGCTTTATCCGCAAGTGTTAAAACATGTTTAGATGATTACAATGAGAAAAAGAGTAAAAATTTACTTTAAGGAACTGTAGAATTTGTTTAAATGATTATAAACTTTAGAATAAAACTATAAAATATGCGGTTTATTACCTTAAGAAAATAATGTTATAAGAAAGCTTCATAAAGACAAAGTCTTTATGAAGTTTTTTGTTGAATTAAAAAATATATATTTTGTGTGATATACTGATAAGTGAGAACCAAAATCTTTGATTTGATATTTTAAAATTATTAACTAAAAGGAAGACCGAAGAAGTCTTATTTTATAATATGTATTTAAAGGAATGATAGAGTTGGAAAATAATTATGATAACATCTCCTTGTTTGATTTAGTATCAGATGTGGAAAATGAACAGCAATCTAAGATAAATATGAATGAGCCATTAGCTCAAAGGTTAAAACCAAGTACTCTTGATGAATTTGTGGGACAGGAACACATATTAGCTAAAGATAAATTATTATATAGAAGTATCAAGAGTGATAGAATAACATCTCTTTTGTTATACGGACCTCCAGGCGTAGGGAAAACTAGCCTTGCAAAGATAATAGCAAAGACTACACAATGTAATTATGTAGAGCTGAATGCAGTTACTTCTGGAATTAAAGATATTAAGATCGTTGTAGATAAAGCATTAAATGAAATATCTTTAAAGGGAAAAAAGACTATTTTGTTTATAGACGAAATACATAGATTTAATAAAACTCAACAAGATAGTTTACTTCCACATGTGGAAAAGGGAATAGTAACGTTGGTAGGTGCAACCACAGAAAACCCATTCTTTGAGGTTAATAAGGCACTATTATCTAGATCTATGATATTCAAGCTAGAGCCACTATCGGAAAAGCAGATTATTAAGCTTTTAAATAGAGCTCTTACTGATAAGAAAGCAGGATTTGGAAATATTAAAATAAAGCTTTATGAGGAGGCTGAGAAATTTATATGTATGAACTCAGCAGGAGATGGAAGAAAAGCTTTAAATGCTTTAGAAATTGCGGTATTAACTACGAATAAAAAAGATGATGGAGTTATTCATATAACAATAGATATAGTAGAGGAGTGCATGCAGAAAAGACAGATTAGTTATGATAAATCGGGGGACTATCATTATGATGTGGTTTCTGCATTTATAAAGAGTATTAGAGGTAGTGATCCAGATGCTGCAATTCACTATTTAGCTAGAATGTTATATGGCGGAGAGGATCCGGAGTTTATAGCAAGAAGAATTGTTATATCAGCATCTGAGGATGTAGGAAATGCAGATCCATATGCACTTCTTGTAGCTAATGCAGCTCTAGATGTAGTTAAATCTATTGGAATGCCTGAGGCAAGAATAAGTTTAGCACAAGCGGTTACATATCTAGCAGGAGCACCTAAGAGCAATGCAGCCTATATTGCTATTAACAAAGCTATGGAAGATATAGAAAATGAAGATATTGGATCAATACCAATACACCTAAGAGATAGTCATTATAATGGAGCAAAGGTAATAAACAAGGGAGCTGATTACAAATATCCACATAATTACAAAAGTCACTATGTGGTTCAGCAGTATATGCCAGATAAATTACTTAATAAGAACTACTATGTTCCAACGACCTTAGGTTATGAAAAACGTATAAAAGACAGGCTTGAAATATTAAAAAATATGAAATAAATATTAAAACATAAATAATTTTAGTATTTATGCACATCTTATATATATTAAAAGTTTTGGAGGTTATAAGATGGGTAATATTAATCAATGTATAAAGGTTTCTGGAGAAGATGGTAAAATCGTTGAATTGGAGTTTATTGATGTTGTAAAAGTAGGTACATCAGAATATGTAATAGCGGGACCCAAGGATTCAGAGGAGGCTTGTGCTTATAAGGTTGTGAGCAGAGAAAATGGTATGGTTGAATATGCATCAATAGGTGAAGGTAGAGAGTTTAACAAAGTTTTAACTGCCTATAATCAACAACAGCATTAAATAAACTTATCTGTTATTTGAGTTTTAGAGTAAGTAAGTACTAATGGGAGATTAACCTAGACTAAAAAACACTTAATAATTATAAATATAAGAAAGGAAGTATAATTGTTTTGAGTAAATTTAAAGAAAAGAATAAAAAACCAAAGAGAAATACTAAGGATGGAATACAAGTTTTAAATAATAGTGTGAAAGATGCTCATCCAATTGAAACTCCAACTCTTGTGGATGGATTATTTGGAATAGATATTAAAAACAATTTAATTGACCCAGATACAAAGTTTTATATTTAGACTATATATGCTACCCAATTAGAGCTAATGGGTAGCATTTTTGACAGTATTACAATATTTTATTGTAATATAGAAATCTATACTATATAATAAAGGAAGGTTAAATTTAAGTATTCTAGGAGGAACATATAAATGGAAGAAATGAATATAATAACACTTACTGATTCAGAAACAAAGGAAAAAGTTGAACTTCAAGTAGTAGAGGATCTTACTATAGATGATAATCATTATCTAATCTTAGCACCACTTGATGAAGAAGATGAAGCCTATGTATATAAAGTAATAGGAGAAGGAAATACAGCTTCTTATGAAATGGTAGAGGATGAAGAGGAGTTTGATAAAGTAGTTGCAGAGTATGATAGGATTTTTGAAGAAGAAATGAAATAATTTTAAAATAAAAAACCTTGCAAATGCAAGGTTTTTTTATTTTATTTATTATACAGCTGTAGTTCTGTCAGTAGTTACATTTGTATTACCTTTTTTTAATCTAACAGCTGGCTCTTTTGGTAAACCAAATTTAGGAATAAATCTATCCCATCCTGTTAGAGTAAGTAATAATATAGAACCTACAGCTACAAAAGCCATAACGTTATATTTAATAATATCAGTTGCAACAAATGTGTGTAATGGATATACTGATGTAGCTATTCCTACATAGAATCCAATGTATACATGCCAAGGAATTAATTGAGAACCAAAAACTCCAAGTGCATCTCCAAAGGTTGCATTTCTAAGATATAATTTGTATAAATCTTCGTCGCTTCCTTCTACGTTATTATCAACAAGTTCTTTAATAATAGGTCCTATAGTTACGATTTGCGCCATCTCGTCAGAAAGAGCAGCATTTCCTCCGATACATAGGATACCATTCCAGAACATTAATTGTCTTACATTTCCAGAAATCTTTAATATGAAGTTTGATAGTGGAGCAAAGGCATTCATTTTAGACATGATACCACCAAAGGCTCCAACCCACATCATCATTACGATAACCCATGAACCAGCTTCAGAAAATCCGCCTTCAACTAAGCCAAGGAATGCAGATAAGCTTTCTACAGTTCCAGCAAAGCTACCAAATATGAATGAACCTGCAAGACCTAAGAATAAGCAAAGTAGAGTAGGTACACCCATAACAGCAGCCGCTATAACAAGGATTAGAGGAACTACCATATAGTAAGGTACTCCTTCTTTAACTTGGTTTAAAAGATCAACTGCAGAAGGTCTAGCTTCTTGAAGACTTGTCCATACTTCAGCTGGAATAGCATCAATTGCTATTTTTGCATTAGCAACATCTGTTGGAAGCTTCATTGATACACTGATTCCAAATATGATAATTGCTGTTATAATAAGACAAGAAATTGACCAAACACCTTGAGTTCTAATTCTGTCAATAACCTCTACTTTTTGGATACCAGAGCTTACAACTGTAGTATCAGAAATAAGACCAATGTTATCTCCAAAACAAGCACCACCAGCTATTGAAGCTGTAGTAAGTAAGATATTTCCTCCAACTATATGGTTAAGCCATAAGAAGATTGGAGCACATGCAGCGAAGGTTCCCCAAGAAGTACCAGTAGCTACAGAAAGTACTGCGGTTACTAAGAATCCACATAATGCAACAGTTCTTGCATTTAGTCCTAGTGAAAGTGCCATATTAACTATTGAAGCACCAACTCCTGTTGACATAAAAGCACTTGCCATTGCATAGGCAAACATAAGTATAAAAAATACTAAAATGAGACCCTTTACATTATCCATTGCAGCATCAATCAGTTCACTGAACTTAACCTTTTCAGTTATGTATGCTACACCACATGCAAATATGGTTGCGATAGGTGCTGCAGTAAGAACATCAACGCCCATCATCATTAGTCCAGCCAATACAAAAATTGGAATGAACTTAAAAAGACCTTTTAAAAAATTCATATTATATACCTCCATATAATTATAATAAAAAGTAGTTATTTTATTAACTACTTTTTTCTATAAACATAGTTTAAAGCCTTTTTTAAAAAATATCAAGTATTATTCTGAAAAAACACATAAATTCAACAATTTTTTTATAAAATATCTTAAATTTCACACTAATTATATATAAAAAAGGGGGAAAATACAATTATTTTACATAAATATACACAAAAAATCAACAAAATTATTTATAATAATTTTGTTGATTATATTACAAATATTAAATTAATATATAAAAAAATTGAAATAATACAAATAATTTATTGTTTATGTGTAAAAGTATATGTTGTTAAGTCTACTATGTTTAATATTTAACATAGTAGACTTAACGACATATATGCAATATAGTAATTTAAAATTGTTTGAATAATATGTATTATATTAAGGTGAGAAAATAAATTTTTAACATGATATTAGAATAAAATTAATGATGTAATGTAAGTAATTATTTTAAATTTAAAGTATAAAAGAGGCTATCCTCACAATTATATTTATAACAATTGTGAGGATAGCCATATAATTTATTAAATTGAAGTTACTTTAGAACTTTGTATGATTATATTTACTTTTTTAATCTAACAGCAGGTTCTTTTGGTAAACCAAACTTAGGAATAAATCTATCCCAACCAGTAAGTGTTAATAATAATATTGAACCAACTGCTACGAATGCCATGAAGTTATACTTAATTATGTCAAGTGCTGCAAATTCATGTAATGGATATACAGAGTTTGCGATTCCTACATAAAATCCAATGTATACATGCCATGGAATTAATTGAGAACCAAAAACACCAAGTGCATCACCGAAAGTTGCGTTTCTAAGATATAGAGTGTACATATCTTCTTTGCTTCCTTCTACGTTGTTTTCAACAAGTTCTTTAATGATAGGTCCGATAGTTACAATTTGAGCCATTTCATCAGAAAGAGCAGCATTACCACCTATACAAAGTACACCATTCCAAAACATTAATTGTTTTACGTTGCTAGATATTTTTAGTATGAATGTTGATAATGGAGCGAAGGCATTCATTTTTGCCATAACACCACCAAAAGCACCAACCCACATCATCATTACAATAACCCAAGAACCTGCATCTGAAAATCCTGTTTGAACTAATTCCATGAATGGTCCTATACCTTCTACGGTTCCAGCGAATCTACCGAATACGTAGGATGAACCGATTCCAAGGAAGAGACAAAGTAGAGTAGGAATACCTTTAACCGCAGCAACTATAACAAGTATTAAAGGTATTACCATATATAAAGGAACACCTTCTTTAACTTGATTTAGAAGATTTACAGCTTCAGGTCTTACAGATTCTAAGGATGTCCATACTTCAGATGGAATAGCATCAATAGCCACTTTTGCATTAGTTACATCTGTAGGAAGTTTCATTGCTATACTTACTACGAATATAATAATTGCAGTTATCACAAGACATGAAAGAGACCAGAAACCTTGAGTTCTAACTCTGTCGATAACTTCTACATTTTGGATACCAGAACTTACAACTGTGGTATCTGAAATAAGTCCTATATTATCTCCAAAACAAGCACCACCAGCAATAGCAGCAGTAGTAAGCATTATATTCCCACCAACTATATGATTAAGCCATAAGAAGATTGGAGCACATGCAGCGAAGGTTCCCCAAGAAGTACCAGTAGCTACAGAAAGCACACAGGTTACTAAGAATCCTGATACAGCAACTGTTCTTGCATTTAAACCAAGAGATAGTGATACGTTAACGATTGAAGCACCAACGCCTGTAGACATGAATGCACTTGCCATAGCATAGGCAAACATAAGTATAAAGAAAACTAATATGAGACCCTTTACATTATCCATGGCTGCATCAACAAGATCGTTTAACTTTACTTTTTCTGTTATGTACGCTACAGCACAGGCAAATATTGTTGCGATTGGTGCAGCTGTAAGAACATCAACCCCCATGATCATAAGCCCAGCTAAAACAAAGATTGGAACAAATTTAAAAAGTCCTTTTAAAAAATTCATTTTTATTCCCCCTATAATATAATTATAAATGATAAATTTTTCATTTATAATACAAGGATATACTTTTTTCGATAAATATCAATATAAAATTCATACATTTAACATGGAATTAACAAAATATTGTTTATTTACAGAAAAAATAAACAATAAAAAAGAAATTAAGATATTTAAATCTTAATTTCTCTTCTTGAAAAGTAAAATTAATAATCAGAATTAGAATCTGTTATATTTTCAACTATTGCTATAGATGCACTAGCACCAATTCTATTTGCACCGGCATTAATAGCCTTTATAGCGTCTTCAGAGGTACGAACACCACCAGAAGCCTTAACCCCCATATTAGGTCCTACAACCTTTCTCATTAGAGCTAGATCCTCAGTAGTAGCTCCTCCAGTGCTAAATCCAGTTGAAGTTTTTACAAAGTCAGCACCAGCTTGTTGAGATAATTCACAAGCTTTAATTTTTTCTTCTTCTGTCAATAGACAAGTTTCTAAAATTACCTTAACAATAGCTTTTCCTTTAGCAGTGTCAACAACTTCTTTTATATCATTTTTTACGAAGTCATAATCTTTGTCTTTTAAAGCACCAACATTTATAACCATATCTATTTCATTAGAACCAAGTTCTATAGCTCTCGCTGTTTCAAAAGCTTTAGATTTTGTATCCATAGCACCTAAAGGGAAGCCTACAACTGTACAAACAAGTACACCAGAATCTTTAAGTTTCTTTGCAACGAGTTCTGTATAGCAAGAATTTACACATACAGATTTAAATTTATATTCTTTAGCTTCCTCACAAATTTTAATAACCTCTGCTTTAGTTGCCGCTGCTTTTAAAATAGTGTGATCAATCATTGATCCAATGTTCATAATTATACCTCCTAAAATATATATATTTATAATAAACTTACTTAAATCTGAATTAATAATATACATAAGCTATGTTTACCAAAGTATATTAAAAATATAATATGGTAACTTAAATAAAGTTATCTTATTTTTTTAATCATTTTGAATGAGTATTTATTTTCATTCTTATTTAGATTACCACTAATTTTATAAGAAATAAACATGGCAATTATAGCTGATATAGCTGAATATAATTCGTAATTATTAATAGTTAGTTTGTTAAAAATATAAAGTGTTACAATTAGAGTAATTACAGTAATGATAGTAGGGAAGGCATAGGCCCAAAATGTCATATTTTTAAATACAGCATTATCCATAGAAACTAAAACTCTATCTCCAGCAGTGGCATCCTTTGTATTTTCTAAATCTACCATTATAGTGTCTTTAGGACAACCGGACTTACAAGATGAACATCCACCACCACATCCACCTTTTTTTGTAAAGGCAACTTTAGCAATGTTACCATCAATTCTTTTTACAATACCTTCTTCTTCCATGAAATCACCTCCAAATAAATATAGAAGGCTAAAAGCCTTCTATATTATAACATAAAGTTTAAGTTTATTATACTGTAGTATTGTTATTTTCAGAATCAGAAGAAGGTTCAGTGTTTACCTTAGCAGTTGGCACAGCTTCCTTCTTTAGAACTGGTTTTCTAAGATTTAAGATAGAGTTCTTAGGGCATTTGTTCGCACATATTCCACAGCTAACACATTTATCATAATCGAAAACAGGAATATTGTTAATTATTTCTATAGCATCTTTTGGACAGCTCTTCTTGCATATACCGCAACTAATGCAGCCAACAGAACAAGTATCCATAACTTCTTTACCTTTATTTTTATTGTTACAATCTATTCTAACCTTAGTTTTCTTAGGTACAAGATGAATTATTGATTTAGGGCATGCAGTTATACACGCACCACAAGCAACACATTTTTCTTCATCTATAATTGCAACACCATTTGATATAAATATAGCTCCAAATTCACAAGCTTTTGAACAAGATCCAAGGCCAAGACATCCATGTTCACATGACTTAGATCCGCCACCAGGAGCAACTGCAGCGTGGTTACAGTCTAATACTCCAACATAGTTATATTTTTCTTTAGCTACGTCAGCAGTACCTTTACATCTAACAAAAGCTGTCATTGGTTCACCAATTGTAGCTTCAACTCCAAGAATACTAGAAATTTTACTAACTGCATCAGGTCCACCGGGGCTACATTTGTTAGTTGAAGCTGTGCCCATAACTACAGCTTCAGCATAAGCATCACATCCAGCAAATCCACATCCACCACAGTTTGCACCAGGAAGACATTCTCTTACTAGAGGAATTCTTTCATCAACTTCTACTTTAAATTTACTGTTTGCATATCCTAATAAGGCTCCAAATACTAGTCCAAGACCACCAAGGCTTACCACAGGAGCTACTAAATTTGATAATTCCATTAAATTTCCCTCCTTAAACTAAACCACTGAATCCATAGAAAGCAATAGCCATTAATCCTGCTGTGATTAACGAAATTGGTAATCCTCTAAAAGCAACAGGCATATCAGTGTTATCTTCCATTCTTTCTCTTAATCCAGCAAGGATTACTATAGCAAGTACATATCCAAGAGCTGCTCCAAGAGTGTTAGATAATGATTGAGCTAGTCCATAACCTTTATCTATGTTTGTAACAGCAATACCAAGTACTGCACAGTTAGTTGTTATTAGAGGTAAGAAAATACCAAGAGATCTATAAAGACCTGGTTGAATTTTCTTAATAACTGTTTCAACAAACTGAACTAGTGCTGCGATAACAAGTATAAATGCAAGAGTTGATAAGTATCCTAAGTCAAAAGGAATTAGGATAAGGTTGTTTACCACGAAAGTAATAAGAGTAGCTAGTATCATTACAAAGGTAACAGCTGCACCCATACCCTTAGCAGTCTCAGTTTTTTGAGAAACTCCAAGGAAGGAACATATACCTAGAAATTGCCCTAATATTACGTTGTTAACTAGAAGGGCGCCTATAAATATAGTAAATAATTCGCTCATTTAATTTCACCTTCCTTATTTTGTAGTTTCAGCTTTTTTAGCTTTACAAATTTTATATTGATTGAATCCTGCTAGTAGTACACCAAGTGTCATAAACGCTCCAGGAGCTGACGTCATAACCATAGCTGGTATATAAGACTTTGGTAATACTTGAATTCCATAGAATGTTCCATTTCCTAGAACTTCTCTGAAAGTAGCTAGAAGAACTATAGCAAGACCAAATCCTAATCCCATACCGATAGCGTCAAAGATAGAAGGTAGCACCTTATTTTTTGATGCATAAGCTTCAGCTCTACCTAAAATAACACAGTTAACAACTATAAGAGGCAAGAATATTCCTAATGATTTGTATAAATCAGGAATATAAGCTTCTAATAAAAACTGGATTAAAGTAACGAAGGTAGCAATGACTACGATATAAGCTGGTATTCTAATTTTATCAGGAACAAGTTTTCTAATTAGTGAAATAACTGCATTTGATCCAATTAATACTACAGTAGCAGCAAGAGCCATACCAGCAGCATTTTTAACACTGCTTGTAACAGCAAGAGTAGGACACATAGCTAGTACTTGGATAAATACTGGGTTTTCGGTAATAATACCAACTTTTAATCTATTAACTAACTCTTTCATTCTACTTTGCTCCTTTCAAGTTTGTGTTGTAATAATTTATAGCAGTATTAATACCGGAAGTTACTGCTTTAGAAGTAATAGTAGCACCAGTGACTGCTTGAATATCAGAACCTACTGAAAGTTCTTTTTCAGAAGACATACCATTAAATTGATCAGTAAAACCAGGCTCTGTAGCTTTTGTTCCAAGACCAGGAGTTTCAGATTGCTTTAATACTGTCATTCCAGATAGAGTGCCGTCAGTGTTAATACCAACCATTAGTTCTATATCTCCACCATAACCACCTTTAGCAATTACATTAAATACGTGACCAGTAGTTTCTCCACCAGTTTTAGCTTCAAAGATTGCAAGTATGTTTTCTACACCCTCAACATTAAGATCTTCAAATTCATCTGCTGCTAAAACTACCTTAAGAGCTGCAGCTTGATCTTCTTTAGCTTTAGCTTCGATTGGTGCTCTAGTAATATCATAAGCAAAGGCAAGGATTAAGCCAGCAATTGCAGTGATAACAAGTAAAGTTGCTCCTAATTTTAAGTTTTCTTTCATTATTTTGCACCTCCAAATACACGTGGAGTAGTCCATTTATCGATCATTGGAACTAATAAGTTCATAAGTAGAATTGAGTAAGATACACCTTCAGCATATCCACCATATAAACGGATTATGGTAGTTATAACACCACAGCCTACACCAAAGATAATTTGACCTTTTTTAGTCATTGGAGAAGTTGTGTAATCTGTTGCCATAAATAATGCACCTATCATTACTCCTCCAATAAATAATTCATATAAACCTCGACCAGTCATGAATCCATCTCTACCAAGTACTGTAGTTATGATAAAAACTGTACCTAAATATGTAGCAGGAATATGCCAAGTAATAACTTTTCTATATAGAAGATATGCGCCACCAATAAGTAGTGCAAGGGCAGAAACTTCTCCTATACATCCAGCTATATTAGAACCTAAGAATGCATCCATTGTATCAGGAAGTAATGCTCCACCATTACGTAGGATAGCAAGTGGAGTAGCTTTAGAAACTCCATCCAAAGTCCAGTGAGTCATTTGGCTTGGGTAAGCCGCAAGCAAGAATGCTCTACCAGCTAGGGCAGGGTTCATGATGTTTTGACCAAGTCCACCGAAGAAGCATTTAACTACTATAATAGAGAATGCACTTCCTACAGCAACCATCCATAGTGGAAGTGTAGGTGGTAGGTTGAAAGCAAGTAATAGACCAGTTATTACTGCACTTAAGTCTTTTAATGTGTTTGGTTTTTTAGTAATTTTATTAAATATAAATTCACTAAGCATTGCAGATACAACAGCTGTTAACATAACTAATGCTGCGCCTAAACCAAAGAAATATACACCTGCAATTGTAGCAGGTACTAGTGCTATTAATACATCTCTCATCACCGTTGAAACTGTTTCCTTAGATTTTATATGTGGCGATACGGATACGTTAAATAAATTTCCAGACATTATGTTCACCTCTACTTTTTCTTTCTATTAGTTAAAATTCTTTTTTTACCCTCTTTACAAGTTTGAGTTAAATGTCTTTTAGCAGGGCAAGAGTAGCTACAAGCACCACATTCAATACAGTTAAGACCACCAAAGTTTTCAAAACCTTCATAGTCGCCTCTCATAACTTGAGCGTTAAGCTTGTTTGGTAATAAAAACATTGGGCAAGCGTTTACACATTTTCCACATCTAATACAGTTTAATTCAACTGATGGTACAGCTTCAGCACTTGTAAGACAAAGTAAACCAGAAGTACCTTTAACTGCAGGAGTGTCCAATGTGAATAGAGCAGTACCCATCATAGGTCCACCACTAATGATTTTAACTGGTTCTTCGTTAAATCCATCACAAAAATCTATAAGTTCTTGTAAGTTTGTACCAAATTTAACTCTAAGATTTTTAGGAGTTTTTACAGCGCCACCAGTAACAGTAACTATTCTTTCAGTAAGTGGTTTACCAACTATAACAGCTTCTCTTATAGCAACTATAGTTGCTACGTTTTGTACTATGCAGCCAGCATCAGCAGGTAGTTTACCTGTTGGAACTTCTCTTTTAGTAACAGCATATATAAGTTGTTTTTCAGCACCCTGAGGATACTTTGTTTTAAGAGCTGCCACTTCTACATTTTTAACAGATTCTAGAACTGCATTCATTATAGTTATAGCATCATTTTTATTGTTCTCAATTCCTACGAAGATTTTAGCTTCAGGGAACATTTTAGAAATAATTTGTAAACCCTCAGCTATTTCATTAGAATATTGAAGCATTAATTGATGGTCACAAGTTAAATACGGTTCACATTCAGCCGCATTGATGATTATACTATCAATTTTAGCGTCTTTAGGTGGTGCCAGCTTAACGTGAGTTGGGAAACATGCTCCACCAAGACCTACGATACCAGCTTCATTAATAATTTGTAATAATTCTGCATTGGATAAATCTTTGTAATTTTCATGTGGTGTTGCAGCCACCTCTTCGTAGTTGTTATCATTTTCAACAATTACGCTCATTACTTTTGTACCACCAGAAGTAAGCATCGGTGTTACATTTTTAACTATCCCAGATACACTAGAATAGATGTTAGATGAAACAAAACCTGTTCCTGATCCTATCTTTTGTCCAACTAGTACCTTGTCCCCTTTTTTTACAATTGGTTCGCAAGGAGCACCTATATGTTGACTCATAGGGAAGACTAAATCACCCTTTGGAAGATAAGTTTCAATTTCTTTGTGCTCTGAAAAATGTTTTCCGTGAGGCGGATGAATGCCTCGTTTAAAAGTTAAAAGTCCCATAATATTCCTCCATTCTTATAGTATAAATTACTCATGTATTGTATCAATGACTCCTATAGTACAAGTCCTATTATAACTCGAAAATCGTTATGTTGCAATATGTTGAAAATGTTATGTCATTTACAAATAAGTATAATATCATTAAAAAAACAATAATATATGTAAAATAATATAAACAATGTAAAGTAAAAGATTGAATTTTTTTGATTTTAGAGTTTGTTCATAAATATGTTAATGAATCAAAGGGTAAAATAACTATTGCAATGAATAAATTAGCATGTTAATATTAAATAAAGAAGTGCTTAGAAGATAAAGAAATATTAAAAGGGAGATTAAAATGACAAATAGAGAAGAAGAAATATTAAACCTTATTAAAAGTAATCCCTTAATATCTCAAAATGAATTATCAGATATTCTTAAAATAACTAGATCTTCCGTAGGTGTTCATATAGGAAACCTTATTAAGAAAGGATATATATCAGGAAGAGGATATGTTATGAATAAGGAGAAATTTGTATCTATTATTGGTGGGACTAATATTGATATTGTAGGATTTTCTAATGGTGAATTAAGACTTAATGATTCGAACCCTGGAAATATAAAGTTCTCGCTAGGTGGGGTAGGAAGAAACATTGGTGAAAATTTATCAAGACTTGAAATTGAAACTAAATTAATTTCTGTTATAGGAAATGATATCTATGGTCGTAAAGTTATAGATGAAGGAAGAGAAATAGGATTGGATTTAGAACATAGCCTTAAGTTAGATGGAGAATCAACATCAATTTATATGTCTGTTCTTGATAATTATGGAGATATGAAGGTGGCAATATCATCCATGGATATTTATGAAAAGATGTCCATAGAATTTATAAAAACTAAGAGAAATGTTATAGAAAGCTCAAGAATTTGTATAATTGATACTAACATTCCTAAGGATGTTATAGATTATGTTGTGAATAATTTCAAAAACACTAAGTTTTTCTTAGATACGGTTTCTTCTGCAAAGGCTATGAAGGTAAAGGATATAATTCATAAATTCCATACTATTAAGCCTAATAGAATCGAAGCAGAAATTTTATCAGGTATAGAAATTAAAACTATGGATGAGGTTAAAAAAGCTAGTGATTATTTCTTAAATTTAGGTGTTGAAAATGTATTTATTAGTCTAGGAGAAGAAGGCGTATACTATAATGATGGAGTAAGTCGAGGACTATTTACACCATCTAAGGTTAACGTTGTTAATGCTAATGGTGCAGGGGATGCATTTGTGGCAGGCCTTGTATATTCAAATATGAATGATTATAATCTGAAGCAAACTTTAGAATTTGCTTCTGCTTGTTCGGCACTAACCATAACACACAAAGATACAATTAATCCCAATATATCATTGGAAAATATAAATAAAAAGTTGGAGGAGAATAAATTATGTTAGAAAAATACTTAGATATAAACCCAGAGGTTAAGAAAGCTTTAGAAGAGGGAAGACCAGTAGTTGCTCTAGAGTCAACTATTATATCTCATGGAATGCCTTATCCTAAGAATGTAGAAACAGCTTTAAAAGTTGAAGCTATAATAAGAGAAAATGGTGCAGTTCCAGCGACTATAGCTATTCTTAATGGAGTACTAAAAGTAGGATTAACTACTGAAGAAGTGGAATTTTTAGGAAAAACTCCAGGAGTATTAAAAACTAGTAGAAGAGACATACCTTTTATAGTAGCTAATAGATTACATGGAGCAACCACTGTTGCTACAACAATGATAATAGCAGCACTTGCTGGAATTAAAGTGTTTGCAACAGGCGGAATAGGTGGAGTACACAGAGGAGCAGAACATACTATGGATATATCTGCAGACTTAGATGAATTAGGAATGACAGATGTAGCTGTAATTTGCGCTGGATGTAAATCTATCCTTGATATAGGCTTAACTCGTGAGTATTTAGAGACTAAAGGAGTACCTGTAGTTGGATTCCAAACCGAAGAATTACCAGCATTCTATACAAGAAAATCAGGATTTAAAGTTGATTATAAAGCAGATAGTGAAGAAGTAATAGCTAGAGCGTTAAAGAGTAAATGGGATTTAGGATTAAAGGGTGGAATGGTTGTTGCTAACCCAATTCCAGAAGAGTTTGAAATGGACTATGATATAATCAACAATGCTATAAATGCTGCAGTTAAGGAAGCTGATGAAAAAGGAATAAGAGGAAAAGAAAGTACACCATTCTTACTTTCAAAAGTAAAAGAAATAACAGGTGGATCAAGTTTAGAATCAAACATTCAATTAGTATTTAACAATGCTAAGGTTGGAGCTAGAATTGCTGTAGAGTTAAGTAAGTTGAAGTAATTTGCTTAATGTATATAATAGTAGAATGTATAAAATTGTCTAAAATTGAATTTAAATAAAATATTTTTGAGCAATTGGACAAAATATCATAATACTACCACGTTAAAAGAGTATGAAATTTAAAGATTTAGCTTTAAATTTCATACCTTTTTTTCTTAAAATGCAGTTTTATGCTTTATGAAGTTTCATAATTTTAAATTTGGTATAGCTTTAAAATTATAATAGGCTTAGCATTAATAATATTTTTTAAAATTAACTGAAGTTACTCTTTTGAATCTATTTTAATTAAGTTACTAAAAATCATATAAATACCTATGATAATAAAAATAGTAGACATGGTTAGTTCAGTACTAATTATAGGTATATATATTTTATAGATAGGATAAAGAAATATTACCATAGAGGTAAGAATAAATAAAAATATAAAGGGTAATATTAAATCACTACATTTCACAAATACGTAGTAATTTAATAGTGAGGTGGCAAGAGCTAGGAAAAAGATTGCAATAAAACTATGAGTATATATAAAATTAACATAGAAGTTAAGTGTGTACATTACACCATATACTATGCAGAAGCTACTTGAGATTAGTAGGCAAGACCATCTTACTTCAAAATATAAGTATTGAAGGAGTACACCACAGATTAAAAGTAGAATTGGCCATAGGTTTAGAGTTCTACTAAATAGTGTAGGGTTAAAGTAGTATATAAAATAGGTTAATCCTAAAATAACAAAAGTTATACCAATATAAATATTTTTATCTTTATCTTTCATAGAAAAATCCCACCTAATTATAAAATCAATATTTTTAAAAACTAATATTCTCTTTTATCTAAGGAGAAAATTAGAAGATTTAAATCAAACATTTATGTTTTCACTTGAAATGAATCTTAATATAGTATATTTAGAAAATAGGGAATATATTCATTTTTATTGAAAAGATGTAGAGTATTGTAATAGATAAAGGTGCTGTCTAAAAATTGAACATGTTTTAAACCTTGGCTAAAACATAGTTCAATTATATTTTGTGACAGCACCTTATTTATTCTAATTAATATTAGCTTATTTTACCATATACTACATTAATAATATCTTCATTATATATGGTTTCTTTATTAAGTAACTCTTGGGATAAACTATGGAGTAAATCTAAATTATCATTAAGTGTATTTTTTACCTCTTCATATAACTCATTTATTATAGATTTACATTCCTCTAAAACTACTGTTGTATAGTATTCTGTAGGAACACCTTGCATTTCTGACAATCTTAAAAGTCCCATAGATTTCCCCATACCATACTCACACACCATATTATTTATCATATTGGTGGTTTTCTTAAGATCATTATAAGCCCCGGTGGTAATTTTGTTCTCACCAAATATAATTTCTTCAGCAGCTCTTCCACCAAGTAATACCATGATTTTTCTTTTTAGATAATCCAAGTTATGATAAGCATTATCTTCACCTATGGTTAAGGTATAACCACCAGCACCTTTAGAAGTTGGAATTATAGTTACTTTTGATATTTTTTCTTCATGAAGCTTTAAGTGAGAAATTAGTGCATGTCCAATCTCGTGGTATGCAGTAATTCTTAAATCATCTTGTTTAATTGCTTCCTTATCTAGCTTCTCATGTCCAGCTAACACTATAGAAAAGGCTTTATCCATATGCTGAGCAGTGATGTATGGAGCGTTCTCTTTACAAGCAATTATGGCAGCTTCATTAGCTAAACTTTCTAGCTTTGCACCTGAAAAGTAGGTAGTATTATGAGCAATATCTCTTATATTCATGTCTTCAATAGGTTTATTTTTAAGGTGAAGCTTTAAGATTTTTTCCCTAGCATTAATATCAGGTAGAGATACTTCGATGTGTCTATCAAATCTTCCAGGTCTTAGAAGTGCATCGTCAAGGACATCTAGTCTGTTTGTGGCAGCAATTACTACTATACCATCACTTTCTTTAAAACCTGACATTTCAGTTAGTAATGCATTTAATGTTTGATCCTTTTCATCAGAGTTTCCAGCTTTGCTAGAGCCACGCTTCTTACCTATGGCATCTATCTCATCTATAAATATTACAGCCTTACCTTGAGATTTTGCTTTTTTAAATAGATTCCTTATTCTACTAGCCCCAACCCCTACATACATCTGAATAAAATCTGAACCAGAAACTACATAGAAGGGAACATGGGCTTCTCCAGCAATAGCTTTAGCTAAAAGGGTTTTACCAGTACCGGGATCACCATAGAGTATTACACCTTTAGGCATTCTTGCACCATAGGATGCATACTTATCTGGGGATTTTAGAAAATCTACTATATCATTTAAACTTTCCTTAGCCTCATCATTACCAGCTACAGATTGAAAGCTATACTTATCCTTTGAAATAGTTTGTCCATCAACAGGATTTGCAGAGTTCATATTCCCAGAGGAAGTACTTCTTCTTATGAACATAAAAATAGTTGCTATAGCAGAAAAACTTAATACTAACACAGCTATACGTTGATTATTTGGAAGGGTAGCTGAACTTTCAACTATTACCCCTTGTTTTAATAGAGTTTCCTTTAAGGTGTCACTATTTGGATTATCGGTAATATACTTAACACCACTTTTATCTACAACTGTAATTTTAGGTGTTTGAGCCATATATACCTTTAGTATATTGGTGGCTTCTACATCTTGTAGAAATTCATTATAACTTTTATAGGTCAACCTAGAAGCACCAATATTAAAAGCAACTAGAGCAAATATTGATAATACTAAAAAGGTTAAGGGAATTATTATTAAATTCTTTTTTATTTTATCTATCAATAATATTACCTCCTAAAATAATCTAGACATATACAAAATTAATTAATAATTAAAATATGGATACATAAAATTAGAAAACAGCAAAATTTGTATATTTAATATAATTTTACAACTGAAAATTTATCAGGTTGAAGAAAGATTATTGAACCTAGTAATTAGTATTATACAAAATTTAAAAATAAAGTCCACTGATTATACTATTAATTGGAAATGTAACTTATGGTAGATTTGTAAAGTTTAAAAGAAAAGAAAAAGCTACCTTGGTTGTATAATTTAAAATACAACTAGATAGCTTCAAAGTAATAGGGGATTATCCTATTACTAAAGTTCAATTAATTTATAAAAGAGTTCATAGATGGTATATAGAGGGCGATAGGATGTGATAATCAACAATTATTTTAAATAGAATCTATTAATTATAGATTATTTTTCACGATTTCTCCATTAACCATTACAAATTTAACTGTATTTCTAAGGTCAAAAGGGTGACCATTGTAGATTATTATATCTGCATCTTTACCGGTTTCTATACTACCAACCCTATGGTCTGCATGAATTGCATGAGCTGGGTTTATTGTAATAGATCGCAATGCCTCTTCTTCATCCATTCCTTCTCTAGCAGCTAAAGCAGCACAAATAGATAGGTATTGAAGAGGAATAACTGGATGGTCTGTCATTATGGAAACCTTAATGCCTGCTTGGTTTAAAATCATTGGAGTTTTAAAGGTTAGATTTTTAAGCTCAATCTTGCTTCGATTAGATAAAGATGGTCCAACAATTATTGCTTTTATGTGTTCATTTTTTAGATTATCAGCTATTAAATGTCCTTCAGTACAGTGTTCGAGAGATAAGTCTAAATCAAATTCCTTAGCTATTCTTATGGCAGTAAGAATGTCATCAGCTCTATGAGCATGAGCCTTTAAAGGAATCTCTTTTTTGATTACTTTTCCTAGAGCTTCAAGTTTCATGTCAAAATCAGGAGCTTTCTCATTATTATTCCTAGAAGCTTCTTGTTTTGTAACATAATTTTTTGCTTTAATTAGATTTTCACGAAGTATAGCTGCTGTAGCCATTCTTGTACTAGGTGTAGTTTTCTTATTACTGTAAACTCTCTTAGGGTTTTCACCAAAGGCTACTTTCATAGCAGTACAATCATCTATGACCATCTCATCTACAGTTTTTCCATAAGTTTTCATAGTTATGAAGGTGCCGCCTACTACATTAGCACTTCCAGGACCAGTAGCTACAGTAGTAATACCAGCTTCAAGAGCCTCTTCAAAGCATCTATCTACTGGATTGATTGCATCTATAGCCCTAAGATGAGGAGTAACAGGGTCTGTAGATTCATTTCCATCAGAGCCTTCAAAGCCCATTCCATCTTCCCACATTCCTATATGGCAGTGTGCATCGATAATACCAGGCATTAAAAAACCACCAGATCCATCGATTACTTCAACTCCATCAGGAATTACTAGGTCTAAACCTACATAGGTGATTTTACCGTTATCTACTAAAACAACACCATTGTTTATGATTTCAGTTTTAGTCATTGTATGAATATTAACATTTTTAATAGCTATCATTTATAATCCCCCCAAAAAAATAAAAGTTTATTATCTTACTGCCCTAATTCTACCATATTTGTGAAGAATTTTGGAGGTATTAAACCTTTTTTTATTCCATAAATAACGGTCAAATAAGTACAAGTTGTGTCAAATCTAGCATCATGATAATCGGAAGACTCTCCAAAGAGATTAGTACATTTTTCTTGTAGGAAATCATCTTTAAGATTTAAAAATTTTATTACCTCTCCAAGGGATGGGTTTTTTAGCATACCTTTAGAATTTGTGGCCTTACAAATGTTTTTATAATAAGCCATAGTACAAAATACATGTTTTGGATATAAGGGAATATCTAAGAATTCTAACTCGCTTTTTAAAAATTTTATATCAAATTGTACGTTGTGTCCTATGATTACATCACTTTGAAGAAAATCTTCAATAAATTCTTCGTAAGTATCTTCAAAATATAAACCATTACTTAAATCATAAAGTTTTTCTAAAGAAAATCCGTGTACATCCTGAGCTCCTTGACTCATTTCTTCAACGGTAAAGAAAAAGTTCTTACCACTGGTAGTTTGGGGTTTGGTGCTAGTATCTACTAAAATATAAGAAAGTTGACATATGTTACCGGGCTTTATACTTGTAGTTTCTGTATCAAAAAATAATAATTTCATAAAATTCTGCTCTCCTTAAATTTTAAAATAAATACCTATAACTAATATATAGGATTTTAATACGTGTTTATAAGAATATATTAGTCTAATTTAATGAGTTTTACATTAAAAAATGAAAATATTATTAAAAATTTTATTTTTGTCTTTATTTAAATAGATAGACGCTGTAATATTTCATATATTATTGAAAAGGTTTAATCTCGTATGTAAAGGATTGTATATGAACAAAATGTAAAAAAGTTATAAAAAATTAATAAAAA
Organism: Clostridium sp.; assembly: GCF_036646415.1. GTDB lineage: Bacteria > Bacillota > Clostridia > Clostridiales > Clostridiaceae > Clostridium_J. The sequence continues at coordinate 163,219 of NZ_JAVXMF010000002.1, read as the reverse complement.
GGCGGTAAAATGCGTAATATATTAACGCATTATTAACAGAATTAATTATATCTAATATTTTTATATTATGCTATAATTAATGCAAATTTGAAAAAATTCAAATTAAAGAAGGGGGCTTATATTATATGGATTTATTATATGTGATATCCGCGGATAAACAGAACAAAGAGGAGTTACTTAAAGTTCTCCAACAGCATCAAGAGATAAGATTCGTTTCTTTAGTTGGAATTGACTTTTTAGGCAACGATACTGATGAAAAAATTCCTATGAAAAATTTTATAGAAGATATTGATACTTTTTTACATGGTACAGCAGTCCAAACAGATGGTTCTTCTGTAATTTTACCAGGAATAGCTACCCTTAATAATGCAAAGGTAGACATGAAAGTAGATTTAACTTGCAATTGGTTTGTAGATTACAATTATGATTATATAGATGAAGAAACAGGAAAACCTGTAGGAACTATAAGAATGCCATGTCATTTATATCATGAAGGAATTGCAGTAGATTCAAGATACATATTAAAGAATTCTGTAAATCACTTTAGAACTTCGATGATGAACTTATTTAAAGAAAATCAAGAATATTTATCTAATTTTAATATATCTTATGATGATATAGATGATGTAAGTATCACAGCAGCTACAGAATTAGAATTTTGGGTAAATACACCTAATGAACTTGCTGAAATAGAAGAATTATCTACTTCAGAGGTCTTAAAAGAGCAATATTGGAAAAGAACTAAGGGGCCAGTAAGAACTGCATTGGAGAAATCTCTAGATTTATTAGAGAAGTATGGTTTAGTGCCAGAAATGGGGCATAAAGAAGTTGGTGGAGTTAAAGCTAAGCTTTCAAGAAGTGGAGTTTTAACTCATATTATGGAGCAATTAGAAGTAGATTGGAAGTTCTCAACAGCACTTCAAACTTGTGATAATGAACTTTTAGTTAGAGGATTAATAAAGGAAACTTTCAGAAGAAATGGACTTGAGGTTACTTTTCAAGCTAAACCTATTGATGAGGCTGCTGGTAATGGAGAACATCTTCATGTGGGTATAACTTTAAAACTTAAGAGTGGAAAAGTAATAAATCTATTTAATAACTATGAAGAAAAAGACTTTGTAAGTGAAATAGGGTATGGAGCACTAATGGGGATGCTAAAGAATTACGAAGTTGTAAACCCATTTGTATCATCAAGCACTGATGCACTACAAAGATTAAAACCAGGATTTGAAGCACCTGTATGTATAGTTACTTCATTAGGTACTGATAAAGAAAAACCATCTAGAAATAGAACCGTATTAATAGGATTAATAAGGGATGAAATAAATCCAATGGCTACTAGATTTGAATTAAGATCACCAAATCCTAATACAAATATCTATTTAGTATTAGCTGCAACTATAATTTCTATGATAGATGGAATAAGATATGTAGTGAAAAATCATAAGCATAAGGATGATCTTTTAAAAGAGCTTTCTAAAAAATCAGGCGAGAAAGTTCCTTATTTAGAAGAGGGTAGATGTTATAGAAGTGAAGAGGATGTATTTGAATTCTACACTGAAGAAGAGAGAGAAGCATACTTTGGAAAAGCTCCAAGAACTGTCTATGAAAACATCTTAGCCTTCGATGATGAAGAAAAGGTAAAAGTATTAACTGACGGTAATGTGATGAGCGATAAGTTCATAAAAGGATATAGAGAAGCTGTACTTGAAAGATGGACTACAGAACTTGAGCATAGAATAATTCCAAACTATTCTAATGAAATTAGAAGCATTAAAAGAGTAAATTGCGATGATTTCATGGAATATGATCTTGAAAAGTGGAGTCAAGTTAATAGACTAAGAGAAAAAATTATGAAAGATAATTATGTAAGCAAAAGCTTATTCACTCAAATGAGAGAGGCAATAAACAATAAGAATTACAATGAATTATCTAAATTAGAAATTATTGTAGATAAAGATATGAAAGAATTAAGAAAATTATATATGAACTATAGAAGAAACCTTATGGATATGTAATATTTTCAAATAATAAAAAACATGGAATTTTCCATGTTTTTTATTTTAATCACTAAAGGTATATTAACTTTTAAAGTTATATTTATAGTTTCACTTACATGAATACAAGTTTTAATATAAATAGAATAGATAAAATATACATTACAATAGATATTGGCTTCTTAGTTTCCTTTTTACCAAATATATTATTTAATATATTTATTAATGTAAAAGCAAGAACTCCAAGAGTAAGACCATCACCTATGCTATAGCATAATGGCATTGCAGCTATTGTAATAAATGCAGGAAAACCTTGAGTAAAGTCAGAGAAGTTGATTTTTGTAATGTTTTCCATCATCATAAATCCTATCCATATTAAGCATGGAGCAGTTGCACATGCAGGAATTGCAACAAATAAAGGAGATAAGAACATGGCTAATAGGAATAATACACCAGTAGTAACGGCAGTTAAACCAGTTCTTCCACCTTCAGCAACACCTGCTGCACTTTCTACATAGGTAGTAACAGTTGAAACACCAATTAATGAACCAAAGGTAGTTCCTATGGCATCTACAAGTAAAGCTTTTTTAGCCATTGGAACATTTCCATTTTCATCTAGCATATTAGCTTTTGAGCATACACCAACTAATGTACCAACTGTGTCAAAAAAGTCTACAAAGAGGAAGGTAAGCATAACAGTTATAAAACTTAAAATTGCGTCTGGATGAGAGAATACGCTAAAGTCTAGTTTGAATGCGATTGAACTAATTGATTCAAATTTAAATATTCCATTTGGAAGATAAATACTAGAAGCCATAGCTCCCTCAGGATTAAATCCTGCATATATCCATCCAATAATAGAACAAATTAAAATTGACCAAAGCATAGATCCTCGAATGTTCTTAGCATTTAAAATTGCGATGATAAGTAAACCTATTACAGCAATTATAGCTCCAGGTGCTATCATAGAACCAATAGAAACTAAAGTAGCTTCATTAGCAATTATAATTTTAGCATTTACTAGACCGATAAAAGCAATAAATAATCCTATTCCAGCAGTAACAGCATGTTTCATTGTAAGTGGAATTGAGTTTACAACGGCTTCACGAACTTTAGTAAGAGAAAGAATAATGAAGATAATACCTTCTACAAATACAGCAGTAAGGGCAACTTGCCAAGAAATACCCATTCCAATGCACACACTATAAGCGAAGAATGCATTAAGGCCCATTCCAGAAGCTAATGCAAATGGTGCTTTAGCATATACGCCCATTAAAATAGTAGTAAAACCGGCAGCTAAACATGTTGCAGTTACAAGTGCACCTGCATTTTCAGCCCCCATTGCTGCACTAAGAATATTAGGATTTACGGCTATTATATATGCCATGGTTAAGAAGGTGGTAATTCCGGCTACAATTTCTGTTTTTACGTTAGTCTTGTTTTCCGTAAGTCTAAAAAATTTATCCATAAAAATCCCCCTTTTAGTATATAGTATATTTCATTAATATTAGTATAATAAAATAATATAACCAAAACAAGTAATATTTTACAAATAAATAATATTTTACAAATAAATAATAAAAGGTATAATTTCTAAAACTTTTCCCATATTAGAAATACTGTTAGTGTAGTTTAAGTGAGGTATAAAAGATTCATAATCTTTATTTGAGTTAATATGATTCCATAATAAACTTGTTACTAAAGGATCACTATTTATTGCATTTGAATTATCTATACTACCATATCCAGCAACTTCCCCAACTATTGTGACAAGTTTCCCTACATAGCAATCTATATCTATTAACATATTTTTGGAACATAAACAAATAGCTCCTATAGTGTCACTATCAAACAAAGCAGTAGTAGGACATTTTAAAGTTTTACGTTCTAATATCTCAGAGATATTTTTGCTAATCCAACTAAGCATAGAAGTATTATCAATGTCAGTAGTTAGCTGTTGAAATTCCATAAGATCTTGAGTTTTTCTTAAAAAATCTAGGGTGTTATCCTGTTTTTCTATAATACATTGTAATTCTACAATATCTCCAGATGAAATTGAATTCAAATCTTTAGAAGATGATAGTGTTTTTACAATTTTATTTTCATGAAGTATATTTTCAAGGTTAATAAACACATTTACAAGAGATTTTTCAATTTCGTCAATACTTATTTGGTTTATGCTTTTAGTTAGAGTTATGGTTGCGTTTCCTTGAAGGATTTTACCACAGGTAAGTTCAGATAATGGTACTGAGGCTTGAATAGTAGTGTCTTGCTTATTACCATTTATCTCAATATTAGTAAATCTATTAATAGCTATTTTAAACATATGTCTTACTGTTTCATCATTAATATAGTAGGGCATAAAAATATTTTTCATGGCATGAACTCCTTATTTATTATTTACCATTTATTATATTAAGCATATATCTAATAATATGAACTAAAGTATGTATATATGAAAATGTTTATAGAAAATAGCCATAATTCTAAAAAATATCCTTATATGTTTAAGATATAATATAATATTATGTATATTTATGTTATAATATCATGGAAAAGGAGGGGATATATATGAATATTTTAATAGCTTTATTATTGGGTGCAGTAGTGGGATATTTTTTAAAACTAGGTGAAAAAGGTAAGAGGATTAATGGAAAGCTGCAACAGTTAGGTGTAATATTTTTATTATTTTCAATGGGGACTTCTATAGGGGCAAATAAGGATATAATAAAAAATTTACCAGTAATTGGACTAAAAGCATTTTTATTTGCAGTTTCAACTATAGGTTTTAGTATAGCGCTTGTATACGTTTTATCAAAAAAATTCATGATGAAAGATTCTGATAAGGTACATATTGCCGAAGACATAGAATACTTAGAAGAATTACAAGAAAGTGTGGAGGGAAAATAATATGACATACATAATAATAATATCAATTTTAGCTGGAATAGGTTGTGGTTATTTTGTATTTCCACCTGAGATAATGAATGGAATGGACATGGTGTCATCCTTTTCTTTATTTGCACTTATTTTTTTAGTTGGTATTGACATTGGTGGCAATAAGAAGATTTTTAAAGATCTTAAGAGTATGGGATTAAAGGTACTACTTATACCCATGGGAGGAGTTGTAGGAAGTTTAATTGGTGGTGTTGTGGTAGGACTTATATTTAATGTAGCAATGAATGAAAGCTTAGCTATAGGAGCGGGTTTTGGTTGGTATAGTTTATCTGCAGTGATGTTAAAGGAAATGGGTGGAGAAACTTTAGGAGCTATTGCTCTTTTAACAAATGTATTTAGAGAAATGTTAGCAGTAATATTAATACCTATATTGGCTAAAAAGTTAAATGGATATACTGCAATAGCACCAGCAGGAGCAACATCTATGGATACTACACTACCGCTAATATCAAAGGCTACAAATCCGGAGATAGCAGTAATTTCATTTATAAATGGATTTATTTTATCTTTTTTAGTGCCAATACTTGTACCATTTCTTTATAATTTAGGGTAGATAAAAGTTTGAAAAATCCAGGAATAGTGATAAGAATTGAGACTTAACTTAAAATGGAAAAATCATCTATATAAATAGATAAAGGGTGTTGTAAATATTATTTGCGACACCCTTCATCTATTTATTATTTAATTAGTTATCTATTTACTACATTGTTTGTTTGTATAATGAGTATGAAGTAAATTATGAGATTTTTCACCGTTAGGTTTTCCAAGGAACTCTTCATAAAGTTTTATAATCTCAGGGTTTTCATGAGATTTTCTTATAACTTTATTTTTATCTTCAGTATAAAGAGCATTCATTCTTTTTTCTATTAAAGAATACTTATCGTTAGAGTAAGGTTGACCACCACCGTTAATACATCCACCAGGGCATGCCATTACCTCGATGAAATGATATTTCTTAGTAGTTTCATCTATGTTATCTAAGAGTTGTTTTGCATTTGAAAGTCCACTTACTATTGCTATATTTACAGTGTTTCCATCTATAACTATAGAAGCTTCTTTTACAGCATCAAGTCCTCTTGCAACTTTAAAATCTAAGTTTTCTAAAGTTGAATTTGTAATCCATTCATATGCAGTACGGAGAGCTGCTTCCATAACTCCACCAGTAGTGCCAAAGATAACTCCAGCACCAGTAGATTCTCCCATGATAGTATCAAAAGCACTTTCCTCAAGTTCAGAGAAATCAAGACCAGCAATCTTAATCATTTTAGCTAGTTCTCTTGTAGTTATTACTATATCAATATCTTGTATGCCATTTTCAACAGTAAATTCTTCTCTACTAGCTTCAGATTTTTTAGCTACACATGGCATTACGGAGACTACAACTAGCTTTTCTACTGGAATCCCAAGTTTATTAGCTAGGTATGATTTAGCTATAGCTCCCCACATTTGTTGAGGAGATTTACAAGTTGAAGGAAGATTTAAAAGGTTACCATAGTGTTTCTCTATGAATGAAACCCAACCAGGGCAACAGCTTGTAATCATAGGAAGGTTTTCACCACTTTTATATCTACTTAAGAATTCAGTGGCTTCTTCAATAATAGTTAAATCAGCTGCAAAGTCAGTATCATATACTTTATCAAATCCAAGTTGTCTTAGTGAAGAAACCATTTTGCCAGTAACAGCTTTATCATTAATTCCAAACTCTTCACCAAGAGCAGCACGAACTGCAGGAGCAGTTTGAACTATTACATATTTATCTTTGTCTCCAATAGCGGTTAAAACATCAAAGGTATTATCCTTTTCCATTAAAGCACCAGTAGGGCATACACTTACACATTGACCACAAAGGGTACAAACACTTTTATCTAAATCTTCGAAGAAAGGAGTACTTATTGTGGTATCAAATCCTCTATTAACGGGGCCTATGGCACCAACCTTTTGAACTTGGCTACAAACAGCATCACATCTTCTACATAGAATGCATTTCGAAGTATCTCTCACTATTGAAGGGTTTTTAGTTTCCTTCATAGCCACAGACTTTGCACCATTATATCTTAAATTAGTAATTCCATAATTGCTTGCAAGTGCTTGAAGCTCACAGTTTAAATTCTTTTGGCAAGTTAAACAATCATTAGGATGATCTGATAGAAGTAGTTCAATAATTGTTTTTCTTGCGGCAATTACTCTTGGAGTATTAGTACTAACTACCATATTAGGTGCAACACTTGTACAACATGATGGTGCTAGATTTTTTCTTCCTTCTACCTCAACAACACAGATCCTACAAGAACCTGGATTATTTGTAGTTTTATTATCGTGAAGATTTAAATAACAAAGTGTAGGGATTTTTATATTAAGCTGGCGTGCAGCATCAAGAATTGTAGTTCCTTGCTCTACAGTTATTTCTTTATTATTTATTTTAAGTGTAACTAAACTCAATATTTTCACCTCTTTATAATTATTAAACTAGATCTATTGCATCCACTGGACAGCTAGATTTACAAGCACCACACTTAATGCATTTACTATGGTCTATTGTATGTTTATTCTTTACTTTTCCTTGAATACATCCAACCGGACATTGTCTTGCACATTTAGTACATCCAATACATCTATCTGTAATAACAAATTTCATAAGGTCTTTACAAACTCCTGCTGGACAGACTTTATCTACAACGTGACTTTTATACTCATCATAGAAATATTTCATTGTACTAAGAATAGGATTTGGAGATGTTTGACCTAGAGCGCATAGAGATGTATCTTTAATTGTATTACTAAGTTCTGTTAAAGTATCTAGAGCACTTAAATCAGCATCACCCTTGGAGATTTTTTCAAGAATTTCAAGTAGACGAGTATTACCAATTCTGCAAGGAGTACATTTACCACAAGATTCTTCACGGGTAAACTCTAAGTAGAACTTAGCAATATCAACCATACAATTATCCTCATCCATTACAATCATACCACCAGAGCCCATCATGGAGCCAATAGCACTTAAAGAGTCGAAATCAATTGGAGTATCTAGGAACTCTTTAGGTATACATCCACCAGAAGGTCCACCGGTTTGAACAGCCTTAAATTCTTTACCAAACTTAATACCACCACCAATTTCGTAGAGAATCTCTCTAAGGGTAGTTCCCATTGGAACTTCAACAAGACCAACATTATTGATTTTACCAGCTAATGCAAAAACCTTAGTGCCGGTGGAGGTTTTTGTTCCGATGGAACTAAACCATTCAGAACCATTATTAATAATAGCAGGTATATTCGCTAGGGTTTCTACATTATTAACACATGTTGGTTTATTCCATAATCCTGATTCAGCAGGAAATGGAGGTTTGTTTGTAGGTTCACCACGATTACCTTCAATAGAGTGGATAAGAGCAGTTTCTTCACCACATACAAATGCACCAGCTCCATACTTAATTTCTATATCAAAATCAAAGCCAGTATTTAAAATGTTTTTACCAAGGAGACCACATTCTCTAGCTTCCTGAATGGCAATTCTTAATCGCTGAATTGCTAGAGGGTACTCAGCTCTAATATAAATACATCCAATAGAAGCTCCAATAGCATAACCAGCTATAGCCATAGCTTCAAGTATACTATTTGGATCACCCTCAAGGATTGAACGATCCATGAAAGCACCTGGATCTCCTTCGTCAGCATTACAAATTATATATTTTTGATCAGCATCATATCCTTTAGCGAATTGCCACTTTTTACCTGTAGGGAAACCGCCGCCACCTCTACCACGTAAGCCTGATTTTAATATAACATTTATTACATCATCTTGAGTATATTCTGTTAAACATTTTCCAAGGGCCATATATCCTTTTTCAGCTATATATTCTTTTATATCTTCAGGATTGATTAATCCACAGTTTCTAAGTGCGATTCTTACTTGTTTTTTATAGAAAGTCATATGATCTTGTGTCTTAACTTTTTCTTTAATTGTTGGTTCTTCATAAAGCAATCTATCTAAAATCTTACCATTAACTATATGTTGGTTAATGATTTCTTCCGCATCATCAGGTGTTACATGAACATAAAAAACATCATCAGGCGTAATTTTTACAATAGGACCTTTTTCACAAAAACCAAAGCAACCAGTTATGGAAACGTATACTTCTTTTTCAAGATTTAATTTTTTAATTTCATTTTCTAGGTTTGTTTTAATTAGGTCACTTTGTGCAGATTTACATCCAGTTCCTCCACATATAAGAATTTCCTTTTTGTAGTTATTTTTTTCACAAACAAAATCGTTAACACTAGTAGCTTTTCGTATATTTAATATAGATTTATATTCCTGATAAATTTCATTTAATTCTTCAAAGGAATTTATTCTTTCCAAGTTAGATACCCCCTAATTTTATTCATATTCAGCTAAAATTTTCTTTACTTGATCTGTAGTACAGTGACCATAAACTTTATCATTAATGGTTAATACAGGAGCAAGACCACAAGCACCAACACATCTTAAGGAACCTAAGGTAAATTTCATATCTTGGGTAGTTTGTCCAGATTGAATTCCTAACTCTTTTTCAAACTCTTTAAGTACATCACCAGAACCACGAACGAAACATGCAGTTCCCATACATACATTTATAACATTTTTTCCACGAGGTTCTGTGGTGAAGAATGAGTAAAACGTTACAACACCATAGACTTTAGACACTGGTAGGCCCAGCTTATCAGCTACAAAAATCTGAACTTCTTTAGGCAAATATCCAAAGATATGTTGAGCTCTATGTAAAACCTCTATTAAAGCTCCATCTTTGTTAGGTAAGGAATCTATGAATTCATTTAACTCCTTAAACATTTGATTTTTTTCTAAGTTACAACACACTAAAAAAATACCTCCTTATTTTTAATCTTAAATCTTAAATCTTAAAAATTAAATATTAAAAATATTTTATATATTTTTAATAATTCATCAAATCACTATCAGTATAATGCTTTTTCTATGGTTTGTATAGTGAAAAATATGGAATATATTTAGTTATAATGAATTTTATGTATAAACACATAATGAAAATAATTACATATGCAGAACCCTGGTAGAGCTAGTAAAAAAATTATATGATTTGTTCCATTTTTATAAATGCAGGAATATATTATTACTATGGAGAGGAGGTGATTTTATGGATTTAAAAAGATTTAAAAATTATGGGCTATGGATTTCAATTTTTGCTTTTATACCTTTGGTTTTAAAAGGATTTAATATAGATATACTTCCAGGTAACTATACAGAGATTATTTCTAGCTTTTTAGGTATACTAGTTTTAGCTGGAATAGTTAACAATCCTACTACTGATTCCAAAGGATACTTAGACGACAAAGTAAATGATAATAATAATGAATCTGAAGAATTAAATGATAAATTATAGAGTATAGATGAAACAAAATAAATAAAATTGCATTTAATGAAGTGTATAGAATAAATTCTAGACACTTCATTATTAATGGGGAGTATATTATTATTTTCAACATATTAAATACATAATATAGAAATAAAGGAAAAAAAGTGGTAAAATTATTGTATAATATATACTATAATGGAGTTGATGTTATTGAATTGTTATGACTTAGCTATAATCAATGGAAACATATATTTAAATGGAAGGTTTACTAGAGGAAATCTTTATATTAATAATGGTATTATAGAAAGTATATCTAAGGGAAGTCTTCCAGCTAAAGAAATCTATGATGCAGAAGGAAAATATGTTTTACCAGGACTTATAGATCCTCATGTTCATTTTAACTTAGACATAGGTAATAATAGGGCTTCTTCAGATGACTTTTACAATGGTTCTATCACAGCTGCATATGGTGGAATTACCACATTTATAGACTTTCTTGATCCCGTTAAAAATGTAAAAGAACTTCAAAAGGCATATATAAATAGGCGAGAAGAAGCAGAGAGGTCTATTCTTGATTATGGATTCCATAGTACTATTGCAAACTTTAAAGAAGATGAAGAACTTTTTATCAATGAGATTAAACAACTTGGAATATGTAGTATAAAGTTTTTTACCACCTATAGTTCAACGGGTAGAAAGACTTACCTTCAAACTATTGACAATTTACTGAAAATTTCAAAAATATATAAGGTTATGCTACTGGCTCATAGTGAAAATGATGAACTTATAAAAGAAGGAAAATTTAAAATTTATACTCATGAAGAAAATAGGCCAACCATTAGTGAAATTATAGAAGTTTTAACATTAAGTGAAATGACAAAACTTAGAGATGGACTTATGTACATAGTGCATTTAAGTTCAGGAGAAACCTTGAAAAAACTTACTGAGAGTTATAGGGATATACTAAATAAAAATATATTTATAGAGAGTTGTCCTCAGTATTTCTATTTATCAAAGGAAAATTATGAAACAGAAAATGGGTTTTTATATACATTAGCACCTCCACTTAGAGGAAAAGATGAAATAAAATTACTAAAATATTATATAGATAATGTTAATACAATAGGAACGGATCATTGTCCATTTAAATCCCATGAGAAGTTTAAAGAAACCTTAAATTTAATACCAATGGGAATTGGAGGTATTGAGCATTCATTTAATTTAATGTACACCTTATTTGGTGAAAGGATTATTGATAAGTTTACAAGGAATCCAGCAAAACTACATGGCTTATATCCTAAAAAAGGAATATTATCACCAGGTTCAGACGGAGATGTTGTAATTTTTGATCCAAATACAGAATATACAATAACTGAATCACATTCTAATTGTGATTATGATTTATATAAAGGTATTAAGGTAAGGGGAAGAATAATAAGTACTATTTTAAGAGGTAGATTTATTATTAAGGATGGAGAGCTTGTATCCACTGAAAAAGGACAATATGTTAAAAGAAAATTATAGTTATGCTAAAAATGAGTTGAAGCTTAAGTAGTGTTGTTTATATTTTTATTAGTTTAGAATATAGATAATATAGGATAATAAAATATAATGAAGAGATATTTTTATAGACTTTAATGATTAACTAATCAGTTAGCATATAAAAATGAAAGGGGGTGGATTCAGTAAAAAACTTAATAACTTAGTTTTTTGCTGAAGAAAATTTATGGATTACAAGGTAATAGGGAGTAGTGTTACAAGATTGGATGCCGTAGCAAAGGTTACGGGAAAAGCAAAGTATGCCGATGATTATTTCGAAAGAGAAATGCTAGTTGGTAAGGTGCTTAGAAGTCCCTATGCACATGCTATAATAAAAAATATTGATACTTCAAAGGCTAAAGATTTAGAAGGGGTGGAAGCAGTAATAACCCACTTAGATTTACCAAAGATTAAATTTGCAACAGCAGGACATCCATGGACATTTGATGAAGCACATAGAGATGTAGAAGACAGATTAATTCTCACAGATAAGGCTCGGTTTGTTGGGGATGCTATAGCGGCAGTAGTAGCACAGGATGAAATAACAGCACAGAAAGCCTTAAAGTTAATAGATGTAGAATATGAGGTTCTACCTTTTGTAATAGATCAAGAGGAAGCTATAAAAAAAGAAGCACCAGTTATACATGATGAAAGTCCTAATAATATTATAAGTTCATTTGGAAACGGTGTAGGTGATATAGAAAAAGAATTAAGTAGTGCAGATAGAGTCTTTACTGGTGAATTTAATACTAGTACAGTACAGCATTGCCATATTGAAAATCATAGTGCCTATGCATATACAGAGTCAGATGGAAGAATTGTAATAGTATCATCTACTCAAATTCCTCACATTGTAAGAAGAATAGTAGGACAGGCACTGGGGATACCTTGGGGAAGAATTAGAGTAATAAAACCATATGTAGGTGGAGGCTTTGGAAATAAACAAGATGTAATTATCGAACCTCTAACCGCAGCAATGTCCCTTTCAGTTCAAGGAAGACCAGTGCGTTATGCCTTAACTAGAGAAGAGTGTTTTGTTGATACAAGAGTTCGTCATGCTATGAGATTTAGGTTTAAGACAGGAGTTTCAAAGGAAGGAAAGTTACTTGGAATTAATATAGAAAACATTGTAAATAATGGAGCCTATGCATCACATGGACATTCAGTAACTATGAGTTGTGGTAGTAAATTTAGACCTTTATATGATTTCAATTCTATAAAATATGAACCTAAGACTGTATATACTAACACACCAGTGGCAGGAGCTATGAGAGGATATGGAGTGCCTCAAATGATGTTTGCCCTTGAAAGTCATCTAGATGATATAGCCAAAGAATTAAATATGGACCCAATTGAATTTAGAAAACAAAACCTAATAAAGCAGAACCATGTAGATCCATCCTCTAAAAATGTAGCTCGTTCTTTTGTGCTTCCAGAATGTATTGAAAAGGGTAAGGAGCTAATAAAGTGGGATGAGAAAAAGAAACTATATAAAAATCAAAAGGGAAATCTTTCACGAGGAATCGGAATGGCTTGTTTTAGTTACTTTTCTGGGACACACCCAGTAGCCCTTGAGGCAGCAGGTGCTAGAATTATTATGAATCAAGATGGATCAGTACAGTTACAAGTAGGAGCTACGGAGATAGGACAAGGTAGTGATACAGTCTTTGCACAGATGACAGCAGAAGTTTTAGGCATACCTATGGATATGGTTCATGTTATTTCAGTTCAAGATACGGATGTTGCTCCCTTTGATACAGGAGCTTATGCCTCAAGACAAACATTTGTAACCGGAGCTGCAGTAAAGAAGGCTGCATTAGAAGTAAAGAATAAAGTTCTTGAATTCGCTACTAGAAAGAATGGATTGAATGCAGAATTTATGGATATAGTAGACTGTAACATTGTTGAAATAAGAACAGGGATTGTGGTGTGTCCACTTGAAGAAATAGCACTAGAGTCATTCTATGATAGAGTTTATAGTTGTCCAATAACTAGTGATACCTCTGTAAATATAAGAACTAATGCAATTGCATATGGAGTGACATTTGCAGAAGTTGAAGTAGATATAAGAACTGGTCAAATTAAGGTGTTGGAAATATATAACGTACATGATTCAGGAACTATAATTAATCCAATGTTAGCTGAAGGACAAGTTCACGGAGGAGTAAGTATGGCACTAGGATATGCACTGTCAGAGCAGATGATTTTTGATGAAAAAACAGGAAAAAACCTTAATAATAATTTACTTGATTATAAGATTCAAACAATTTTAGATACTCCAACCATTGGATTAGCTTTTGTAGAAGTACCCGATGATGCAGGAAGCTTTGGTCAAAAATCTCTTGGAGAAAATACTACACTGTCACCAGCACCAGCCATTAGAAATGCTGTATTGGATGCTACAGGAGTTGCTTTTAATAGAGTACCTATGAATCCTCAAAGAGTATTTGAAAAATTTAAAGAGGAGGGGTTAATAAATGTTTGACATTGAAAATATATTAGAGCCCAAAACTATAGAGGAAGCAGTTAATATGCTAGAAAATAACGATGAACTAAAAATTATATCTGGAGGTACGGATATACTGATAAAATTGCATCATGGAAGTATGGAAGGTATAGAACTTCTAAGTTTAAAGAAAATAAAAGAATTGAATTTTATAAGATTATTGGAAGATGATACCATAGAAATTGGAGCTGCAACTTGTTTTGCAGATATATTTAGAAACAAAATCATAAAGGAATATATTCCAGCTTTAGGACAGGGAGCAATCTCCATGGGAGGACCTCAGATAAGGAATATGGCAACCATTGGAGGTAATATATGTAATGGTGCAGTTTCGGCGGATAGTGCACCTAGTCTATTTGCCTTTAATGCAAAATTAAAGCTTCAAAATTCAAAGAGAGAAAGAATAATACCAATAAGAGAGTTTTATAAAGGTCCTGGAAAGGTTTATATAGATAAAGATGAAATTTTAATTAGTGTATTTATAGAAAAAGAAAATTACGCGAGAACAAAGGGCTCGTATATTAAGTACAGTAATAGAAAAGCTATGGACATATCAATGTTAGGAGTATGTGTAGTAGCTTCAGTAGAAGAAAATAAATTTAAAGATTTAAGGATTTCACTAGGTGTAGCAGCACCAACGCCTATAAGATGTACTCAGGCAGAAGAGTATGCAAGGGGAATAGCTGTTACAGAAGAAAATATCAAAACAATAGCTAGCTATGCTCTTAAATCAGCTAGAGCAAGAGATTCTTGGAGAGCATCAAAGGATTATCGAGAACACTTAATACAGGAACTAACAGAAAGAGCTATTAAGCAAGTAGTTAAGGAATGTGAGGGTAAGTAAAATTATGGAGAATAACTTTAAAAGAATATCCATGAAGGTAAATGGTAAAAACTATACATTGGAAGTTGATATTAGAGAATCTTTATTAGATATATTAAGAAATAGACTTCAATTTACAGGGGTTAAACAAGGTTGCTCTGTTGGAGAATGTGGAGCTTGTACAGTATTAATTGATGGTACACCTATAGATTCATGTATTTATATGGCTGTTTGGGCAGATGGAAAAGAAATTGTGACTATTGAAGGAGTAGCACAGGGGGGAAGTTTATCAAAGGTACAACAAGCCTTTGTAGATGAAGGTGCAATTCAGTGTGGTTTTTGCACTCCAGGTCTTGTACTTACGACTACAGCTCTTGTTAATAGTGGAGAAGAGTATACCGATGATGAAATTAAAAGAGAGGTATCTGGACATCTATGTAGGTGTACGGGATATCAAAAAATCTTTAATGCTACTAAGAAATCCTTAGAGAAATAGAAGTAAGTTAAACAATAAAGAGTATTCCAAGATATAATGTGGAATACTCTTTATTATTTTTAAAATTGGTAACCTTGTTAAGGTTACCAGGTTGGGTTTTTACTTATATTCTAAAAGATACTAATGAAAAAAATGAATAATCTAATTTTTAAATTGACATTAAATGTAATAAATTATATAATTTGATTAACTAATCAGTTTATACAAATTATTCTAAAAAAGGAATAAAATTAAAGAAATATTGATTTGAACATAAAACAAACATTAAGGTTATAAATTAATTCTGTATAAAGGTCTTTAATAAAAATCAAGGGGTGAGTTTTGTGGAAAATATTAAAAGTCTAATTGAGAAACTTGGAGAACTTAATTTTGAGAAGATGTATAATAATGATTTCTTCCTTACTTGGGACAAGACTAATGAAGAACTTGAAGCTGTATTTACTGTTGCTGATATTTTACGTGGAATGAGAGAAGAAAATATTTCTACTAAGATTTTTGATAGTGGACTAGGTATTTCAGTATTTAGAGATAATTCAACTAGAACTAGATTTAGTTTTGCTAGTGCATGTAACCTATTAGGTTTAGAAGTACAAGATTTAGAGGAGGGAAAATCTCAAATAGCTCATGGTGAAACCGTTCGTGAAACTGCAAATATGATTTCCTTTATGGCAGATGTAATTGGAATTAGAGATGACATGTTCATTGGAAAAGGTCATAGCTACATGGAGGAGGTTTCCAGTGCGGTGAGAGAAGGACATGCAGATGGAATTCTAGAACAACGTCCAACCCTTGTAAATTTACAATGTGATATAGATCATCCAACTCAAAGTATGGCAGATTTACTCCACCTAATTCATCAATTCGGTGGAGTGGAAAATCTTAAGGGTAAGAAGCTTGCAATGACTTGGGCATATTCTCCGTCTTATGGAAAACCTCTTTCTGTACCACAAGGAGTTATAGGTCTTATGACAAGAATGGGTATGGATGTTGTACTCGCTCATCCAGAGGGATATGACGTACTTCCAGAAGTAGAAGAAGTTGCAAAAGCTAACGTAGAGAAAAATGGTGGAAGTTTTACAAAGACTAATTCTATGAAGGAAGCATTTGAAGGCGCAGATATAGTTTATCCAAAGAGTTGGGCACCTTTTGCAGCTATGGAAAAACGTACAGAGTTATACGAAAAGAATGATAGAGCAGGAATTGATGCTCTAGAAAAAGAGTTGTTAGCTGAAAATGCTAAGCACAAGGACTGGGAGTGCACAGAGGAAATGATGGAGATCACAAAAGATGGAAAGGCATTATACCTTCATTGCTTGCCTGCGGATATAACAGGCGTAAGTTGTAAAGAGGGTGAAGTATCTGCTAGTGTATTTGATCGTTATCGTGAACCATTATATCGTGAAGCTGGATTTAAACCATATATAATTGCTTCAATGATGTTCTTAAGTAAAGTTAAGGACCCAGTAACTACCTTTGAAAAATTACTTGAAAAAGGTAAGAAAAGATTTTCTGGTAAGTAGTAGCTTATAATTAATTAAATTTTAGGGTTGCTTTAAAGGAAAGATACCTTTAAAGTAACCTTAAATTAAAAGGGGGAGTGGCAATGAGCGATAAGATGCACCCGATAAGTTTTGATAGAATGGTAAACTGGATCATAACTGAATTTAGGACCAAGGATAGTATCTTTGGAATTCATAAAAATAAGTTTTACTATAGTAAAACTGGAAATAACATAGAGTTTTTAGGGGGAAATTTAGGAATGCCAATAGGCCCTGCTGCAGGGCCAAACTCACAACTAACACAAAATATTGTGGCAGCATATTTAACTGGGAGTAGATTTATAGAGCTAAAGACAGTACAAATTTTAGATGGCGAGGATCTTCCAGTGGCAAAGCCTTGTATAAATGCAGAGGATGAATGTTACAATGTAGAATGGTCTACAGAGTTAAGAGTTGAAGAAGCCTACGAAGAGTATATTAAAGGTTGGTTTTTACTCCATCTTCTTATGGTAGAACTTAATATAAGTGATAATAAAGATTTTATGTTCAACATAAGTGTTGGATATGATTTAGAAGGAATAAAATCAAGGAAGATAGATTCTTTTATAGAAAATATGAAAGATGCATCAAATACTCGGGCATGGAATGATTGCATTAAAGTTTTAGAAAATAATCTTAATAACTTCAATAAATTTACACTACAGGATTTACAGAATATATCTCCAAAAGTATGTTCCTCAATTACATTATCAACACTTCATGGGTGTCCTCCAGCGGAAATTGAGAGGATAGCTACCTACTTACTAAAAGATAAAAATCTTCACACCTTCATAAAAATGAATCCTACATTATTAGGTGAAGACTTCGTAGGAGATACCTTTAACACCATGGGTTACGACTATATAAGTATAAATCCTAACCATTTCAAAAATGATTTACAGTATAACGATGGAATAAAAATGATAAAAATATTAAAAGAAATAGCTAATGATCAAGGACTTAAACTTGGAGTAAAGCTAACTAACACACTTCCAGTTAAAATATTAAATAAAGAACTTCCAGGTGAAGAAATGTACATGTCTGGACGTTCCCTTTACCCACTAACAATAACGTTAGCAAGTAAGCTCTCCAATGAGTTTAATGGGGAACTATATATATCATATTCTGGAGGAGCAGAATTTTTTAATATTGATAAGATATTTTCCACAGGAATATGTCCAATAACTTTTGCTACCACCATATTAAAGCCAGGTGGATATGAGAGAATCACACAAATAGCAAATAAGCTAGAACTTATAGTCAGTGAAAAAAATAATAGAATTGATACTAGGTTATTATCAAAATTAGCAAAGGAATCTATACATGATTTTCACCATATTAAATCAGCTAGAACAGTTGGAAGTAGAAAAATAAATTCTAAGTTACCAATCTATGATTGTGCTATTGCACCTTGTACAGTTGGTTGCCCAATTAATCAGCAGATTCCAGAGTATATGGCTTTAGTTAGTGAAGAAAAATACCAGGAAGCTTTTAATGTTATTGTAAGGGATAATGCATCTCCAGGAATAACAGGAACAATTTGTAATCATAATTGTCAATTTAAGTGTACAAGGCTTGATTATGATAGTGCTTTGGAAATTAGAAATATGAAGAAGTTAGCAGTAATTAATGCTCAGGACAAATATATTAGCGAAGTAATACCTTGTAGAATTAAAAGTAATAAGAAGGTTTGTATAATAGGAGCTGGTGCTGCTGGGCTTTCTGCAGCAATGTATCTTAGAAGGAATGCTATGGACGTTACTGTATTTGAGAAAAGGGAAAAGCCTTATGGAATTATAAATTATGTAATTCCTGAATTTAGAATTTCAAAGGAAGTTATAGAAAAAGATTTTAATATGGTAAAAAGCCATGGCGTGAAGTTTAATTTTGGTGTGGATGAGAATATAAATTTACAGGATTTGAAGAAGGAATTTGATTATATAATCCTTGCTACAGGTGCTTGGAAACCAGGTAAAGTATCAATGAAAAAAGGGGAAGATAAAACCTTAAATGCTATTAGATTTTTAGAACAATTTAAGATAGGGAATGAAAGTCTTAATCTAGGAACTGATGTATGTGTAATTGGTGGTGGAGATGTTGCTATGGATGCAGCAAGAGCCGCAAAAAAGGTTAAGGGTGTAGAAAATGTATCTATTATATATAGAAGAACTCAAAGTTTTATGCCTGCTAGTGGAGAAGAAATTCAGTTAGCTCTTAAGGATGGAGTTGATATAAAAGAGTTACTTGCTCCAGTAGAATTTGAAGGAAATAATCTTATCTGTGAAAAAATGATACTAGGAGATAAAGATGCTTCAGGAAGAAGAATACCTATAGCTTCAGGAATACTTAGCTGTATTGATGCAACCACAGTGATAGTGGCAGTAGGTGAAAAGGTTGATTCAGAATTCTTTAAGGAGCTAGGGATAGAAGTAGATTTAAAAGGAATTCCAATAACAGATTCTAATTGTGAAACGAATATGAAAAATATATACATTGGTGGAGACGCCAAAACTGGTCCTGGAACCATCGTTCAAGCAATGGCTCACGGAAAAGCAATAGCTGAGAATATATTACACAAGGAAAACTTAAACTGTGATTTAAATGAAGAAAGAAAATCAGATTGTAAAACCAAGACTTTAGAAAACACAACTATTCTCTACGGAAGAAAGGGTATATTATGTGATTCAACTCTCTCTAAGGAGGAAGGAAATAGATGTCTGGGCTGTGATAGTATATGTGAGCTTTGTGTAGATGTTTGCCCTAATAGAGCAAATGTAGTTATAAAATTAGGGGATAAGAGCCAAATTATTCATCTAGATGGTATGTGTAATGAATGTGGTAACTGTGGGGTATTCTGTCCCCATAAAGAAAATCCATATAAGGATAAATTAACTCTATTTTGGAGTAATGAAGACTTCACTAATAGTAAAAATAAAGGCTTTTATATAAAAAATATTGATAAAGGGATTTGTAATATTCGTAGTGAGGATGGAAAAATATTTCAATGTAAGTTATATGAAGAGGATACTTTATATAATAGAAATCAACCTTCAAAGGAAATGAAGGAGATTATTAAAGCTTGCATGAATGAATATGGATATTTACTTTAGATATGTAGTCCACTATAAATAGAGATTAATCATGGGAGGGATAAAGATGTTACTTGTAGGTAATGGAAAAGTTATAACAAGAGATGATTCCAACCCAATTATAGAAAATGGTTGTGTAGCCATAGAAGATAATAAGATTGTAGAAGTTGGAACCACAGATGATCTAAAAGAAAAATATAAGAGAAATAGATACATTAATGCAAAAGGAAGATTAATAATGCCTGGATTTATCAATACCCATATGCATTATTACAGTACCTTTGCTAGAGGAATATCAAATGATAGCCCTCCTGCTAAAAAATTTACAGATATTCTTAATGGGTTATGGTGGAGACTTGATAAGAAGTTGACTTTAGAAGACGTATACTATAGTGCAATGGTACCCATGATTGATCAAATAAAAAATGGAGTTACTACATCCTTCGATCATCATGCCAGTCCATACGCTATAAAGAATAGTTTATTTACAATTGCAGATGCAGCAAGGAAGGTTGGAATAAGAAGTAACCTTTGTTATGAAACCTCAGATAGAGATGGGTTAGACATAATGCAACATGGAATTAATGAAAATGTAGAGTTTATAAAGTATTGTAATAAAAAAGATGATGATATGATAAGAGGTATTTTTGGACTTCATGCTTCTATGACAATTAGTGAAAGTACTTTAGAAAAATGTTTAGACTCTATTGAAGGGTTAAACACAGGATTTCATGTTCACAGTGCAGAGAGTATTGAAGATGTTGAGGATGCTAAGGCAAAATATGGAGTTGGAGTTATTGAGAGATGGTATAAAACTGGAGTTCTTAGAGATAAGACCATAGCTGTTCATTGTGTGCATATTAGTGAAAATGAAATGGATATGATTAAGGAAAAAAATGCCATGGTCATTAATAATCCTCAGTCAAATATGGGCAATGCCGTTGGAGTATCGCCTGTACTTAAAATGGCTAAAAAGGATATATTATTAGGTCTTGGAACTGATGGATATACCTCAGATATTTTAGAGTCCTATAAGACTGGAAGTGTAATTCAAAGACATGAGGCAAAGGATTCAACAGTAGCTTGGAGTGAACTTCCAAAGATGTTGTTTGAAGGTAATAGAATTATTACTGAAAGATTTATAACTAATTCTATAGGAATAATAAAAGCTGGGGCTCTAGCTGATATTATAATTGTTAATTATGATCCTCCAACACCAATAAATGCAGATAATATCAACGGTCATTTACTATTTGGAGTAAATGGTCGCCACGTGGATACTACCATAGTTGATGGAAAGGTCATAATGGAAGAAAGAAACTTATTAAATCTTGACGAGAAAGAAATTATAGCTAAAAGTAGAGAGCGTGCAACTCAGG
Organism: Clostridium sp.; assembly: GCF_036646415.1. GTDB lineage: Bacteria > Bacillota > Clostridia > Clostridiales > Clostridiaceae > Clostridium_J. Next base: position 141,528 of record NZ_JAVXMF010000002.1, on the reverse strand, counting down.
TTTGGAAAAAGTTTTAGAAGTATAAGTGAGAATGTAAATCTATGATTTAGCTCTAAGAACTTACTCATCAGAATGAATAGAAGAATGAACGATTATAAATCAAATCTCTACTCAAGTATTAAAGATAGTAATAAATAAAATGAAATAATAAAGGGAGATGAGGGTAGTAATGAAGCTTTTAGAAACTATTAGAATAAGAAAAGGTGATGTTATATCCATAGTTGGAGCTGGTGGAAAAACTACTCTTATGTTCACCTTAGCAGAGGAACTAAAAAGTAGAGGAAGGGTTTTAGTAACAACCACTACAAAGATTTATACTCCTGCAAAATCTCAGTATAACCACCTAATTATAAAAGAAAATATCCATGATAATGTTGAAAGTAATGAAGATCTTATACATGATTCCTTAGGAATTTACGTCTATGGAAGTGCTATTAATGAAGAAGGTAAATTGATAGGTATAGAAGATAAGGATTTAATTAGAGAAACTTTAACTTACGATTACACCTTGATTGAAGCAGATGGTTCGAAGAAGAAGCCAGTTAAGGGATGGAATAATCATGAGCCAGTAATAAGTGAGATAACTACTATAACTATAGGAATATTAAGTGGAGAAGTTCTTAATCTATTAGTAAATGAAAATAATGTTCATAGGCTTAAAGAATTTAAAAATTTAACTTTTACTAAGGAAGGTGAGCTTATAAATCAAGAAAATATACTCTCACTTATATTTAGTAAAGATGGACTATTTAAAAATTCTCAGGGAAATAGAATTCTATTTATAAATAAAGTTGATAATGATAAGAAATTTAGTAATATTCAAAGTCTCATAAATGGAATTATAGAAGAAAATAAAGAATATAAATTATTAGATGAAATAATAGTAGGAAGTTTATTAAATAAGGAATATAAAAGGTGGGAATTAGGGAGGAATCACGTTGGTAAGTGGAATTATTATGGCCTCTGGACTTAGTACAAGGATGTGCAAATATAAATTACTATTAAATTATAAGGGGAAATTCCTTATAGAATATGTATTAGATTCAGTTAAAGCTAGTAATTTTTATCATAAAACTGTGATTACAGGAAATGAGAAGATAGTTGAGTTAAGCAAAGCTAGGGAACTAAATGTGGTTAGGAATAATCATGGGGAGCTAGGGCAAAGTGAATCAATAAAACTTGGAATATTAAATTCACCAATAGTATCAGGGTATGCCTTTATAACAGCAGACCAACCCTTTCTTAGCGTAAGTCTTATTAATAAACTTATTGAAGAGTTTGAAAATCATCCAGATAAGTTTATTGTACCAGTATATAAGGGAAAAAGAGGCAATCCAGTAATTTTCCCTAAAGAATATAAAGATGAACTCTTAAATCTAAGTGGAGATATTGGTGGAAGAGTTATTCTTAGAAAATATGAGTCTAATATTAGATTTGTTGAAATAGAAGAGGATTATCTATTATGGGATATAGATACAGAAGAAGATTATGCAAATTTATTGCAATCAAATTATCAGTAGATAAGGAGATCATATAGATGAAAAATAATAGAATTATTGTTAGAGGTGGAGGAGATATTGCTTCGGGAACTATACAGAAGCTCCATAGAAGTGGATTTAAAGTTTTAGTTCTTGAAATAGAAACACCTTCTAGTATTAGGAGGAATGTGTCCTTTAGTGAGGCAGTATATGATGGGGAGACTACTATAGAAGGAATAAAAGGTGTGTTTGTTAATACCACTGATGAAATTCTAAGAGTCTGGGATAAAGGACATGTTCCAGTAACTATAGATGCTAAAGGAAAGCTAATTAAAGAAATTAAACCTATAGCTGTGGTAGATGCAATATTAGCAAAAAAAAATCTAGGTACGGATATGAGTATGGCTACAATAACCATTGCATTAGGTCCGGGGTTTAATGCTGGGGTTGATGTAAATATGGTAGTAGAGACCATGAGAGGTCACAATTTAGGAAGATTGATTTTTCATGGATATGCTGAAAAGAATACAGGAAGTCCAGGAATAATAGGGGGTTATTCTAATGAAAGAGTAATTTATAGCAATTATGAAGGTTCAATAAGTAATCTTAGAGAAATTGGAGATATAGTCCAGGCTAGTGAAACCATTGCAGTGATTGATGGGAAAGAAGTGAAAACTACTATCAAAGGAGTACTAAGAGGTATCATAAGAGATAAAACCTATGTTACTAAAGGTTTGAAAATAGCAGATATAGACCCAAGGTTGGGACAAGTAGAGAATTGTAATACTATTTCGGACAAAGCAAGGACTATTGGAGGTTCTGTTTTAGAAGGGATTTTATATTTTCAATCAAAACTAAATTCAGTTACCTAAGTATATATAAATTGGATTTGATTTATATAAGTATAAATAAGGTTTAGCTTTACAAAATTCATGTTAGGTAGTTAGCTACCATAGGTGGCTAACGTACTTAATTCTATTAATGAAGGAAAATCATAAATTTTAATCTGATTTAATTTAACTAACTAATTAGTAGTTAAATTAATAGCACATTTCAAATATATAAATGTCTCTATTAAATTATAAAAGATAAAAAATATAATCGTTTAAGGGGGATTTAAAAATGTCAAAAATTACATGTCAGGATGAAATTTTAAAATTAGCAGAGAATTATAAGTCGGATATGACAAAATTCTTAAGAGATATGATAGCTATCCCTAGTGAAAGCTGCCATGAAGAAAAGGTTGTTCTAAGAATTAAAGAGGAAATGGAAAAGGTAGGTTTTGATAAGGTTGAAATCGATCCAATGGGAAATGTATTAGGGTATATGGGCCATGGAAAACATGTTATTGCTATGGATGCTCATATTGATACTGTTGGGATTGGAGATATAAATAACTGGACTAATGACCCTTATGAAGGTTATGAAACTGATGAAGTTATTTATGGAAGAGGTGGTACAGATCAAGAAGGCGGAATGGCTGCTATGGTTTATGCTGGAAAAATAATTAAGGATTTAAAATTAGAGGATGATTATACTTTGATAGTTACAGGTACAGTACAAGAAGAAGATTGTGATGGCTTGTGTTGGCAATATATTGTAAATGAAGGCAAAATTAAGCCAGAGTTTGTAGTGATCACAGAACCTACTTCTACTAATATATATAGAGGTCATAGAGGAAGAATGGAGATAAAGGTTATAACTAATGGAGTTAGTTGTCATGGTTCAGCTCCAGAAAGAGGAGATAATGCAATCTTTAAAATGGCTCCAATCTTAAATGAATTAAAGGAACTTAATGAAAGATTGATAGATGATCCATTCTTAGGCAAAGGAACGTTAACTGTTTCAGAGATATTTTTCTCATCTCCATCTAGATGTGCAGTAGCCGATGGATGTACAGTTTCTATAGATAGAAGACTTACTCATGGAGAGTCATGGGAATATGCAATAGATCAAATAAGAGCATTACCTTCAGTACAAGCTGCTAATGCTAAGGTTGAAATGTATACCTATGAAAGACCAGCTTATACAGGTCTTGTTTATCCTACAGAGTGTTATTTCCCAACTTGGGTACTTGAAGAGTCTCATCCAGCATGTCAAACATTAGTAGAATCTTATAGAGAGTTATTTAAAACAGAACCACTGGTAGACAAGTGGACATTCTCTACAAATGCAGTTTCTATAATGGGTAGATATGGAATTCCATGTATTGGTTTTGGACCAGGCCATGAAGACCAAGCTCATGCTCCAAATGAATTAACATGGAAGGATGAACTAGTAAAATGTGCAGCAATGTATGCACTAATTCCAATAACTTACGTTAACCAACACTGTAAGTAAGCCTCCAAATCTTTGATTTGGTCAGGCGAACTTACTCATTCGACCAAAGGGAGAAGGAGTGTCATTTAACACATCTCCAAATCTTTGATTTGGTCAGGCGAACTTACTCATGGGAGTGAATACGAACAGGAGCTACTATCAAGTGAAAATGGGGTGAAGTCATGAAAAAGATTAAACACCTAGTATGTTCTAAATGTGGTAAACAGGTTGGAGAAGATGTTATGTATAACTGTCCAGACTGTGGAACAGAGGGAACTTTAGATGTAATTTATGATATAGATTTAGTTAAAGAGGAATTAACTAAAGAATATCTAAAAGAAAATCAAGATAAGAATATTTGGAGATACATGCCAATACTTCCTTTAGAATCAAAGGAAGGTGCAGCTCCACTTCAAATAGGGTGGACGCCACTTTATAAATCAAATAGATTAGAAAAGTTATTTAATATAGAGAATGTCTATGTTAAGGATGAAGGAAGAAATCCTACAGCTTCCTTTAAGGATAGAGCTACATCAGTAGGAGTTGCAAAGGCGATAGAATTAAAAAAAGATATAATGTGTGCAGCTTCTACAGGAAATGCAGCATCTTCACTATCAGGTTTTGCGGCTTGTATGGGTATTAAGAATTATATATTTGTACCTAAAAATATTCCAGAAGCAAAGCTTGCTCAGCTTTTAGCATTTGGAAGTAATGTAATACTTGTAGATGGTGATTATGACACAGCTTTTGATTTCTGCTTAAAGGCAGTAGATCACTTTGGATGGTATAACAGAAGCTGTGCAATAAATCCATATTTAGCAGAGGGAAAGAAAACTGCAGCCTTTGAAATCTGTGAACAATTAGATTTTAAAGTACCAGATAAGGTGATTATGTCTGTAGGAGATGGATGTTCTATATCAAGTGTTTGGAAGGGTTTTAAAGAATTCTATGATTTAGGATTAATAGATAAGCTTCCAACTATGGTATCAGTGCAAGCTACAGGATCAAATCCAGTAAATAGAACTTATAGAAAAAATAGTAGAGACTTTGACTATGTACCACCAGTTACCATTGCAGATAGTATTTCTGTTGGCATTCCAAGAAATGGATATAAGGCACTAAATGCATTAACAGAAAGTAAGGGTATAACTGTTGATGTTAGTGATGAAGAAATATTAAATGCTATTACAATACTAGCAAGAGAAACTGGGGTTTTTGGAGAGCCAGCAGGAGTAACTAGTTTTGCTGGATTGAAGAAGCTAGTTGAAGCAGGAGATATAGGTGAGAATGAAGCTGTAGTAATAGTAGTATCAGGTAGTGGGCTTAAGGATGTAAAATCTGCTCAAAAGGCTGTAACTAAGCCTGAACTTGTAAAGCCAGATTTGAATGTATTAATTGATTATTTGAAAAGTTTAACTTAAGTAATAGCTTTGAGGATTATGATTAGAACTATTATGGTCTAACAATAAATATTGTATAAATCATATATTTTATTATTGGTTTATGTAAGTGATTTTAATTTTTGAGGAGGATATAAAATGCATAATAAGTTAATAGATTTAGAAGTTAATGAGGAACAAATTCTAAAGACAGCTGAGAGTGCAAAGGAAAGAGACATAGTAATTCCTACAATTGAGGAAATGAAGGACCCAAATAAAATACCAGAAGAAATAAAAGAAAAGCTTAGTAAGGTTGGACTTTGGGACATAGACCCAACAAACTTATTTAGAATATCATGGTATAATCAACCAGTAAAAAATGGGGGACTATATAATCCATTACCAAATTATGTGGAAATACCATTAGAAATTTCAGGTGTAAAGGCAAGAATATTTGCTATGTCAGGAAAATTCTTTCCAATAGGAGCTCACAAAGTTGGGGCTAGCTTTGCATGTCTTGTACCAAGACTTGTAACTGGGCAATTTGACCCTAAATTCCATGAAGCAGTTTGGCCATCAACTGGTAACTACTGTCGTGGTGGCGCTTATAACTCTACATTACTTGGATGTAAGTCTATAGCAATTTTACCTGAGAATATGAGCAAGGAACGTTTTAATTGGCTTAAGAATGTAGCAGGTGAAGTTATTGCTACTCCAGGATGTGAAAGTAATGTAAAGGAAATATATGATAAAACTTGGGAACTTAGAAAAACTCGTGATAATGTAGTTATATTTAATCAATTTGGAGAATTAGGAAACCATTTGTGGCACTATGAAGTAACGGGTGATGCTATGTCAAAGATAGTAGAGCATGAAAGAGGTAAAAATGGTAGAGTTGCTGGTATTTGCTTAACTTCAGGTTCAGCTGGAACTCTTGGAAGTGGAGATTTTATTAAAGATAAATATCCAGGATCTAAGCTTGCAGTTGGAGAAGCACTACAATGTCCAACCCTTCTCAACAATGGTTTTGGAGATCATAGAATTGAAGGTATAGGAGATAAGCATGTGCCTTGGATTCACAATGTTAAAAATACAGATATGGTCATTGCAATAGATGATAATGATAGTTTAGGTATGTTTAGGTTATTTAATGAGCCAGCTGGACAAGAATATTTAAGAAATATTGGAATTTCAGAAGATTTAATTGAAAAGCTTCAATGGGTAGGTATTTCTGGAGCTGCTAATATAATTTCTGCTATTAAGTTTGCAAAATACTACGAATTAACTGAAGATGATATGGTATTAACAGTACTTACAGATTCAGCAGAAATGTATCAATCTAGACTCGCGGAGATGGATGTAGAAAGAGGAAGAGATTATGATGAAAGAGATGCTATAGCAGATTATCATGAAAGTATCTTAGGAATAAGAACAGATTCTATGGAAGAACTAACTTACATTGCTAAGAAGAGAATTCATAACTTAAAGTACTATACTTGGATAGAGCAACAACAATATGAGTTAGATGAATTAAATGCTCAATGGTATGATTATGATAACTATTGGGGAAGATTACACAAAATGGGACCAGAACTTGATAAATTAATAAAGGAATTTAACGAAAAAGTTAGAAATCTATAAGTGACACTCCAAATCTATTATTTGGTTAGTTAAACTTACTCATACGAGAGAAGCGAGAATGAGTTTCTAATAACTGAAACTTATAAAAATGGTATTGCGTTCAGATAATATTGATATCAATATAAACAATCTACTATTGCTAGTACATTAACTTAAAAATAAAATTCTATATAATTAGGACCCTAAGTTTTAACACGAAACTCAAGGGGTCCTATTCCACTATTAAGTGAAACTTATCAAGGAGGCGAAAGTGTGTACAACTTTATATTAAATGGGAAAAATGTTTCTTTTCCTAAAAATATAAATCTACTTGAATATTTAAGAGAAGAAGCAAACCTAACCTCTGTTAAGAATGGATGTGGAGAAGGTGCATGTGGGGCATGCATGATACTTATTAATGGAGTTCCTGGAAGAGCATGCATAAATACAATGCAAAAAGTAAGTGGAAAGGAAGTACAAACTGTAGAAGGACTATCTGAATTTGAAAAGCAAATTTTTACTTGGGCTTTTTCCAAGGTGGGAGCTGTACAATGTGGATTTTGTATTCCTGGAATGATTATAAGTGCCAAGGGACTTTTGAATAAAAACCTAAATCCCACAGAGGAAGAAATAAGATTAGCTATAAGAGGCAACATATGTAGGTGTACTGGGTATGTTAAAATTGTAGAAGCTATAAAATTAGTAGCTACTGCTATTGCGGAAGGTAAATTAAATTTAGAACTTGAGGAAGATGGTTCTATTGGTAAGCCATTACCGAGAATAGATGCCAAGGATAAGATATTAGGAACTGGATTATATGTAGATGATATGAAGGTAGAGGGTTTAGCTTATGGCTCAGCCTTGAGAACCAAATACCCAAGAGCACTAGTGAAACATATAAGTATTGAGAAAGCTTTAAAGCACCCAGATACCATAAGGATTTTAACAGCTAAAGACATACCAGGAAATAGATATATAGGACATCTTACTAAAGATTGGCCAGCTCTTATATGTGAAGGTGAGGAGACGAGATATATTGGAGATTCTGTAGCTCTCATAGCCTCAAGAAAAAAAGAATCTTTGAAAGAAATTTTAGAATTAATAGAGGTTGAGTATGAGGAATTTACGCCAATAAGTAATACTACAATGGCCATAGCTGAAGGATCTCCTAAAATACATCCCAATGGAAATATTCTAAAAGTAGAAATGGTGAATAGAGGAAATGCAGAGGAAGCACTAAAAAATTCTAAATACGTAGTTACTAATACTTATTCTACACCTTTTACAGAGCATGCTTTTTTAGAGCCAGAAAGTGCCTTAGCAATGCCCGATGGAGATGGTGTATTAATATATACAGGATCTCAAGGGATTTATGATGAACAAAGAGAAATATCAGAACTTTTAGGATTAGAAAAAAATAAGGTGAGATGCATTAGTAAATATGTTGGTGGAGGCTTTGGTGGTAAGGAAGATATGAGTGTACAACATCATGCAGCCTTACTAGCATTTATTACTAAAAAACCTATAAAGGTGACACTAAGTCGTAGAGAAAGTATAATGATTCATCCTAAAAGACATGCAATGGACATTGTTGTAACCACTGGATGCGATGGGGATGGAAACTTAACAGCATTTGTAGCAGATATAGTTTCAGATACAGGAGCTTATGCTTCTCTTGGAGGACCAGTACTTCAAAGAGCATGTACTCATGCAGCTGGACCATATAAGTGTAAGAATGTTAGTATTAAAGGAACTGCAGTTTATACAAATAATCCTCCAGGGGGAGCTTTTAGAGGCTTTGGAGTAACTCAATCTGTATTTGCAGGAGAGTGTAATATGAATCTTCTAGCAGAAAAAGTTGGGATTTCAACTTGGGATATGAGATATAAAAATGCTGTAGAGCCTGGCGATGTACTTCCTAATGGACAAATAGCTGATTCAGGAACAGCCATAAAGGAAACTTTAATTGCAGTTAAAGAGAAGTATGATAGCAATGATATTGTGGGAATAGCTTGTTGTATGAAAAATAGTGGAATTGGTGTTGGAATACCTGACATAGGACGATGTAAGCTTATTGTGAAAAATGGAGTAGTAAATGTCAGAACCAGTGCAGCTTGTATCGGACAGGGTATAGGAACAATTATTATACAAATTATTTGTGAGGTTACAGGGGTATCGCCTGAAAAAGTAGTGGTTGGAGCTCCAGATACATTTACATCACCCAACTCAGGGACTACAACAGCTTCAAGGCAGACTGTATTTACAGGAGAAGCTGCTAGAATTGCAGCAGTAAATTTAATGACTTATATAGAAAGTAAATATTATAATTTAACTAAAATAAAGAATAATAAATTAGATAAGAATAAAGTGGAAAATCATAATGAAACTATAAAGAGTACTGAGATTAACTGTAGTGACTTAAGAAAGTGGTTGTCAGAAAACCTAGAGAATGTGATAAATAATTTAGAGGGCCAGGAATTCTATGGGGAATTTAGCGCTGTAACTGATAAAATTAATTCTATAAAAGAGAATCCGGTAAGTCATGTGGCTTATGGATATGCAACACAACTTGTAATACTTAATAAAGATGGTACACTAAAAGAGGTAGTTGCAGCCCATGATGTTGGAAGAGCAATTAATCCTATAAATGTAGAAGGTCAAATTGAAGGTGGTGTAGTTATGGGACTTGGATATGCCCTTACTGAGGATTATCCTCTTAAAAACTGCATACCTACAGCTAAATTTGGAACCTTAGGGTTATTCAGGGCAACAGCAGTACCCAAAATACTTCCAATAATTATAGAAAAAAATACTTGCGAATTGGCTTATGGAGCAAAGGGAATAGGTGAAATAACCACAATACCTACAGCACCAGCAGTTCAAGGTGCTTACTATATGTTAGACCATAAGTTTAGAACATCACTTCCAATGAAGGAAACTTACTATAAAAAATGATGTAATTACAGGGGGAAAGTAGATGAAAGATTTACAAGGCATAAAGGGGAATATTATTTTTACTAAAGAGTTCGGAAAATATCAAGTTGTAAAATGTGGATATATAATAGTTGGGGATAAATTAGTAAAGGGAGTTTATGAAATACTTCCAGAGGAATACAAAGATGTTAACGTAGTGGACTATGGGGACAACTTAATTATTCCAGGTTTTATAGATCTTCATCTTCATGGACCTCAGTTTCCAAACCTAGGGTTAGGATTGGATAAGGAGCTAATGCCATGGCTAAATGCTTATACATTTCCAGAGGAAGCTAAGTACTTTGATGTTAAATACGCAAAGGCAGTTTATAAAACTTTAGTAAGAGAGCTTTGGAGAAATGGAACAACAAGAAGCTGTATATTTGCTACAGTACATTTAGAAACTACTAAGCTATTAATGGATATAATACATGATTCAGGATTAGGAGCATATGTAGGAAAGGTAAATATGGATAGAAATTGTCCGGAATTTTTAGTAGAGGATACAGATACTTCTATAGAAGAAACCGAAGAGTTTATAAAAGAATATGGAAGTAAATATGAAATGGTAAAACCAATTATTACTCCGAGGTTTGTACCAACTTGCAGTACTAAGCTATTAAAATCCCTAGGGAAATTGGCACATAAATATAAGGTGCCAGTACAATCTCATTTAAGTGAAAATAAAGATGAGATAGAATTTGTAAAAGAACTACATCCAGAATATAAAAATTATGCCAGTATTTATAATGATGCTGGACTTCTGGGGCAGCAGCCAACTATTATGGCTCACTGCGTACTACTTGATGAAGATGAAATAGAAATGCTTAACAAAAATCAAGTGTTTATAGCACATAGTCCAAATTCAAATTCAAATTTGGCTAGCGGTATAGCACCAATTAGAAAGCTAATAAATAAAGGGATTCCAGTAGGTCTTGCATCAGATATATCCGGGGGACATAGTTTATCCATGTGTAATGTCATGGTAGATAGTGCCCAGGCATCAAACATTAAATGGATTGAAAGTGGAAAGACAGAGTCTCCACTAAGTACATCTGAACTATTTTATTTAGCAACTAAGGGAAGTGGGAAATTCTTTGGAAAAGTGGGAAGCTTTGAAAAAGGTTATGATTTTGATGCTTTAGTAATAGATGATAGTTCTTTAAATAGGTTTAAAGAATTAACCATAGAAGAAAGGTTACAAAAATTCATATATACAGGAAGTACTAAAAATATTAGTGTAAGATATGTAGCGGGTAAAGTTATAAATGATCCAGGGGAAATTGATATCAACGGCAACAATCTGATAAAACAGAGATAAATAATAAAATATAACAATTAAGCATAGACATAGGGTTAAGTGAGGAAAGAGGTTGGGCAATGGAAAAAGATGTAGATAAAAAAATACTAAAGGCAGCACTAGAAGTGGTTTCAAAGGAAAAAATAAGTGGTACTCGTATGCACATAATTGCAAAAGAAGCTAAAATGAGTCAAGCTAACCTTCATTATCACTTTTCTACTAAAAATGATATCATGATAGCGTTATTAAATAGTATACAAGAAGAATTCTCTAAAAGTAGAAAAAACTATATAGATAGTAGTGAGAAAAATTTTCATAAAAATATCAAAGGTTTTTTTAATCAAAAAAAGGATGATATTCTAATAAATAAAAAGATGGAGTATGCTCAAATAGATTACTGGGTTCAAGGTACGGTAAACGAAGAAATAAGGGATATTTTCCAAAATACTTTTAACATTTGGAGAGAGAGTATAGAGGGAATATTACCCAAAGTAGATAACAAGGAAATAGATGAAAAATCTATAAATAATCTTCCATATATAATGGTATCTTTAATGCTTGGAGCATCATTACAATATCTAATAGATGAAGAAAAATTTAATTTAGATGATTACTTCCAGGTGGCAGAACAGATGGTTCTTATGCAATGTGGAAAAGAGAAAATCTAAAATACAAAGGGTTTACGAAAACAGAGACTTATATAAATAGTAGAGATATTTTTAAGTTTTACAGATGAATTAATTTGGAATATCAAAATGGTAAGTAAAGAATCTTCTATAAAAATATAGGAGATTTTTTACAAAGAATACATGTAAAAATTTAACATATAATTGAATAACACTATAATTATAAAGATGGAGGGATGTTATGGGTCAATTAGATTTTTTAAAGCCAAATACATTGGAAGAGGCTAAGGCTTTAATTCGTGAAAATCCAAAATCAAAATTATTAGCTGGAGGAACAGATTTAGTTTTAGAACTTAGAAGAAATAAGGGAAATTATAATTGTATTGTGTCATTAGATAAGATTTCAGAACTTAAATCTATTGTTGAATGCGAAGATAATATTATTATTGGATCCATGGTAACTTTTAATGATTTAATTGAAAGCAGTGTTATAAGAAATAATTATAACTCACTTTTAAATTGTAGCAGAACCATGGGTTCACCTCAGATTAGAAATGTGGCAACAGTAGGTGGGAATATAGTGAATGCAGGATCAGCGGCAGATGTAATTCCCTGCATAATTAGTCTTGGAGGAGTTTTGATTATAGAATCTTCAGAAGGGATTAGAAGGGTAAGTTGCGAAAATTACTTTAAAAATTATCACGATGAGAAGCTTGAAGATAAGGAGATTTTAACTAAAATAATATTACCTAAGGATAATTATCAAAGTGGCTATTATAAATTAGGTAAAAGAAACTCTTTAGCAATAGCTAGAATCAGTGCTGCCATAACTTTGCAAAGAGAAGAAAATAGAATCAAAAATATTAAAATTTGTCTTGGGGCAGTAGGAAGATATCCTTTAAGGGTTATGGAATTAGAAAAGAAAGGAGTAAATAGAGAGGTTCAATGGCTGTTTTCAGAGGAGGCTTTAAAATATTTGAAGTATGCAGTGGAAAAGAGTATAGCGGGAAGAAAGACTATGCCATTTAAAAGAGAGGCAATAAAAGGGGTATTTAAAGAAGCGTTAACTATTGCTCTTAAATCTTAAAATGTATAAGAAATTTTTGTAATATTCTGGCGAATATAGGGGGTTAAATTATGATAGATATAACCATTAAAATAAATGGAGTGGAATATAAGAAAAAGGTAAGTCCTATGATGAGATTAGTAGATTTTTTAAGGGATGAAATGAAGCTAAAGGGCACAAAAGAGGGGTGTGGAGAAGGTGAATGTGGGGCATGTACTGTAATTTTAAATGGAAAAACAGTTAACTCATGCCTATTATTAGTTGGGGCTGTAGATGGAGGAGAGATTGTAACCATAGAAGGTGTAGGAGATAATGGTATTCATCCTATACAAGAAGCCTTTATGGAAGTAGGGGCTTCACAGTGTGGATACTGTACTCCCGGTATGGTACTTAGTGCAAAGGCTCTCCTTGATAAAAACCTATATGCTACAGAGGAAGAAATAAGAGAAAGTATATCTGGTAATTTATGTAGGTGCACAGGGTATGAAAAAATAGTACAAGGTGTTATTGTAGCTCAGAAAAAGCTAAAACTTTAAAACTTATTGGGGGTAGATTTCATGAAGGCTGTTGGAAAAGGTTTTATAAGACCTGATGTATATGACAAGGTCTTAGGTAAAGCAATTTATCCAGATGATTTAGAATTTGATGGAATGTTATATGCAGGTGTAAAAAGAAGTACAATTCCGTATGGACGAGTAAGAAGTATTAATATAGAAGAAATAAAATCCATGGAAGGCGTAGAAATGGTTATAGATTATACTATGATTCCAGGATCCATATCCAATGGAGTAATTTTTAAAGATATACCTACATTGGTGAAGGATATAATTAAAAGAGTTGGGGATGCAATATTACTGGTGGTGGCTAGGGATAAGGAGTCTTTAAGATTAGCACTTGATGAAGTAAAAATAGATTATGAGGAATATCCAGGGATTTTTACTGTAGAAGATGCACTAAAAGAAGATGCACCAATTTTAGGCGATGGTAGTAATATCTTATATGATTTAAAAATTAAAAACGGAAATATAGATAAAGGCTTTGAAGAAGCAAAATTTGTAGTTGAAGATTGGTATAATACACCTATAGTTGAACATGCTTTTCTTCAACCAGAGGCTGCGGTGGCAAGATTTGATGAAGTTGGAGTAATGGAGATTTATGTTGCAACACAGTATCCTCACTATGATAGAGAAGAAGTTGCAAATTGTTTAAATTTTAGTGAGGACAAGGTAAGAATTAGGAATATGGTAATTGGAGGAGCATTTGGAGCTAGGGAGGATATTAATCCACAATGTCATGCAGCCCTTGCAGCTTATCTCACTAAAAAGCCTGTTAAGATTATTTATACTAGAGAAGAATCTACAATTTCTCATAGTAAGAGACACCCAATGAAGATTTATATGAAAACAGGAGTAAAAGAGAATGGAAAGCTTTGTGCTTTAAAATGTAGGATTTATGGCGATACAGGAGCTTATGCCTCTTGGGGTATTAACGTTTTAAGAAAAGCAGCAGTACATGCCACAGGTCCATATAATATAGAAAATGTAGATATAAGATCGATGGCCGTATATACAAATAATCCATATAGTGGTGCTATGCGAGGCTTTGGTGCAACCCAAATTCCTATTGCAACAGAAAGTCAAATAGATGCCTTGGCAGAGAAATTAGGGATTCATCCACTAAAATTTAGATATATGAATGCTTTTCAAGTTGGAGATAAGACAGTAACAGGACAAGTGTTAAAAAGTAGTGTTGGAATTAAAAAATGTATAGAAAAAATTGCGGACATTGATGGTATAGAATTATAGCAAAATTAAATAGGAATCTCATTTAGCTTCGCATAATGAGTAACTTCCACTAGCTAAATCATAGATTTAGAGTGTCAGTTAAGGAGGGGAATATCTTTGAAAAAACGTGGTATGGGCTATGCTAGCATATTTTATGGAACGGGTTACGGTAATGGATTTCCAGATGAATCTAGAGCCAGCGCAGAGCTAACCAAAGATGGAAGAATTAATGTTTATGTAGAAGTTTCAGATGTAGGCTCTGGCGGTATAAGTGTAATGTGGCAAATTGCTGCTGAGACCTTAGGAGTAGACAAGGAATTGGTAAAAATAATATTCAGCAATACTAGTTTAATAAAGGATAGTGGTACAGCAGCTGCTAGCAGACAAACTTATAATACTGGAAATGCAGTTTATGATGCTACAAAAAAGTTAAAAGAAAACATAAATTTAGCTTATAACAAGAAGTCAAACTTAGATTTAAAAGAGATATACAGTATTATGGAGAGCGGTTCAATTGCGCATAGAACAGAAGGATATTTTAAAGCTGAGTCTTCACAGATAGATATGGAAACAGGACAAGGAAACCCTTACTGGCCATATACATTTGGAGCTCAAAGGGTAACCGTTGAGGTTGATGATGAAACAGGAAAGATAGACATGATAGAAGTAATAGCAGTAAATGATGCAGGGAAAATAATTAATCCTGTTTCTGCGGAAGGACAAGCGGAAGGCGGAGTTGCTATGGGTATAGGATATGCACTTATGGAGGAGATAGAGTTAAATGAAGGGTCTATAAAAAATAGAAACTTCTCAGATTATATAATTCCAACGAGTAAGGATATACCTCATATAGAAACACATTTTATAGAAGAAATAGAGGAAACAGGTCCTTATGGAGCTAAGGGTATTGGAGAACCTGTAATGATTCCTACAGCTCCCGCAATTTTAAATGCTATTTATGATGCGGTGGGAGTAAGAATGAATAGCCTACCAGTAACATGTGATAGACTTCTTTTAGCCTTAGCTAAAAGAAAGTTAAAGTTAAATAAATAGTGTTTTGTTGTAAATATCTATTATAGAAGTATAATAGATATTTTTTTATTTACACGTGTAAAAATATAGTGTATACTGATGTATATACAGAGTTTTGAGGGGGATAAAAATGAAAACAAATTTAAGAAAAATGGTGATAAGTGCTCTATTAATAGCCATGTCTATAGTAATACCAGTTGTATTTGGACCTTTCCTTAAGGTATACATTCCACCATTCTCTGCAACTTTAGCAGCTCATGTGCCACTAATTATAGCAATGTACTTAGGACCTTTTGAAGCGGCAGTTGTAGGTATTGGTTCTGTAATTGGATTTTTATTTGCAATACCAGATCCAATAGTAGCAATGAGAGCGAGTTCTCACATTGTAGTTGGATATTTAGGAGCAAAGATGCTTTTAAAAAATATGTCTTACACTAAAACAATGATACTTACTGCTCCTATACACGGAATAATAGAAGGGTTAATAGTACTAGCATTTACAAGAAATATAGTCCTATCAATAGTAGTGACAGGAGTTGGAACTATGCTACATCACGCTGTGGATGCAATAATTGCTCTTCCAATAATTAGAATTATTCAAAAGAGTGTTGGAATTGATTTAGCAGCAGTTGGTGAAAAGAAAAAAATAGCATAATATAAGGATATAGTATTTAAATTTTAGAATTATCCATATAATCATTGATTTTAACTGAAAGCCTTTAGGTAATTTAATGCCTAAAGGTTTTTATTTTTACTTTAATTATGTATAATGTCCATAGGTGGATTTTAAAAAAGTAGTTTTAAAATAGAAGGGTTATGTTTTATTAAATAGTTTAGTAAGAAAAACATTATGCATAACCAACAATATTTTTAAAAAGGCCAATAATAATTAATATAGAAATTGAGGATGATACATATGAATTTAATTACACTTGAAAATATATATAAAAGCTTTAGTGAAAAGCCATTATTAGAAGATATTAAACTAACTATCACATCAGATGATAAGATTGGAATAATTGGGGTAAATGGAACAGGAAAGTCTACACTTCTTAAAATAATTGCTGGAGTAGAGCCAATGGATAAAGGGACTATAACAAAAATGAATGGGCTGAGAATATCCTACCTTCCACAGCAGATTGACTTTAATCCAGAAGATACTGTGCTAGACCATGTATTTAATGGTTCTGGAGAAATTATGCAGGTATTAAGAGAGTACGAGCATGTTTTAAATAAGATGAAAACTAATAGTGAGGATGCTAAACTTCAAGATAATCTTTTTAGATTATCAAGTAAATTAGATGCTCTAAATGGATGGCAGATTGAAAGTGATGCAAAAGCGCTACTTACAAAGCTAGGAATTTCAGATTTTGAGGCTAAGATGGGTTCACTTTCGGGTGGACAAAGAAAGAGAGTTGGACTTTGCAATGTGCTAATAACTCCTTGTGATCTTTTAATTCTAGATGAGCCTACTAACCATATGGATAATGAAATCATTGATTATATGGAAGATATGCTAAAGAGAAGAAAAGGTGGGGTTATTATGATTACCCACGATAGATATTTTTTAGATAGGATTGCCAATAGAATTTTTGAATTAGATGGTGGAAATCTTTATTCATATCAGGGAAATTACTCAGTATTCTTAGAAAAAAAAGATGAGAGAATGCAGATGATGGATTCCCTTGAGAGTAAGAGACAGAATCTTTACAGAAAAGAGCTAGCATGGATAAGAAGAGGAGCAAAGGCTAGAACTACAAAGCAAAAGGCAAGAATTGATAGATTTGAAGTTTTAAGAGATACATCTTATCAGGTTAATGATGAAAAGGTGGAAATGAATACAGCTGCTTCAAGACTTGGAAAGAAAATTTTAGAAGTTAGCAATATAAGTAAATCCTTTGGAGATAAGTTACTTATAAAAGACTTTAGCCACATCTTTACAAAGGAGGAACGGGTAGGGATTATCGGAAATAATGGAATGGGAAAATCTACTCTTTTAAATATTATAAGTGAAGCATTGAAGCCAGATTTAGGAGAAGTAGTAAGGGGTGAAACTGTAAACCTAGGTTATTTTACTCAAGAGAATATTGAAATAGATGGAACAAAGAGAGTTCTTGAATATATAAAGGAAATAGCAGAGTATATAACAACTAATGATGGAACTAAGATTACTGCATCTCAAATGCTAGAAAATTTTTTATTTGATGGAACCATGCAACACAGCTTAATTTCTAAGTTATCTGGGGGAGAAAGAAGAAGGTTATATCTTTTAAAGGTTTTAATGGATGCACCTAATGTATTATTCCTAGACGAGCCAACTAATGACTTAGACATAAAGACTCTAACAATTTTAGAGGATTATTTAGATATGTTTAATGGAACTGTCATAGCTATTTCTCATGATAGATACTTCCTAGATAGGATTGCCAATAGAATTTTCAGCTTTGAGGGCAATGGGGAGATAAAAGAAATTGTAGGAAATTATAGTGATTATAAAGACTATAAGGAAGCTAGTGCTGAGGAAGAAGTAGCAATAGCAACTAATAAATCAAAGGAAAAGAAGACTGAAGACTCAAAACCTAAGAGAGAAAAACAAACTAAGGTGAAGTTTACATTTAAAGAACAAAGAGAGTTTGATACCATTGATGAAGATATTGAAAAGAAAGAAGAAGAAATTTCAGAGGTTGAATTTAAGGTTAATAGATGTGGAAGTGACTTTGTAAAGCTTCAAGAACTTCTTGGAAAGCAAGCTAAATTAAAGGAAGAACTAGATTTTTTAATGGAGAGATGGGAATATCTAAACGAAATTTTTGAAGAGATTGAAAGTCAAAAAAAGAACAAATAGTACCTACATATACAATGTATAACCGCATTCGCAAGGTAGGAGAAGTATAATGATAGAAAATAATATGAGAATATCAGTTAGAAACTTAATAGAGTTCATTTATAGGCAGGGGGACATAGATGATAGAATAGGTGGTATGTCTTCTGCTCAGGAAGGAACTAGACTTCATAAGGTAATTCAGAAGGAGCTCAAGGAGCAGTGTGAGAAAAATGATTATGAAACTTATATAAATGAAATGTATCTTTCTAGGGAACTTTCATATAAGGATGTTACTCTAACATTAGAAGGTAGAGCAGATGGAGTTATAGTAACTGAAAATCCTTATGATGATGCTAGCGATGAAGATTCTAAAAATGTTATGGATAATCAGTTAATAGAATATAGTGAAGAGAAATCCATAAATGAAGGTGAAAGTAATGAAGCCAGTAATAAGTCATTACTAAAGGTTAATAATATCAGTAAAAAATTAGATAATAAAAAAGTAAAGATTATTGAGATTAAGACTACTATGAAGGACTTATTAACTCTAGAAGAAAATGAGAATTTTCTTCATTGGGCACAGGGAAAGCTTTATGGACATATTTATTGCGAAAAAGAAGACCTAGATGGTATTGATTTAGATTTAATCTACTGTCATAGAGAAAACCTTCATACTAAGACCTTCTCAAAATCTTTTACCAGAGAAGAACTTAAGACCTTTTTTTATGAAGTAATGTATAGATATGTACAGTGGATAAATCTTCAAAGTAAGTGGATAGTGGAAAGAAATGATTCCATTGAAAAGTTAAACTTTCCTTTTAATAAATATAGAAAAGGGCAAAGAGAACTAGCAGTAAATATTTATAGAACTATTAAGGAGAAAAAAGATATCTATGTGGAGGCTCCTACAGGTATAGGTAAAACCATATCTACTATATTCCCAGCGGTGAAATCTATCCCTTTAAATACTTCCTCGAAGCTTGTATATCTTACTGCAAAGAATATTACTAAAGGGGTAGCAGAGAATAGCTTAGGTTTACTTAGAAAATCTGGATTAAAGCTTAGAACTTTAACTCTGACAGCCAAGGATAGAATATGCTTTTTAGAAGAGCGAGTTTGCAATGGAGATGCTTGTAAGTATGCAAAGGGTCATTTTGATAGAGTAAATGATGCAATACTTGATATGATAGAAAATAATCAGGTTTTTAATGAGGAAATTATAAAAGTATACAGTGAAAAGCATAATGTTTGTCCCTTTGAATTATCTTTAGATTTAATTGCTTGGTGTGATTTTATAATAGGGGATTATAACTATTTCTTCGATCCAAAAGCAATGATAAAAAGAGTATCCTTTGATGATACACCTTATATATTTCTTATAGATGAGGCTCATAACCTAGTTGATAGAGGAAGAGACATGTATTCTTCTGAGATTAATACTAGTGATTTAAAGGAACTTAAAATAGAATTTAAATACAAAAGCAAGAAGTTAGTAGGAATGTTAAATAAAATAATTAAAGCTCTTAAAGAATACATGGTAGGTGAACATGGAAATGTGATAATTAAAGAAGGCCCAGTGGATATCATGGGACTTTTAAGAGTATTTACTACAGAAGGTGAGACTTACTTAAAGGAACATAGCGGTGAAACCATAGATGAAATATTTCTAAATGTATATTTTAGCTTTTTAGATTTTATAAGAATAGGAGAGCTATTCTCAGAGGATTTTATACTATATTGTAATAATGAGGATAAAGATATTGTTATAAAGATATTCTGTCTAAATCCAAGTAATGTAATAAAAGAATGCATAAAGGGAAATATCAGTACTGTATTTTTCTCTGCAACGCTATCTCCTATGAATTATTTTAAAAAACTATTAGGCGGAGATGAAAAAAGCTATGGTATAAAGCTAGCGTCACCATTCCCTCCAGAAAATAGGCAGCTTATTGTTAAGAAGGATATAGATACCAGATATAAATATAGAGAAAAAAGTTATTATCCAATCTGTAAGGATATAAACTCCACCATTGAAAGCCATAAGGGAAACTTCTTAGTATTCTTTCCATCCTTTGAATATATGAGAAAGGTTTATGAAGTCTATTGTGAAAATTTTAGTGAAGAAAATATATATTTGCAGGATAATGTTATGACAGAGCAACAGCGTCAAGAATTCTTAGATAGATTTTTAGTGAAAAGAGCTAATACATCAATAGACGAAAAGGAAGATATGAGAAAGCTTAATGAGAAAGATAGTGAGGCTGTAGAAGAATTTCAAGGATTCTATGATGAAAATAATAAGAATAGGGAAACTGTAGATTATCTAAAAAAAGAAGGCCAAAGAACCATAGGATTTGCTGTACTAGGAGGAGTATTCTCCGAAGGCATAGATTTAATTGGAGAAAGTCTTGTAGGAGCAATTATAGTGGGAGTAGGATTACCTAAGATATCCTTTGAAAGAAAACTTATAGAGGAGTTCTTTAACAAAAAAGGAGAACCTGGATTTCACTATGCTTATACTTTCCCAGGAATCAATAAGGTAATTCAAGCTATGGGAAGGGTTATTAGAACAGAAGAGGATAAGGGCATAATCTTACTTCTAGATAACAGATATGGTACAGATATTTATAAGCAATTGATGCCTCTATAAATGGCAATTCAAACAAAATTAAATATATAGCCACCATGGTTGGACATGGTGGCTATATGTGTAATGGGTAGTTTTATTCTCTTAATATACATCTTGTAGTAGAATGTTATTATCTATGGTAATGATTTTACAACACATGGTAAATAAAAAAACGCTCTCATAATTAAGAGCGTTTTTAATATGAATTTAAATGTAAAAGCCTCCGAAGAAACAACCTAATGGATTGCAAAATATGCATATTATTAATATCAAAATTATTATATCAAAGCTAGAATTACTACATTCATGTATTTTCATATCAATTTCTTTTTCAAATTCGCAGGGTGAGAAGGTTATATTCTTACAGTTTTCACTCATATTAATCACTTCCTTTATACGTAATTAATCAATTCTATTACATGAGGCAACTACTGAATATTTAGATACTTCACAAGGGTTCTCATATGGAAAAACAATGACAATTGTTTTACAAACATTTGAAGTATTCCTTGGCACTCTCATTATACAACTAGAGGATGCTAAAGGTTCATTATTTGAATATATAGTTACATCTACCCCTTGCAAACTGCCAGGACATAAATTAAAAAATTCCATATTTATTTTTAATTTTCTTGCGATGTCTTCTGAAGCGTCGATATCAAAATGTATATTCTCATTGCATTCACAAGGATTTAAAGTTATACTCTTACAATTACTCATTTTCATACACATTCCTTTTAAATTATTTTTTCAAAAAGTACTCTTTATACTAATATATTTTAAAATAAAGAAATAGATACATTTTATTAAAATAAATATTACAATATAGATATTAAACAATTAGGTGCATAAATATTAAATTTTTATATTTTTAATTATTAAAAAGTGAGGTGTCAGAAGTTTTAAAAGTACATATATTAGTATTATAAGTGATGAAATAAACCTCATCACTGAATAAATAATATTATTTAAATAAGATATGAGGTGTAATTTATGGCAGATATAATTAATGAAGAATTAAAGAATATAGTAGAAGAATTAAAGAATATAGTAACTGAAAACCTTAAACCAGTAGTTGTAGAGCCAGATTTAGAGCTATGCCCAGATGATAGACCTCTTGTAGATGGATTATATGAAAAATTAATACCTACTGAATGTCCACAAGATTTTGAACCAATATGCATAGATGCTACTACTGAATGTAGACGAATTGAGTTTGATGTTGTAGTTAATAACCTTTGTAAAGATAAAAAGTATATAGTTTCTGTATTATTGTACAAATGGGTTTGGGTTACATTACCTTGTCCACCTTGGAGGAAATTTACAAAAGTTCCAGTAGGACAAACATGTAAAATTGCCAAGTATTGCGGAGGGCCATTAGCACCACCTTGTGGTTCCGATACAGTTCATTTCGAGTTAGCAATTGAAGAACCTGTATGCTCTCATGAAAGAATTTATCGTGATATAGTTGCAAACTATGTAGACATATGCGACTTATAATAACATTTATATATTGAGTTAAAAATTTTAGCTAGCTCAAGATAGAATTTAAAATCTATCTTGGGCTAGCTTTTTTTAATAATAAATTTAAAATATTTCCTAAATTTTCATTAAACACTTATGATGGAGTCTTATAATTAGCACATTAATAAGAAGTTACCTATAGTGGCATTTTTTATTTATTAATGTTTAAATTCATATTGTAATTTAGCAAATATAAAAAATGAGAATGTGTTATTTATTACAATTTTATTGTATAAGATTAGATTTTATTGTATAAGATTAGATTTTAAATAGTAGATACCTAGAGTAAATAAAGAAATATTGAAGCTGAAATATGACATTTTAGTGTGAAGTGTACAAAATATTTGCATTTAATATATATTACTGAAAGAAAAAGACGAAGAAAAGTAAATGAAAAAAATGTAAATAAGTAGTAAGATTAAAGAATGAAATAAATGTAAATAATTTACAAGTAGTTATTAATTAATAAATAAGAGAGGTTGTGCCAACATATACCTCTCCATAAGTGAAAAATGGTATAGATATTAAGTCTCATAGTGCACGAAAAGGGGTGACTTTTAATAGTGGAGAGTGTAACAAGTAAACATGTAGCAGTAAAAGTAATAGAGATAAAGGCGGTAAAAGAAAAGGCTAAGGACTTTTGTGAAATAGATTCCAATATAGATAGTGAAGAACATAATGAAAAAAATAGAAAAAGCAAAAGAATATTTCTTGCATCACCACATATGGGTAAAGAGGAGATGAAGTATATAAAAGAGGCCTTTGACACAAATTGGATAGCTCCATTAGGACCTAATGTAGAAAACTTTGAAAAGGAAGTAGCAGATTATGTAGGTGTGGAGGGAGGTCTAGCCCTAGTTTCAGGAACGTCAGCTATTCATATGGCTTTGAAACTTCTAGAAGTAAATTCTGCTGATTTAGTATTTTGTTCATCTCTTACCTTTGTAGCAAGTTGTAATCCAATAATATATGAAAGAGCCATTCCTGTATTTATTGATTCAGAACCACAAAGTCTTAATATGTCTCCCAAAGCCCTTGAAAAAGCTTTTCAATATTATAAAGAAAAAGATATGAAACCTAAGGCCGTAATTGTTGTTCATCTTTATGGACAAAGTGCTGATATGGATAAAATATTAGAAATTTGTAATAGATATGAAGTTCCAGTAATTGAGGACGCAGCTGAATCATTAGGGGCAACTTACAAAGGAAAACAAACAGGTACCATGGGTAATTTTGGAGTATTCTCCTTTAATGGAAACAAAATAATAACTACATCTGGAGGTGGAATGCTTGTATCAAATCATATAAAAGCTCTCCAAAAAGCAAAGTTTTGGTCAACTCAAGCTAGGGATAAGGCAAGATATTATCAGCACACAGAGCTTGGTTATAACTACAGAATGAGTAATGTTGTAGCAGGGATAGGAAGAGGGCAGTTGAAGGTTCTAGATGAAAGAATAGCTAAGAAGAAAAGTATTTTTGAAAAATATAAGAAGGAATTTGAAACAATAAAGAGCATAGAGATGGAAGAAGTTTGTGACTATGGAAAATCAAATTACTGGCTAAGTATAATGACATTATCAAAGGAATCCTGTGTAAAACCAATAGATATAATACTAGCATTAGAAGAAAAAAATATAGAATCAAGACCAATTTGGAAACCAATACATCTTCAACCATACTATGAAAGCTATAAATTTTTTAATCACAATGATATAGGTTTAAGCGTGTCCCAAGATGTATTTGAAAGAGGGGTTTGTATTCCATCGGATACAAAAATGACTGAGGAAGAACAAGAAAGAGTTATAAATATTATTAAGAATTTATTTTAAGTGACACTCTAAATCTTAATTAAGAGTCCAAATTTTATATTTGGCTACTGGAACTTACTCATGAAAGCAAAGTGAAGAGGAGTTTCATATGAAGATACAGATAAAATTACATTTCATTAAAGATAAAAATAGATAATGGGAAAGATAGTGGGAAATATGATTATAAAAAGAGGATTTGATATAGTAATTTCAATATTAGCACTTATTATTTTATTACCAGTATTAATAACAATAGTCTTCTTAGTGAGAACTAAGCTTGGAAGTCCAATCTTCTTTATACAAGAGAGGATAGGCAAAGGGAATAAACATTTCAAGATGATAAAGTTTAGAACCATGAGGGATGAGACAGATAAGGAAGGTAAGGAACTTCCAGATAGTGAGAGATTAACCAAGCTAGGGAAAATATTAAGGGCACTAAGCCTAGATGAAATACCAGAGCTTCTAAATGTGATAAAAGGAGACATGAGTTTAGTGGGCCCAAGGCCTCTTTTAGTAGAATACTTAGGGAAATACTCTAAAGAACAATTAAGAAGGCATGATGTTTTACCGGGCATCACAGGATGGGCACAAATTAATGGAAGAAATTCTATATCATGGACAGAAAAATTTAAGTTAGATTTATGGTACAAAGACAACTGGTCATTATATTTAGATTTTAAGATTTTATTTTTAACATTGTATAAGGTAATTAAAAGTGATGGAATAAACCAAGACGACAAGGTTACTATGGAATATTTTAATGGAAGTAACTAATGGTATATAACTAAGGAAAGAAGGGTGAAAAATTAATGGAGGAAAAAGTATTAGATATCAGTGAATATTTTTATGCAGTTAAAAAAAGCATATTATTTATAATTATTGTAACAATAATAACTACATCATTAGGAGTATTAAACGCATCAAAAATTGTTCCTACTTATCAGTCTAGTGCAAAAATATTTTTAGGTACAAAGGATAATCTAATGAACTTATACTCAGAAGATGAAATTCAGTATTACGGCGATTTTATGGATACTTTTGTGGAGATAATTGGTGTAGATGATTTTATAAATGAAACCTTGAAGAAGTATAATTTAAATATTAGTGCTGCTCAGGTAAGAGGAGGGTTTCAAATATCAAAATCTTCCAAAACACCTATTTTCACACTTGTTTACAGCAGTTCGGATTCTGAAATAGCTAAAACTGTACTTTCTGCAATATGTGATGAACTATCTACTCAGGTGACAAAATTAATACCAGGTAAAGAGGTAGAAATAATAGATAGTGTAAAGGTATGGACAGTAATGCCAAGCAAAGCAAAGCGTGTAATTTGGGGGTTTGGTATAGGACTTATGAGTTCTTTAATAATAATATTTATAAAATATTACATGGATAACACTATAAAAAGTAGAGATCATTTAGCTAAACTCTTGCCAATACCAGTGTTAGGAGAGATTCCTACCCACGAGAGGGAATTTGTAAAGGAGGAGAAAAAATATGCTAATAGCAAAGGCAATGCCAAACTCCATATCAGCAGAAGCATATCGAATGTTAAGAACTAAAATAAAATATTCCTCCATAGATAAACAGGTGAAGACTATAGTAGTTACAGCGGCAGAAGCCGCAGAAGGAAAATCAACTGTGGCAGGGAATTTAGCTGTGACATTAAGCCAAAGTGGAAGTCGTGTTGTGTTAATTGACTGTGATCTTAGAAGACCATCCTTGCATAGAAAGTTTAATGTGTCTAATGTTAAAGGATTAACAGATTATTTGATAGAGAAGTTTGAGTTAAAGGATGTTGTAAATATAGTGGGAAACAATCTACATTTAATAACTGCGGGAGGTATACCACCTAATCCTGCTGAAGTAATTGGTTCTAAACGGTTAGAATCATTTATTGGAATGCTAGGGCAAAGCTATGATTACATAATTATTGATACGCCACCAGTAATGGCTGTTACCGATGCCCAAATTCTAGCAGCAAAAAGTGATGCTACTTTATTAGTAGTAAGAAATTCAAAGACAAAGGGAAAATCTATATGTAGAGCATATGAAGAATTAACTAAGGTGGGAGCGAATGTAATAGGAGCAGTTTTAAATGCAATAGATAATGGTAGAAAGGATAGTTACTATTATTACTATAGTGAGGAAACTAAGAAGAAAAAGAAATTTGGATTTAGATTTAGAAATAAAAAAAGGCGAAGTTAGGCTATATAAATATAATAACTAAGTAGAAAAATAAGTTAAGTAGAAAATAAAAATAGAGGAAATAACGGAGATAGTAGAGGTGTAATTAGTGAAGGATATAGTCATTATAGGAGCCGGAGGAGTTGGAAGAGAAGTTTCACTAATAATTGACCAAATAAATAATTTCAGACCGACTTGGAATATAATTGGGTTCCTAGATGATAATCCTAACAATTTAGGAAAGGTTCTAAATGGACATACCATTATAGGCAATGTTGATTCAATAAAATCCATGAGTAGTAAAACCTATGTGGTGGTAGCTATTGCAAACTATAAGATTAAAAAAACTATAGTTTCAAATTTAGAAAATAAATTCCAATTTGCGACATTGATTCATCCGAGAGTATTAGTACATGACTTCATGACAGTTGGTAATGGCACAATAATTTATGAGGGGGTAATCTTAACTACGGATATCAAGATAGGTGAACATGTAATAATAAGCCCAAAGTGTGGAATTGGACATGACTCTATTGTTAAAGATTATGTTTCACTTCTATGGAATGTAAATATTTCTGGAGAAGATGTTATTGAAGAAGGTGTATTAATAGGATCTGGAGCCACAGTAATTCAAAATTTAACAGTGGGAAAAGGAACAGTAATAGGAGCCGGCTCTGTGGTAGTAAAAGATATACCGTCCTATGCCACAGCAGTAGGAGTTCCAGCAAAAATAATAAGAAAAGAGGATAGTGATGAAGAAGATATTATATGTAACTACAGTTAGTTTAACACTGAACACCTTTCTAATACCTCATATTAAACATTTAATAAACCATGGATTCCGGGTGGAAATTGCATGTAATATTGATGTTCCACTATCTAAGGAATTTCAGGAATTAGGAGTAGTACACACAAAAATCAGTTTTTCAAGAAATCCTCTTAGTCCTAAAAATATTAAAGCCTATAAAGAAATTCAGAAACTTCAAGAGGAAAAGAATTTTGATATAGTTCATGTCCACACTCCAGTGGCAGCATTCATAACTCGGATAGCTTTGAAAAATGAGAGGATAAAGATGATTTATACTGCTCATGGTTTTCATTTTTATAAAGGCGCTTCATTAATAAATTGGTTGATATATTATCCCCTAGAGAAGGTTGCAGCTAGATTGACAGACACATTAGTAACTATAAATGAAGAGGATTTAGAAGGCGCAAAGAAGTTTAAACTAAGAAAAAATGGACAAGTATATAAGATGTCAGGGATAGGAATTAAAGAAGAAAATTATGAAATGATTAATTTCAATAGAGATAAATATAGAAGAGGTCTTGGACTTAGAAAGGATGATTTTGCCATCCTAGTTCTTGCAGAGCTAAATAAAAACAAAAATCATATCCAGATTATTAAAGCTATGGATGAACTAAGAGAAGAATTTCCAAAGATAAAGGTTATATGTGCAGGTAGTGGATCCATGGAAAAGGAACTTAAAGATAAAGTTAAGGATATGAAGCTAGAAAAAAACATTAAATTCATTGGCTTTAGAAAGGATATAAATCAGCTGTTGTATTGCAGTGATTGTGTAGGGCTATTTTCAAAAAGAGAAGGTCTACCAAAATGTTTACTAGAAGGCATGATTACAGAAAAACCTATTATAGTAACTAATACAAGGGGGCCTAGAGAGTTAATTGAAAGTGGTAAAAATGGGTTTCTAGTAGAAGTTGGGGACTATAAAGATACAGCTAGAATTATTGAAGAAATATATTTAAATGGAGTTATGAGAGAAAAATTTATTAAAATATCTAAGGACAAGGTTTCTAGATATTATATAAAAAATGTATTAAATGAGATCAGTAATTTTTATTAAGTAGAGGGATAGAAGTATGGAAAAATATTGTCCTAAAGTTTCAATATTAATGGGAATATATAATTGTGAAAATACATTAGTAGAAAGTATTGAATCAATCGTTAACCAAGATTATGAAAATTGGGAGTTAATCATTTGTGATGATGCTTCCAAAGATAGTAGCTTTAATATAGCAAAGAACTATTCTAATAGATATCCAGAGAAAATAAGGGTGTTAAGGAATGAAAAAAACCTTACATTAGGACCAACGCTAAATAAGTGTCTAAGATCTGCAACGGGAAAATACATAGCAAGGCATGATGGAGATGACACCTGTGAAAGAAAGAAACTTGAAATCCAGGTAGAATTTTTAAAGAATAATCTTAATATAGACTTAGTTGGGACAGCTATGAGTTGCTTTGATGAGAATGGACATTATGGTGTAAGAAAACTGAAACACCAACCGGAAGGTAGAGATTTAATGAAGGGGACAACATTTGCCCATGCAACCATAATGATTAAGGCAGAAGTAATGATGGGTTTAGGAGGATATTCAGAAGAGAATAATGCTAAAGGGGTAGAAGATTATGAGCTTTGGTTTAGATTCTTCGAAAAAGGCTACAAGGGATATAATCTAGAAAACCCTCTATACAATGTAAGAGAAGATAGGGAATGTTATAAAAGAAAGAATTATAAAAGAAGAATAAATGAAATAAAAACCATGTATAAAGGAAGAAAGTTATTAGAATTAGATTTAAACCAGAATAAGTATTTATTAAAACCAATGATAGCAACCATAGTACCAGGGAGAATTCTCATGAGTTATCATAAGAACAAGCTTAAAAGAAATATAGATATTAACAATGGTGGGAGTGTAGAGGTTTAGAAAGAACTAATGAAGGTGGTGGGAATAAAGCATGTCAATATATATATTAAATTTAGTTATAGTTTGCGTTTTTGGATATTTAGCAGAAAAATATAAAAAGAAGGGTATTGAGAGTAATAAAACTAAGTATAACCTCTTTCTTATATTGATATCTTTAATTTCACTAACTTTGGTATCTGGATTTAGATATAAAGTAGGGACAGATTTCATGACATATACGGAAACTCTAATTTATTTTAAGAATACTTCGATAGATATATTTGACCAAGGAGGATTTACACTATTAACCAATTTATTAAGAGATATTACAGATAATCCACAATTATTTTTTATGATAACTTCAATATTTATAAATACTGCTGTAGTTATTTTCCTTGTAAGAAATACCGATAATATATTCCTATCATTATATTTCTATATAACAACCTATATGTATTATGGAACTATGAATGGAATAAGACAATACATTGCTTGTTCAATACTTTTGCTAGGATATAAGAATTTAATAAATGGAAATTTTAAAAAGTATCTTTTGTACATAATAGGAGCATTTTTATTTCATAGTTCAGCACTAATTATGATACCAATATATTTTATAGTAAGACAAAAATCTGATTCCATATGGAATATAGTTATATTTCTAACAACTTTAATGGCGATGCTATTCTATGATACGTTTCTAGAAATATTATTTACAATATTAAATGATACACGATTTGGATATTATAAAGACTATTTAATAGGAGATTCTAATGGAGCTAATATTTTAAGAATAATTGTATGGATGCTACCAGTTATTCTTATATTTTTATATAAAGACAGGGCTAGAAAAGTTTTTGGAGACAAAATAGATATAGTAATTAATCTATGCTATATAGGGGCTATATTTATGCTTTTAGCTTCGAAGCATGTATTTTTCGCAAGAATTTGCATGTATTTCGATGCATATTATCTTATACTTCTGCCTAAACTCAGTAGTATGTTTGATAATAAAACAAATAAATTTATGACCATAATAATAATGATTGGATACCTAACATATTCCTCATTATTACTAATAAGCGGAGAATCTAATATATATCCTTATAGATATAATTTAAAATTGTTTTAATATAGATTTGATTTTTATTGATAGGAGGATGAAGATGAATAGAAAAAAAGTATTACAGGTAGTTGGTGGAATGAACATAGGTGGAACTGAGACTATGCTGATGAATTTATATAGAAGAATTTATAAGGATATCCAGTTTGACTTTGTTTCCTATTATGAAAAGGATGGATACTATGATAAAGAGATAAAGAAATTAGGAGGAAAGGTAATAAACTTAGAGCCACCTAACAAGGTTGGAATAATAAGAGCAATTAGAGATTTAATGAGAGTAATTAAAAGTGAAGATGAATATATCGCAGTTCATTGTCACACTCTATTTAATTGCGGAATTGGAGTATTAGCTGCAAAGTTAAGTGGAATACAAACTAGAGTATCTCATGCTCATACCACATCTGATAGTAGTAATACATGGATTAGAAGAATGTATATTAAGTTAATGAGAGTTTTAATAAGGGGATTTTCTACTAGTTTTCTATCCTGTAGTGGCGTAGCAGGAGAGTATTTATTTGGAACTAAAATATTAAATGATGAGAGGTATATGAGGATACCTAACTATATAAATTATGAGAAATTTATTAATTATGTGGATAAAGGTAAATCAATAAGAAGTGAACTTGGCATAGCTAAAGATGATATTGTAATCGGGCAGATTGGTAGATTTATATCAGCTAAAAATCATGATTTCTTATTGAAAATAGTAGAAGATTTAGTGCAAACTAATCCTAAAGTTAAATGTATTTTAGTTGGAGATGGTGATTTAAGACAAAGCATAGAGAGTCAAATTAAAATGCTAGGTATAGAAGAAAATATATACTTACTAGGTGTAAGAGATGATGTAGATAGGATTTTCAAGGCTATGGATGTATTTATTCTTCCATCTACCTATGAAGGACTAGGGTTAGTGCTTTTAGAAGCACAAGCTTCGGGAGTACCATGTGTAACATCTCAGGCAATTCAGCCAGAAGCAGATCTAAGGATAGGGTTACTTAAAAAATTAAATCTTCAAGCGGATATTGATGTTTGGAGCAAGAGTGTTTTGAAAATGGTAAATGAATTAAAGCCAGATAAAACACTTATAAGGAGCGCTTTTGAAAACAAAGGATATAGAATAGAAGATATTACTAGTAAATTATACTCAGTATATGGAATAGTAGAAAGATTTGGTGGTGAATTAGATGAAGAATATATTGATAGCATCCTTTGATATGGAGGTAGGTGGAGTAGAAAGAAGTCTTATAAATATGTTGGAAAATTTTGATTATAACAACTATAATGTGGATTTAATGTTGTATAAACATAGTGGAGATTTCATGAAGCTATTAAAAGGTGAATTCAAATTGCTAAAAGAGATAGAGGCGTATACTTCGTTTAGAAAATCCATAGTTCAACTATTTAAGGAAAGACAGTATAAAATAGGCTTAACAAGAATAAAGGCAAAGATAAGTGCTAATAGGTTTGCTAAAAAGAACATATTTAGTGAGGGGGGATGTGTTCAAATGCAGAGAATGTGGCAATATTCTTTGAAACATTTGCCATTAATAGATAAAGAATATGATGTAGCTATAAGTTATTTATGGCCTCATTATTTTGTAGCAGAGAAGGTAAAAGCAAAGAAAAAGATAGCTTGGATTCATACTGATTACTCCACTATTGAAACTGATGTAAAAGAGGATTTAAAAATGTGGAACAAGTTTCATCATATTATGGCTGTTTCAGAAGAATGCAAAAATTCCTTTCTAAAAAAATACCCACAACTACATAAAAAGGTTAAAGTTATGGAGAATATAACATCACCTGATTTTATAAGAAATATGGCTAAGGAGCAGGTTGAGGATGATATAAGTAAGGACAATGGATTTAAGTTACTATCAGTAGCTAGACTCTCTCATGCAAAGGGAATAGATAATGGAGTAAGAGCATTAAAGCTACTTCATGATAAAGGACTTACAGAGATTAAATGGTATGTTGTGGGTTATGGTGGAGATGAGGAGATGATTAGGGAGCTTATTAAAAAAAATCATCTTGAAGATAGTTTTATATTACTTGGAAAGAAGATTAATCCATATCCATATATGAAAGCATGTGATGTATATGTACAACCTTCCAGATATGAAGGAAGAGCAGTAACTGTTACAGAAGCTCAGATATTAGAAAAGGCTGTAGTAATAACCAATTATGCAACAGCGAGAAGTCAATTAAGAAATGGTATTGATGGGTATATATGCGACAATTCTGTAGAAGGAATTGCAGATATAATAGAACGAATATACGGAAATATACAATTAAAGAATGAAGTTGAAAAAGAGTGCATAAATAGTAATTATAGTAATTTAGAAGAGCTTATAATATTACATAAATTATTCTGAAAAATTGAAAAAAGTTAAGATGATTATAAATATAAAATACAAAATTCATATGCTAAATAATTAAT
Source organism: Clostridium sp. (assembly GCF_036646415.1). Classification (GTDB taxonomy): domain Bacteria; phylum Bacillota; class Clostridia; order Clostridiales; family Clostridiaceae; genus Clostridium_J. Next base: position 108,710 of record NZ_JAVXMF010000002.1, on the reverse strand, counting down.
ATGAAAAATAATTTCTCATCAGAATTAATTGTATAAAAAATATTTATAGATAATGTGTAAAAATAAATTGGTATATTAAAGAGGAGATTTTATGAAAAATGTATTATTAATGGATATATCAGTAGCTTCATTAAACAAAGGCGACGATATTATAATGGAATGCGTACAGAAGGAGTTAAAATACTTCACAAAAGATAAATTTATATTAACACTACCAACTCATGTTTCACCTTTTCATTCTTATCAAATTTGGAGAAATTCAAATCGGGTGCAAATTTATAAAAATTGTTGTGCAAAATTTGTATGTGGTAGTAATTTATTAGTTCCTGACATGCTGACACATTTCCCACAGTGGAATTTAAATATTTTTAACTATAAGGCTATTGAAAATTGTGTATTAGTAGGAGTAGGAGTAGGAGCTGGTGAAAAAACTAATTTTTATACTACAATGTTATATAAGAGATTATTAAACAAAAATTTATATCATAGTGTTAGAGATGAAAGAAGCAAAAAATTTCTTGAAAAATTAGGTGTGAAAGTAATTAACACGGGTTGTGCTACTATGTGGATGTTTACACCAGAATTTTGTAAAACAATCCCTACAAAAAAAGCTAATAATGCTATTTTCACATTAACTGCTCGTAATGAAAAGGATAATAATGATCAAATTCTAATAAATATTTTAAAAGAAAAGTATAATAAAGTTTATTTTTGGGTTCAAGGAGTTAACGATTTTGAATACATTAATAAATTTGATAATTTAAGTGATATAACTATAATTAATCCCACTTTATCAAATTATAAAGATATTCTTTGTATGGATGATTTGGATTATGTTGGGACACGATTACATGCAGGAATATATGCCATGGGACATAAAAAAAGATCAATAATTATTTTAATTGATGAAAGAGCAAGAGAAATAAATAAAAGTAATAATTTAAATTGCATTGATAAAGATGAAATAAATAAATTAGGACAGTTAATAGATAGTGAATTTGAAACAAAAATTAAAATGCCTTTTGAAAATATAGAGACTTGGAAAAATCAGTTTAAATAAAATGGAGGTCTTAAAGTTGGAGAGCATAAAATTAGATAGAATAGAGCTTAAAAATAATCGGGTTGATTATTTTTTTACACCATCTAAGGGATTAAGAAAATTTTTTGATAAAGAGTGGCATATGTTTGTTGAATATGATACTGATATTTCAAATGTACCTATAAGTATATTAGCCATTCCATTTGTAGCTAATATTATGCCTTTAATGTGGATTACAGATAGTGTTTTATGGCTTGAGGAAATAGACAGATCATATTATGATTCAATACCAAAAATTAAATATGCTTATCAAGAAATGTATTCAAAATATAAATTGAAAGGAACTGTTGTTACGGCTAAAACAATAAATAATAAATATATAATACAAAGGGAAGCAGCACAATTATTTAGTGGTGGTTTAGATGCTATGGCAACTTGTATAAGAATAAGTGATAAAAAACCATTATTAATCAATATATATGGTTGGTACTCTAAAGATATAGAGCCTAATAAAGTATTTGACTCAGATAAAAAAAATATTTCAGAGTTTGCACTAAGAAATGAATTTGAGAGTAAATTTGTGAAATCTAATTTTGCACGTTTTATCATATCAAGAGCAGTAGATAGAACATATGGCAAAAAGCTTAAAGATTCTTGGTGGCATGGATTACAACATGGTATGGCTTTTATTGGTTTGGCAATTCCATTATCATATAAATATGGTGTTGAAAACTTGTATATTGCTAGCTCATTTACTTTAGGTGAAAGGCATATATGTTCATCAGATCCTTCAGTAGATATTGAAATTAAGTATGCATCTGGAGGGGTTGTGCATGATGGTTTTGAATTAACTAGACAGGACAAAATTAGATTAGTAGTTGATAAACAAAAAAAAATTAATAGCGATTATCCATTGAGGGTCTGTTCATTTAATGATAAAAATTGTTGTAAGTGTGAAAAATGTTTTAGAACGATTTTGGGTCTGATAGCAGAGGGTGCAGATATTTCTAAATTTGAATTTAATATAGAGGGAGATTTATTATCAAAATTCAAGGAGTATTTAAAGAAAGATATTAAATTTTTTCCACCAACTAAAATATTAGGATGGAATAATATAAAAAATAGGATGGCTACTAATCTAGATAATATTATAGAAATAGAGTTAGTTGAGTGGTTATTGAACTATGATTTAAAGAAAGAAAAAAGAAAGGCTTTATTAAAGTATAGAGTGTTCTATTTTTTTCCTATTTTAAAAAGAAAAATTTCCAATATATTTAAAATGATTAAATTACAAATGGCACAAAAAAGAGGACAAGTATGAGAATCCAAAATTCTATTAAGAATATAATATTTGGCTTAGGAGGTCAATTAGCAAGTACTATACTTGCATTTATTACAAGAACAGTCTTTATTTATGTGCTAGGCGCAGAGTATCTAGGTATAGACGGATTATTTACAAATGTTTTATCATTACTTTCTTTAGCTAACTTAGGATTTGACTCGGCTATTATATTTAGTTTGTATAAACCACTAAGTGATAAAAATAATGTAGAAATTAAAGGCTATATAGGGATTTATTCAGTTGTATATAAATTCGTTGGCACTTTTGTTTTTTTTATAGGAATATTATTAATTCCATTTCTACCATACATTATTAGCGGAGAATTAAACATTAAAGAAAATCTTACAGTAATATATATAATGTTTTTATTAAATTCATCTATATCATATTTCTATATATATAAGCAATCTATATTAATTGCTAATCAACAAAATTATATAATTTCCAAGGTACATACACTTTTTATGCTACTTTCAAATGTGTTGCAAATTGTAGTATTGTTGATATCTAAAAATTATTTATTGATGCTTGGAATACAATTAATATGTAGGGTTTTGGAAAATATATATATATCTAAATGTGCAGATAAGGAATTTCCTTTTTTAAAAGACAAGAAAATAGAGGGGAAATTATCCAAAGAAAAGAAAAGGAGCTTATATAAAAATGTTTATTCTATGCTTTTATATAAAATAAGTGGAACTGTAATAAACAGTACAGATAATATAATAATATCATATTTTGTTGGAATATTCTATGTAGGCATCTATTCAAACTATTTATTAATTATCTCTACTTTACGGACATTGTTAAGTTATATATTTTCCTCATTGAAAGCTAGTGTTGGAAATTTAATGGTGTCTAAAGACAATGAAAAGAAAGAATTTATATACTATGAAATATTTTTTCTGAGTTTTTGGATATATGGTTTTTTATCTATTTGTTTATTTATTTTGTTAAATGATTTTATTACCATCTGGATAGGAGAGAAGTATGTATTAGATACATTTACAGTTTTGATAATAATTGTTAATTTTTATACTGAAGGTATGCAGAATGTATCTACTACATATAGAGATACAACAGGATTGTTTAGTGTAGGAAAATATCGACCAATAATAGCAGCAATAATTAATATAATAGTATCTATTATATTAGCTCCTAAACTTAAAATATCAGGAATATTATTAGGTACTATAATAAGTAGAGTATTAGTTTATTTTTGGTTTGATCCTTATGTTATTCATAAGTATGTTTTCAAAAAAAGAATTATGAGTTATTTTATTGAATATATTAAAAAAGTTTTTATTATAGTAGCTACTGGGAATATTACTTTTTTAGTTACAAAAACAATAATAGTAGAATCATTGTTTTTGAGATTTTTTATTAATTGTGGAATATGTATTTTAGTACCTAATGTAATATTTTTAACTATTTTCTATAAAAATAAATATTTTAAATATCTAAATAACATATTTAGAACATTTATAAAGATTAAATAAAAAACAGTAATATATATATACAGTGTTTTCTATATGTGGTTTATACAACAAGGGTTAGTAATTTATTTTACTAACCCTTGTTATATATAAACTTATTTTCCACAATTTTTTTCATCTATATTTATATTGCTACTTTGATTTGCTTCAGGGCTACATAATAGTAAATCAGTTGAAGTATAATTATTATCTTTAGATTTAATGTTTATATTATTTATAGTACTCTTAGTAAGACCTGTAATTACATATGGTGAATTAGGTAAATTTATAGTGTTACCTTGTAATTTAATTGTATCCTGACGAACCAATTTACCAGCAGACCCACCAGTTCTATCATCATAGAATACAATCATACCTTCTGAACTATTAGAGTTAAATCTATTATTTATTAAGGTTATAGACTTCTTCATAGCATAATGAGGTAGCTTTAGCAAAAAGTATTCACTATTTATATTACAATTATCAAATAGTATAGTAGCACCTTGATGCCAATACCCAAATTCAATTTGAAAGTTGTTTAAATTGGAATCCTTAAAGGTGTAGGTTGGTTCGTAAGCGCCAGCAAAACAATTCCAATTAGAAATTTCACTATTAGATATATCAAAGGTATCATGCATATTGCCACTAATGTTTTCTATTGTACAATTATTATAAACACCACCATGATTTTCTCCTTTTTTATCGTGAATGAAGCTATCCTTAAAATTACCCATTCCTAATGCTGTTACATAAGTGTTATCCGCTGTTGATGATGCGCCTATATCACATCTTAAATATAAACCAGTGTCCAGTTTGTTTTCAGCTCTACCATTAATTTTGCAATCCTTAACTACAAGAGGCCAAGTATCATTTTCTTCAGCTGAGCTAATACTCATGCTAGATTTAATCTCGTTGTTATAAAATCTAGAATATCCAGTCCTTGTTCTATTACCGTGACCTAAGATCGCTCCTTTTAGATTTTTACAGTTTCTAACTACATAAGAATTTGTTCTTTCCCAAAAGTATACTTTACCATCTATAATATCTTCTATAACAAAGTTATGACCTGCACAGGTTAGAAAATCATTATTAGGATTGTCATGGAAATTAAGGCCTCTAAAGGTAACATCCTGCATCATATCCCAACCATCCTCTGCATCATAAGCACATTTGGCTAGGGTTTGACCACAATTAACAAATTCACAGTTTTCTACCAGCATATCCTTCATGGCAGCTTGAGCTAAACCTACAGCTCTACAATTTTCAAACTTTACGTTTTTAAAAGCACAGTGAGTAGGGATTCTAAAAAGTTGAACTGATAAATCAGTAGGATAATTTTCATTTTGTATAGTTACTCTCATATACTTAGCATTAACAGGAACACCAACTCTTCTATATTGATAACTATCAATTGACTCTATAAAGCCTTTAGTTTCATCATAAAAGCTACATATTAAGCTCAAAGTATCACAAGGGTTTCCTTGATAACCTAGATATCTACTAACGGACAAATAGCCAATATCACCATAGCCATTTATATCTATAAAATCAGAAGTTGTTCTATTTTTAGCTTCTATATCTAATCCATTGGATCTATCTATATCTCCTAATTTAAAGGAATCACCAATAGGCTTTGGAGGTAGGTAAGTATATCCAAGACTTTTATCTGGGGAGTTAGCAATACCGTTTTCACCACCATAACCAGTGATATCTTTTACAACTAAATTTTCAAAGGAGCTATACTTGCTTTCGCCACTTATACTAATTCCCATTACCCATTCTGAATTATTAGGTGAATTCTTATAATCATGACTATAGTAATCACCCTCTACTATACCGTTAATAACATGAGAGTCAAAGGTATTATTAAGGTCTATCATTAAAGCTTTATCACCTGTAAATTGGTTCAGCTTTAAGGTAGCTCCATTCATATCTAAGGTGAATTCAGTGGGAATAAATACAGTACCTTCATGATCTACTCTATAGGTACCTTTTAATAGCTTAACTTTATTATAGCCTTCAGCTTTTTTATCATCTAATAATCTTTGTAACCCTATTCGAGTGTTTTTAGCTTCTTCAAGGACAGCAGCTTTATCATATCCTTTTCCATATTTAACTATTGTTTCTCCCCACCAGTTTCCAGGTTCTCCATTGCCAACAGTATCAGCAGTTATACAGGTATAGGTATTAGAGCATGGGGTAATCTTTTTAGCAGTTTTTTCAAGTTCTGCTGCAACTGATTCCTTTGTAGGAGTTTCCAAGTTAAGAGTAACCACTTGCTTATTTTCATAGCTATCATTATTTTTTATATTATATTTTTTTAGATCCTCAGTTGTCATCATATATTCTTTAATAACAACTTCATCTTTAACTAAAAAGAAGTTAAAAAGCTCATGAGAATTACGATTATATTTATCAGTAGCTACAATAGAAAATTTTTGCTCACCTAATTCTTTGAATTTGCCAATAGTTATTGAGTTATCTCCAGCCTTAATATCTTTCTTTACTATATCCTTCTGACCTTCAATGTTCACAGTAACAGTAAAAGACTCAGATGTATCTTCAACTACATATTCTTTATGATTATAATCTGTAACGTAAAAGTCAATTATCACATCTTCATTATGGGATACTATCGGTTTTATGTAATAAGTAGAGATATAAGGCACATGGTTTGGATTAATATTTCTATCTTTTGTGAGGGCGGTTTTATATGTTTTATAAAAATACATGGATAAAATTAAAAGTATGAATAATAATGGAATAAGTACTATGGTAAATAGATTAAGTTTTTTTCTTGGTTTTCTATATTTTCTTTTATATCTTCTCATATCACAACTCCTATAATCTTTACATGCGGATATGTTTTCGTTTATTACTGAAATTAACAGAGGTTTAAAGCATATCCTTATATAAGTAATTAGATGTATGGAAGTTAAATCCTTCCATACATCTAAAGAAATATTTGTAAATATATTTTTTATTAGCTAATACTAATCTTAATATTAGGACTACTTTTATAATAATATTTTCAAAGGAGCTGTATTTACTTTCGCCACCAATGCTAACTCCATTTACATATTCCTTATGATAGTAATCTGTAATATAGAAATCTATTATAACTTCTTCATTAGGAGCTACTATAGGTTTTATATAATAGGTTGATATATAAGGAACTTGATTTTGCTTAGAAGGATCTAGTGGGAGTGTAACAAGTTTATATTCAAATTCTATTACTTGGATTGGAGAGGTTTCAGTGAGTAGAGCAGATTTTGTATCAGCTCCAAATGGTATATAATCAGATACGACTTTTGGAGTATAGATGTGGGATTTGAGATCAAGGTTTGTATAAAAATCAACAGGTAACAGCTCCTTTATTTTAGTATTTACTATATAATATTAAAATTATATAAGAAGAGTTACAAACATAAAAATAAGTAGAATCATGGTGAAATAAAAAAATGTAGTTAACAAAAATAAATGGTATAATATGTAAAGAAGTTGTTATGTAAGCGAGGGGTAAGTAGAATGAACAATACACAAAAGCAGTTTGTAGATTTGTTATCTGGTGGTATTAGAGGTGCCAAAGTATTCAATACTTATGAAAATGTTAATTGGGAAGAAATATTAGAGTTAGCTAAAGCTCATAAAGTAGAGGGCATAATATATTCAGCTTTAAGTAAAGGTGGTCTAACTGATAAGCTTGAAGAAGGAAAATTAAAAGAGTTAAAAATGATAACCTTCAGAACAGGTATAGGACAACTTAGAAGTATTAATAATTTATTAGATGTTTTTAACAAGTTTAATGATAATAATATAAATGTAATTGTGCTAAAAGGACTTGTGATTAGAGAGTTTTATCCACAGCCAGAGCAAAGAAGTATGTGTGATGCAGATATTTTAATTCATATAGAAGATTTAGAAAGAACAAAGGAATTGTTAGTAGGAATAGGATATATACTTGATGATCATGAAGCCTCACATCATATAAAATTCTTACATCCTAGTTATCCAGTAATAGAAATACATTGGCATTTATTTAAAAGGGATGGTTTTAGTAAGGAACTGGAGAAATTTGAAAGGCTTATATGGAAGGAAGCGGTTAAAGTTTATATAGGTAAGTCTCAGGTATTATCTCTTGGGTATGAGGACTTGGCGTTGCATTTATGTATGCATATGGCAGCTCACCTTGCATCAACAGGATTTGGACTAAGGCAGCTTTGCGATTTGGTATTGTTAGTGGAAAATAAGGGGCAAGAAATAAATTGGGATAGCTTTATAATTAAGGCTAGGATGTATGGCTTTGAGAAATTTAGCTTAATTATGTTTATTATATGTAATAAATTATTCAACATGAATATCCCTAAAGAATTAAATGTAAGTACAATAAGAAATAAAAGGCATGTAGAATCATTAGTTGATGAGATATTTGAATCAGGGGTTCATGGGAAGAGCGATATGACTAGCAGATTTGGAAATCAAGTAGCTTTTAATTTTGGGGATAAGGATAGCAATGCTACATTGGGAGCTGTTAAAAGATATTTAGCATTTATTTTTCCATCAGCAGATAATTTATCAGATAGATATAGTTATGCAAAGAAGGCAAAGGTGTTTTTACCTATAGCTTGGGTTCATCATTTATTTGTAGGAGTTTTTAGAAGTGAATATGGTTTGGGGGATAAATTTAGGTTTTTGACTACTGGTGCTTCAGTTTCTATTAAGAGAAATAAATTATTGGAATGGATGGAGCTTTAGATATACACTATAGAATTAATTAGATTTTAACTAAAGTAATAGGAGGTGAAATTAATAAAGAAACAATGTAGTAATCCTGAGGTGAAAAATTTAGGAGTTCAAAATACTAACGAAGACATGTGTAATGTTGTTAAAGCCGGTTGTGCTGAACCAATTTGGCATTGTTTAACTCATAACACGTATTTTTCAAATTATCAAGACTTACAAAATCATATACAAGATATTGAAAACAACGGAAAGTATCATGAAATTAGAGCATCATAATAGCCGTGTTTAATGATTAGTTTCATATTGAATAGTAAGATGAAGCATAAATTAAAAGCTATACTGGATGATGTAGCAGCTACAGTGATGGAAGAGATTTCAATGATTAACTCTGGTTTCTTATATTAAAAATCATATGAATATGCTATGGATAATATTGAAGATGACAAGTAGGCTTATGTATTCTGTAAAGTACATTGAAATGTTAAATATGGAAGTTGAAAAACATTAATTTGTAGAGTTATGTTGATTGAACAGGTAATTTACTTCGAAAAAAGCATATCAAAAAAGTTAAAATTCATACAAAATATGGTAAAATAGAAATGTGTTTATTGATCAATAATACATTTAATTAAATGGTATTTTTTTACTACAATTATTTCGCGAATTTTAATTTGGTAGGAAATATTATTTTCAAAATTAAATTTTAGGAGTGATGTTAATGAAAAAAAATTGGATTAATCCACAATTAACAAATTTAGATGTGGAATCAACAAAGAACGACGATGGTGTTGCACCAATGTTTTATTGGCCATGGTCACCAGAATGTGATAAGTCAGAAAATTATAGTGGTGATAAGTGCCCAAGCGTGTTAAGACCTTGCAAATACTATAGATATGGTAAATGTGCTGCTCCAGTTGACCCAATTATTAATCCATCGGCTTAATAAGATTAATTACAAGAAAGCCACTATCATTGTGGTTTTCTTATAATTTTAATTAAGACTTTAGTTTTTAAATTTAATAAATATATACATAAGTGGATATTTAAAATAAAATTCAAGATAGTGAGGATTATTATGGATACGATATGTGGATATAAGGTATATGGTTTAAATATTAAATCAGAAATTGAATTTACAGAATTAATAGTAAATTCTTTAGAAGGAGAATACGATGCAGAAATATGTTATGGAATAATAAGCAGAGATATAAAAGATTTGATTAGTGAAAGATGCAATATAAAAACGCAAAAGGATAATGTATGGTTTGATATAAAGGACGTAGCAGTTTTTCACATATGTAATGGGAATAAAATAATAGTTGAACCTTATGAAAATTCGAGTTTAGATCATATTAAAGCATTTCTTCTTGGCAGTTGTATGGGATTTTTATTATATCAAAGAAATGTAGTAGCAATACATGGAGGAACAGTTGAAGTAAATAATAAAGGAATTGTTGTTGTAGGAGAATCAGGCTCAGGTAAATCTACATTAATAACTGCTTTAAGATTAAATGGACATGGATTTGTATCAGATGATATCTCCACAATTAAAATAGAGAATATGCCTATGATTAACCCAGGATACCCAGGTCAAAGATTATGTGATGATGGAATGACCAAATTTGGATATGATAAATCCAAGTATACTAGGATAGATTTAGCCAATAAGGATAAATATGTGATATCAGTAAGAAAAAATTTTATTGAAAATCCAATAGAAATGAATGCTTTATGTGAAATAGCTGTTGGCGATGTTGAAAGTGTTAAAATAAAAGCTGTGTTAGGAAAAGCGAAGATTGAACTTTTATTAAGAAATATATATTTACTTAGAAGAGTAAAACATTTAGGTGTAGATTCATCTTATTTTAAACAATGTATAGAGTTAGCTAAAAGAATTCCAATTTATAGAATAACTAGACCTAAAGTTGGATTTACAGTTAATGAGCAAATAAAAGAGATTGAAAAGTTATTTATACAATAATGCGGCAATATTTATCTCTGTGTACTGAAAAAAATGAAACTATTCAGAAGTAATAGTTAGTCAAACTACTATTAGTTAAAGAAGTTGAGATAAAATATAAAATTCTAATATAAAAAAGGAAATTTTCATAGTAAATTAAACTCTAATGTAAAAATAAAAGTGTTTGTTTTTACATAATATGGTAGAATGTATGTAGATATACTTTAAAAAGTTTATGGTTTAACTTAGGAAAATAAGAATATAAGGAGTTAACTATGGATACTAAGAAGAGATATTTTTATAAGGTATACGGACTTAATATAGATTCTAATATAGAAGTATCAGAGTTTCAGCTAAGAAATAAAAGTAATGAAGATAAAGACGTAATTACAATGTTGTATGGACAAGCATCGAATGAAATAAAAGAAGAACTTAAGCTGGGCAGAAGAAATTATGTATCTAAAAATAATATTTGGTTTTATATAGATGGAGTTGCAACTTATTGGATTACCGGCGGCAATACTGTAATAATAGAGCCCTGTGAGAATTGTGATAAAGTTCTTATGAAAATTTATGTGTTAGGAAGTGTACTAGGTTTTCTTCTTCTTCAAAGGGAAGTAACGGCTATACATGGAGGTACAGTTGTTATAGATGGGAAAGCTATTGTATTTACAGGTGAGCGTGGTGCTGGAAAATCAACATTAACTACTGCACTAGGACAAAGAGGATATTCCTTTGTATCAGATGATATAGCAACAGTAAATTTTGAGAATAAGCTAACCATAGAACCAGGATTTCCTTACCATAAACTTTGTTTAGATGCTTTAGACAATATGAATTATATTAAAGAGGATTACATCTTCTTTCAAGCTGATGGAAAAATAAAGTATATAGTTCCTGATTATGATGGTTTTGCTAAAAAGAAGGTTGTACTTTCAGCAATTTGTGAGATAGCTATAGGTGATGTTGAAGAGGTGCAAATAGAAGAAATATATGGAAGTGAAAAGCTTGATAAGATTATTAAAAACATATATAGAATTGAATATATAGGGATGATGGGAGGTATGACTCCTAAGTATTTTAAAAATTGCATTCAGATTGCTAAGAATATTAAGTTTTATAAAATTATAAGACCTAGAGATAAATATACAGTGAATGCTCAAATAGAAATTATTGAGGATGTTTTTAAAAATCATAGCCCATATAAAGCAATGTAAATGACTAAACTAATAATTTGAATTTAAAATCATAGTTTTATTTTAAGTAGAATATATAAATACAAAATATTTATTAATAACATGAGGAAGGATGATGAACATGAATATCAAAAAACTTAATGTAAAGTCAGTAAAAATTAAAAAAAATTATGGAGTAGCTTTAGATTCTGTAATTACAAGAAATTCTGAAATTGATGCAACAGACTTAGATGGTGAAGTAGTTATGATGAATCTTGATAAAGGTCAATATTTCATGATGAATCAAGTTGGAAGTAGAATTTGGGAAATTATTGGAGAGCCAATTAAGGTTAGTAAAGTTATAGATACGCTACTTGGGGAATTTGAGGTTGAAGGCAAAGAGTGTGAAGAAACGGTTGTAGAATTTTTAGGAAAGCTTAAATATGCAGAGCTTATCAGTGCTAGCTAGAAAGGTTAGAACCTTTGCAAGTATAAATAGTAGATTAAAATTAAGATTTATCCAGGCTTACATTTATACTGGAGTTGCTAGAGCCTTTATACTATTTGTGCCTTTTAATAAGATTAAAAACCGTATGGGAAACCTTAAGAAAGAATCAGAGAAAGAGGTAGATATAGCTTCCTACAGAATTGCTAAAAATGTAAGCTGGGCTGTGACTCAAGCATCAAGGCATACTCCTTGGGAGAGTAAGTGCCTAGTACAAGCTCTTACTGCTCGAAGGATGATGAAGGAAAGAGGAGTATCTACCACATTATACTTAGGAGTTATGAAGAATGAAAAAAATGAGATGATAGCCCATGCATGGATAAGGTGTGGATCATACTATATTACAGGAGGGGTAAATAGAACTGGATATGCAGTAGTAGCTAAATTTTCAAGTTGAAAATTATATTAGTATTTTACAATATACTACAAAACATCATAAATTTTAATTTGCTATTTTGTTAATAAAATATGAGAAAATGAATATATATATGTAAATTATAATTTTCTATTATGAATATTTATAATAATTATTTTTGATAAAAATGGAGGGCGAAAATTATGAAAAAACAATATTCAAAACCAGAAATTAAAGGCTTATCTGTAGATAAGACATTAGCTAGACCAGATAATAAGTGTACAAATAATAATGGGAATGGGCTAAATTGTATACGAAATCCAAGCAATGAAGGCAGTTATGAAGGAGATATGTTTAAGTGTAAGTATTACAAAAAAAATGGTCATATATGCACTAGTGAAGCTATAGTAGTTTCATAGTAATGGCAATGGGTGTGGACATAATAATGGCAACGGTTCATGTAAAGACCCAAATCATGGTTTGATAGAAAAACATAAAGTTTCATGTTGCTGCTACAGACTTAGTTTATAAAAGTAACATTATGACATATAAAAATGACTTCATCATATAGATGAAGTCATTTTTATATGTTAATTTACCGCAGTTTCTAACACCACATTATTTTCAATTTCTCTCAAAGATCCCTTTTCAAGCTTAAATACCTTATCACATATGGCTAGTGCTGATGGTCTATGAGTTATTATTATACAGGTTGGATTATGCTCAAGTTCTTTAATAGAACTAAGAACATTTAGTTCTGTTTCACCATCTAGAGAGGATGTAGCTTCATCAAGAATGAGTATTGGTCTTTTTCTTAATAGAGCTCTTGCAATTGCTAGTCTTTGAGCTTGACCCTCTGAAACACCACTACCTTTTTCACCAATTACAGTATCAAGTCCATCATCTAGTTCATTTATAAACTTCCATGCACAGGCTAGCTTTGTAGCATCTTGAATATCTTCGGAGGAAGCATCATCCTTTCCATAAAGTAGATTATCCTTTATAGTTCCAGAGAATAGTGTATTTCCTTGAGGTACATAGGAGATTAATTCTCTATGATTTCTATTTAAAACCATTTCATTCTTATTCTTCATATTATAATTTTTCAAGATAGAGTTTCCTATAGTAATTTCTCCTTCATCACAATGAATAAGAGAAAGTAAAAGTCTTATTAATGTTGTTTTACCTTCTCCAGAAGGGCCAATTAGAGCTATAATTTCCCCTGAATTTATATTAAAACTTATATTATTTATTACGGGGTTTCCTTCCTTATATCTAAAGGATACGTTTTTAAAGCTGACATATGGATTTTTAAAGAATTCAGGAAGAGCAGGTGCTGTAGTATCCTCAAGAGTCATTTCTTCAATTTCCATAAGTCTTTCAGTAGCTGCGATACATCCAATAAGAGAAGGGAAGGTACCAGCTAATGCTGAGATTGGACCTTGTACACTACTATAGAGTTGAAGCATGGCTGTAAATGTACCATAGGTGCCAAGACCTTTGGATATATTTAACGCTCCCCAGCAGAAGATGGTAAAGTATGCTAAGGAGGAGCAAAACCCCATGGACATTCCTGATATAACTCCTAATTTAGTATTTCTTATAGCTAGTCTATATTTATTATCTTGTATATTTTTCATTTTTATCATATTTATTTTTTCCATACAAAAGGTTTTTATTATCATTAGGTTTTGAAGAGATTCTTGAATAAAGGATCTGTACTTGATATCTTCTTCTTGAACTTCTTTATATAGGATTTTTAGCTTTTTTGCGAAGAGTCTACTTATTATAACTAGAATAGGTCCTATAAGAACCGCAACTATGGCTATGGATGGGGCAAAGTATATCAGTGTAGACAAGGAGGCTATAAAGGTTATCACTAAGGTAATCATACTTGGTATTGTTCCAAGTATAGTTGAGGATATGGTACCTACATCTGCAGTTATCCTTGTAAGTAGACTTACACTGTGGAATTTAGATTCTTCAATCCATTCACTATAGGCAATATGATTATAGAGTTTTCTTTGCATACCTTGATTAAACTTTGTAGAAGCACTTGTACTCATAAAAGAGGTTATGGGTGATATAAGCATTCTTCCAAACATTATGGAGGCCATAACTATTAACCATTGTATTACTTTGTCAGTTTGTTTACCAATTGCTGAATCTATTAAGGATTTAGATACAATAGCGTTATATACACCTATAAGTGATAGTGCACAGCTAATCAAAGTTATGGTAATTAAGTAGGGTATCACAGGCTTTGATTGAGATAGTACCCATTTTATTTTTGTCCACAGCACTTTGAAATCATCCTTAGTTTCCAGTTTTATATATTGGTTTATTTTAGCCATTATACCATGTTTAAGGTATTTGGGTTTATTCAATTTGCTCATCTAATCCTCCTATAGATTTTAATTTTATGCTATTAATAACTAAGTATTAATATTAAGGTGGAATTTTATAGAAAATTCATATAATAATGTAATAATATGGTAACATATAATCGAATGAGTTTCAATATAGTGGGAAATAATAAGGCATATCTCTAAAGAAGTTTTTAAATTAACTATGAATTCTAAACTCATAAATACTTTTTTTATTGCATACCTTTTAAAAATAACTTATAATATGAATATACTTTGATTATCAAAGTATATTAAGATCGAAATAACTTTCTAGGAAAGTTTGAAAGGAAATGATTTATATGAATATAAAAAGCTTGAAAATAGGGAACTTAGTAGCTAGACTTCCAATAATTCAAGGAGGTATGGGAATTGGAGTATCTCGTTCTAAACTTGCTTCAGCAGTTACAAATGCAGGCGGAATTGGAGTTATATCCGCAGCACAGGTTGGATATGATGAGGCAGACTTTGAGTATAATAATTTAGAAGCTAATATAAGGGCGTTAAAAAAACATATTGATATTGCAAAAAAGGAAACTAAAGGTGGAATAATTGGAGTAAATATAATGGTAGCTATGAACCATTATGCAGAACATGTTAAGGCTGCTATAGAAAGCGGAGCTGATCTTATAATATCAGGAGCTGGTATGCCAACGGCACTTCCGAAGCTTGCTAAGGGGTTTGAAGTTAAAATTGCTCCTATAGTTTCATCTTTAAAATCAGCTAGAGTTATTATGAAGCTTTGGGATAGACATGATAAGATTGCACCAGATATGGTAGTAATTGAAGGGCCTAGAGCTGGAGGACATCTTGGCTTTAAAAAAGAAAATTTGAAGAAGGATAGCGAAAACTTTTATAATGAGGTAAGTAGTATCATAGAAGAAACAAAAATATATGAGGAAAAATATAATAAGCATATTCCTGTAATAGTTGCTGGTGGAATATATACTGGTGAAGATATTGCACAGTATTTAAAACTTGGAGCAGATGGAGTTCAGATGGCTACAAGATTTGTAGCAACTGAGGAATGTGATGCTTCAGAAGAGTTTAAGAAAGCCTACGTTAACTCTAAGGAAGATGAGGTAGTTATTGTAAGTAGTCCTGTTGGAATGCCAGGCAGAGCTTTGCATAATCCCTTTGTAGAGAAAACATTTCAAGGTAACATTAAGGTAAACAAGTGTTATAATTGTATTTCTCATTGCAATCCAGCAGAAACTCCTTACTGCATTAGTGAAGCTTTAATAAATGGAGTAAAAGGGAATATGGACAATGCTTTAATATTCTGTGGAGATAATGCATATAGAATCAAAGAAATAGTTACTGTTAATGATTTGATGAGTGAACTTGAAGAAGGAATTTTAAGGGCTTAGAAGTTTATAAAATTAAAATATAGAATATTTAGGCTTAGAATGTATAGAATCATTCTAAGTCTAGAATTATATGAGTGTAAGTCGTAAAATATAGTTGCAATTTATACAATTATGACAAATTGTAAATCTATAAGTAATCACCGAAATTTCAATAAAAAACTTAAAAAATATTTAATTATGGTTTTACTATGGAGTAAAACTGTGTAATAATAAAATATATGTTTTATTATAGGGTGAGGTGTAAAAATGAAAATTGGATTTGATCATGAAAAATATCTTGAAGAGCAGTCAAAATACATTTTAGAAAGAGTTAACAATTATGATAAGTTGTACTTAGAATTTGGAGGTAAGCTTTTATTTGATTTACATGCAAAAAGAGTTTTACCAGGATTTGATGAAAATGCTAAAATAAAGTTATTACATAGACTTAGAGAAAAAGCTGAGATAATTATTTGTGTTTATGCTGGAGATATTGAGAGAAATAAAATAAGAGGCGATTTTGGAATTACATATGATATGGATGTATTAAGACAAATTGACGACCTTAGAGTATATGATCTTGAAGTGAATAGTGTTGTTATAACTAGATATAGTGGTCAACCGGCTACGAATATCTTTATTAACAAGTTAGAGCGTAGAGGAATAAAGGTTTATAAACATGAAGCAATTAAGGGATATCCAACAGAAGTTGAGACTATTGTAAGTGATGAAGGGTATGGGAAAAATCCATATATTGAAACTACTAAACCTATTGTTGTAGTTACTGCACCAGGTCCAGGTAGTGGAAAGCTTGCAACGTGTCTTAATCAGCTTTATCATGAAAATAAAAGAGGAAATGCAGTTGGTTACTCTAAATTTGAGACTTTTCCTGTATGGAATGTACCATTAAAGCATCCTTTAAATATTGCATATGAGGCTGCAACTGTAGACCTTAAGGATGTTAATATGATAGATTCTTTCCATTTTGATGCTTATAACGAAGTAGCTGTAAATTACAATAGAGATATTGAGATGTTTCCAGTTATAAAAAGAATCATTGAGAAAATTACAGGAAAAGAGTCAGTATATAAATCTCCAACAGATATGGGAGTTAATAGAGTAGGTTTTGGAATTACTGATGATGAGGTAGTTAGAGAAGCATCTATACAAGAAATAATTCGTAGATATTTCAAAACTAGTGTAGAGTATAAAAAAGGATATGTAGACAAAGAGACTTTCCAAAGAATTAAGATTATTATGGAAAGCTTAGATCTTAAACCAGAAGATAGAAGTGTTGTTATACCTGCTAGAGAATACTCTTCTAAGTTAAAGCTTGAGGCTAATAAGAATGATATATGCCCAGTAGTTGCTTTAGAGTTAGAGGATGGAACAATATTAACAGGTAGAAGCTCCGATTTAATGGATGCATCCTCAGCAGCTATATTAAATGCTGTTAAGTATCTTGCAAACATATCTGATGAGATTCACCTTATATCTCCAGTAATCTTAGAGCCAATTAAAAACTTAAAGTCTAAGACTTTAGCAAGTAATAATACTTCTTTAAATTCAGAAGAAATTTTAATTGCGCTTAGTATATGTGCAGCTACAAACCCAACAGCTCAAGTTGCGTTAGATAAACTTGCTCAGCTTAAAGGTTGTCAAGTACACTCAACAACAATATTAAGCTTAAGCGACGAGCAAATCTTTAGAAAACTAGGAATAGATGTTACTTGTGATCCAGAGTACCCATCACAAAATTTATTTTATAATATGTAGTTAATAAATACAAAGCCCTTGTCATTAGCTGACTAGGGCTTTTTTTACATGGTTATAATATAGTATTAGAGCTGATAGATATTACATAAAATTATTTCGAATAAAATATATTTCGATATCCTAAACTTTTTCTAGGAATTTATATAAGGTATGGTATATAATATATATTGTAATATGATTTAACAATATATTTATGGGTTATTGGGGGAGGAGACATGGTTAAAGATAGAAGAAATTTTATTTTACAAGGAAATTTGTATAAGGTTATTGGGGTATTAGCACTTCCTATAATGATTAATAATTTGATTCAAACTCTTTATAATTTAGTTGATGGATTATGGGTAAGTAAGATTGGATCCGTTGAGTTTGCTGCAACAGCCTTTGTATGGCCAGTAAATTTTTTGTTTATCTCTATTGGAATAGGACTTTCTATTGCAGGAACATCAATTATATCTCAATTTATTGGAGCAGATATGTACGACGAGGCAAAGAAATATTCAAGTCAGTTAATTGCAGTATCATTCTTAGCTTCCTTAGTGTTTATGGTAATAGGGTATTTTTCTACCCCTTTTATTGTAAAGCTTATGGGTGGTACAGGAGATTTAGCAAAATTTAGTGAGATATATTTACGAATTACTTTTTTAGATATGCCATTTATGTTTTTATTTTTTAATTTTAACTCTATCATGAATGCTCAAGGTAACACTTTACTTCCAACTATACTTAGCGGAATAAGTGCAGTAATAAATATAGTGTTAGACCCAATATTTATTTTCACATTGGATATGGGAATTGCAGGTGCAGCCATTGCAACTTTATTGGCTAAAGCTGTTCTTGCCATTTCTGGAATATGTATTTTAATGAGAAAATCTTCAAAAATAAGACCATCCTTTAGAAACTTTAAATTTAATAGAAGAATAATAAAAAAGGTTGTATCAATTGCACTACCATCATCTATAGGACAATCAGGGGCAGCTTTAGGCTTTATGGTTTTAAATGGATTTATAGTATCCTATGGAACTGCAACCTTAGCAGCATTTGCTATGGTTAATAGAATTACAGCACTTATAATGCAGCCTGCCATGGGAATAGGTGCTGCAATTACATCTATTGTGGGTCAGAATTTAGGGTGTAATCAACTTAGCAGGGCAAAGGAATCTTTTACTGTAGCTATAAAACTTACCATAGGATTTTCAATACTAGGAGTTGCTGGACTATTAATTTTTGATAATAATATTATAAACTTCTTTATGCAATCAAAGGATGATATGGGTGTTATTTCACAGGGAATCACATATCTTCAATATATATCGTGGTCTATGCCTCTTATGGGTATATTTAGTGTACTACAAGGGGTATTTCAGGGATCAGGTCATACTAAGTATTCTATGGAAATGGAGGTTGGAAGACTATGGCTTGTTAGACTTCCAATGATATTATTATTTAAAAACTTAACACAAATTGGAGAGGTTGGAATATGGTTCTCCATGAGTTTTAGTAATTTGATAATTTGTATTTTTGGTTATATGGTGTATAGAAAGGGTGCTTGGGAGAAAACTATTATTCATAGTAACGTTTGTACAGAAATAAGATAAGTAAATTAACTAAACTATGTCATATTGATTAAAAGAATATAAAATAAATTTGGAAACTACTTGTGTTTTATTCATTAAAATATAAGTAGTTTTTGTTAATTTGCCCTTTTTAATAATAGTATAACTTTATAATCAACTAGGAAACATATTATTAAAAGTAAAGTTTTATAGGTTTATACAAGGAGGGATATAATGAGGAAATTAAGAAAGTCTTTAATTATTGTAACTATATTAATATTTATATTTTCTACATCTACATTAGTTTTTGGTGATAGTGATAGTAAAAAAGAAATATCTAAAGAACAGGATGTAAAAAAGGTGGTTTATTTAACCTTTGATGATGGCCCGACTAAAAATACTCTTAAGATATTAAAGATATTAGAAGAAGAGGAAATTAAAGCTACATTTTTTGTTATTGGTCAACTTGCAGAGCAAAATTCTGATATATTAAAGCAAGTTGAAGAGCAAGGACATGAAATATGTGTTCATACCTATGATCATAAAAATAGCAATTACTTAAGTAAAGCTGAATACTTAGAAGATTATAATAAGGCTTTTAAATCTATAACTGATACTCTTGGACATGAACCTTCGAAGTTTATGAGAATGCCCGGTGGATCTAGCACAACTGTGGGAGATAAAGGAACTGTAAGAGCAATTAGAAATGAATTATGCGATGAAGGTTTATATTATGTAGATTGGAATATTTCATTAGAGGATGCATTGATAACTAATGTGCCTGTAGAAAAGCTTATTGCAACATTTAGGAAAGAGCTTAAAAAAACTTATATAGATGTTAATACTGCTATAGTTTTAATGCATGATGGAAATTCAAATTCAACTACGCCAAAGGCTTTACCCTCAATAATTAAGTATTTTAAAGATAATGGTTATGAGTTCAAGAATTTTGGTGATATTTCTGAAGAGGAATTGACAAAGCTCTTAAACCAAAGACAGGTAAATAAATATAATCAACCAAAGCAAACTGATGCTTATAAATCAGAAGATAATCCTTCAAACATTACTAAATAAATATACAAATTAAAAAAAATAGTTTAAATATAAATTAATAGATATGTAGGAGAGTAAGCGTGAAATTTACGATTACTCTCCTATTTTTTATATTTATTATTTCAATAGAAACTTTATCAAGTATAAAAATATTTATTCGAAATTTAACTATTTATATTTTAAAATTATGGTAAATAATGTATAAACTTATATTATATGGTATAATACAGCGTGTAATATAAGTTTATGGTGATTCAAGGATGGAGGAAATATATGAAAAACAATGTGTGTGACCAATTCATAAAGGATAACGATATTTCTTTATTTATTGAAGGAAAAAACTTTCATAGCTATGAGTTCATGGGAGCTCATTATAGAGAAGAAGAAGGTATAAAGGGATATAGATTCACAGTTTGGGCACCCCGTTGTAAAGAAATTAGAGTAGTTGGTAATTTCAACAATTGGGATGGTAAAAATCATTCTATGGAGAAAATAAGTAATCATGGAATTTGGTCTTTATTTATTAAGGGCATAGACTGTGGAGAACTTTATAAATATGAAGTGATTAGCAAGGATAATTATAGAGTGTTAAAGGCGGATCCCTATAGTTTTTATTCACAGAAAAGACCTAATACAGCATCTATTACAGTTGATTCTAAGAAATTTAAATGGGGAGACTCTAAGTGGCTAAAAAAAAGAAAGAAGGTTGATACATTAAATTCTCCTATGAATGTATATGAAGTCCACGCTGGATCTTTTATAAAAACAGATTTAGAAGAATTCTTAGATTATAGGGAGTTTGGGAAAGTGGTATTAGAACACGTAGAAGATATGAAATATACTCATATAGAAATAATGCCAATTATGGAATATCCTTTAGATGATTCCTGGGGATATCAGGTTACAGGATATTTTTCACCTACTAGTAGATATGGTAGCGGAGATGATTTAAAACACTTTATTAATAACTGTCATAAGAAGGGTATAGGTGTAATTTTAGATTGGGTACCCGGACATTTTTGTAAGGATAATCACGGGTTATATAAATTTGATGGTACTTGTCAGTATGAATATGATGATCCATTAATGTATGAGAATACAGGATGGGGAACTGCTAATTTTAATCTAGGAAAAGGTGAAGTAAGAAGTTTTTTAATTTCAAATGCAATGTATTGGATAGAGGAATTCCACTTTGATGGATTAAGAATTGATGCAGTGTCAAATATGATATTTCTAGATTTTAATAAGGAACCAGGTAAATGGATTTCCAATGAATATGGAGGAAATGAAAATTTTAAGGCAAGAGATTTCTTAAGGGACCTTAATTTACAACTTTATAAAAAACACAAGGGAATAGTAACTTTAGCTGAAGAATCTACAGCAACTCCATATATTACATCTAAAGAGAATCAAGATGGTTTAGGCTTTGATTTAAAGTGGAACATGGGATGGATGAACGATACATTGAAGTATATGAAACTAGATAGAGAAAAGAAAAAGGATAATCATAATCTTATAACCTTTTCTATGGCCTACAATCATTATGAAAAATTTATGCTATCTATATCTCATGATGAAGTTGTATATGGGAAAATGTCATTATTAAGTAAGATGCCAGGAGACCTATGGAATAAATTTTCAGCTTTAAGATGTTTTTTAGCATACATGTACTGTCATCCAGGAAAAAAAACTTTATTTATGGGTTCAGAATTTGGACAAATAAATGAATGGGATTTTCATAGAGGCATAGAATTTGAAAGTCTTGACAATGAAATTCATAAAAAAACCTTAAATTTTACTAGAAGTCTTAATTTATTTTATAAAGAAGAAAGTGCTCTATGGAAGTTAGATTATTCTAATGATGGATTTCAATGGATTGATGCGGATAACAAAGGTCAGAGTGTAATAATTTTCATGCGTAAGTCATATGATGTTAAGGATACCTTAATAGTAATTTGCAATTTTACTCCAACAGTTTATTATGACTATAAAGTTGGAGTGCCATATAACTGTAGCTACCAGGAAGCTCTCAATACAGATAAAGAGGAATTTGGTGGAGCTGGAGAGATAATTGGTGATATTTTGTTTGCTAAAAATGAGCCTTTTCACAATCAAGAGAATAGCATAACAATTAAAGTACCACCTATGGCAACATTGATTTTAAAAATACATGATGGATTAAATATGAAGGAGTGATGTATAGATGATGAAGAGAGAGATAATGGCAATGATTTTAGCTGGCGGTAAAGGAACAAGATTAGGTAATCTAACTAAAAAGATTGCAAAGCCAGCAGTATATTATGGGGGTAAATATAGAATTATAGATTTTCCTTTAAGCAATTGTGCAAACTCTCATATTAATGCAGTTGGTATATTAACGCAATATGAGTCAGTAGCTTTAAATTCATATATTGGAATTGGTGATAGTTGGGGTCTAAATACTAGAAAAGGTGGAGTTACAATATTACCACCAAGAGAAACCGAAGGTGGAAGTTCATGGTATAAGGGAACAGCTGATGCCATTTATCAAAATATTGATTATATAGATGAAAACAATCCTGAATATATACTCATTTTATCAGGGGATCATATATACAAAATGGATTACTCAAGTATGCTGGATTTTCATAAAGAGAAAAAAGCAGATGCTACCATCGCAGTTATCAAAGTACCGTATGAGGAAGCATCTAGATTTGGAATTATGAATGCAAACGAGGATTCTTCAATATATGAGTTTGATGAGAAGCCTAAAAATCCTAAAAGTAATTTAGCATCTATGGGAATTTATATTTTTAATTGGAAGACTCTCAAGAAATTTTTGAAGGAAGATGCTATTGATAAGGGGTCTAGCAATGATTTTGGGAAAAATATTATTCCTAAAATGCTAGGAGAGGGAAAGCAGATGTATGCTTACAACTTTGAAGGCTATTGGAAGGATGTAGGTACAATTGAAAGCTTATGGCAGGCTAATATGGATTTATTAAATCATAATGAAGCACTTGATTTATACGATAAAAAGTGGAGAATATATTCAAATAATGTAGAAAGTGCACCTCAGTATGTGGGAGATGATGCAATAGTAAAGAATTCCATGGTAAGCCAAGGATGTACCATATATGGAAATGTGGAGAATTCAGTGATTTTTACAGGAGTTTATATTGGAGCAGGGTCAAAGGTTAAAAACTCTGTAATTATGCCTGATGCTAAGGTGGAATCAGGAGTAGAAATTAATAATGCAATAATTTCGAAGGGTGCAACAGTAGACAAGTATACCAGATTTATTCGTGAAAAAAATAGTCGCGTTTCACTAGTAGAAGGAGACGACAATAATAGTTTAGGATTTGAATGTGGTGTAGAGGTAGATATTTATCCAAAGGATATTGAAATTGAAATTGCAAATACTTCCTTGGTTTAGGAGTATTTAAATTTAAAATGAAGTAGAAGTGTAGATACTAATCATATTTTTTATGTTGTTGGGAGTGTTTGTATGAAAAATGTTATGGGAATTATTAACTTATATGAAAAGGATAGAAGACTATTAGAACTTACTAATCATAGGCCAGTGGCAGCTATACCATTCTTTGGTAGATATAGAATTATTGATTTTGCTCTTTCCAATATGACTAATTCAGGAATTACTAATGTAGGTGTATTTATTCAAGAAAAACCAAGACCATTGACTGAACATTTAGCTCAAGGAAAGTGGTGGGAGTTGGATGGGAAAAAAGATGGATTATTTATATTCTAT
Source organism: Clostridium sp. (assembly GCF_036646415.1). Taxonomy (GTDB): domain Bacteria; phylum Bacillota; class Clostridia; order Clostridiales; family Clostridiaceae; genus Clostridium_J. The sequence goes on along the minus strand of NZ_JAVXMF010000002.1, from coordinate 84,232 downwards.
CCCTACTATAACTCAATGAATAGTATGTATATGACAGAAATGAAAAACTTTAAAGACAACATTGATTATATAGTAAATAGTACTCAGGATTATGTAATAATTTCTTCTAGTTATATGCTCTGTAATACGAATTTTGAAGAAGTGGTTAATTTTCATAAGAAATCAAATAGTGATATTACAGTTATGTATAAGGACGTAAATAATGCAAATGATGAATTCTTGGGATGCGATGTGCTAGATATTAATAAACATGGGTTTATTAAGGGCATTTCAATAAATAAGGGTGACAAGAAAGATAGACATATATCAATGGAAATATACATTATGAAGAGGGAGTTTTTACTTAATTTGATAAATGAAGCAAATAAGTTAAGTGCATTATATTCTTTAAAGGAAACTATTGAGTATTTCTGTAATGATTTTAGTATAAATACTTTTAAGTATGAAGGATATTTAGCGTGTATAAACACAATTATTGAATATTATAAGAAGAATATAGAGTTATTAGATACTAAAAATAGGGATCAATTATTTAAACCAGAAAGTCCAATTTACACAGTAATTAGAGATAATGCTCCTGCCTGGTATGGAGAAAATGCAAAGATAAAAAACTCTGTTGTGTCTAATGGAGCTCTTATAGAAGGAACTGTTGAGAATAGCATAATTGCAAGAGGGGTAAAGGTTGCAAAAGGAGCTGTAGTTAAAAACTCTATTTTAATGTCTAGATGTACTGTGGGTAGTGAAGTATACATTGACAGTGTTATTGCAGATAAAAATACCAAGTTTTTAAGAGTTAAAGAAATAGTAGGATCTAAGGAGCAACCAGTGGTATTGAAGAAAAATAGTATAGTATAAGATGAGGTGAAAATTATGATAAAAATACTTTTTGTAGCTGCTGAATGTGATCCCTTTATTAAGACGGGTGGTTTAGGGGATGTGATTGGAGCATTGCCAAAGTATTTAGTTCATCAAGGAATAGAAACTAGGGTAGTGATTCCAATGTACAGTGATATTAGTGAGGAACTAAAAGATAAGATGAAATTTATAAAAAGTTTCAATGTTTCGGTTGGATGGAGAACGCAATACTGTGGAATATTTAAGTATGAAAATGAAGGTGTAACTTATTACTTTATTGATAATGAGTACTATTTTAAGCGAAAAGGTATATATGGATTTTTTGATGATGGAGAGAGGTTTGCATTCTTTAATTTAGCTGTAATGATTATGCTTAAAGAATTAAATTATAAACCAGATATACTTCATTGTCACGACTGGCATACAGGTATGGTACCAGTATTAAATAGATATTCTTTCTCAAAGGATAGCTTTTATGAAGGGATTTCTACTATATATACTATCCACAACTTACTTTTTCAAGGTAGGTTTTCAAAGGCTATTTTAAATGATTGTTTTAATTTAGATGATGATTTATATTACAACGATACTGTAAGGTTTTATGATGACATAAACTTTATGAAGGGCGGAATTAATTGTGCTGACAAAATTACAACTGTGAGTAAAACCTATGCAAAAGAAATTAAAACTCATTATTTTGGAGAAGAATTAGATGGAACTTTACAAAAAAGAAGCGAGGATCTATATGGAATTGTAAATGGTATAGATTATTACACTTATAATCCCAATAGTGATGAATATATAGCAAAGAGCTACAATGAAGAATTATTAGAAAATAAGGTTATAAATAAAAGAGATTTACAAAGAGAATTGGATTTGAAGGTAGATAAGAGAATACCAATTTTAGCTATTGTATCAAGGTTAACCTCGCAAAAGGGAATTGACATCCTAGCAGAGATTTTACCTAGCATTCTTGAAAAGAGAGTACAACTAGTTGTACTTGGAACTGGCGATGATGTCTATGAAGAATACTTTAAAGAATTAGCTAAAAATTATCCTAAAAAAGTAGCTTCTATAATTGATTTTGATAATAGTCTTGCTCACAGAATCTATGCGGGGGCAGACATATTTCTTATGCCATCATTATTCGAGCCATGTGGACTTGGACAACTAATAGCATTAAGATATGGAACAATTCCAATTGTAAGAGAAACTGGTGGATTAAAAGACACAATTTCATTTTATAATAAAAGTATGGAAACAGGTAATGGATTTACTTTCTATGGATATGTTGGGCATGAACTTAGTAAGACTATTGAAATTGCATTAAATTGTTTTAATGATAAAAAACAATGGAATAATGTGGTGGTCAATGCTATGACTAGTAATAATAGTTGGGAAAAGTCATCTGAAGAGTATATTGATCTTTATGAAGATATTTTAAGTAGTAATAAATTATTAGAATTTATTTAGAAAGGTAATAATATGGTTGAATATAATATATATCATGATTCTCAGCAAATAACTTTTAGAAGCCCGTTTGGAGCAGTAACTACAACTACAGGGGTGACCATTAGAATTAAATCTCCTGGTTGTGAGAATGTTAACCTAGAAGTTAGCTTTTTTGATGGAGAGAAAAAGAAAATGTCTATGACTAAAGATGAAAGTAATGAAGATTTTTTTTATGCTACCATTGAAACTAAATCAACAGGGCTTATATATTACTATTTTCAAGTGATTTATAAGGACAGTATAGTGTATTACGGAAATAATGTACAAGGATTAGGGGGTGTTGGACAGGTTTCTGATGACATTCCAAAATCATATCAAATAACTGTTTATGATAAATTTGAAATACCTAAGTGGTATAAGGAAGGGATAATGTATCAAATTTTTGTAGATAGCTTTTATAATGGGTCAGATAATGGGGAGCCATTGGCTAAGAAGAAGAATTCCTTTATTTATGGAAACTGGAATGATACACCTATGTATGTGAAAGATGAAAAAGGTGCTATATTGAGATGGGCATTTTATGGTGGTAATTTAATTGGAATTATAAAGAAACTAGATTACCTTAAATCCCTTGGCGTTACAATAATATATTTAAATCCAATATTTCAGTCAGCAAGTACTCATAAGTATGATACAGGAGATTATTTATCTATTGATGAAATGTTTGGTGATGAACAGAGTTTTAAAGAACTTTGCAGTAAGGCAAAGAGTTTAAATATAAGAATAATTTTAGATGGAGTATTTAATCATACAGGAGACGATAGTATTTATTTCAATAAATATAACAATTATAACAGTTTAGGAGCATATCAAAGTAAGGAATCAGATTATTATAAATGGTATAAATTTAAGGAGTATCCCCATAGTTATCATAGTTGGTGGAATGTTGGAACATTACCAGATGTAAATGAAATGGATGAATCTTATAGGGAATTTATTATAGAGGGAGATAACTCTGTTATATCTAAATGGATAAAACAGGGAGCGTCAGGATGGAGACTAGATGTTGCAGATGAACTCCCAGATTTATTTATTCAGCAAATTAAGGAAAAAATTAAAAAAGAAAATCCTGATGGGATTCTAATAGGGGAAGTTTGGGAAGATGCTTCCAATAAGGAAAGTTATGGAGAAAAGAGAAGATATGTTTTTGGTAATGAGTTAGATTCTGTAATGAATTATCCATTTAGAAATGTGGTTATTGACTTTTTCAGGGAATATATAGATTCGGACATGTTTAGGAGAAAAATACAAAGTCTTTATGAGAATTATCCTAAGGAGTTCTTTTATGGAGCAATGAATGTTCTAGGTACCCATGATTCAGAAAGAATATTAACTATTTATCTAGAGCATGTTAAGAATGAAAAGAAGGCATTGAAACTTTTAAAACTATCTTCACTTTTACAAATGACATTTCCAGGTGTTCCTTGTATTTATTATGGAGATGAAGCAGGTGTTACTGGCGGACGTGATCCTTATAATAGAAAGTCCTATCCATGGGGAGAAGAGAATGAAGATTTAATAAAGTGGTATAAACTTATAACAAAGTTGAGAGAAGAAAATCACATATTTAGAAGTGGAGAATTTAAGTTTTATGATATATCAAAGGATGTTTTATGCTATGAAAGAAATCTTAAGGGAAAGAGGGCAATAATAGCAATAAATAGAAGTGATAGCCACATTGCGGTAGATTTTAATGTTGAAAGTAATAAAAATAGTAATAAAAATGATATAGAGTATAAGTTTAAGGATATACTGCTTAATGAAGATAAAACAATAGTTTCCCAAAATGGAGTAATAAAATATGATTTAAAACCATTAGAAGGGAAAATATTTTTAGAATTTTAATTCTAAGAAAAATCACATAATTGATATAGTACCGTATACTAATTATTATTTTCATATATGAAAGGTGGATAAAATGATAAGAGTTGAAGAGTTTAAGGAAACAATGAATAAAGTACTTAAAATGTATTTTGGTACCACCTTAGATGAAGCAAACTGTCAAGAGGTATATAATGCTGTATCAAAGGCAGTACTAGAAAGTAAATTTCATCATTGGAAACTGAGTGATTCATTATATTCTAAATCTAAGGAAACCTACTATTTTTCTATAGAATTTCTTATGGGGAGAGCTCTTGGAAACAATTTAATGAATTTATCAATAGATGAAGAGGTATTAAGGTTGTTAAAGGAGATTAATATAGATATTAAAGATGTTGAAGCTGAAGAATATGACGCTGCATTTGGAAATGGTGGGCTTGGAAGACTTGCATCCTGCTTTTTAGATTCGTCAGCAACTTTAAATCTTCCGGTAAAAGGTTATGGTATAAAATATCATCAAGGGCTTTTTAAACAGAGTTTTAAGGATGGATTTCAAGTGGAAGAAGGAGATAACTGGATTATATCAGGAGAACCTTGGCAGGTAAAAAGAGAAAAGGAACAGGTTGAAGTAAATTATAATGATTTTAATGTTAAAGCAATTCCATATGATATGCCTATATTTGGGTACAATACTGATAATGTAAATACTTTAAGGTTGTGGGATAGTGAGCCAGTAGATAACTTTAATTTTTCTCTGTTTAATGAGGGAAAGTTTGATGAATCTATGAAAAATCACACTAGGGCTAAGAATATAACTAGAGTTTTATATCCAAATGATGCTAATGAGGAAGGTAAAATATTAAGAATAAGACAGGAATATTTCTTTGTATCAGCTTCACTTCAGGATATCATTAGACAATATAAGAAAAGTAATGGAAATGACTTTAGTAAGTTTCATGAATTAGTATGTATTCAGTTAAATGATACCCATCCAGTGGTAGCTATACCTGAACTAATGAGATTATTAGTAGATTTTGAGGGAGTAGCATTGGAGTCGGCATGGTATATTGCTTGTAACACCTTTGCTTATACAAATCACACTGTTTTAGCTGAGGCTCTAGAAAAGTGGGATGTATATTTATATGTAAAACTACTTCCAAGAGTTTATGAAATAATCCAATATATAAATAATATTCTTATAGATGAGCTAAGGGTGAGAGGAATTGATCAGTGGAAGATTAATAGGATGAGGATAATACAGGATGGAGTTATCCATATGGCTTCTTTGGCGGTATATGGAAGTCGTGCTATTAATGGAGTTGCAGAGATTCATACAGAGATATTAAAAAATTCTGTATTTAAAGATTGGTATGAAATTTATCCAAGTAGATTCCAAAATAAAACTAATGGAATATCACCACGCAGATGGTTAAACCTTTGTAATGAAGAGTTATCTGAGATGATAACTGATATATTAGGCGATAATAAGTGGGTTACAAATTTATCAGAGTTGAAAAAATTAGAACAATATATTAATGATGAAGATACTATAAATAGATTTTTAAGTATAAAGCATGAGAAGAAGAAACAGTTAGCAGATTATATTAAGAATAATGAAGGTATAGAAATTAATCCAAATTCTATATTTAATATTCAAGTAAAAAGAGTTCATGAATATAAAAGACAGTTGTTAAATGCTTTAATAGTATTAGATTTGTATTTTACACTTAAAGAAAATCCAGAATTAGATTTTATACCTGTAACTTTCATCTTTGGAGGTAAGGCAGCACCAGGATATTTTAGAGCTAAGGGAATAATAAAATTTATCAATGACATTGGGAATCTAGTTAATAATGATGAACAGGTAAGAGATAAAATTAAAGTCGTCTATGTTAAAAATTATAATGTTTCTTATGGTGAAAGGATTTTTCCAGCAGCGGACCTTTCTATACAGATATCAACAGCAGGAAAAGAGGCCTCAGGAACTGGGAATATGAAATTTATGATAAATGGAACTCCAACCCTTGGAACCTTAGATGGAGCTAATGTTGAAATAATTGAAGAAGTGGGGAAAGATAACAATTTTATATTTGGAGCAACAGTGGAAGAACTCAAGGGAATTAAAGATAGCTACAATCCAAAATATTACTATGAAAACGTAAAAGGCTTGAAGCGGGCTGTAGATACTTTAATAGATGGAACCTTTAATGATAAAGGTTCAGGTATGTATAAAGAGTTATATAATTCATTAATAATTGGATGTGATTGGCAGAAAGCTGATAATTATTATGTTTTAAAGGATTTTGAAGAGTATAGAGAAGCTTTAATTAAAGTGAACTATGCATATAAAAATAAAATGGCATGGGGTATCAAGTGTCTCAAAAATTTAATATACTCTGCAAAATTTAGTAGTGATAGAACTGTAGAAGAGTATGCAAGGGATATTTGGCATATACATCCACATGGAATTTAACAATTGAAGTTGTCTTAAAATTTAATATGTTTTAAATTTTTGTTGAAATTGGACTTAGTAAATAGTATTTAAGTCTGATTTCAACATTTTTTATATTATGATACAATATAAGCAAAGGATATTATTGTAAAGCAATAAAGAGTTTGGATTTACTAATAAGATAAAATTTAATTAATTCATAAAATTAATATTATATATAATAAACACACATTTTAATGTATGAGGTGAAAGTATGTATTATAATACTCAGAGAATAAATATTAAATCAAAACTAGAAACAAGTATAGTTGAAGAATTCTTAAAGGGATTTCAACTTAAATATGAAGATGTAGATTACACATTAGTAATAGAAGATGGTGGAGATATAATTGCCACTTGTTCTAAGAAAAATAATATAGTTAAGTGCTTTGCTATAAGTGAGAAATACCAGGGACAAGGAATTTCAAATACACTTATAACGGATATTACAAATAGATTATTTGATGAAGGAATATATCATAACTTTATTTTTACAAAGCCAACTAACAATTTTCTCTTTGAGGGTCTTGGTTATAAGGTAATAGTTGATACAGACAAAGTAAGTCTTTTAGAAATAGGTAATAAAAATATAAATAGTACTTTAAAGGAACTAAAGAAGAATTATCATATTAAAGAGGATGAGAAGTATGCAGCTTTAATTATGAACTGCAATCCATTTACTCTTGGACATAAATATATTGTGGAAAAGGCAGCAAAAAATAATGATAATGTAATTATCTTTGTAGTGGAAGAAGATAAATCTTCATTTCCTTTTAACACAAGGTTTGAGCTAATAGAAGAAGGTGTAAAAGAATTGAAGAATGTTAAAGTTATTCCAGGAGGAGATTATATAATATCTTCAGCTACATTCCCAAATTATTTTTTAAGAAAAGATGATGATGTTTTAAAGGAATACACAAAAATTGATGGAAATGTATTTGGAAAATACTTCTGTAGTGAATTAAATATTGTAAAGCGTTATGTAGGAAGCGAACCCTATTGTAAAGTTACCAACACTTATAATGAGACTTTACAAGAAATTTTACCTAAGTATGGGGTTGAAGTAGAAGTAATTGAAAGATGTGAATTTATGGATGAGGCTATAAGTGCATCTAGAGTAAGAGATTTACTTAAAGAGGGAAATCTTGAAGCTACAAGAAAATTAGTTCCAGACACCACTTTCGAATTTCTAAATAGTGAAGCTGGAGCAGAAATAATAGAAAAGCTTAAGTCTACAAATTTACCACATTAATTTTAATAATAGGGAGGTAGGTGACTGGTAATTATTAATATGCATATAAACGAAATTGATGAATTTTTAGAACATAGAGAGAAAAGAGTTGCACATCAAGAGAAATTATTAAGAAATAGTGATGGTATCACTCTTGCTACAGTAAGGGTAAATTATCCTGGAATCGAAAAATCTAATTTTATTACAGATAATATTGCAAAGATAATTTATAATGACATATCAATCTTTAAAGAGAAGAACATTACTTATAAGGAGATTTATAAAAATAAAGAAGGATTAATTGGACATTTTATATTTAATATAGACAATATAACAATTAAGAAGTTCTTAGTAAATATGGAGGAAAATCACATCTTAGGAAGGTGTGTTGATTTAGATGTATACTACATAAAAGAAGATGAACAGGTTCACAAGGGGGAGATTTGTGGAACTTCTAGAAGTGATTTAGGATTTAGTTCAAGAAGATGTTTTCTATGTGATGAGGAAGCTAGGATATGTTCAAGATCAGGAAATCATAGTATTAATGACATAAAAAAATACTTTGAAAATAAATATGAAGAGTATCTAATATATAAGTCGAAGAGAGATGAAGTTAGTTATAATATATCCCAATTGGCGTTAAAAGGAATTATTTCTGAAGTTTCAACAATGCCATCATTTGGATTGGTATCTCCAAGTACCATGGGATCTCATAATGACATGGATTATTACACATTTATAGATAGTAGCTTTGCTATAATACCATTTATTAAGGACATGGCAGCTATTGGATATAGTTATGAAACACCTAAGAATATTTTCAGAGCTATAAGAAGTATCGGAATACAGTGTGAAAAGAAAATGTTCGAAGATACAAAGGGAGTTAATACTCATAAAGGAATGATTTTTCTAATTGGAGTATTATCAGCAGGAATCGGAAAAGCTATTCATGAAAATTTACCCTTTCAAGATATTGAAAATATAATCAAAGATATGTGTGAAAATATTCTAGATGATTTAAAGGGCATAGATAAAAAAGAAGATTTAACTCACGGAGAAAGATTGTACTTAAATCATGGATTTACAGGAATTCGTGGAGAGGTAAAAGATGGACTTCAAAAGATTTTCAATGATGTTTTACCAGAACATATTGCATCGGACCTTAAAGGACATAAGTTATATGCAAATACTTTGCTAAAGCTTATGTCCAAGGTAGAAGATAGCACGATTGTGCATAGGCAAAGCAGAGAGAAACTTTATGAAATTCAAAGCCACGCTAAAAGAATATTAGATTTAGGGGGATTTACAACAGAAAAAGGAATAGTAGCTGCTATGGAATTTGAAAGTAGGTGTATTGAGGAGAATATTAGTCCGGGTGGTTCTGCTGATTTGTTGGCTGCTATAATATTTTTGGTAGGGGCAAGTAGCCTTTTTAAAAAATATGATGATAAATATTAAATTGGTATATTTCTATGTTTTAACTTTATAAGATATAAAAGGTGTAAGTGGATGTTTTGAAATGATTAAAATTATTACAAAGCAGCCACTTTGATTGTACATAGATTATTTAGTTAGAATAAAGTAATAAAAACCATGTCACATACTTAAATATTATTACTATAAAAATTAAATACAGAAAATTTAGATTTAATCTTGAATTCTTTCAAATCATAGTATAGAATGTAAATGTGATAATAATTTAACAAACATTGTAAGGGGGAAAACAATGGATACACAATTTGACTATAGTAAATTGGATGTTGTTTTAGAAAATCATGGGTATAGGTCAAGTAATATTATTGCAATATTACAAGATACACAGGAGATATATAGATATTTGCCTGAAGATATTTTCGCATATTTTTCACAAAAACTTGGGATTAGTGAAGCAAAAATTTATAGCATAGCTACATTTTATGAAAATTTTTCTTTAGAACCTAAAGGTAAATATGTAATAAAAATATGTGATGGAACTGCATGTCATGTTAGAAAGTCAATACCAATCCTTGAGAAGTTAAGAAAAGAGCTGGGACTTTCAGAGAATAAGGTTACTACAGAGGACTTAAACTTTACAGTGGAAACGGTTTCATGCCTTGGAACATGTGGACTAGCACCGGCTATAACTGTGAATGAGAAAGTATATGGTGCAATGACGCCTGAAAAAGCCTTAGAACTTTTAAATACACTTAAGGAGGAAAAATAATATGCTTCTTAATAGAAAAGATTTAATTGATATAAGAGATGTTTATAAGACTAGTCTTGAAAATGAAAAGGTGAAAATTCTTGTGTGTTCAGGTACTGGGTGTATTGCAGGTGGAGCATTAGATATTTATGATGAATTTATAAAGCTTATGGAAGAAAATAATATAAATTGTGAAGTAAAACTGGAGAAGGATCCACATGACCAATCTGTTGGAATTAAGAAAAGTGGATGTCACGGATTTTGTGAAATGGGACCTCTTGTAAGGATAGAGCCATGGGGTTATCTATACATAAAGGTAAAACCTGAGGATTGTGAGGAAATTATAAATAAAACTATACTTAATGGACAATGTGTAGAAAGACTTGCATATACTCAAGATGGACAAATATATAGATCACAAGAAGAAATTCCTTTTTATAAAAAACAAACAAGAGTTGCACTAGAGCATTGTGGACATATTGATTCTACTTCAATAGAAGAATATTTTGCTATAGGCGGATACTCAGCGTTAGAAAAGGTATTATTTGATATGACTGCTGATGAAGTAATTAAGCAGGTTGATGAGTCTAATTTAAGAGGACGTGGAGGCGGAGGTTTTTCCACTGGTAGAAAGTGGACTCAAGTAAAACGTCAAGAAACTAAGGAAAAATATATTGTATGTAATGGTGACGAAGGTGATCCAGGTGCATTCATGGACAGAAGTATAATGGAGGGAGATCCACATAGAGTAATTGAAGGTATGATGATTGCAGCAGCTGTTTGTGGTGCTGAGGAAGGTTACATCTATGTTCGTGCAGAATACCCTCTTGCAGTAAGTAGACTTAAGAATGCTATAAATGAAGCAAGAAAATACGGAATTTTAGGAACAAATATTTTAGGAACAAATTTTAATATGGATATTAAAATTAATAGAGGAGCAGGAGCTTTTGTATGTGGAGAAGGTAGTGCACTTACGGCTTCAATTGAAGGTAAAAGAGGTATGCCAAGGGTAAAACCTCCAAGAACAGTAGAACAAGGACTTTTTGGAAAGCCAACAGTACTTAATAATGTTGAAACCTTTGCAAATGTACCGGTAGTTATTTCTAAAGGAGCTCACTGGTATAAATCTATAGGACCAGAAAACAGTCCAGGAACAAAGGCATTTGCGCTAACAGGGAACATTGAAAATACAGGACTTATAGAAGTTCCAATGGGTACAACCCTAAGAGAAATAATCTTTGAAATTGGTGGAGGTATAAGAGGTGGTGCAGACTTTAAGGCTGTACAAATTGGAGGACCTTCAGGAGGATGTCTTACAAAAGATCACTTAGATTTACCATTAGACTTTGATTCCCTTAAAAAAGCAGGAGCAATGATCGGTTCAGGTGGTCTTGTAGTTATGGATGAAAATACTTGCATGGTAGAAGTAGCAAGATTCTTTATGAATTTTACTCAAAATGAATCTTGTGGTAAATGTATTCCTTGCCGTGAAGGTACTAAGAGAATGCTTGAAATTCTTGAAAGAATTGTAGCAGGTCAAGGAGAAATCGAAGATATTGATTTACTATTAGAACTTGCTGATACTATATCCTCAACAGCACTATGCGGACTTGGAAAGACGGCTGCATTTCCGGTTGTTAGTACAATAAAAAATTTCCGTAGTGAATATGAAGCTCACATAATTGACAAGAAATGTCCAACAAAGACATGTCAAAAACTAAAAACAATATATATTGAAAAAGACCTTTGTAAGGGTTGTTCAAAGTGTTCAAGAATTTGTCCAGTTGGAGCAATTACAGGAAAAATTAAAGAGCCTTTTACAATAGATCAAAACAAATGTATTAAATGTGGTGCCTGCATTGAGACTTGTGCCTTTAAAGCAATAAAGGAGGATTAATATAATGAATGAACAGTTTATGATTATAGATAATATCCCTGTAGAAATAAATGGGGAAAAAAATATTCTCGAATTAATTAGAAAAGCTGGAATTGATTTGCCTACCTTTTGCTATTATTCCGAGCTTTCAGTATATGGCGCTTGTCGTATGTGTATGGTTGAGAACAAATGGGGGGGGATTGAAGCTTCATGTTCAACTCCTCCAAAGGCTGGTATGGAGATATTAACCAATACTCCAAGGTTAAGAAAGTATAGAAAGAATATTTTAGAACTATTACTTTCAAACCACTGTAGAGATTGTACAACTTGTGAAAAAAATACTCATTGCAAGCTTCAAGAATTAGCTCAGCGCTTTGGTATTAAATCTATTAGGTTTAATAATACTGCAGAAGAAGAAGATTTAGATAAGTCATCACCTTGTATAGTGAGAGATAAAAGCAAGTGTATTTTATGTGGTGACTGCGTAAGAGTGTGTGATGAGGTTCAAAACGTAGGTGCAATAGATTTTATAAAGAGAGGATCAAAGATGAGTGTAGGAACTGTCTTTGATAGACCTATAGCAGAATCAAACTGTGTAGGTTGTGGGCAATGTGCAGCAGTATGCCCTACTGGAGCTATTATAGTTAAAAATGATACAGCGAAGTTATGGGATGACCTTAGTGATAAGAACACAAAGGTGGTAGTTCAAATTGCTCCAGCTGTAAGGGTAGGAATTAGTGAAGAGCTAGGTCAAGAAGATGGAGAAAACGTAATGGGTAAAATAGTTGGAGCTCTAAGAAGAATGGGCTTTGATGAAGTTTTTGATACATCTACAGGAGCAGATTTAACCGTATTAGAGGAAACTGGAGAATTCATTTCGAGGCTTGAAAGAAATGAAAAAATTCCCTTATTTACGTCTTGTTGCCCTGCTTGGGTTAACTATGTAGAATCTAATTATCCAGAGTTAATGAACAATGTTTCTTCATGTAAATCACCTATGCAGATGTTTGGATCTGTGCTTAAGGAGCATTATAGTCATTCAAATAAAAGGATTGTAAGTGTAGCTATTATGCCATGTACTGCAAAGAAATTTGAAGCTAAAAGAGATGAGTTTAAGGTAGATGGAGTAAATGATGTAGATTATGTTATAACAACTCAAGAGCTTATTCAAATGATAAAAGAGTCAGGAATTATATTCTCAGAAGTAGAGCCAGAAGCTGTGGATATGCCATTTGGAGTTAGTAGTGGAGCCGGAGTTATATTTGGAGTAACTGGTGGAGTTACTGAAGCGGTTATTCGTAGAGTATTAGATGATAAGTCAATTACAACTTTACGTGCCATTGCTTTTAATGGAGTGAGAGGCATGGAAGGGGTTAAAGAAACTACCATTGATGTTAATGGTAATGAACTTAAGATTGCTGTAGTAAGTGGTCTTAAAAATGCAGATAATCTTGTAAAGAAGATACAATCAGGAGAAGCACACTATGATTTCATTGAAGTTATGGCATGTCCAGGAGGATGTGTAGGTGGTGCAGGACAACCGTTTGCCATGGCTGAAGGAAAACGTAAGCGTGGTGAAGGATTGTATGCAGTGGATAAGATGAGTAGCTTAAAGCGTTCAGAAGAAAATCCAGTGATGATTTCACTATATTCAGGGCTATTAAAAGGAAAAGTTCACAAGTTATTGCATGTGAATTATAAGGTAAAGGAGTAACAACTATGGTAAATTTGAGTGTTTGTATAGGTAGTGCATGTCATGTCAAAGGTTCATACAATGTTATAAATGCCTTTCAGCAAATTATTGAGGAATATGATCTTTCAAATAAGGTGGAACTAAAAGCTGTATTTTGTTTGGGTCGTTGCTCTGAGGCTGTATCTGTAAGGGTTGATGATGGAGAAGTATGCAGTGTTTCAGGACTAACAGCGAAAAGCTTTTTTAAGAATGAAGTATTGCCAAAGGTAAATTAACTATAATAAAAGCTTCTGTTTAATTACAGGAGCTTTTATTATTAAGTATTTTAATTTTATCTTCAATAGATTATAATCATATAGATAAAGTAATAATTAACAGGAGATGGTGAATAATGTACGTATTATTTGGTGGTAATGTAATAGATAATAATGAAATGAAAAACATTATAGAAAGTAAGTCTGATTTTAAAGTTATAAAGGATATGACTAAGGGAACTAAAAGAGAAGATATGTTAGCATTTTGTTTAAGTGTACCGATTTCAATCTTAAATGAGATTATAGCAGAGGAATATGATGATTTTAATGTAAATGAAATAGAAGAGGATGAATTATTTGATGAGTACCTTAGTTTAGCAGAGGAAATGGCACTTGATATGGAAGAATTCATTCCAGAAGAAGCTATTTTAGATGCTAAGGCATACAAATGGGATCAATCGGACAGTGACATAAAAATAATTGTTATAATTGCAAATGATGAAGTTGAAGAGAAAAAGCTAAAAGACGTGATGAAGAAATTATTAACTCAAGCTGAGTAAAAATCTATAGGGTTAGGAGAAAATTTACAGCATATTTACAATATACTCTTTATTTTATCCTCGATTAGGTATAAAATATTTTGTAGGTCAATAAAAGTGACCACCTGGTCTAGTGAAATAGAATTTATGAATTACATTTCATATAATGAAAAGACCATGGAAAAATTATTACAAATGGAGGGAATATATATGCTTAAAGAGAATGGAAACATTTCAATTCACACAGAGAACATTATGCCTATTATTAAAAAATGGTTATATTCTGATAAGGATATATTTGTGAGGGAGCTTATTAGTAATGGTTGTGATGCTATAAATAAGCTTAATAGGCTAGTATCCTTTGGAGAGGCTACTGTAGATGAAAATAATAAATATGAGGTGACTGTTTACTTAAATAAGGAAGAGGGTACTTTAAAATTTGTTGATAATGGTATAGGAATGACTGCTGAAGAGGTTAAAAAATATATTAATCAAGTAGCGTTTTCAGGGGCAGAAGAATTCTTATCTAAATACAAGGATAAAATGGATGAGGGAAAGAACATAATAGGGCACTTTGGACTAGGGTTCTATTCTGCATTTATGGTATCAGAAAAGGTTGAGATAGATACTCTTTCATACCAAGAAGGATCAGAGGCTGTTAAGTGGGTTTGTACAGGTGGTACTGAGTATGAAATCAATACATCAGAAAGAGATACTAGGGGTACAACAATTACATTGCATGTAAGTGAGGATAGTAAAGAGTTTTTAGATTACTATAAAATAAGACAAATAATTAAAAAACATTGTAACTTCTTTCCTGTAGAGATTTACTTAGTTGATGAAAATGAAAAGGTAGAAGAAAAAGGCGATGGAGAAACTTTAGATGTAAAGGAGAGAACACCATTAAATGATACTCAACCTCTATGGATGAAGGCTCCAAAAGATTGTACTGATGAAGAGTATAAAGCTTTCTATAGAACAGTATTTAATGAATATAGTGACCCACTATTTTGGATTCATATGAATGTAGATTATCCTTTTAACCTAAAAGGGATATTATATTTTCCCAAATTAAAGCATGAATTTGAGGCTGTTGAAGGAGAAGTTAAACTTTATAACAACCAAGTCTTTGTAGCAGATAATATTAAAGAAGTAATTCCAGAGTTTTTACTTTTACTAAAAGGTGTAATAGATTGTGAAGATATTCCACTTAATGTATCAAGAAGCTTCCTTCAAAAGGATAGTAATGTAACAAAAATTTCTAGACATATTGTAAATAAAGTAGCGGACAAACTTACTTCACTATTTAAAAATAGTAGAGAAGAATATAATAACTTCTGGAAAGATATTAATATCTTCATTAAATATGGATGTCTTAGAGATGAAAAATTCTATGACAAGGTAAAGGATATAATTATATTTAAAACTACTAATGATGAATATGTAACCTTAAAGAAATATCTAGAGAATAATAAGGAAAATCACGATAACAAAGTTATTTATGTAAATAATGAAAAACAACAATCACAATACGTAAAACTATTAAAGGAAAATGGACTTGAGGCAATTATATTAAATACCACCATTGATAGTCACTTCATAACTTTAATGGAAAGCAAAGAAGAGGGTGTACAGTTTACTAGAATTGATTCTGACTTAACTGATATACTTAAAGTTGAGGACCAGGAAAGTGATAATGAAGTAGATACTGACCTTGAAGGTCTATTTAAGGATGTAATTAACAAAGAAACTTTAAAGATAGAAGTAAAGCCTATAAAATCTGAGCAAGTACCGGCTATGATTCAATTATCAGAGCAATCAAGAAGAATGGCAGAGATGAGTGTTATGTTCGGAGGGGGAGACGTGTCTATGTTCCCTAAGGAAGAAACTTTAGTTATAAATAAAACTAACCCATTAATTAAAAAGTTAGCTAAAATAGCTAGAGATGAAAGCAAAAAGGAATTGACAAAGGATATATGTAACCATGTCTATGACTTAGCTATGATAAGCTATGGACAAATGGAGGCTGATGAAATGGCAGCATTTATACAAAGAAGTAATGGATTATTAGAAAAATTAATGGATTAGAGAATAGCAAATGTTTTAAATTAGTGTTGATTAAGGCATAATATTATATTCTTTCAACACTATCATTAAACAAATCTTAATCTTAAATAAGGATAACCTAAAGAACCTAATTATACATGAGTATAATTAGGTTCTTTGTGCTATAATAAAAAAAGTGGACCACGGAGGTTAAAAATATATGGAATATAAATCTACAATAAAATCTAGACCTTATCTTTACAAGGAAACAAAAAAAGCTGCAGGTCTTATAAACAGAGGGTTAAAGCTTGATGAATTGAAAATGAAATCTATAGAAGAAAATATTTTTCAACTTGAAAGTGAAACCAGAAGAAGAGAGATTGCATCAGTAATAGCATCAAGACTAAAAGATATTGATTCAAATATAATTGATAAAATTGAAAATAGTAATATAGAAACATCTAAAGTATTAGTTTTATATACAATTCTAAAGACTGATAGATTATTTTTTGAATTCATGAATGAGATTCATAAGGAAAAAATAATTTTAAAGGATTTATATATAAGAGATAAAGACTTTGGAGTATTTTTTCAAAATAAGAAAGAGCAAAGTGATAAGGTGTCATCATGGACAGAAGCAACCTTTAAAAAACTAAAACAGGTTTACATAAGAATTCTTTTTGAAAGTGGTCTTATTATAAATCAAAAAGGAGATAGGGAAATTAGAGTGCCTATAATTGACAGTGATATTAAGGATTATTTGTATAGTATAGGCGATAAAATATATATTAATGCAATATTAGGTATAACTGAATAGTTATACTGGTAGGAGGTGCAAATAATGAAGGATATATATCAGAGGCTTGATGAGATATTACCCAAAATAGTTGAGCCTGATTTTAGAAAGAATAAGGGTTTAGGAAATGAAATTGGTTTCTATATTTTTGATTATAATCCAGAATATGAATTATTAGTTAGAGATAGAGTGCAATATATTAAAGAAAAGGCTAAGGGGGCATATGGCTTAAATATAGTAGAATTTGATCTATATGAAGTGATTTTAGAGATACTAGAGTCAAAGGGATTCCTAAAAAAGAATTTCACTATGGAAGAGAAAAAAGGTAGTGAACAGGTATTTAATGCTAGTAAAAAGGCTTTAAGATTAACATTAGAAAATGATTTAGTTGTTGAATATATAAAAGATAGATTAGAAGATAATGATATAGTGTTCTTGACTGGTGTAGGTAAAGCATGGCCTATCGTAAGGTCTCATACTATATTAAATAATCTACATAGAATAGTGGAAGAGCAACCATTAGTTATGTTTTTCCCTGGTAATTATGATGGTGGATCATTAATGTTATTTAACTATTTAAAAGATGATAATTATTATAGAGCATTTCAGTTAATTGATAAATAGTAAAAGAGGGTGTGAGTATAAATGGAGATTAAATTAAAATCAATGTTTTATAAAGAGATTGATAGAGATATTAAAGGTGTAATTAAGGTTGGTCAAGCAGATGATGAGAACATAAAGCAAGAGTTAGAGGAATATGTTGTAACAGGGGAGTTAACTAAACATATTGATAGATTTTTTGAAGCCTATAAGTCAGGAATAATAGGGAATACAGATAAAAATGCAGTATGGATATCAGGATTCTTTGGTAGTGGTAAATCTCACTTTCTAAAGATACTTTCTTATCTTTTAGAAAATAAAAATATAGAAGGTAGAAATGCTATATCTTACTTTGATGATAAAAAATTAGACAACTTCATATTAGCAAATATGAAACAAGCAGGGGATGTGTCCAGTGATGTTATTCTATTTAATATAGATTCAAAATCAGATTCAAACTCAAAATCTAATAAGGATGCTATTGTTAATGTATTTAATAAAGTATTTAATGAAATGCAAGGTTTCTGTGGATCAATGCCTTGGATAGCAGACTTAGAAAAGCAAATGGTGAAAGATGGAGTTTATGAAAATTTTAAAAAGGCTTTTGAAGAAGAGTCAGGAAACACATGGATAGAAGGAAGAGAAGATTTCTACTATGAAGAGGATTCTATTATTGAAGCATTATCAAAATCCACTAAAATGAGTAAGGATGCAGCAAAGAATTGGTATGAAAAGTGCCAAGATAACTATTCCCTTAGTATAGATAAATTTGCTGCTAAAGTAAAAGAATACTGTGATTCTAAAGGTAAGAATCATCATGTAGTATTCTTAGTAGATGAAATTGGACAATATATAGGAGATAACACCCAACTTATGTTAAACCTTCAAACGGTAGTTGAGGATTTGGGAACTAAGTGTGGAGGAAAATGCTGGGTTATAGTTACATCACAAGAGGGGTTAGATGAGTTTACTAAAGTAAAAGGAAATGACTTCTCTAAGATTCAAGGAAGGTTTAGTACAAGATTATCACTATCATCTGCCAACGTTGATGAAGTTATTAAGAAGCGTATACTTAGAAAAACAGAGGGTGCAACAAGCCATTTAAAAGCATTGTATGAGCAAAAGGAATCTATCATAAAAAATCTTTTAACCTTTAGTTCTGATACAGCAGAGATGAAGTTATATAAAAATAGTGATGACTTTGCAGAGGTTTATCCATTTATACCTTATCAGTTCAACTTACTACAATCAGCCTTTAACGGAGTAAGAGAGCATGGAGCATCGGGTAAGAGTTTGTCTAAGGGTGAAAGAAGTTTACTTGGGGCATACCAACAAGTGGCTATAGATTATATGGATCAAGATACAAATATGCTTATACCTTTTTCAGCCTTTTATAAGACAATAGAAACTTTCCTAGATTCATCAATTAGATTGGTTATTATGAATGCGGAAAAAAATGATAGGTTAGACCAGTTTGATGTAGAAGTATTAAAGTTATTATTCTTAGTTAAATATGTTAAGGAAGTAAAATCTAATATAGAAAACTTATCTACTTTATTAGTAGCTGAAATAGATGCAGATAAGTTGGAAATAAAGAAGAAAGTTCAAACTTCTTTAAATAAGTTAATAAGAGAAACCCTTGTTCAAAAGAATGGGGATGACTATATATTTCTTACAAATGATGAGCAAGATGTAAATAAAGAAATTAAAAATATGTCTGTAGATAATGGGGAAGTAATTCAAAAGGTTGGAGAAATAATCTTTGATGATATATATGGAGAATCAAAGTTTAACTACTCTAAGAAATATATGTTTACCTTTAATAAGTTAGTTGATGATAGAGGAAGAGGACCACAAACTAATGAGATAGGAGTTAAGGTTATAACAGCAAACTTCGATTTAGTTGGTGGAACAACTCAAAGTGAATTAAAACAGCTATCTATTAGAGAAAATAATGTAATTGTTAATATTGCAAAGGATGTTAATTATTTAGAAGAAATAGAAAATGTGTTAAAAATAGATGCATACCTTAGAGTTAAGGGGGCAACTAAATCAAGCACTACTATTGAGGATATAAAAACCAAAAAAAGTAGAGAACGTGAAGATAGACTAAAAAGAGCAAAATTCTTAATAGAGGAAGCTCTAAGAACAGCGGAGGTTTACACTAATGGAAGCCTTTTAGATATTAAGGAGAAAAGTAGTGTAGATAGAATAAATGAAGGTCTAAGATCCTTAATAGATTCTAAGTATAACAAATTAAACTATGTAAAAGCCTTTAAGGACAACACTAAAGATTTATTTGATATTATGGATGCTAAGTTAAATCAAATGTCTATCATTGATAATGATCCAAATAGATTAGCAGTGGAAGAAGTAAAGTCACATATAGAAACTAGTTCTTCAAGAAACCTTCAAGTTACAGTTAAGAGCCTAGTTATGAAATTCTCAAATCCTCCCTTTGGATGGAAGGACATTGATATACAATGTATAATAGTTCAGTTATTTAAGAAACAAGATATAAAAGTAATATTAAGCGGTGAAGTTTTAGCACCGAATAATAGGGAAATAGTTAACTATGTTACAAAGAAAGACTATGTAGATAGAGCAATCTTAAAAACTAGAGAAAAGGTTCCGACAAAGTATATAGATACACTACGTGATTTAAATAAAGATTTATTTGGATTTTCATCACTACCAGCGGATGAAGATGGAATGATGAGTATATTTAAAGAATACTCAAAATCCGAGCTTGAAAAAACAAATACTATGCTTGCAAACTTCTCCTTAAAAACTTCTTATCCTGGAGAAGATATTCTTAAAGATGGTAGAAAATTATTTATACAAGTAACTGAAGTTAAGGATACAATAGAATTCTTTAAGAAGGTTTATGACTTAGAGAATGATTTCCTAGATTATGTAGACAAAATAGATAACATTAAAGGTTTCTTCTTTAAGAAGGAAAATGGAGTAATTGATACTGGATCTAGGGGTGAACAAAGAATTATCTTTGACAATGCAATTGATAAGTTAAGTAACTATGAAGAGAATAAGGAATTTATAATTAATGATTATATCAAAACTGTCATTGATGAGATAAAATCAATAATAAAGATGGCTGAACCCTTTGGAAAGATACCAACAATTCCCCTTCTAATAGAAAAATATAATAATAAGATAACAGAGTTATTAGAGGAAGAAACCATACCAGTAAAAGAATTTATTGAAAAATGTAAGATGCAAGTCCTTGAAACCATAGAAAAATATAAATTTAAAGATCAGTTCATAAACAAAATTGAAGAGGAGTTTGTGAATCTTAAAAATAGATCAGAATGTGCCAATAGTTTTGCTGTACTTTCATCAATGGATAAGCTGGCAGAAAATGCTAAATTAAAGTGGACTAAAATAATAATAGCAGAAGAAGAAAGATTAAAGAGATTAGAAGAGTATGAAATAAGAAAAGCTGGCGGTGTAAAAGATCCATCATCAGTAGATGGTAATACCAGTGGATATACCCCTTCAGTAACTCCAAGGATACCAGCGGTTACGATAAAAACTAAAACTCTTAGCATGAGGGAATTAGTTAAGGGAGAAAAGGTTATTAAGAATCATGAAGATATTGATATAGTTGTTGAAGCATTAAGAAGAAAACTAGAAGAAGAATTAGAAAAAGATACAATAATAAATCTAATATAAGTGAATAACTCAATCTTGATTTAGTTGTATGAACTTACTCAGCGAAGGAATGTAAGTCGAGTTTCAATAATAGGGGAAGAAAACTTCCTCTATTTTGTAGAATGGAGGACAAGAATGGATAAAAATAAGATAAAATCCTTTGCCATATGGGCAAGGAGGAAATTAATCCTTGATGTTGCTGGAAAAGCAAATAGAATAGGTATAAGTGAAAATAATATTGAAAATGCTGAAGAGGTACAAGGCGGATTTAGGGTAGAAGGTAAGGAAGAGGTATTTCAACTTTCTAAAAATCATAGAGATGCTTTAGTAAGACAAGTAAATGAAAAAGGCTTTGAACAAGTAATGGAAGAGGTTGCTTATACTTGGTTTAATAGATTTATGGGACTAAGATATATGGAGGTAAATGAGTATCTTCCAACTGGAGTGAGAATACTTTCATCAGAGGTTGAAGACAAGGTTGAACCGGATGTATTAACTAAGGTTTCAGAGATTATAGATGAATTAAAGTTAAATGCAGAAGAAATATATGAACTATTAGATGCGGGTTTAACTGAAGATAGAGAAAAGGCTTACAGAATCATATTAGTAAAGCAATGCAATGAGTTAGGTAGAATAGTACCACAAATGTTTGAAAAAATAAGTGACTATACAGAATTTTTATTACCAGATAATCTTTTACAAGAGGGCTCTATAATAAGAAAAATGGTTGAAGATATTGAAGAAGAGAACTGGAAAGAAGAAGTAGAAATAATAGGTTGGATGTATCAATACTACATATCAGAAAAGAAGGATGAAGTATTTGCAGACCTAAAGAAAAACATAAAAATAACAAAAGAAAATATCCCAGCAGCAACCCAATTATTTACTCCTAAGTGGATAGTTAAATATATGGTAGAAAACTCACTAGGAAGACTATGGCTAGAAGGACATCCAAATGAGGAACTACAAAAGCAGTGGAAATATTACTTAGAAGAAGCCGACCAAGAACCAGAAGTAGAGGTTGAACTAAAGAAAATTAGAGCAGAATATGCAATGTTAACACCAGAAGATATAAAGGTGTTAGATCCATGTATGGGTTCAGGACATATACTAGTTTATGCCTTTGATGTACTATATGAAATATACAAAAGAGCAGGGTATACAGAAAGAGAAATACCAAGACTGATATTACAAAATAACCTATATGGATTAGATATAGACGATAGAGCAGCACAACTAGCATCCTTTGCATTAATAATGAAGGCTAGACATTATAATAGAAGATTGTTTAGAGAAATAGAAAGAGAACATATAGAACTAAACCTATGTTCGATACAAGAAAGCAACAGTATTTATAAAGAAGCAATAGATTACTTCTGTAGTTTAAATACTGGATTAGATAATGATGATTTAGAAAATGACCTTGAATATTTGTGGAGTACATTTACAGATGCTAAGGAATATGGTTCTATACTTGAAGTTAAAGAAGTAAACTTTGAAGCATTAAAGCAAAGATTAAAAGAAATAGAAAAAGAAGAAAATTTTATGTTTGGTGATTATAGAAGGATGCTTTTAGATAAACTTCCTATAATGATAAAACAAGCAGAAATAATGTGTAGTAACTATGAGATTTGTGTAACGAATCCTCCTTATATGGGAGACATGAATTTAAAACTTTTTGCTTTTGTAAAAAAATATTACTTTAATAGTAAAAGTGATTTAGCTACAGTATTTATTGAAAGATGTGTGAAATTGTGTAAGAGTAATGGATATCAAGCAATGATTACTCAAAATGCATTTATGTTTTTGTCTCGTTATGAAAAATTAAGAAAAAAGTTCTTGGAAAAAGATATTATAAATATGACTCACTTGGGTTCAAGAGCATTTGATGAAATTAATGGGGAGGTAGTTCAAACAACTAGTTTTATTACTAGAAATAATAAAATTAATAATTATAAAGCAATTTACGTGAAACTTTTAGAATATAACTCTGAAAAGTCTAAAAATGATGCTTTTTTGACAGGCGGAGATAGATATGTTAGTAGTAATGAAAAGTTTAAAAAAATACCAGGGACCACAATGACATATTGGGCTAATGACAATGTAATTAGAATTTTTGAAAGTAACAGATTGGATGAGTTTGCATCACCAAAAGTAGGAATGTTTACTACAGATAATAATAAATATTTAAAATCATGGTGGGAATTAGTAAAAGATAAGATTGGATTGGATTTTAAGAATAAAGATGAAGCTTATAGTAGTGAATATAAATGGTTTCCATATAATAAAGGTGGAGGATATAGAAGATGGTATGGGAATAATGAATTAGTAGTGAATTGGGCTAATGGTGGAGAAGAAATTAGGGATTTAGTCATAAAAAAATATCCGTACTTAAAGGGGAATTATGATTTTGTACTAAAAACTGATAACCCATATTTTGAAAAGGGTATTACATGGTCAGGACTTACTTCGGGATCCAATTCATTTAGATTGTGCAAAAATGGCTTTTTATTTGATACTAATAAAGGTGCAATGATATTCTATAAAAATTTAAATTTGTATTATCTAACAGCTTTTTTAAATACAAAAGTGGCACAATTACTTATAAACTTACTTAATTCAACTATTTCATTACAAATTAGTGATGTATGTTCAATACCAACTATAATATCTAAAGATAAAAGTAAAATTATTATTGAAATTGCTAAAAGTAATATAATTATTGGTAAAAATGACTGGGATTCTTTTGAAACATCATGGGATTTTAAAATTCATCCATTATTAAAGTCTTTAGATAAGGCTAAAGATTTTAAGTTAAGTTCTTCTTTTAAGGTTTGGGAGGATGAATTGGATGCGAACTTTAATCAGTTAAAGTATAATGAAGAAGAGTTAAATAGAATTTTTATTGATATTTATGGGTTACAAGATGAATTAACACCAGAGGTTGAAGAGAAGAATATTACAATTAGAAAGGCGGATAGAGAAAGAGAGATTAAATCATTTATTTCTTATGCTGTTGGTTGCATGTTTGGTAGATATTCAGCAGATGTGTCCTTTGTTGTTGAAAAAAAGGATGGTAAGTTTCATGGAAATTATTCAGATAATATAGAAACTCTTATTTATGCTAGTGGTGACTTTAAGGATAAGTGGAATTTGGAAGAGAAAAAGGTTAGAAGGATTGAGAAGGACGAGAACGGTATTGTTATATCTGATTCTTGGACCGATGCTCACTTCGTACCTGATGCAGATAATGTTCTTCCTATTACAGAAGATGAATACTTTGAGGATGATATAGTTTCAAGATTTATTGACTTTGTTAGACTATACTTTGGGGCTGAAGATTTAGAAGAAAACTTAGATTTTATTGCTGACTCTATAGGAAGAAAATCTTCTGAAACTGCTAGACAGGCAATTAGAAGATACTTTATTAAAGATTTCTATAAGGATCATTTAAAGGTATATCAAAAGAGACCTATTTACTGGATGTTTGAATCAGGTAAAAATGATGGATTTAAATCTTTAGTTTATATGCATAGATATAATGACCAAACAGTGGCTAAAGTTAGAACTGATTATCTTCATACATTACAAAGAAAATATGAAGGAGCAATCAATAGACTACAGTTAGTTGCAGATTCAGAGGAGTATACTGCAAAGGATAGAACTGCTGCTAAGAAGAAGATAGATAGAATCTCTAAACAAATAGAAGAGTGTAGAGAGTATGATCAAGTAGTTGCTCACTTAGCAAATGAGAAGATATCTATTGATTTAGATGATGGAGTTAAGGTTAACTATGCTAAATTCCAAGATGTTAAGGTGATTAATTCTAAGGGGAAAGAAGTTAAGATGGATTTATTAAGCAAAATATAGAATTGTGGGTTTGGGAGCAATTTAAAGATATAGCGTTGAAAACATTAAGTGAAATAATTGCAAGTCAGGTATAATATTCATGGGGTGGAGTTAAAATTCACCTCATTAAATTATTAGGTTGAAAGAGGTAAATGTATGAACTTACAAGAAATAAGAAATTTTCTTAAAGAGTTATTTTCAAAGCCATTAGGTGATGGAAGGAATCGTCATATTGTATTTTGGTATGATGAAAGTGAAGATTTTATTGAGGATATAGATACTTTTGATTTAGAAGGTGTTGATGTTATTAAATTAAGTCAAAACAATGCTTTCTGGACAAAGTATCACATTGAAAAAGAAAATACAACGAGTAATATATTAGTTTATTCTAATATGAAGAAGCCAAATCCACAGGATGATTGGCTTTATGATGTTTTTTGTTATAGTGAGGAATTCTCCACAGATAGAGCCACTGTAATAATGAGAGAATTAAAGGTTAGAGAGCCTGCACTTAAAGAAGAGTTCCAATTATATAATACATTCTTTAAAAATAAGGATAGAATAACAAGCTTTAGAAACTTAAATATAAAGGGATATACCAAGGAAAAAGTTCATATTGGTGTTCTTGCAGTTTTAACTAAGGTAAGAATTATGAATATGGAAGAAATAGTAAAGGCTATAATCAAGGATTATCTAGATGGAAGTAATAAGATATATGAGGATATAAATAAGTTTGGTAGTGTAGATGCTTTGTGGATTTTACTAGAGAAATATTATGGTTATTCCTTTGAGGAAAGAAGTTTAGAAAGATTTATGGCTATGGTTCTTGTAACGAATATGAATGAAACAGTGAAGTTTGAATTACCCAAACAATATGCACCATTTTTATCTACTAAGGTAACTAATTGTATAGTATTTATAAATCACTTTATGAACAATGTAAAAGATAGTAAATACTACGATAGAATGCAGGAAGTAGTATCAAGTAAATTAAAGATAGAGCAGTTATTAGAAAAGAATGATTCAGATACATTTATAAATTGTGATGTCTTTGAGGCAATGGATAAGTTAATCTTAACTAGAATAACTAATCTACTAAAAGATGGAGTAGAAGAGTATGATAAATACCTTAACCTATTATCATCAAGAAGAACATTACATTATTATAAGAAGTATGTAAGTGAATATAAGGCTATAAAGTGGGTAATAAATCTACTAAATAAGAAGAAAGAGTTAAATTCCACAATCAAGACGGAAAACTCCTATGATATGGTTAAATCCTATTCAAAGGATTACTATTATATAGACAAAGCTTATAGAAAGTTCTACTATCATTTTGATAATTGTGAATCAAAGGAAGAACTGAATGATCTAAAGGATACTGTTGAAAATACATATAACAATTGGTATTTGCAGGAGTTATCTATCAAATGGAATGATGCTATTACAAGTGGTGACTCTTGGAGAATAGAAGGCTTAAAACAACAGGATAGATTCTATAGAGAAAATATTAAGTTTAAGACTAAAGAAAGAGTTTTTGTAATCATATCAGATGGCTTAAGATATGAGAGTGCAGAGGAACTTAATACCTTACTCACCAATGAAAGAAAGGGTAAGGTAGAGCTCAGTTATATGCAAGGGGTATTACCTTCCTATACAAAACTAGGTATGGCAGCACTTTTACCTAATAACACTATAGGTATAAATGATAAGTATGATGTGTTAGTAAATGGTATTAACAGTAGTGGAACTGATAATAGAAATACTATCTTAAAGATGGAAAATGAGAAATCTCTTGCCATTACTTATGATAAAGTTATGGACATGAAGGATGCTGAAATAAGAAAATCTTTTGCAGGACTAGATGTTGTATATATTTATCATAATACAATTGATGCTAGAGGAGACCATGCCAGTACAGAAAGAGAAGTATTTAAGGCTACAGAAGAAGCGTTTAATGAAATAATTACCTTAGTAAATAAATTAGTTAATAGAGTTAGTGCCTCAAGTATTATTATTACAGCAGATCATGGATGTCTTTATAAAAGGAGTGCTATGGTGGAGAGTAACAAATTATCAGGAGTTAAACTTGAAGATGGTGAGGATAATAGAAGATTCTTATTAACATCAAAGAATGAAGATGTTGAGGGGACAGTAACCTTTGGTATGGATTATCTATTAGGAAAAGATTCAAACAAATATGTTATTACACCAAGAGGAACTTCAAGATTTAAAGTTCAAGGAGCGGGTGCTAATTATGTCCATGGTGGAGCAATGCTTCAAGAAATAGTAGTACCAGTTATTAAGTTTAAGAACGATAGAAGTACATCATCGGTAAATGATATTAGAAAAGTTAAGATATCTTTAACTAGTATCACAAGAAAAATAACTAATATAATAACCTATTTAGAATTCTTCCAAGATGAGAAGATTCAAGATAAGGTTATTTCTACAAGAATTAAGTGTTATTTTGAAGATGAAGAAGGAAATAGAATATCTAATGAGAATATTATTATTGGGGACTCTAGATCAGAAAATCCAGTGGAAAGAACTTATAGAAAAAAGTTTGTATTAAAGACCATGGCTTATGATAAAACTAAGCAATGTTTTTTAGTAATGCAAGACGAAGAAGATACAAACGGAGATTATGATAGAATACCATTTAACATTGATATTTCTATGGTTGATAATTTTGAATTTTAAGTTGAAATAATAAAACCAGGGCTTTATGCCCTGGTTTTGTTGTTGGTAAAAAGTGAATTTAAGTTTATTTTTAGTGATATACACAGAGTGTTAAATTCTAGTGTGAGTTTACAAATATATTGAATTAAAAATCTCTATGGAATATTTTTGTCTTTTCTTCATCTTTATAATCCTCTATGGTGTATATTCCTAAAGTATCTAACATGCCATTCATTACAGGACTATCATAGGCAACTTTAATTTTAGAATTATTGGCAAACTCATCTAAAGCCTTCTTTGAAGCTTCCTTTGGAACGATGGCTTTAGGACCACCAACACATCCACCAGCACAACCCATGCCTTCTATGAAGTTTCCGTCTGCAATCCCATTCTGAAGATTTCCTAGGAGAATCTTACATTCCTTAATTCCATTTCCTTGTACGGCTTTAAGAGATTTATATTTTATAGGGAACATTCTCTCAATGCATTCGCTAATGGCTATTGAAACGCCTCCAGTACGTCCATAAAGCCTTCCACCACGAGAGGCATACTCAAGTGAAGGTGTACTATGAAGATTTTCAGGAATTACATTAAAAGCTTCAAATATTTTTTTTAGTTCTGCAAAGGTGAGAACGAAGTCAATATCACCTACTAAATCAGATTCTTTTATTTCAGCTTTTTTAGCTACACATGGTCCAATGAATACAACTTTAACTTTAGGATTAAGTTTTTTCAATACTCTTCCTGCTGCAATCATAGGAGACACAGTGGGCGATACATGGGTAACTAAATTTTTATAAACTTTTTTTACCATAGCTACCCATATTGGACAGCAGCAAGAGGTTATCATAAAGTCATCACTGTTTTTAACATGGGCATCAAATTCAATAGTTTCTTTTAAAGTAAGCATATCTGCAAAGAAGGCAACCTCAACCATGTCAGTAAAACCTATAGCTTTAAATGCAGTTCTCAGTTGATCCATAGTAGTATTATCACCAAATTGGCCCATGATGGCAGGAGCTACAGCAGCTATAACAGGAACATCTTCTTTTATAAGATTTGCTAAAGGAAGAAATTCTACAGTATCCAATATACTATCAGTTGGACATGCGTCAATGCAAAGACCACAGTCGGTGCATCTATAGTTGTCTATATAAGTGGTGTTTTCATATTTATCATATAATATGGCATCGAAGGGACAACTTTCTTGACATTTAGTCTTACCATCATCATTTAGTTTACAACCTACGTTACACTTTT
Organism: Clostridium sp.; assembly: GCF_036646415.1. GTDB lineage: Bacteria > Bacillota > Clostridia > Clostridiales > Clostridiaceae > Clostridium_J. The sequence continues at coordinate 54,873 of NZ_JAVXMF010000002.1, read as the reverse complement.
TTACTTTATTAACAACTTTGTGATCACTTTTATAATTACTAAGAGCTAGATTTAATTCAGCTATATAATTATTACTAAAACTTACATTAACACCACAAAGTGATGATATCTCAGCTGCTAACATATTTACGTCTGTTTTTTCATCGTTAAGTAGATTTGTAATAGTTTCATCCAAGGTATTGTTATCGTGGGACTTTATCAATAATTTAAAAAGTTCGCTATTATTACTATTCATAAAAACACATCCAATTCTAACTTAAAATATTATTATACTATTTATGGGGATATAATTATGTTTATTATTGCTATTTTATAGAGCAACTATTCAGAAATTTATTTAAATTTTAAAATAAATCTACATAAATAACCATACATATTGTGAAATAATTTTATTATTCTTCATAAATTTTAAAGAAATCTTCACCCCAGTATTTATTTATGAACTCATCCCGGCCAGACTTATTTCGGTCATTTTTGTATTCAACAGGGTTAGTTTTATAAAAGTTTTGATGATATTCCTCTGCGGTATAGAAGGTTGTTGCTGGAAGTATTCGAGTTACTACAGGAAGTGGAAATCTTCCAGATGAATTAAGTTTCTGCTTTGACATTTGTGCTTTGGATTTTTCTTCTTCATTACCATAGAAAATAGCTGATATATATGAAGGTCCTCTATCTTGAAATTGACCTTCATCATCAGTAGGATCAATTTGTCTCCAAAAAGCATCTAATAGTTTATCGTAAGTCATTATCGTGTCATCGTAGATGACTTTAATTGCCTCATAATGACCTGTTTCTTGGGATTTTACATCCTTGTAGGTAGGATTTTCTGAATTTCCTCCAATATATCCTGATGTAACACTTATTATTCCATCTAGAATATCAAATGGTGATACCATACACCAAAAGCAACCACCGGCAAAAATAGCTGTTTTGTAATTTTTAATATTAGAATCACTAGCCATTACAAACATCCTCCAAAGTGAAATTACTAATCTTATATTATCACAAATTAGTAAAGTTTATATATTAATAAAAAGAAAATTTTGATTTTTATAAACTAATCCAAAATTAGTAAACTATTTTTAAAAAAAGTAAAATTTTACTTGAGAATTTTATGATTTTCTTACGATTTTCTTAAAAAATCATTTTTTTGTTGCAATAAATAAATACATACTGTATTATAAAAAATATGTGTTGTAAAGGTTAATGGAAATTATTTAATATAAAAACCTATTAACCAAATAAGGAAAATAGTGCAATGTAAGTATATAATAATTTAAAGGTGCTAAGAGCACATTTTTTTATGTAACAATTTAGCAAGAGGATAAAATATTTGTTATTATATGCAGAAAAAAATTTCTATTAAAGATAACTACCTTAGATAAGATCATCTTTAATAGAAGAAAAAAGGTGAAAAATATGTTTAATTTAATATTGTTACTGGTTTTATCTCCGTACACAGCATTATTTGTAGGGGTTTATGCCACTTATAAGATGGTGAAAATGAGAGATGAGATACAGAAAAATTCCTGGAATATAGGATTGCTACTATTGTTTGGGTGGTCTTTAATTGTTGGAATTGTAAATAAAAGTATTATGTCAATATGCGCTTCATTTATATTTATTTTATATTTTGCTTTAAGTATCTATCTTCAAAGTTATTGTAAAACTGAAGATAAGTTAGATAAGATATCAGAATATCTTATCAAGTTTTCAATTTTTTCTGGTATAATTGGTATTATAGAAAAATTGACATTTGCATACTTTCCAATGGAACTATGGAAAAAAATTCTAGAGGTGCCATTAGAGGTTACTAGTAATCATAGAATTTATAGTACTTTTGGAAATCCTAATGTAGCTGGGGATTGGTTTGCAATTATGATTATAGTTACCCTATATTATGCAAGCATATCTAAAGATAAGAAATGTAAGACACTCTATTATGGAGCAACGGTTTTATTCTTAATAAATCTTTGTTTAACGGGCTCAAGAGGCGCATTTGTAGGATTGGTATTTGGATTGGTATCTTTATTCTTATTAAAGAAAAATAAAAGTGACAGAATTATTTTTTGTTGCATTCTTTTAATAATAGCTGTAGTTGGATTTACACCAGAAAAAATATCAGATATATCTCAAGAAATGACTGGGCACGAAATAGAAAGGTCATTTGATACACGAGAAGAAATTTGGATAGGTTCTATTAAAATGGTAGATGAAAAGCCTATCACTGGATGGGGGCTTGTAGGTACCATAGAATTTGGAAATCAATATTCTAGATATAGTAAAGTTATAAATCACTCTCATAATATTTGGCTATCATTGTTAACATCTATAGGGATCGTGGGACTTTCAATTTATTTATTTATAAGGGCAAATATATTTAAGAATTTAATATACCTTTACATGGAAGATTATGGAAGTGTGGCTCTTTTAATTTCAATACAGGTAATTATTCTAGTTCATGGGGTTATAGACTTTACAATTATTGCTCCACAAATTGGAATGCTATTTGTAGGTACCTCTGCAATAATTACAGTCTTTGCAAAAGAAAATGTAGGAGTTTTAATAAAGAGAGGTAGTATACCAGTATAAAGTGTAATGGAATAAAATAACATAAAGTAAAAAGTAGTAATAAGTAGTTTATTACTACTTTTTATTTTATAATATGTAAATTTATTGTATGAAATCTAGTGTTTTTATAGGGAAATATTAGATGTATTATATTTACCTATGGAATCAATTGCATTTATTAATAATAAGTATTGGAAAATTCTATCAAAAACCAATAAAATATATATTAAGAAGTAATTTCTAAAATCACATAGCTAATATTATTTAAGCATGGAGGGATCATTTTGAATTTAGAATATTTGAGGGATATAGATTCCATTACTAGAGAGAAAATTATGAGAGAGGAATTAGGGGAAGAAAAGTGCAAAATACTAGATAAATTTAATCTACACCCTAATGAAAAATTATATTGGCAACGTGTGGAGGATAAGTATCCAACACAGGAATACTTTAGTCATAAACTAGCTATGAAAAGTTCTACTATTGGTATAATATTTCATATAAATAGACTCTGTTATGCTAAGACCAAATATTTTGAGAAAAATTGGGATAAATTTGTTCCTTGTATCTATGAATACACTGATAAATTTGTAGAAACTGAAATTTACAATATGGAGTACATTAAACAAAAAAGTACTGGTATAATAATAGACCTTCGCGAACTTGCAAAGATACATTGGATTGATGATTTTAGAGCTATATGTGACTACTTAGAAGCAAGTGAAGAAGAAACAATATCAACATTAAAGAAAGAAATTTGTTAAGATTATAATGAGGATTTGCTACTATTAAAATAGCAAGTCCTGTTTTTTTATAAATTATGTTTTAAATCCCTATTAAAAGTGGATTTATATTATTACCATTAAGACGCTTCGAAATCTTAAGTAATACTAGGAATTTATGATTGGGATAGTTGTGGAAGTTATATTGCGGAACGTAAATGAGGTGAAGTTTTAATATCTTTATTATATAATTATGAAAACAGAAAAGAGGCTTGTAATAAAAATTAAATAAATTCACTATGAAAACTATGACTTTATGAGTTAATATAAAAGAGATGAAATAGTATTATAATAAAAATACTGCGTGACTTTAAAACTAATTATGAAAAAATGGAATAAAAAAAGGGGGTCATATAGTGAATATAGATTGGAAACCCATAAAGGGGTCTACAAAGCCTATATATCTTCAAATAGTAGAGTACTTTAAATCAAAAATTGTTAGTGGAGAATGGCAAATAGGATTTATGATTCCCACGCAAAGGGAATTGGCAAAAATCTTCGATGTAAATAGAAGTACCATTGTGGCTGCTTTAGATGAGTTAAAGTCTGAAGGGATACTTGAGGGGAAAGGAAAAGGTGGAACAAAGATAGTTAACAACGTGTCTCCACTACTTGCAAGTATACAGCCAGACTGGAAAACATATATTACTGAGGGAATACATATGCCTAATTTTAAAACTATTAAACAGATTAACACTCTTGAATTTGAAGGTGAGTATATTAGGTTAAGTACTGGGGAACCTTCTGCAGAATTATTTCCAAGAGAAACCATGAAAAAAGTTCTTAATGAAGTTTCGAAGGATATGGACAATTTAGGATATGAAAGTCCTAATGGTATACTCTATCTTAGAGAAGAGGTTAGTAAATATTTAAAATCTTATGGAGTAAATGCATCACCATCATCAGTACTTATTGTTTCTGGGGCGCTTCAAGCTATACAGTTAATATCTATGGGGTTGTTACAAAAGGGGTCTACAGTTCTCCTTGAGAATCCATCCTATATGTATTCATTACAGATATTCCAGTCTCTAGGCATGAGAAGAAGTGGTATACCTATGGATGAACAAGGAGTTAGAGCAGACCTAATTCCAGATTACATAAAGAAACATGTTCCTTCTATTTTATATACCATACCTAATTTTCAAAATCCAACATCTATAGTAATGTCAGAAAATAGACGTAGTGAGTTAATAAATGTTTGTCAAAGAGAAAAACTACCCATAATTGAGGATGATGTTTATAGAGAGCTATGGATTGATTCACCACCACCAATGCCACTTAAAAGTATTGATGTTAATGGTTTAGTATTATATGTTGGAAGTGTATCAAAGACGTTATGTCCAGGGCTTAGAATTGGTTGGATTGTAGGACCGGAGCCGGTAATTGAGAGATTAGGCGATTTGAAAATGCAAACAGATTATGGATCAAGCTCCTTGTCACAGCTAACTGTAGCAAAATGGATGGAAATGGGATTATATGAAGAACATTTAGAGAATTTGAGAAAACAACTATACATAAGAAGAGAAGTTACTATTGATGCTCTAAGTAAATACTTTTCAGACATTGCTACATGGAGTATTCCATCAGGAGGATACTATGTATGGATTACATTAAAATATAAAATAGGCATGTACAAGCTTTTTGATGAAGCATGCAAGATAGGAATCTTATTATATCCAGGATACATATATGATGCAAATTTAAATTATTCTTTACGAATATCATTTTCATACGCCCCAATTAATGAAATAAGGCAAGGACTATACAAACTATCAATACTAATAAAAGAGTTATATAGAAGTGCTAAACAATAATATTTTAAACATATATATGACAAAACCCAGTATCTAGTTAAACACTAGATACTGGGTTTTCATATGTGTAAAATTAATTTATATACTGAAAGTAAATATAAATTTATAAAGTTTAGGTGTTTTTTTAGGGGGATATGAATGCGATTGGTTGGGTAAAAGAATTATATACTACTTAGAATAAGTAATTATTACTTTTTATGGTTGGGTTTATTTTAATTAATATGGATGGAGAAAAATTGATTGAATCTTCCTATAATAGGGTTATGAATAAAAAAACAAATTTTACTTATTAGATATTACAATAAACATTCAAAGGGGGATTTAAAATGACAAAAAGTATTCTGGAAAATCAAATTAAAATCAAGAGTATAGATAGTGAAGACGGATTTCCATTATTGGAGATAAATTTGAGAAAGATTTATGAAAATACAAAGTATGTGGTAGATCTATGTAATAAAGAGAATATATCGGTTTCCGGGGTTGTTAAGGTAGTTCAAAGTATGCCGCAAGTAGTAAATGAAATGGATAAGGCAGGCTGCAAATATCTTGCTACATCTAGAATGAATCAGGTTGTAGATATGAAAAAACAAGGGGTAACAAAACCAATTATGCTTATAAGAATACCCATGTTTAATGAAATAAAAGATTTAGTAAGGTATGTGGACATAAGTTTAAATTCGGAGAAGGAAACATTAGATAGAATAAACGAAGAATGTAAGTTACAAGAAAAAGTTCATAAGGTTGTACTTATGGTTGATTTAGGAGATCTAAGAGAAGGGATTATGGATGAAGAAGAATTTGTTCAATTAGCTCTTTATGTAGAAAATAATTTAGAAAATGTTAAGTTATATGGAATTGGGACAAACTTAGGATGCTATGGTTCAATTAAACCTACGGAAAGTAATTTAGGTAAACTTTGTGATATTGCAGAGAGGATAGAAGGTTTAATAAATAGGGAATTGGATATGATATCTGGTGGAGCAACTTCATCTTTAACCTTATTATGGGATGGTAAAATGCCGAGTAAGATAAATAATTTAAGAGTAGGAGAAGGTATATTAGTAGCAAAAGATTTAGATGATTTTTGGAAATATGATATGTCCATGCTATATCAAGATTCTTTTGTTCTTAAGGCTCAAATTATAGAAGTTAAAAATAAACCTACTCATCCTGTAGGTGAAAGATTTATAGATGCATTTGGGAATGTGCCAACTTATAAAGATAGGGGGATAAGAAAAAGAGCATTACTTGCCATAGGAAAACAGGATTTTGTTTCTGTAGATACTCTTATCCCTGTGGATAAAGATATAGAAGTAATAGGTGGCAGTAGTGATCATTTAATTATTGATATAGAAAATTGTAGTAAAGGGTATAAAGTGGGGGATATTTTAGAATTCAATATATATTATCCTCATTTACTTTATCTTTGTGGGTCTAAGGATGTTAAGAAGGTTTTTGTTTAAGAATTATAGAATTTAATAACTTAAATACATTATTATACAATTATAGGCAAGTGGAATAGATTTTAATGGATCTATTTCGTTTGCCTATAATTATTTACAAATAGAAAAAATATTCGTATAATAATATTTGTAGCAAGGATATGTGTCATTAGCTCAGTTGGTAGAGCACCTGACTCTTAATCAGGGGGTCCAGGGTTCGAACCCCTGATGGCGCACCAAATACCGATAATTCCTATAGTGTTATTGGTATTATGTTTGTTATTTGTGTAAAAAATACTTTAATATAAAAAAATACAATACAGTATTTACAATAAATTAAATATAATGTATAATAAGATTCGTAGGATATCATGTGTCATTAGCTCAGTTGGCAGAGCACCTGACTCTTAATCAGGGGGTCCAGGGTTCGAACCCCTGATGGCGCACCAAAGCTCGTAGTACTTTTGTAAGTATTACGAGCTTTATTTTATATAAAAATATATTTTATTAAGTAGGTAATTATTAATGGGTATAGTTAAATAGATTTAACAAATAATAAATATTGAAAAAATATTTTTAAATAAAAGGAGATTATTATGAAGAAAAAAGAAAAAAGAGAATTTAATAAAGAAAATTATATTCAAAATGGAACTAAGACTCAAGGTCAATATGCTCAAAGTAGTTTTAATACTACAATAGAAGAGCCAGGTACAAATGAAAGCGGAATAATAGCAAAGAAAAAAGGATTCTAAAGATTGTAACTTAAATTTATTAAAGCCTTTATCCAAGTATTTATAGGATGAAGGCTTTAATAATGTGCAATATGTCAGTGTACTTGAAAATGACAATTACCTGATTTACTTGTTCATATGTTATAATAAATTATAAAATTTATACATAATTACAAGGAGTAATAAAACTATGGATAAAAATAAAGTTAAAGCTTTTGCTATATGGGCAAGAAATAATCTTATTCAGGGAGTTAAGGATAGGGCATATAAAATTGGAATAGAAAATAAAAAAATTAAGAATATAGAAGAAGTTCAAGGTGGATTTAAATTAGAAGGAAATGAAGAGATATTCAACATTTCCTCTAGCCATAGAAGAACTTTAGTTAAAGAAATAGAAGCACGAGGTTTTGAACAAGTTATGGAAGAAGTTGCATATACTTGGTTTAATAGATTTATTGCTCTCAGATATATGGAGGTAAATGACTATCTTCCTACGGGCATAAGAATTGTTTCATCTGAGATAACTGGAAAGGTGGAACCAGATATTTTATCTAGAGTTGGAGAAGTTATAGCAGAACTTAATCTTGATTCAACTTATGTATATGCACTGCTAGACAGTGGTAAAAATATGGATAGAGAAAAATTATATAAATATATTTTAGTAAGACAGTGTAATGAACTTGGAAGGATTATACCTGACTTATTTGAGAAAATTGCAGACTATACAGAATTATTACTTCCTGACAATCTGCTAGAAGATGGGTCGATAATAAGAACTATGGTTAATGGTATAGAGGAGAAGGATTGGAAGGCAGAAGTAGAAATAATAGGATGGATATATCAATACTATATTTCTGACAAAAAGGATATGGTATTTGATGGTTTAAAGAAAAATATAAAGATAACTAAGGAGGATATACCAGCAGCTACTCAACTATTTACTCCTAAGTGGATAGTGAAATATTTGGTAGAGAACTCTATAGGAATTTTGTGGTTACAGGGTCATCCAAATGAGGATATTCAAGAAAAACTAGAATATTATATAGGGGATACATCCCAGGAGTTAGAAGTAGAAGCAGTGTTAGAAGAGATAAAGGAGCAACGTAGTAGGCTTTCTCCAGAGGATATAACAGTACTTGACCCTTGCATGGGATCAGGTCATATATTACTTTATGCCTTCGATGTGTTATATGATATTTATAAAGATTTTGGTTATTCTGAGAGAGAGATACCAAGAAAAATTCTTCAAAATAATATTTTTGGATTAGATATAGATGTTAGAGCAACTCAGTTAGCAGCTTTTTCTCTTATTATGAAGGCAAGAGGATATAATAGAAGGTTATTTAGAGAACTAGAAAGAAATCCATTGACTCTTAATATAGCAGTTATTGAAGAAAGTAATGGTATAACGGAGGATGTTATAGAGTATTTTTCAAATGAAGATCAAGTGTTAAGAGGAGAATTATCTTATTTAGTGAATAACTTTAAGGATGGAAAGGAATATGGTTCAATTCTTAAAACACATAATGTTGATTTTAAGGCATTAGAAGAAAGGCTTCATGAAATAAAAGAAGTAAATAACTTTATCTTTAATGATTACAAGGTGGTGTTAATGGATAAGCTACCATCGCTTATAAAACAAGGTAGAATAATGAGCAGAAAGTATGAGGTTTGCGTAACAAATCCACCATACATGGGATTAAGGGGTACTAATGATATACTTGCTAAGTATTTAGCCGATAACTATCCTGATTCAAAGCATGATTTGTTTTCAGTTTATATGGAAGTATGCAACAGTTATATAACGGAAAATGGTCTCTTTGCTATGGTAAATCAACATTCATGGATGTTTTTAAGTAGTTTCTTAGCTCTAAGAAGTAAGTTTGTTGAAGAAACGACATTTATAAATATGGTACATTTAGGACCACGAGCCTTTGAAGATAATGTTGGAACTATAGTTCAAAATGTCGCATTTGTAAATCAGAAAATTAAAATATCAAAATATAAAACTAAGGTTATAGATGTGACTAAAGAAATGAGCGGTAACGAAAAAGATGAAAAAATTAAAGCTGTTTGTAGAGGAGTTAAGAAAGAGATAACTTATGATATATGGCTTGAAAAATTGATGACAATTCCAACTAAACCTTTTGCATACTGGGTAAATGATAATATCTTAAATCTATTTTCTAACCTAGATAAATTCGAAATCATGGCTAAACCAAGACAGGGAATGGCAACCTCGGATAATAAGAGATTTTTAAGAGAGTGGTATGAGGTAGATATAGATAGGATTAATTTTATGGCGGAAGATAGTGAGGAGGCATTAAAAAGTAAAAAGAAGTGGTTTCCTTACAATAAAGGGGGCGAGTTTAGAAAGTGGTTTGGAAACAATAGATTTATTATTAATTGGGAGAATAATGGATCAGAGGTAAAGGAATATGCAGCAAAACTATATAAATCCTATAGCAGAACAGTAAAAAATGAAGAATTCTACTTTAAGAGTGGTCTTACATATACCTTTATTTCAGAAGATATGGGTGTAAGGTATTCTCCACAAGGATTTATCTTTGATGTGGCTGGGTCATCTATATTTTTAAATGATAAAAGTGTAGAAAAGATAGTTTTAGCTTTTTTATGTAGTAAGGTTGCAAATATGTTCTTAGATATTATGAATCCAACCTATAATATTCAAGTAGGAGACATTAAAAACATTCCAGTTAATAATAAAATATTTGAAGAAGAAACTAAAGAAATAATTGATAAAATTGTAGAAGAGAATATAGAAATTAGTAAGAGAGAATGGGATTCCTTTGAAACCTCATGGAACTTTAATGTTCATCCACTGTTAAAGGATTTAAAATTAATTGAGGAAAAATCTATAAGAATGAAGGATAGATTTAAACAATGGCAAGAGGAAAATATAGAAACTGTTAAAAGATTAAAGTCAAATGAAGAAAAACTAAATGAAATATTTATAGATATTTACGGATTAAATAATGAATTATCTCCAGAGGTTAAGGATAAAGATATTACATTAAGAAGAGCAAATGTAGAAAAAGAAGTGAAATCCTTTGTATCCTATGCAGTGGGATGTATTATGGGGAGATATTCTATTGATATAGATGGTTTGATTTATGGTGGTGGTAACTTTAAAGGCAAATGGGATATTTATAAAAAGCAAGTTAAAAAAGTGGAGAGAAATCCTAAGGGCGATATAGTATCAGAGACATGGATTGATGGGAAATTTATGCCAAAAGAAGATAATATTATTCCGATTACGGAGGATGAGTATTTCGAAGAAGATATTATGTCTAAATTCATTCAATTTGTAGAAGTAGCATATGGAAGATATACACTAGAGGAAAACTTAGATTTTATTGCCCAGGCCTTAGGAAAAAAAGAAAGTGAAACTTCAAGACAAGGTATTAGAAGATACTTTGTAAAAGATTTTTATAAGGATCACTTAAAAATATATTCAAAGAAACCTATATATTGGTTATTTGATTCAGGAAAGAATGATGGATTTAAAGCTTTAATTTACATTCATAGATATGATGAGTCAACTATAGCAAGGGTAAGAACAGAATATCTACACCTTATTCAACGTAAGTACGACAGTGAATTAAATAGACTTGTATTAATAGGTGAATCAGAAGAGTATGGAGCAAAAGAAAAATCAACAGCTAAGAAAAAAAGTGATAGAATTAAGACTCAAATAGAAGAGCTTATAAAGTATGACCAAGTTGTTTCACATATGGCTAATGAGAAGATAAGCCTTAATATAGATAATGGAATTAAAGAGAATTATGATAAGTTCCAAAACGTAAAAATACTTAATGCAGCTGGCAAAGAAGGTAAAATGAATCTGCTTTTTAAGATATAAGTGAGAGTCCAAATTTTATATTTGGGTCCTCGAACTTACTCATTCGAATGAATATGAGAAGGAGTGTCCGAAGGATAGAGTCCAAACTTTATATTTGGATCCTCGAACTTACTCATTCCAATGAATATGGAAAGAATAAATTATAGTAGTTATAACAACTGGTAAGGGGGAATCTTTATGGATAATGATGTGTTAATCATTGGTTGTGAAGACTGTTGTAAAAATAAAACAAGTAAATCAAATATATCAAATTATAAAAATATAATTAATGAAATAAAAAAAGTTAAACAAAGGGTTGAAGAAATTAACTATCATAGTGGATTAGAATTACACAAATCGATAGAAGACATAAGTGAAGATCTATGGAGTGATATAGAAAGAGTAGAAACTTCATACTTAGGAAATATGTGCAAGATTCATAAGTTTTTAATTAATGAAGTATGTAAAATGCATAGCACAGAAGAAAATGAAATTAATAATAAGCTTATAGAAGAAAATATAAACTTAAAAGATATATATGAGAAAATTAAGGATGGGAAGATGTCCTCAAAAATATATTTGTTTAATGATTCTAGTTATGAATATTATTTTATTGGAGATATACATTCAGATGATTTTATTATAGATAAGATACTAAATTCAGTTAACTTCTTTGAAAATATAGTTAAAGAGAAAAAAACTAGATTAATATTTTTAGGCGATTATGTAGATAGAGGAAAATCACACCTTAAATTAATAGAGAAAATACTGATTTTAAAATATATTTTCCCAGGAAATATATTCCTATTAAGAGGAAATCATGATGGTGGAACTATAGAAAATGATGTGGTAAAGCTTTGTGTTAGAAAGCCTGAAGAGGATGAAGATGAAGATTATTTTTTATTGTATCTAGATAATTTATCAAAAACAAATGGAAGTTTTTCTAGGAAGTTAATAATAGAATATTTAAAGTTATTTTACAGTATGGCTATTATTGCTGTTGTGAACTCTAAGGAAAATACTATTCTAGGAGTCCATGGAGGACTACCAAGACCTGATAGAAGTAAAGAGAATGTTTATGGATATATTTCATCAATTAAGGATTTAACTAATGAATCTATAGTTGATGGAATGAATAGAAGTATAGTTCATAATATGATTTGGAGTGACCCTTTAAGAGGCAATCTTAGTCTACGTGAGGATTCAGGAAGATTTAGATTTAAGGAAGATGAGTTTGTGACGTTTAGTGAGCTACTAGGAGTTGATTTGCTAATTAGAGGACATGAAGCTCATGAAAATGGTTGTGAAAAGTATTTTAAGGATAAGGTTTATAGCATTTTTTCTTCGGGAATAATTGTGGAAAACAATGAAAATGTGAATTTATTCACAGCCTATGAAGATGTTACTCCTAAGATTATTAAAATAGACCATAAAAAACAAGTTGTTTTAGTAGAAGTAAAATAGATAAATAATAAATACTATATTTACAATATTAATTCTTAAAGTTATAATCAAAGTTGTGTTTATATAAGGTTTTAATAAATAAATTACACAAAAATTGAATACTGTATTTAGAGTTTAGGTATAAATTTATATGTAACTTATATATTAACTAAATAAGTATAAAGGTCTTGATTTCATACAAAGTAGTAGAGCAAATCATTATATATCCAATGATATTCATAAAAACATAAATATTTCTTAATATAAAGATGGTTTATTGAAAATACATAAATTGGGTATGATGTTAAATAAATATGTTAAGGTAAGGTGAAAGAAATGAACTACGAAATATTAGCAAATACGATTTTCCCAGATATTGACAAGGAGCCGCTGTATTATATAGAAAAGTATCCTAAAAGAAATCTTAAAGATGGTCAAAAGGTTACTAGATATGCTCCAAGTCCAACAGGGTTTCAACATATAGGGGGAATATTTTCTGCTTTAATCGATGAAAGAATAGCTACACAGAGTGGTGGTGTTTTCTATTTAAGAATTGAAGATACAGATCAAAAAAGAGAAGTTGCAGGTGCTATAGAAGATACAATAAATACAATGCATAAGTTTGGGTTAGATTTTACAGAAGGTATGACAGGAGATAACACTTTTAAAGGTGAATATGGTCCATATAGACAAAGTGAGAGAGCTGAAATATACAAGACTTTTGCAAAAAGTATAATTAAAAAAGGCCTAGCTTATCCATGTTTCTGTACTTCAGAGGATTTAGAGAAGCTAAGAGAAAGACAAATTAGTGAAAAGTTAACTCCGGGATACTATGGAGAGTATGCAAGTTGTAGAAATTTATCAGCTGAAGATGCACTAGTAAGAATAAGCAATGGTGAGAAGTATATAATAAGGTTAAAATCACCTGGTAGCTCTGAAAATAGAGTAGAGTTTCATGATTTAGTAAAAGGAGATATATCATTCCCAGAAAGTAATCAAGATATAGTTATAATTAAGTCTGATGGACTTCCAACTTATCACTTTGCTCATGCCATCGATGATGCACTAATGGGAACTACTACAGTAATTAGAGGAGAAGAGTGGTTATCATCACTTCCAATCCACGTTCAATTATTTGATATTCTTGGATTCAATAGACCGGATTATGCCCATACTCCAACAATAATGAAATTAGATGGTGGATCAAAAAGAAAACTTTCTAAGAGAAAAGATCCAGAGAGTGCAGTAAGCTACTACGATGAAGAAGGGTATCCAATGATATCTGTTATAGAATATCTGCTTAACATAATAAACTCTGCCTTTGAAGAGTGGAGAGAAGAAAATCCAACAGTAGATTATCATGAGTTTAATGTATCATTAGATAAAATGAGTAAGAGTGGGGCACTATTTGACATAATTAAATTAAATGATGTAAGCAAAAATGTTATCTGTAGATTAAAAGCTGATGCAGTTTATAATTATTATACTAAATGGGCTAAAGAGTATGATGAAGAAATGTATGATTTAGTAACTAAAAATGAAGCTATGTCTAAGGAAATATTTAATATAGATAAAGAAGGTCCAAAGCCTAGAAAAGACTTCGGAAAATGGAACGATGTTAAAGAAAAAGTATTCTTCTTCTTTAATGAGTTATTTACAAATACTAATGTTAATGAAATTGAGTTTCCAAAGAATATGGATTTAGCAGAAGCTAAGAGAGTTATAGAAGCTTATGCTAAAGCGTACAACTTTAATACTGACAAAGACACTTGGTTTGAAGATTTAAAGGCTGTAGCGGTAGAACTGGGCTATGCAACAGATAGAAAGGCCTTTAAGAAAGACCCTGAAAGCTTTAAAGGAATGGTTTCAGATGTGGCTGGATGCGTAAGAACATCACTAACTCACAGAAGTAATACTCCTGATCTTTATACTATTATGCAAATCATGGGTGAAGAAACAGTTAGAGAAAGATTTAATAAGTTTTTAGATCTATAATAAATATAGATTTTAAAATGACATAAAAATATAATAAAATTATGGATTGAAAAAATCCCCCTTACTATTTATAGTAAGGGGGATTTCTTTTCGATTATAGAAACATATTTATTATCTTTAATATAATACCTCCATAAAAAGTCTATTGATTCTTCTGCATAATCAATGCCTATTCTTTTAGCGCAAACAGTGCTAAAATCTTCAAATCCATCATCATATAGGAATAACTCCTCACTAAATATAGAGTGTGTATTTAAGCTTTTATCAATGTTTAATGCAATGCATAATTTTCCTGGTCCAGAGGTAAGATTAAATACGTCTTTAGGTTTTAACTGGGATAAAGGTTTTTTAAACCTGTTTAGGCTCATAATTTCTAAGCCTTCTACAGGTTCTAAAGCTCGTATTAGAACTCCTTGAGGATCTCCTTTTTCTCCAGTTACTATGTTCATGCAATTATACATACCATAGATTGTATAAATATAGGAAATACCAGGAGATTCATAAAGGGGCATTACCCGAGGAGTTTTTTTATTTCCATAGGCATGAGATGCTTTGTCTATTCTTCCTATATAGGCTTCAGTTTCTACAATTCTGCCTGTAAGAGTATTTCCATTATACTTTCTAACTAAAAGTTTTCCGAGAAGATCTTGGCTAACAACTCGTGCATCTCTTTGAAGAAATTCTAGATTAAGGGGTTTTAAATTCATATCTAATCCTCCATATTTTTAAGTTGTAATTTTCATATTTAATTCATGGGTTAAAGAAATTATTTATGAAAAGTGGTTATGCCTATAAGCTATATTTTATTAGTATAAGTAATCATTCAATAGTTTACAAGTTATTAGTAGGGGAAATGTATAATAACTGTGTATTTAATATAAATAATTTTAATCTTATATTGATAAATTATCTAGTAGGTTGTATCCCTTTATATAAAAAGAGTTGATATAAAGGAATATTTACAAAAGTAAAAATATTAAATAATAAAATATTAAGAATAGATGAAATGATATAAAAACAAATACAAATAAATGGTAATGTTATGATATAATTATTAAAAGTTTACTAAAATATAGAATAATAAATTAAATAGAAGTAAATTAGGAGGATTATTATGAAAAATATATTTTCAAATTTCAAAATTAAAAATTTGGAGTTGAAAAATAGAATAGTTATGCCACCAATGTGCATGTATAATACAAATAAAGAAGGTGTGGTTAATGACTTCTATGTCAATCACTATATTACTCGTGCAATGGGTGGAGTAGGAACAATCATAGTTGAAGCCACAGCGGTAACACCAAATGGAGTTCTTACGGAAAAAGACTTAGGTATTTGGAGTGATGACCATATAGAAGGGCTAAGAAGAATAGTTCGTGGATGTAAATCATATGGCACTGCTATGGGAATACAACTTGGGCATGGTGGAAGAAAATCAACTTATAGTGGAGAAATAGTTGCACCATCTTCTATCAGATTTGACGAAACGTATAAAATACCTAAAGAGCTTACAAAAGAAGAAATTAAGGAAGTTGTAAAAAGCTTTGGTGAGGGTGCAAGAAGAGCAAAAGAAGCTGGGTTTGACTTTGTGGAGATTCATGGAGCTCATGGATATTTACTAAATGAGTTTTTATCTCCACTTACAAATAAAAGAGAAGATGAGTACGGTGGAAGTATTGAAAATAGAGCTAGAATTTTAAGAGAAGTTATAGAGGAAGTTAGAAAGTACTATGATATTAGTTGCCCATTATTTGTGAGAATATCTGCTAAGGATTATGTAGAAGGTGGGAATGGTGAAAAGGATTTAGCAGATATTCTAAACAATGTTAAGGATTTAGGCGTAGATGTAGTAGATGTTAGCACTGGAGCTGTGGTAAATGCAAGAATAAATACTTTTAATGGATATCAAATATCTTCAGCTGAAATAATAAGAAAATCAACAGAAATTCCTGTTATAGCAGGAGGATTAATAACTTCTTTAGATATGGCAAATGAAATTATAATGAATGATAGAGCAGATTTAGTATTTTTAGGAAGATTATTACTAAGAAGTCCATATACACCGCTTAGCTGGGCAAATGAACTAGGTGAAGAATGTATTATCCCAGAATGCTATAAACGTGGATTCTAGGAGAATAAAATATTAGTTATAAATTCCTATTCATTGATTAATATTATGGGCTTAATATAGAAAAAATTAAAAAAGCATGGGATTTAAAAAGAGATGATGATAATAGCTATTTATATAAGGAGGATGAGAAGTATATGAAAGGTCAAGGACAATGGGTATTGATAACAGGTGCATCCTCAGGCATTGGATACGAGTTTAGTAAAATATTTGCAAAAAATAATTATAATCTTATCTTAGTTGCACGTAGAGTTATTTTGCTTAATTCTATTAAAGAGGAGCTTACTAATAAATATGGAATAGAAGTTATTACAATAGAAAAAGATTTATATCAAAGTAGTAGTTGTACAGAGATAATGAATGAAATTAACATATTAGGTATTAAGGTAGATATTCTTATTAATAATGCTGGAGTAGGGAATTGCGGATTGTTTCATGAGATTTCTATGGAAGATCATAGAAGGGTAATAGAAGTGAATATGAGAGCATTAACAGAACTTACACACTTGATTTCTAATGAGATGATAAAAAATCATGGAGGTAGAATATTAAATGTTGTTTCTACAGGGGCATATCAACCGGGTCCATTTATTGCAGTTTATTACGCTTCTAAAGCATATGTGCTATCTCTTACAGAAGCATTAAGAGTTGAATTGAAGCCCTTTAATATCAAGGTTAGTGCTCTTTGCCCTGGAACCACAAGTACTGAGTTTCATGTTAATGCAGGTAAAGGAGAACTTAATAATTCTATGAGTGCAGAAAAAGTTGCCAATATGGGATATAGGGGTCTTATCAAGGGAAAGAAGCTAATTATTCCTGGAGTTGTAAATAAGGTTGCTATAGGAATGTCTAGGATTTTACCAAGTACAATATTAGGGAATATAGTAGGTGGAATTCAACAAAAATCTATAAGTTTAAAAAATAGAAAAATAAGAAAATAAAACCATTTAATCTATATGAAAAATTGATATGACAATGTATAATTAAGTATAATGTAAAATATTCAGTTTTTAATTATAAGGGGGTATACTATTGAGGGAATATGTAATATTGGGGGGAATAATATTACTGTTTATTTTAATCAGTATTAGTGGTTTTTTATTTGAAAGAAGAACTAAGAATTCTATTAAGAAATTGATTATTGATATGGAAGGAATTTCAGAGGGAGATTTGACAAAGGAATTATCCGTAGGGAAAATTAAGGTAGTAAGTACGTTAATTGAGTATACAAATAATTTCATCATTAAGGTTAGAAGACTTATAGGGAAGTCTACAGATATTAGTGACAGAATAATAATTTGTTGTGACTCACTAGACAAAAGCATGAAGAACATGGAGTTGAATGCAGTAGAGAATGTTGATTCTATAACAACTATTTCTGAAGAGATGAATAACCAGGTTCATAAGGTAATGTCAACAAGGTCAGATATTGAAGATATTGTTATCTATCATGAAAAAATAGTTAAGAACTCTAGTAATGTTGAAGGAATTGCTTTGGAAATGAAGGAATCAGTAAACGAGAGTAAGAGTAAATTTGATATTCTCATTAGAAAAATGGAGAAGTCGTTAAGTTTAGAAACAAATTTATCTCTAAGATTAAAGGAGTTAGAAGTAGGTGCTCAAAAAATACAAGCCATATCAGATACAGTAAAAGATATAAGTAATACAACTAATCTTTTATCATTAAATGCATCAATTGAAGCAGCTCGTGCAGGAGATGCAGGAAGAGGGTTTGCAGTAGTTGCAGAGGAAATAAGGAAATTAGCTGAAATGTCATCTGTGCAAGCAAATGAAATTCAAAAAATTACAGATAAGGTTCAGAAGGATATTTTTGATATTGCAGCAACTATGGAGGAAGATTTAAGTGTTATGAATGAATCTATTCTATACTCTAAAAGTACCAGTGAAAACTTTAAAAAAATATCTGAAAAGAGTATGGATACGCTAGAATCAATTCAAGAAATAAACAAGGCAATTGAGGATCAAAATAATAACTTAAAAAGCATAGAGTCCACGATAAATGGAATTTCAGACTTTGTATCAAATACTACAATTCATGTTCAAAACACTGCAGATCGTTCTAGGTTACAATTGAGAGAAATGAAGGAAGTATCAAGCAATATTGATGAATTAGTTATTATGAATAAAGATATTAAAAATACAATTTCTACTTTTGCTAAAAATTATATCGTAGATGATGATACTGAGAAGTATATAAGAAACGCAACTAATATACTAACTGATATTGCAAGTGATAAGAGAGTAAAGTCTTTGGATAAAAACAATTGTAATAAGGTTTTAGATGAGTTTATAAAAAAATATCCATTCTTCTATCTATTTTCTGTGATGAATATAAATGGTGACACTAAAGGTATAACACTAGATGGTAGTAAAGAAGAATTATACTGCAATTATTCTCATAGACCTTATTTCAAAGAAGGAATAAGAGGAAAAAACTACAAATCAGATCCTTATATATCTACAGATACAGATGGGTATTGTATAGCATTATCAGTACCAATAATGAATTCTATGAATGAAATTATTGGAATTGTAATGGGTGATTTAGTCTTAGATAAAAGTAATTAGACAAAAGAAAAGGCTATCTTAGATTAACCTAAGATAGCCTTTTTTAGTTTTGAGATTTATATTCTTCTAATGCTTTTGCTAATTGATCTGGACATGATGTGTCCTTAGAACCGCAAGTAATTCCTTTAAGTCTAGATATAGCTTCATTTATATCCATACCCTCTACAAGGCTACCTATTCCTAAAAGGTTTCCAGCACAACCTCTTACAAAGCTTACATTTTTGATCTTATCATCAACTACATCAAAGGTAATTTCCTTTGAACAAACTCCTGAAGTAACATATTTCATTCCTTCATACCTCCTAAGTAAACTAATATACTCTATGATAATACTTTAATTTAGTGTTAATTTCAAGTTTTGGTAGTACCTATTCAGTTCAATAATAGGTGCTATAGATTTTATTGGCATAAAATTAAAACTTTATAGAGATTAAATTACTTTATTATGGAGTTTGCTTTCTATAATTTCTTTAACCATACCTGGAAGATTTTCCTGTTCTTGCTTTGTAAGATTTTTAGTTTCTATAGGTGGATGTATAAATATATTTACATCTGCAGCTTTAATTTTGTTACCGTTAGCTTCCATAAGTTTATAGGAACCATTAATTGTTATAGGAACAATAGGTGCATTAGATTTTGTTGCAAGTTTAAAACTACCTGATTTAAATTCGCCAAGTGGACCACCTTTACTTCTTGTCCCCTCTGGAAATATAACTAGAGAATGTCCATCTTTAACTATTTTCACACCTTCGATAATAGCAGCAGCTGATTTTCTGAGATTGCTTCTATCCATAAAAACACAATGAATATATTTCATCCAAGTTCTTACTATTGGTATTTTTAAGGTTTCTATTTTAGCAATGAAGCCTTTAGGTTTATTTATGTAGCTCATAAGTAGAGGTATATCAAAATTACCTTGATGATTGCTGATAAAAACTACAGGAATATTTTTGGGAATGTTTTCTTCACCGTATACTTTAACTCTAGCACCACTGTACTTTAATTGAGACAGAGCCCATTTTGAAGTTACCTCATGAATATAGGATTCTTTTTCTTCTATTTTACCTTTTTTGTCTAAAGATTTAACTTTAAATATATTTATAGCTTTAACGCCAAGACTTATGGCAAAATGACCAAACCATATAATTGTTCTAAACATAATAATTCCTCCATTATAATAATGTATACTAATAATTATAATATATAGTAGTAATTTAATAAAGAATAAAATTCATAAGGGTTGTTTACTATATAAATATTGTGTAATAATATATAAAAAGTGGTATAATACCATTATAAGACCTAGTATAAGAAGGGGTGAGTCATATGGATTTTAATGAAGATGATATTAAGAAAAAATTTAAAAATATAGAGTTAAAACAACTAGAGAAGCATAATGAAAAATTATCCTCAGCATTAGTAGTAGGCATGATTATTGGAGCCATAGGAATTGGATATAAGGTTACTAAAAGTGTTATGAAGTTTAAAAGGAAAAAGTAATATACTATTTAACATAATGATATTAAATAACAAGTTTAGCTAGGTATGAAAAAGTTAATTATACATTGTAATGTATGGATATAAACTAAAAGCGTTGAATATAAATTTATTCACGCTTTTTCTAGTTTATATAATTCTAAATCATATAAACTACAGGTATTTGTTAAACCATTGAATGGCCTGCTACACCTATTCTATCTTCATCAATATTGTAATTATCTTTAATATAATTTAATAGAATAGGGAATTCTTGTACTGAATTTATTATTGTAGGCCAAAATTGTACTATAACAGTATCACTCTCACTCTCCCAGTAGTCAAGAGTTCCACGATAACCATGATTTATAGAATCGGGAATAACAACAATATATCCATTACAAGCTAAAAAATTACCTAGGTTTTTATGAACATTTTTATTTGAACTCCATCCATGGTAAAAAAAGATTACAGGGGTTTTTGGGGGGGGAATTTTTAGGATAAATTATAAGAGTAGAAATATCTCTTATTTTTATATCTTCTATATTAATTAAGTTATCAATCCACATAAGGGTATACCTCCTATAAAATTTTAAAATACAAGTACTAATACTCTAGATAGTAAATAAGAATAATTGATTTTAAATGTTATAAATTTGATTATAAATTTGATTATACTGAAAATATTAAAAAGTTGAAAGTATTAATTATATAAAATTAAGCTAAAATCCTAATAGACAAGAGTATATCTATTAGGATTTTAGCTATATAAATGAGTGGTGAAGTATATATATGTGGAAAGAATTTGTGATAGTTAAATTTAAAGATTATATTGTAATTTTACTAAAATATAAAATGAGCTATGATCGAGATTATTGGTAAAGTTATTAAGGTTCTTTCAATGAAAATTATAAATAAATCTTTAAAGTTTACAGGGATTTTTGACCCAAGAAGTAGTGCGCCAACCTCTGAAAGATATATTAACTGAGTTATTGAAGTTGCAGCTATTATAAATCTTGTCATTTCACTTTGAATTCCACTTGACATTATTGAAGGTAGAAGCATATCAGCAAAACCAGCAATTAGAGTACTTGATGCCATAGTAGCTTCTGGGATTTGAAGAAGGTTTAAAATTGGTATAAACGGTAGTCCTAAGATTTGGAATATAGGAGTGTATTCAGCAATTATTAATGCTAATGTTCCTACAGCCATTACCACAGGAATCACGCCAAACCACACATCTAAAACATTTAAAATACCTTTTTCAAAAACATCTTTTTTTATTGATGATTTATTAGCTTTTTCAAGAGCGTTTTCCAAACCATATTTAAATGGAGTATATCCATCAGGAAGTGAATCATTTTTAGTGTTATCAATATTATTATGATATACATCTTTCTTTTTTGAAAGTGGTGGTAGTTTAGGTACTAATATTGCTGCAATTAATCCAGCTAAAGTAACAGTTAAGTAGAATGGAATGAACATATGACTAAGACCTATAGTATCAACAATTACTAAGCTAAAGGTAATTGATACAAGTGAAAAGGTTGTCCCAATAACACATGCTTCTCTTTCTGTATAATAACCATCTTCATATTGATTACTAGTTAAAAGTACGCCTATAGTTCCATCACCAAGCCATGAAGCTATACAGTCTATAGCAGAGGCTCCAGGTAGGTTAAATAACGGTCTCATCACGTTTACTAATAATGAACCAACAAATTCTAAAAGTCCAAAGCTTAAAAGTAGTGGAAGGAATAAACCAGCAAATAGAAATACAGAAAATAATATAGGTAGTAATTCAGATAAAACCATTCCACCAGTACTTTCTGACCATATGGGTTCAGGTCCAATTTTAAACATGGCGCATACAATGAATATTCCACTTAAAATTCTTATAGTAGACCATATGTTATTTACATTGAATAGAGCATTTAAAAATTTATTTTTTAATATAAATTTAGGTTTAAAAAGTTTTGTTGCAGATGTAACAATTGCAGTAATTATTATAATTGCTGTTATTACATAAAAAATTAAATTTCCAAGTGTTAATTGTAGTAAATTTGATAATGTTGCAACAGGAATGATAATTTCTCCGCCTTTATTAATAGGAATCATAAATAAAAATATCCCTAAAGCAGATAGTAGTATAAATTTTAATATTGTTACTAAATCTTTATTATTTTTGGATGATACGATTACCTTGCTAGTTTCCATTAAGAAACACATCCTTTCGATATTTTTCTACGACTTGTATGATTATACATAGTTCGTGTATAAAATGCAACAATGAAATTAAATTCAATTATTGAGTTTATTGTGAAACTAAGTTTTTGCAGTTAATTTAATACATGAATTACAATTTAAACTTTCTATAAATATACATAAGTTCATAAAAAAGGTGAAATAGCATGCTATTTCACCTTTTTTATTAGGTTGTTCTATAGAAAAAGCTAGAGCACTGAGTATCTTCTATTTTTTTTGATGTATAGCTAGAAACATCAATAGAATAAGCAATACACTTAAAATTAGTATTATAAATACAATGTTTAGCTCTGCAATTTATATGGGTATATGGATTACTTTTATTTATTGAATTTGTAAGAACTTTATATTTATTTATAAAATTTTCGCAAGTTATACCTTTAGATTCATAAGTGTTAGTACTACTTATGGTAATTTCATTTAAACTGCAATGATTACAACTATTATTTGCACAACTTTGAACTGAACACTCAAGAAAAACCATTTTATCTCCTCCGAAATGGATTTTACTTTAGTATACATAATTATCTTAACTTTTATACAAAGCAATAAATTTATTGAAGGCATCTTCACAAAGGTTCATATCTCCAATATTTCCATGCTTTGTGTCATCTGGAGATATTCCATGGAAGTCAGATCCACAAGTTATAATCATATTGTTCACTCTAGCAAGAGATGTAAATTCATCAGTCTCTCTCTTAAAGTTTTGATAGTATACAGCTTCAATACCATGAAAACCATATTTTAAAATTTCTCTAATAGGAGTTTTACGTATAAGCTTTGGATGCGCAAGTACTACTACACAGTTATATTTTTTTAACATATCAATACCTTCATCTATTGA
Source organism: Clostridium sp. (assembly GCF_036646415.1). Taxonomy (GTDB): domain Bacteria; phylum Bacillota; class Clostridia; order Clostridiales; family Clostridiaceae; genus Clostridium_J. Next base: position 30,931 of record NZ_JAVXMF010000002.1, on the reverse strand, counting down.
TATATGCTTATTGGGAACATATGCAGGACTATCGTTGCCTATAAATCTATTAAATATGTATTGAAAGTCATAATCATAGCCTGCTTGAATTATGGCTTGTGCTATATGAGGTCTTGCAATTACTCCATTGCTTAATTTAAGTATATTTTCTGCTTCAATCTTTATATTAAAATATTTTTCAAGATTATCAACAATAGCTATAGCCCTTGTTTCCCTATTTACTTTTAGGTTATGAAGTAAATCTAATAAGTCTTTATTTTTGTAGCCATCGTCTTTAAAGTAGCCTAGTATATGAATACTTTCACCATTATGATTACAGCTTAACTCAATGCCAGGAATAATAGTAAGAGAAAGTTCTTTACCTTTAGATAAAGCTTCTTCAATACCTTCAGTAGTGTCATGGTCAGTTATGGCAAGTAGTTTTACATTCCGTTCCTTAGCTAATTCTACAACTTGAGATGGAGTAAGTCTTCCATCAGATGCTGTAGTATGGCAATGAAACTCTGCTGATATATTCATAAAAACACCTCTTCCTAAGTAATTTACAAAATGATTTATCTGAATTTATGACCATATTTTAAATAATTACTGACATTATTTAAAAGAAAGTTCAAAATAATCTAAAATACATTCACGTTTATATATTGTTTGAATTTGTAATTTTTATGTATATAATCGTATATAGAAATTAATATAATTATATTATATATCAGGTAGATTATTATTAATATAATTTATTCTTCAATGTGAAACTATACAATGAAAATTCATAATTTAAAATTATTATTAATAAGTTATATTAGCATTTGACTAGTGTAATCAATTTCGTTATAAAGTTATGGAAAGACTAAAAATTTGGAATATTATTGATATTAACTATGGTTTGAATTATAATTTTAATATGTTATTTGTAAATTTACACCGGACAAGAATACTTGCCCGGATTTTTTATAGGATGGTTTGTTTTATAATAAGAATTTGAATTTATGAGAGTAAATTTAAATTCTTAAGTTACATAAGATTGTTTAAAGGGGGACGTTTATAATGGTTGAATTATCATTAAATGGTATTGTAAAGTACTTTGGATCCAATGAGGTTTTAAGCAATATAACATTTCAGGTTAATAATAGAGATAGACTTGGATTAGTTGGTAGAAATGGAAGTGGGAAAAGCACAATTTTAAAACTAATATCCGGAGAAGAGAATATTGATGGAGGATCAATAGATATAAGTAGGGGATCTACAGTTGGATATCTTCAACAGATTCCTACTTACGAAAAAAGCAGTTTAGTTAAAGATGTACTTCATTCTGCGTTTAAAAATATTTATATCCTAGAGAAAGACATGAAAGTTTTAGAGGATAAAATGAGAGATCAGAATGGAGAATTGTTGGATAAACTCTTAAGACAATATAGTTATATTCAAGGAATGTATGAAGCTGTTGGTGGCTACAATATGGAAGAAAAGCTTAGTAAAGTATGCATGGGATTAAAATTTAATGAAGAATTTATTAAAAAACCTTTTGAGGTATTAAGTGGAGGAGAGAAAACTAGAGTTATACTTGGTAAAATTCTTTTAGAAAATCCAGATATATTATTGCTTGATGAACCAACAAATCATCTTGACATGGAGTCTTTAGAATGGCTTGAAGAATATCTTAAGAGTTATAAAGGGACTGTTATTGTGGTATCACATGATCGTTACTTTCTTGATAATGTTACGACTAAAACTGTAGAAGTAGAAGATAAAGAATGCACTATATACAAAGGAAATTATTCCTATTACATTAAACAAAAGGAAGAAAATATGATGTTGCAATTTGAAGCATTTAAGGAACAGGAAAAGAAGATTAAAGCTATGGAAAATACAATAAAACAATTAATGGATTGGGGAAATCGAGCCGATAATGTTAAATTTATAAAAAGAGCCCAGAGTATGCAAAAACGCTTAGATAAAGTAGAAAGAGTTGATAAGCCTAAACTTGAAAAAGAAAATATAAAGTTGACTTTTATAGAGGGAGAACGTTCAGGTGTGGATGTTATTAAGGTTGAATCAGCATATAAGAGATTTAAGGATAAAACTTTGATTAATAATGGTAGTTTTTTAGTTAGATTTAAAGAGAAGATAGCTTTAATTGGTCCAAATGGAAGTGGAAAGTCTACTTTTATAAAAATATTACTAGGAGAAGAAAAAGTAGATCATGGAAAGATTGAAGTTGGAGCCAATGTAAGGATAGGATATTTACCCCAAGACATAACATTCAATGATGAGACTATGACAGTTATTGAATGTTTTAGGGACAATATTGAAATTTTAGAGGGTAAGGCGAGAGAGTATTTAGCAAAGTTCATGTTCTTTGGTGAAAATGTATTTAAAAAAGTAGAAAATCTTTCTGGAGGGGAAAAAACTAGATTAAAGCTTAGTAAACTTATTTATGAGGATGTAAATTTGTTGATTTTAGATGAGCCTACTAATCATTTAGATATAGATTCTATAGAAATTTTAGAATCTGCATTAGAGGAATTTAAAGGAACTATATTTTTTGTGTCTCATGACAGATACTTTATAAATAAGATTAGTAACAGAATAATTTCAATTGAAGGTAATGAGTTTATAAATTATTTAGGTGATTATGATTACTATAGGCTTAAATATGATGAGAGAAATAAGGAAAAGACTCTTCCAAAAGTGATTAAAGAGGTAAATGTAAGGAGAGAAAAACAAGTTGATCCTTCCAAGAAAAAAGAGAAGTTAAGAAAAAATCTTGAAGATGAAATGATTAAATTAGAAAATGAGATACAAGAAATTACAAATAAAATGAATGAACTAGCTGATAATTATGAAGAACTTAATAAATATTATGAGAAAAAGATTCATATTGAAGAGAAACTGGAAAAGGTTATAGAAGATTTAATGGAATATCTATAATAAAACATAGTTACATATAGGCAATAACTTATATGTAACTATGTTTATATATTCTTTATAATCATATACAAAGAATATTATCATAATAATAATTGTCATAATTGAAATAGTAAAGTATAATAAAAATATAATTAAAAAGGAGGACTAGATATGAAAGGCGAAAGTAGAAAAAGAGTTGCAACTTTAGATAATAGGATTAATACTACAAAACTTGTTAAATTATACATTCTTCATTATTTAATATATGAAAAAAAGGAAGAGTATGGATTGGAAATAGTAAATTATATAAATTCTAACTTTACTAAGGTATCTAATGGTTTAGTATATCCGTTACTCAGAGATTTAGAAGAAAATTTATATCTTACAGCTAAATGGGAAGACTTTGATAGAAAAAATAAACGTCTCTATAAAATCACAGATGAAGGTATAGATCATTATAATAGAATAAAGCCAGATTACCTGGATGCTATACAATACAATATTTCAATATATAACAGTGTAATTGATAAAATTTATAGCAAAAAGTAATGTAAACTTTATATGTATAGTAAGTGTAACTTAAATTTTAAATGTTCTTTACCAATATATTAATCACATATATAATATTCTAAGAATATTATATATGAAATTAATATATTGGTGAAAAGGAGAAGTGATATGTATAAGATAACCTTAGATCCAGGGCATGGTGGTGCCGATCCCGGAGCTGTTTATGGAAATCTAATAGAAAAAAATATAGTTTTAGTTATAGCTCAAATGTGTGGCGAAGAGCTTTCTCGTCATGGAGTTGAGGTACAAATGACGAGAATTACAGATAAGTATCTTGGACTTTCTGAGAGAGCTAGAATGGCTAATAATAATGAATCAGATTATTTTGTTTCTATCCATTGCAATATAGGTGGTGGTGATAGAGGTGAGGTTATTTATTCTATATATAATGGTAAAGGATTAGAGCTTACGAATAAAATAAGTAGCGAAATGATGAAAATTGGTCAACGTGCAGTTAAAACTTATAATAAAATGGGGAGTAGAGGAGAAGATTATTTTGCGGTTATAAGAGAAACAAAGATGGATGCTATAATAATAGGATGTGCTTTTTTAGACAATGAAAATAATAATATAATTATAAATTCAATGGAGAAACAAAAAAACTTTGGAACTGCAATTGCAAAGGCTATCCTAGCTCAACTTGAAATTACCTACAAAGAGATTGTGGGTAATGAAATCTAATGAGTAATATATTGTAGCGGTACTTATAATATGTCTATTAAATGAAATAAAATGGACGAGTAAGTTAGTACAGAGCATTTACCATAAAATATAATGCAAGGTGTTAGTAAGAAACTTTAATTTAATATAATAAACAAAAACAACTAAGAAGGTAATTATTCTTAGTTGTTTTTGTTTGTTTTTATTTTATACTATTTTTATAAATTGTTAATATATCTTCATATGTTAATTTATATGGGTGATTCTTCAACTTAGCTTCGTTAGAACTCATATAAGTAGAATAGTTTTCCAAATCTTTTACGGAAATATTTATTTTATCACCAAGTAGTTCACTTACAAATTCCCCAAATTCATTAATATTTGCAAAGTCTAATAGAGTAAGTATTCTATTAACCTTATTTGAGTTATTTTCATTATATACTGAAAGATATTCTTTTAATAGTATTCCATTTGCTTTTCCATGTGGCACATTATGATAATAAGTTAAAGGATATCCCATACCATGAGGTATAGATGTTCCACTTTGGGAAATAACCATACCAGCTATAGATGATGCTATAATTAGGTTCTCACGTATTTCAAAGGAAATATCATTTTTTGAAAGATGTGGAATACAATTTTTAAATATGCTCATACCACTCTCAGCAAGAGCATTACTAAAGTGATTAGAAGCAGCAGATAAATATCCCTCGATTAAATGAGAAAGTGCATCTATTGCAGTATTTATTGTTACATTTTTAGGCGTATCCATTAAATACGAGGCATCTACAAAGGAAATAACTGGGAAAATCTTTGATAGAACTCCTCTTTTATTTTTAACACTATGATCTGTAAGTATAGAATAGGGAGTAGTTTCAGTTCCGGTACCAGCAGTAGTTGGAACTGCAACGATAGGAAGAGAATTAAGGTTTTCATTTGAAAATAATTCCGATACCTTAATATTTGGATTGTTAATCAGTATTCCAACTGCCTTAGAAGCATCTATTGGAGAGCCTCCACCTATTCCTATTATAAAATCTATATTTTTGTTTTTACTAAAAGATTTAATTTTTTCTATTGTCTCTGTAGAAGGGTTTTCTTCGACTTCGTCAAAAATATGACTTTCTATATTGTTGTTTTTTAAGCAGTTTAGTACGTGACTTAAAGATCCATTTAGCTTAGATGAATTTTTCCCAGTTACTATTAAAGCAGTACTTCCTAAGGTATTCATAATATGACCATGGGTTAGTACTGCATTTTTTTCACAAATTACCCTTGTAGGCATGAAAAATATAGGATTGTTCAACATAATTCCCCCTTAAATAATTATCTATTTTATTTTCTCAAACTTATTCATAACTATATTTCTAATATATCACTTATTGCTAACTTTCTCAATAAAGCTTATTATGTAAAATTATTTATTAATTATGACAAATTATAATACCAAGTGTAATACTAATAGATAAAGAGTATATGTTAAATCTAATAAAATAGAATCAGGTCGTATATTTCTTGGAATTTTGAAAATAATATTTAATGGGAGGTGAGAGAGTTGGCTAAAAATAAACAAAACAAACCTAAAAAAGCGCCTAAGATGAATGGTGAGCTTACTTCTATGAATGATAAATCAAATGAAAGTAGAAATTCAAAGACAGGCTATATGGAGCAACAACCGGATTCAAAACTTAATCAATTAAAATAGGATTAATTTACCTATAGTTCATATCTTTCTTATAAGACATTAACATTGTATGTTTATATGCAATGTTAATGTCTTATTTATAATAAATATTTGTATCATTTATTGATTTTTTTACAAATTAAAATTATAATTCATTTTAATAGGATATGAAGGGAAGTTTACAATGGAAGAAAGATTACAAAAGTACATGGCTAGATGTGGTGTTGCATCAAGACGTAAATGCGAAGAAATAATATTATCAGGTAGAGTTAAGATTGATGGAATTATAATAAATGAATTAGGAGCAAAAGTTGATCCGTCTACTAATATAGTTGAGTTAGATAATAAATTAATAACACCAGAAGAAAACAAGGTATATATAGCACTTAATAAGCCTACAGGGTATATTTCTGCTGTTAAAGATGATAGAGGTCGTAAGACACTATTAGATTTAGTTAATGTAAATGAAAGGATTTATCCAGTTGGAAGATTGGATTATGATACCTCTGGACTTATATTGCTTACTAATGATGGAGAGGTTTATAACAATATAATTCATCCTAGAGTAGCAATTGATAAAACTTATATAGCTATAGTAGAAGGATTAATAGATGATGAAGTAAAGTTTAAATTTGAAAAGGGAATAGATATTGGAGACTATGTTACAGCTCCTGGAAAATGTACTTTACTCAACGTATATAAAGAAAGCTGTGAAATTGCTATTTCAATTCATGAAGGTAAGAATAGACAAGTAAGAAGAATGTGTGAAGCGGTAGGCCATAAAGTGCTTATGCTAAAGCGTGTATCCATAGGTAAACTATCATTAGGTGATAATTTAAAGGAAGGACAATGGAGACATTTAACCATAGAAGAAGTTCAATATTTAAAAGGTGGGGAAATAGGAAGTGTTTAAATATTTAGGAAATATTACAGACTTATCACATTATATTATAAAGAATTTTGTAAAATATAATGGAGTTGCCATAGATGAGACATTAGGTAATGGAGGAGATTGTGATTTTCTAAGTGAAAATTTTCAAAAAGTGTATGCTTTTGATATTCAACTTTCTGCAATTGAAAATTATAGAAAGAAAAATAAAGATAATGTAACACTTATTTTAGATTCTCATGAAAACATAAAAGAATATATTAAGGAAGAAATTGATGTTGCAATTTATAATTTAGGATTTCTTCCTGGGGGAGATAAGGAAATTACAACTCTAGCAGAGTCAACTTTGAAAAGTATTAAAGAAACTTTGAAAATATTAAAAAATGGTGGATTTGCATTAATAGCTGTATATGTTGGTCACAATGAGGGACAGCGTGAAAGTGAAGAATTGCTTAAATATGCAAGTTCTCTGCCTAAAAATAGTTTTGGTGTTATGCTTCATAGGGTGATTAATAGAAGTGAAAACGCACCATATTTATTAGTTATAGAAAAAAAGTAATATGGCATGCACACTATGATATAACAAGGTTTAATGTGGATTAATAAATCATATAACATGGTTATAATTACCTCTTAAGGGGTGATTATTTTTGGAGAATAAAATTATAAAATTTTAAGGTTGAAGGATATGTTATCATATGTTAATATGAAGTGTATAATTCATTTTACTGAAAAATGAATTATAGATTTAAAAATCTTTTAAAAAAGGAGTTGCGCATGGAAAATAATAACATAGACTTAATGAGACTGATACAGACTAAATTTTCAAGACTAAGTAAAGGACAAAAGCTTATTGCTGAATACATATTAAAACATTATGATAAAGCTGCATTTATGACTGCTGCTAAACTTGGGGTAAGTGTAGGTGTTAGTGAGTCCACAGTTGTTAGATTCGCAAACCAACTTGGATATGAAGGATATCCAGAACTTCAAAATGCTCTACAAGAATTAATTAAAAATAAACTTACTACTGCACAGAGAATTGAGTTATCTAATGACTTTATTATTCCTAATAATGCTTTAAAGGGAGTTTTAAAATCAGATATAGAAAATATAAGATCTACTATGGAAAAAATTAATTATGATGCATTCGAGAATACTGTAGACAGTGTATTAAAATCTAAGAAAATTTATATTGTAGGATTAAGAAGTTCTGCAGCTCTTGCTGACTTTTTAGGATTTTATTTGAATTTAATACTTGATAACGTGAAAATCGTTTCCTATGGAATGAGTGATATTTTTGAGCAAATGCTAACCTTAGGTGAAGGGGATTGTGTTATAGGAATAGGATTTCCACGTTATGCAATGAGAACTGTTGAGGCACTGAATTATGCAAAGGCACGAGGAGCAGATGTAGTTGCAATTACAGATAGTGTTTTATCACCATTAGCAACAAAAGCGGATTACGTACTTATAGCAGAAAGCAATATGGCTTCGTTTGTAGATTCACTTGTTGCGCCGTTAAGCGTTATTAATGCTCTTATTATAGCTGTTGGATTAAAAGAAAAGGATAAGATTTCGAAAACATTCACAGATCTTGAACAAGTATGGCAAGAGTATCAAATTTACTCTTATAAAAACAATAAAGATATCAGTAAATTTTAAAATTTCAAAATATATGTTGATTTATAAATGAAAATATTCTATTATGTAAATAAAGGTATGTAATCGTTTTTAATTTTTGCAATAAATCTGTTAAAATATTTTTAAAAAGAAGGAAAAAAAACGTTTACGACGAATATATATAATTGTAAAGATTTACTTGAGATTTTTGAAAAATTTATCAAAGGTAAATTAAATAAATATCAATATTGTTTAAATTTTAGGAGGTAATATTACTATGGATACTAAAGCTTATATTGGACAAGTGCTAGAAAACGTTAAAAAGAGAAACAATGGAGAACCAGAATTTATACAAGCTGTAGAAGAGGTTTTAAACTCTATAGGTCCTGTTCTTGAAAATCACCCAGAGTATATGGAGTCAAACCTACTAGAAAGATTCTGTGAGCCTGAAAGACAAATAATGTTTAGAGTGTCTTGGACCGATGATAATGGTAAGACTCAAGTAAACAGAGGATATAGAGTACAATTTAACGGAGCTATAGGACCTTACAAAGGTGGTTTAAGATTCCACCCATCAGTTTATTTAGGAATTGTAAAATTCTTAGGATTTGAACAAATACTTAAAAATGCATTAACTGGACTTCCTATAGGTGGAGGTAAAGGTGGATCTGACTTTGATCCAAGAGGAAAATCTGATGCTGAAATCATGAGATTCTGCCAAGCCTTTATGACTGAACTTTATAGACATATAGGACCAGATGTAGACGTTCCAGCTGGAGATATCGGTGTTGGTGGAAGAGAAATCGGATACCTATACGGTCAATATAGAAGAATTAGAGGAGCTTTCGAAAATGGAGTTTTAACTGGAAAAGGTTTAACTTATGGTGGAAGTTTAATAAGACCAGAAGCAACAGGATTTGGAGTTACTTACTTCTGTGAAGAAATGCTTAAACATGAAGGAACTGATTTTACTGGTAAAACAGTTGCGGTTTCTGGATTTGGAAACGTTGCTTGGGGAGCATGTATAAAAGTTGCTGACTTAGGTGGAAAAGTTGTTACTTTATCAGGACCAGATGGATACATCTATGATAAAGAAGGAATAACTACAAAAGAGAAAATTAATTTCTTAGTTGAAATGAGAAATTCAGGAAGAGATAAAGTTCAAGATTATGCAGATAAGTTTGGATGTGAATTCTTCGCTGGACAAAAACCATGGGGAGTTAAAGTTGATATCATAATGCCTTGTGCAACTCAAAATGATATTCATCTTGAGCACGCAAAACAAATCGTTGATAATGGAGTTAAATTTGTATGTGAGGCTGCTAATATGCCTTGTACAAATGAAGCTGTTGAATACTTCTTAGAGAAGGGATTAATAGTTGGACCTTCTAAAGCTGCAAATGCTGGTGGAGTTGCTACTTCTGCACTTGAAATGGCACAAAACAGTATGAGAATTGCTTGGACAGCAGAAGAAGTAGATGCAAAACTTCATCATATCATGGTAACAATTCATAAAAATGCTATGGAAGCTGCAGAACAATGTGGACATGGCTATAACCTTGTTGCTGGTGCAAATATTGCTGGTTTCATGAAAGTTGCTGAAGCGATGTATGCTCAAGGAAATTTTTAATATTAAATTAATTTGCTTTTAATATTAAAAGGAGAGAATTTTAAAATTCTCTCCTTTTCTATGTGAAAAAATGAAAATATTTTATTTCACTAAATAAATACATTGAATAATCATGGGATTTATATTAAATTATAGTATAGAGATATTTTTATAATGCAAAATAAGACACAGGTGGTGATTTTTTGGCAAAGGTAGTAGTTATAGGTGGAGGGCCTGGTGGAATGATGGCTGCAATAACAGCTAGCGAAAAAAACCAGGTCATATTACTAGAAAAGAATAATAAGCTTGGCAAAAAATTATTCATTACTGGTAAAGGTCGATGTAATGTTACTAATGGAAAAGATATTAGTGAATTTTTTGAGTATATACCAACTAACCCTTATTTTTTATATAGTTCACTTTACAGCTTTACAAATGAAGATGCCATTAAGTTTTTTAATGAACGTGGAGTAAAACTTAAGATTGAAAGAGGAGACAGAGTTTTCCCAGAGTCAGATAAATCTTCTGATATTATAAGAGCTTTTGAAAATGACATAAGAGAAAAAGATATAGAAGTAAGGTTAGGGGTTGCAGTTAAAGAGATAAAGTCACATGACAATAGAATAACTTCTATACTTCTTGAAAATGGTGAATTTATAAGTTGTGATTATGTAATATTGGCTACAGGTGGTGCTTCTTATCCTCAAACAGGCTCTAATGGTGATGGTTTTAGATTTAGTAAGAAGTTAGGTCATAATATTGTAGAGATTAAGCCTTCCTTGGTTCCTTTAGAAATTATAGAACCATGGGTAACTGACATCCAAGGTCTATCTTTAAGAAATATACAGTTAACCGTTAGGAATAAATCTGGTAAGATAGTATTTAAAGAACAGGGAGAAATGTTATTCACTCACTTTGGGATATCTGGACCTTTAGTGCTTAGTGCCAGCAGTATTATAATGCCTAGAAATAAGTATACTGTGGAATTAAATCTTAAACCTGCACTTAGTGACAAAGAATTGGACTTACGAATACAAAAGGATTTTTTAAAGTATAATAATAAGGATTTTAAAAATGCCTTAGATGACTTATTTCCCCAAAAATTAATACCTATTATGGTTAAGCTAAGTGGAATTTCAGAAGATCAAAAGGTAAATACTATAACTAAAGATCAACGTAAGAATTTTGTTAATCTCATTTCTAATTTCACATTAAATGTAAAAGGACTAAGGCCAGTATCAGAGGCTATAATTACTTCAGGTGGAATAGATACTAAAGAGATAGATCCGTCAACAATGAAATCAAAGCTCATTGAAAATCTTAGCTTTGCCGGTGAAGTTATAGATGTAGATGCATACACAGGTGGGTATAATGTTCAAATAGCCCTATCCACTGGATTTATAGCTGGAAGTAAGCTGTAAAATATAATTTAAACAAGGGGTGATACTATGCAAACATCAATAGCGATTGATGGTCCTGCAGGGGCTGGTAAAAGCACTATTGCAAAATTATTAGGTGAAAAATATAAATTGATGTATATAAATACAGGTTCAATGTATAGAGCAGTTACTTTATTTGCTATGAAAAAAGGAATTGATTCAACTGAAGTGGATAAATTATGCAATCTTATTGAAACGTTAAATATGCATTTTCATAATGATAATTTGATAGTGAATGGAGTTGATGTCACTAAGAATTTAACTGATATTGAAGTTACAAATAATGTTTCTAAATATGCATCTGTACTAGAAGTAAGGCGAAATTTAGTTCGCATGCAGCAGGAAATAGCTAAAGATTATGATGTAATTATGGATGGTAGAGATATTGGTACAGTTGTACTTGAAAATGCAACTTTGAAGATATTTTTAACTGCAAGAGCAGAAGAAAGAGCTAAACGTAGATATGATGAGCTTATAGCTAAGAATATAAAAGTAGATTATAATAATATATTAGAAGATATAAAGAAAAGAGACTACATAGATTCACATAGGGAAATTGACCCATTAAGGAAAGCTGATGATGCAATTGAGATAGATTCTTCTTTAATGAATATAGAAGAAGTTGTAGAAGAAATATCTAAGTATATTAAAAAATAAAAGTAATAATTTAAAGATTTTTCTCTATTAGTTAAATAATAGCTAGGTTTTTGAAATGAAATATTGTATAGTTAATAGTGAGACAGAGGTGATATTATGCCAGAGGTAATTCTTGCAGATAAGGCAGGATTTTGTTTTGGAGTTAGAAGGGCAGTCGATGAAACTATAAGACTAAGAGAAAAGTACAATAAACCGATATATACATTAGGACCTTTGATACATAATAGCGATGTAGTTAAGAACTTAGAAGAAAAGGGCATACATGCAATTGAAATTGAAGAAGCATATAATCTTCAACCACAAGAAATCGTTGTAATACGTTCTCATGGAGTAGGAAAAAATGTACTTGAACATTTATGTTCAAATAGTGTTATAATAGAAAATGGAACTTGTCCTTACGTTAAAAATATACAACAAAAGGTTGAGGAGTATTATAACAGAGGATATAATATAATTATTGTTGGGGATGAAAATCATCCAGAAGTTATAGGCATAAATGGTTGGTGTAATAACTCAGCAATTATATCTAAAAATGGAGAAAATATAAAAATAGTTCGTGGTAAAGTATGTGTGGTTTCGCAGACTACAGAAACACAAAGCAATTGGGAAAAGGTTCTAAATAAAGTTGTTTCTATTGCTAAAGAGATTGTAGCCTTTAATACTATTTGTAATGCCACAGAGGAAAGACAGGCGTCTGCTGACAAGATTTCAAAGGAAGTTGACCTAATGTTGGTTTTAGGTGGATATAATAGTTCAAATACCACAAAACTTTACGAGATTTGCAAAACAAATTGTAAAAATACTTATCATGCTGAAAAAGTAGATTCAACATTTTTATGTATGTTAGGAAAAGAAAATATAAATAAAATAGGAATTACTGCTGGAGCCTCAACTCCAGAGTATATAATTGAGGAGGCTATTAATAAAATGAAAAAACAAAACGATATAAGCAAAGAGGATATGGACCTTTATGATAAATATTCTAACGACACTAGTAACATATCAGTAGGTGGAATATTAGAAGGTGAAGTATTTAAAGTTAATGCAAAAGAAGCTTACTTAACAATAGGAGCAAAAACAGAAGCTATAATGACTGTTGAAGAATATTCAAGAGATGTAAAAACTCCTTTAAATGAGCAAATTAATGTTGGAGATATTATTAAAGCAAAAGTAATTAATAGAAAAAATACTGATGGTTTAGTTGTATTATCTAGAGTCGAAATATTAAGAGTAGAACAACAACAAGAACTTAAAGCTGCATTTGATAATGGAGATGTGATAAAAGTAGAAGTTAAACAAGAAGTAAAAGGTGGACTTGTAGCACTATTTAAGGGCGAAAGAGTATTCATACCTGCATCTCATATTGAACTAAATAGAGTAAATGATTTAGCTAAATATATAGGTGAAACTTTAGAAGTTAAAATCATTGAATTTGCAAGAGAGAGAAATAGAGTGAAAATAGTTGGTTCAAGAAGAGAAATACTAGCTAAAGATAATGAAGCTAAAAAGGAAGCTACATGGACTTCTTTAGAAAAAGGCAACGTTGTAGAGGGTGTAGTTAAAAGAATAGCTGCATTTGGAGCTTTCGTTGAAGTGGGCGGAATTGATGGTTTACTTCACAGTTCTGAAATGTCTTGGAACAAAGTTAACAATCCATCTAAACTTTTCAAAGTTGGAGATGTTGTTAAAGCGATAGTTCTAGAATCAGATAAAGAAAATAATAAACTTGGATTAAGTGTTAAAATGTTAAATGAAGATCCATGGAACAATATAGTAGATAAATATCCAGTAGGAAATGTTGTTGTAGGAAAAGTAGTAAGATTTGCACCTTTTGGAGCTTTTGTTGAGTTAGAGGCTGGAATCGATGGTCTTGTTCATATATCTCAAATTACTAAAGAGAGAGTTGAAAAAATAGAAAATGTTCTAACAGTAGGAGAAACAGTTAAAGCTGTTATAACTCAAGTTGATGGAGATAGCAGAAAAATAGGTCTTAGCATCAAAGAAGTAGACGCAGAGTAAAATTTATTAAGGTATATTCTATAAATTAAGTTATAGAATATACCTTATTTTTTATACTTATGAATATAATTCTTTAAAATATAATTTAAAAAAATACTTACACAAATATATAAAAAATGGTTATAATATGTAATTTTAGATTATAATATATATAGATTCAAGAGTAAAGGTAGATGGATTTATGTATAAATTGGAGACTTTAAATAATTCAAATTTAAATTTAATACACAATTTCAATATAACTAATGAGTATAAGGAAGAACTTATAGAGATATGTAATAACAAAAATATATTTAAAAAACTCTTATTTGGTAAGAATATTAAGTTTATTAAATTATATGATAAATACATTGGCTTTATGTGGTTTACTAAATTACAACATCAATCATATAAGATTCATTGTATAAAAATAATTTCTGAATATAGCACTATAGAGTATTATAAAGAGTTATTTAAGTTTTTTAATGATTATGATTCAATAGCTATAAGTGATAATAATAACCTTGATAAGAATTTGCTAGTAAATTTAGGGTTTGTTGTAGAAAAAACTATAGCTGAAATGAAAAATAATATAGATGTAGTAAAAGAGGTAGTTGATGATGGAGGGATTTCTTTTTCTACATTTACAGAAGGAAAGGATGAAGGGTATAGGTGTTCAATTCAAAATTTAGTGTTTGACTCTATTAATAGGCAAGAAATTAATGAAGAGGATATAATATATGAAAAATATCAAAAACATTATATTCCTGAGGGATGCATTTTTATTAAGTATTACCACATACCTGTAGGTTATGGCCAACTTATAAAGAAAGATAATAAAATATATATAGCTAATTTTGGTATATTACCTCAATATAGACGTAGAGGATATGGAAAGCTGTTACTTAGACACATGTTAAATATTGCTTGCAGTTTGGGATTTAATGAAATCTATCTCAAATGTGATAGTAACAATGTTAATGCAGTAAAATTATATAAATCAGAAGGATTTAATAGTTTAGAAACATGTTATGAGTACAAAAGAAGCAAATTAAATATTAATTGTTGACTTCTTATAAAAAGTTATACTATTTCTATAAATAAAGAAAAAGAAATTAAGGCGATTACCTTAATTTCTATTTCTTTATAATTATTTTTCAATTGTAATATACTGAGCTAAACCTCTTTCTAGAATATTCATAGCATCTTCGAGAGCTTCAGTATTTAAGCAGTATGATAATCTTATTTCATCAAGTCCAAGTCCTTCAGTGGCATAAAAACCTTCTGCAGGAGCCATCATAACAGTTTTGTTATTATAGTTATAATCTGTTAACATCCATTTTGCAAAATGTTCTCCACTTTTTATTGGTAGCTTTGCTATTATATAAAATGCACCTGTTGGCTTCTTACAAATAACCCCTGGCATCTTTGAAAGTTTATCAAACATAATATTTCTTCGATCTTCATATTCTTTTTTTACATTAACAAAATATTCTTTAGGAGTATTGATTAAATTTGCTGCAGCTAATTGCTCTATAGTAGGAACACAGAGTCTAACTTGACACATCTTCATAATTTGACTAATTAGCTCCTTATTCTTAGATGCAACTAATCCAATTCTAGCACCACAAGCACTGTAGCGTTTAGATATACTATCAATAAGTATTACTCTATCTTCAATATCTTCCATGTAAAGTGCGGAAGTATATTTTAAATCATCGTATACAAATTCTCTATAAACCTCATCTGCAATAAAGAATATATTGTGTTCCTTGCATATATCCGCAAGCATTCTGATCTCTTTTTCTGTATACACAACTCCTGTAGGATTTCCAGGGTTTGAAACCATGATTGCTTTTGTTTTAGGTGTTATTTTAGAGGTTATAACTTCTTTTGAAGGTAAATGAAACCCATCTTCTGCCTTAGTTATAAATGGAACTACTCTTACACCTGCTCCTTGAGCAAAACCTGTATAGTTTGTATAAAAAGGTTCTGGAATTATTACTTCATCATCTACATCACATATAGTTGTTAGTGCTAAAGAAATAGCCTCAGATCCTCCATTAGTAACAAGAATTTCATCTTTGTCAAAATCAATATTCCACTCTTTATAATATTTAATGAAGCTGTCTATTGCTTCATTTATACCTTGAGATTGTGCATACTTAAGCACTTTTTCACTATAGCCGTTTATTCCCTCTAAGAATTCTTTTGGAGTTTCTATGTCTGGTTGACCAATATTAAGATGATATATTTTTATTCCTTTACTCACAGCTTCTGCTCCGTATGGTGCAAGTTTGCGAATGGGTGAGTATCCCATTGCTAGTATTCTTTTTGAAAATTCCATTGTAAATCCTCCTAAATTAAGTGAAATTTATTTGTTTATGAATTTCTTATAATAATATTTGCAATAGAACATGAAGATACTTTTATTGCATATAATATTTATGAAGAACTTTACCTAATCTCTTAATACCTTCTACAATCTTATCTTCCGGCATATTAGAGTAGTTTAATCTAAAGAAATTTTTTCTTCCTCCATTAGCAAAGAAAGAGCTTCCTGGTACATAGGCAACATTCTCTTTAAGCGCATCTTCCATTATAACAGCTGCATCTAAATCTTCCCTTAGTTCAACCCAAGTAAACAACCCACCAGATGGATAAGTATATTTAACACCTTCAGGGAAACATTCTTTCATAGTATTTAACATTAAATCTCGTCTTATTCTATAGATTTTAATTATACTACTTATATGTTCATCTAGACTATAAGTTTTCATAAATTCTGATGTAACAACTTGAGAAAGCGTATTACATTGTAGGTCAGCACCTTGTTTAATTAATATATATTTTTGAATTATTTCTTTTTCTGCTAAAATCCAACCAAGTCTTAACCCGGGACAGAATGTTTTGGAAAAGGTACCTAAATTAATTACATATCCTGCTTCATCAAAGGATTTAATTGAAGGTAGTTTTTCACCTTCAAATCTTAATTCTCCATAAGGACTATCCTCAATAACAGGAATTTCATACTTAGCAGCTAATTTTGCTATACGCTTTCTTCTTTCAAGGTTCATAGTTATTCCACTTGGATTTTGAAAGTCAGGGATAGTATAGATCATTTTTATATTTTTATCATATTCTAATGCTTTTTCTAACTCGTCAACAATCATTCCATTTTCATCCATAGGTATTTCTAAAAACTTAGGACGATAGGCTGCAAAAGCATTTATTGCTCCTAAATAGCTTGGACTTTCACAAACAATAGTGTCACCTTCGTTTATGAAAAGCTTTGCAGAAAACTCTAAACCTTGCTGAGATCCATTAGTTAACATTATATTAGATATATCGCATTTTACTCCAGTAGGTGCAACTCTTTCTTTTACAATAATTTCTCTAAGTGGAATATATCCATCAGTAGAAGCATATTGAAGAGCCATTTGTCCCTTTTCTTGTATTACTTTTGTCATTACTTCATTTATTTTTTCTAAAGGGAAAAGTTCAGGCGCTGGTAATCCTCCAGCAAAAGAAATAATCTCTGGTTTTTCAGTTAGTTTTAAAAGTTCTCTGATTTCAGAAGCTTTTAGATTTGACGTTCTGTTTGCGTAACATGCATTCATACATACACCCCCATAATTAATTAAATAAAAATAGCCATAATTATTTACCCTATGTACTATGTTTTTATTATAACCTATTTACAAATTTTTTCAAGATGTTCTACTAAAGTGTGAAATTTGATGTTATAAAAAAACTGTTGCTATTAATAACAATTAATAGTATAATTACATTAATAAAATATTTCTTTAAATCAGTCCAGAGAGACTGACAAGAAGTTACATATATATTATAGTAATATAATATGACTTTGTGTATCTATAACTTCTTGCATTTATGTAAGAAGTTTTTTATTTTATATACCTTTTAATCAGTACTGAGAGACTGAAAGGGGAGAAAGAAATTTCTCCTGATATTGTCAATATTAAGGAGGATGTTATATGTCAGAAATATCATTTACTAAAGAAAGAAAAAATGCTTTAAGCAAAAGATCAGTAAAAGAACAGTTAATAAGAATGGTGCTTGCGATGCAACACTTGATTGCTATGTTTGGAGCAACAGTTCTTGTTCCTGTACTTACAGGGCTTGATCCATCTGTAGCACTTATAGCAGCAGGATGTGGTACTCTTATATTTCATCTGTGCACAAAAGGAAAAGTTCCAGTGTTTCTTGGATCATCATTTGCATTCATACCTGTTATAATATCAGCAGCGGAACTTAATGGTGGAGATTTAGCCTATGCACAGGGGGGACTTTTAGTTGCAGGACTTATTTATGTGTTTATATCTTTTATAGTTAAAAAAATAGGAGTTTCAACTATAAAAAAATATTTACCGGCTCAAGTAGTAGGACCAATGATAATAGTTATCGGATTAAATCTCGTTCCTACTGCAATTGGTATGGCTAGTGATAACTTTTTAATTGCAGGAATAACTTTAGCCATAGCCCTTTCAATAAACTTCTTTGGAAAAGGGTTTTCAAAGCAACTTGCTATATTAATTGCTGTATCTACAGGATATGTAGTTTGTTTAGTAATAGGTATGGTAGATACGAGTACGATAAAAGATGCAACACTATTGGCAATTCCAAACTTTACATTACCAAAATTTGATACTGCATCTATATTGATAATAGTACCAGTAGTACTAGCTGTACTAATGGAGCATGTAGGTGATATGATTACAAATGGCCAAGTTGTAGGCAAGAATTTTATTGAAGATCCAGGTCTTAATAGAACTTTACTTGGAGATGGACTTGCAACTATGTTTTCTTCATTTATCGGTGGGCCAGCAAATACAACTTATGGAGAGAATACTGGTGTTTTAGCAATAACTAAAAATTATGATCCATCAATCATAAGAATAACAGCAATATTTGCAATTATATTAGGATTTGTTGCAAAATTAGGTGGATTACTTTTATCTATACCTAACTCGGTTATGGGTGGTATAAGTATCATGCTATTTGGAATGATTTCATTAATAGGATTCAAAACACTTAAAAGTGGAAAAGTAAACTTTAATTGGAAAAACATATGTATTGTAGTAGTAATAATTCTAATCGGGATTGGTACTACAAACTTAGAAAAATATACAGGGATATCTTTAGGAATTCCTATAGGAGAATCTGTTAATATAACTGGAGTAAGTCTTGCTGCACTTCTAGGAGTTATCTTAAATATAATATTTAACTTCAAAGATATAAAAGAAAAAAATCAAGAGAAGAATGTAGCTTAAATTGTTGATCACATAATGTTAGTACCACCTATTACAATGATTTTGTAATAGGTGGTACTATTTTACATAAGATGGTATAATCTAATGTAAAATAACATGGGGGTGTTTTAATGAAAAGTATAAAAGTGGAAGATGCTCTAGGAATGGTAGTTGCTCATGATTTAACAAAGATAGTTCCTAAGGAGTTTAAGGGGGCACGTTTCAAAAAGGGGCATATAATTAAAGCCGAAGACATAGTAGAAATGAAAGCTATGGGTAAAAATCATATTTATGTTTTGGAAATGAATTCTGAAAGTCTACATGAGGATGATGCAGCAAAAGAAATTGTACAAGCAGTACAAGGATTGAACACTTTCTTTAAAGCGCCCAATGAGGGAAAGATTAATCTTTTAGCATCAGAGACTGGTCTTTTGAAGATAAACTTAGAATTATTATACGAGATTAATAGTATAAAGGATATAGTTGTTAGTACACTTCATAATAACACAGTAGTAAAAAGAGGAGATATAGTTGCTGCTATAAAGGTAACACCACTGGTTATAGAAAAGAAATATATCCAAGAAGTAAAAGATATACTTATTAATAAATCAGGAATTATTAATATAAAACCTTTTGTGGAAAAGAGTGTAGGAATTGTAATTACGGGGACTGAGGTTTATGAGGGTGTTATAACAGATAAATTTGCACCTTTAATTAAAAATAAAGTAACAAATTATGGAGCTAGTGTTGAGGGGATAACATTTGTACCTGATAATTTAGATAAAATAACTGCGGCAATAGAAGTATTTAATTCTAGGGGATGTGATTTGATAATATGTAGTGGAGGTATGTCGGTGGATGCAGATGATGTTACACCAATTGCTATTGAGCAGGTTTCTTCTGAAGTTGTAACCTATGGATCACCAGTTATACCAGGAGCTATGTTTATGCTAGCATATAATAACAATATACCTATAATAGGAGTTCCCGCTTGTGGCATGTTTTTTAATATAACCGTATTTGATGCTTTGCTCCCTAGAATAATGGCAGATGATAAAATTACGAGAAGAGAAATTAGTGAAATGTCTCATGGTGGATTATGCTTAAGATGTGATATTTGTCATTATCCGGTTTGTCCATTTTGTAAATAGGAGGTATTAATTCATATGAAATATACACTTTTAGAAGAAATAAGCAATGAAGTGAAAAGAGGTAAGGAAGTGGCTCTTTCGATTATTACAAAGGCGTGTGGGTCTTCGCCTCGAGGCGAAGGAACTATGATGGGTGTTCTAAGTGACGGAACTATTTTAGGGACTATTGGTGGTGGTGCTCTTGAAAATGCGATTAAAGTAGAAAGTATTAAATGTATTAAGTCAAAAAAGAGTGGAAGATTCAATTTTAACTTAAGTAAATCTGATAAAGATTTAGGGATGACTTGTGGTGGTGATGTGGAGGTATATATAAAAGTTTTAACACCAAAAAATAAACTTCTTATAGTTGGAGGAGGTCATATAGCTCTGCCATTACATCATATAGCCCATACATTATTATATGATGTGGTGGTTTTTGAAGATAGGGAAGATTATTGTAATAATAATAGATTTAAGGTTGCCAGTGAACTTATTGTGGGAGATATAAAAGAAAACCTTGAAAAGTATCCAATAAATAATCAGTGTAGTGTAGTAATTGTAACAAGAGGTCATGTTCATGATGAGATTGCTTTAAAGGCAGTTTTAATGACAGCTGCTAATTATATTGGTATGATTGGTAGTAAAACAAAGATTAATAGTCTTATGAACAAGCTTATAGATGAAGGATATAGTAAGGAAATCTTAGATAAGGTTTATTCACCAATAGGTATAGATTTAGGGGGAGAAACACCAGAAGATATAGCTTTAGGTATTATGGCTGAAATTTCACTACTAAATAATCATGGACAATTAAAACATAAAAAGTATGTTGAAAAAATATAATATCATTTAACACAACTCATTATCAGAATTTTAGGAATATAATAGCTGTAAAACTAATATTTATAGTAGTATAAGAGGAAAACTTATCCCAAAAGTTTAGTTAATTAATACTAAGGTTCTAGCTAGTGATATTTATTTATCAAAAATTGAAGGAGGAATGAAATGATTAATCGAAAGTCTTTAAAAAAACTATCAAAAGAACAACTTAGGGGACAGTGGACTACACCTGTACTTATAACATTATTTGTTGTAATAGTTCAAATAATACTTGTGTTTATCAATTTCAAGATTAATGAAGATTTATCTAGAAATTTTTTGTCTACTATTATAAATACCTTTATAGCATTTAGTATTTCTATTATGATAAACTCATTTTATCTTAAACTCTCAAGAGGCACAAAAGTTAGTTTTTCTGATGTTTTTGTGAGCGGTAAAACTTATTCAAAGGGATTAGGGATTCAACTTTTAATGGAAATTTTAATGTTACCTGTTGCCATTATTTGCGGTATAATTATAGCAGTAATTGGGATTAAATATTTGAATTCTATAATCTACAGTGGGTTGTTTAATGCCACTAATCCATCTCTTACATCCTTTTATATCGTAATGTCTATAATAACATTAATAATATTTATTCCAATCATAATTTTAAGTCTATATTTTTTCCCAGCTCTAATACTTATATGTGAAAATAACAATAGAGGCATATGGGAAAGTATTAAATATAGCTTCAAACTAATGAATGGTAATGTATGGAGTTTATTTGTGTTGCATCTTAGTTTTATTGGATGGAGTTTATTATGCATTCTTTCCTTAGGCATAGGATTTCTATGGCTTATACCATATATAAACACAACACTTTTAAATTTTTACAATGCTATAATAGATAATTCTATTAATAAT
This sequence comes from Clostridium sp., assembly GCF_036646415.1. Lineage (GTDB taxonomy): Bacteria > Bacillota > Clostridia > Clostridiales > Clostridiaceae > Clostridium_J. Next base: position 8,746 of record NZ_JAVXMF010000002.1, on the reverse strand, counting down.
AACACTAACTATAATGACATTACATCATTAACCTAAGGAACTATATTCCAATTTCTTAATCTAAGCTTAAAGTAAGATTACTTTAAGCTTTTTAAACAATACCTAGGATTTTTTAAATCACTTTTATTAATATTTAAGGGGTTAAGTTGTCAATTAATTAAATAAATTATTTAGGAGGTAGTATATGATTATAGGTATTCCAAAGGAGATAAAAACTAGTGAATATACTGTAGCTATTTCACCATCGGGAGTTGCTGAATTTGTAAGTAATGGACACGTAGTACTAATAGAGGAGAGTGCAGGAGTAGGAAGTGGATTTTATGATGAGGAGTATGTAGCTAATGGAGCTATAATAACAGATAAAACTACAGTGTATAATGGATCTGATATGGTTTTCAAAGTAAAGGAACTACTGCCATCTGAGTTTGAATACTTAAGAGAAGGGTTAATAATTATGACATACTTTCATTCAAATGCTTATAGAGATGAAACAGATGCTTGCCTAAATAAGAAAATTATTGGAATAGCTTGCGAAGATGTTCAAGATAAATACGGCAATTTCCCATTATTAAGGCCAATGAGTGAGATTGGTGGTAAGGGTGGATTTATTGCCGCATGTAACTATAGTCAAAAGATAAATCAAGGTAGTGGAAAGATGTTGGCAAGAGTTAATGGAATTAAAACTCCACATATAACTATATTAGGAGCTGGATCTGCTGGCATAGGCGCTGCTGAACTTGCAGCTGGATTTGGGAATAGAGTAACTGTACTAGACATAGATTATGACATATTAGAAAATGCAAAGGGAAAATTGCCATTGAATGTAGAGTTTTTACACTCTAATCCTTCAACTATAAATGAAGTAATTAAAGATACAGACGTGTTAATGAACTGTGTGTCATGGCCTAAATGGAGAAAGGATCATATTATTACTAGAGATATGCTTAAAACTATGAAGAAGGATACAATTATAATTGATGTAGCTTGTGATATTGGTGGGGCAGTGGAAACTTGTCATGCAACAACTCATAATGAGCCTGTTTATTTTGAAGAGGAAATATTGCACTACTGTGTAGATAATATTCCATCGGCATATTCAAGAACTGCAACTTGTTCTATCTGCTCAGCTACAGTACCATATGCTTTAGAAATTGCAAACAAAGGTGCCAAGAAAGCTCTTGTAGAAAATCCGCACCTTAGAAAAGGACTTTGTTTTTATCTTGGAAGCTTAACTTTAGAGGAGACAGGCTTAAAACAAGACAGAAAATACATCACTCCAGAAGAAGCACTAGGCATAATTTAAAATTAGAAAACTACTGTTAATAGATAAATCTATTGCGGTAGTTTTTATTTTAGATTGTTAAGTTTAAGTACCTAAACCAATTAAGATTATCATATTAATATATTTAATGTAGTATGGTATCTTAACAAATAAGAATTTAGTTATATAATCATACTAAAATTGAAGAGGTTGAAATTAAAGATTATTCAGCAACCCTCTTGTTTGTTACTGTTAAAAATGATAGATTTATACTAAGACATATTAGGTATGAAAAGGGAATTAATAATTTCTTTTTGGTGTATAATGAATATAAGAAAAGAAAACTTAAAGGTTCATGTATAGCGACCCTAATGCATAATTAAATATATCTATAAAACAATAAATGTTAAAAACATTTAAGTAGATAATATACAGTTAAAGCAAATAAATGATTTAGGTGATGAAATGAAAGTAGTATGTTCAATAGGTCCAAATGTTAAGTCATTAAGTGACCTAGATAAATTCATAGATGCAGGAATGGATTCTATGAGATTAAATTTTTCTCATATTGAGTATGAGAAGGCCAAGGACCAAATCCAATATATGAAATATAAATATCCCAATATTACAATTATACAAGATTTACAAGGTAATAAGCTTAGAGTATCTTCTTTATTTAATGGGCAATTAAGAGTAAACTTTGGTGAGACAGTATACTTTTGTAGTGAAGATTTCTATAAAGAGAATGTTAGACATAGTACTAAACACATACTTATTCCCGTTGCATTTCAAGGTGAGTTTTCATGGCTGAATAAGGCTAAAACTATCTTAATGAAGGATGGAACCATGAAATTTAAGATTATTGGAAAGCTTAAAGATAAAGATGCTATAAAGGCAGAGGTTGTAATTGGTGGAATGGTCAGGGGAGAAAAAGGATTAAATGCTCCTGGTATGGATAGAACGGGTATGGGGCTAACTATGAAGGATAAAAAGGACATTGAGTTTGGCCTTTTAAATGGAGTAGACGTAATATGTCTTTCATATGTTACTAGGGAAACTGATATAATTGATTTAAAGGAATATATAGAGAAAGTTAATAAGTATAATCCTAATGTCAATATACCGAAAATTTGGGCTAAAATAGAGTGCAGAGAAGGAATTGATAACTTTGATGAGATTCTAAATAATGTTGATGGAGTAATGTTAGGTAGGGGAGATTTACTTTCAGAGATTGATATAATGGAAATTCCTTTTGTACAGGATGAAATTATAGAAAAGATGAAATTAAAGAAAAAAGAACTTATAATTGCAACTTATGTACTAGATTCTATGAGAAATTCATTTAATCCTAAAATTCCTGAAGCTGACGATATATATAACTTTATTAAAAACAAAGTTGACGGAGTTATGTTAGCAGGAGAGGTTGGAGTTGGAAGAAATCCAATTGAGGTTATAAAATTTGCTAAGGGAATTATAGAAAAATATAATTATCTTAATTAAGAAAAAGCAATAGATTGCATTAATCTATTGCTTTTTCTTATATCACAGTTTAAAGGTAAATAAACTATTTTCCAAGGTTAAATACATCTAAATCTTTAACTTTAAGTCCTCGCTTCATAACTGTTACCATAGCTCTTAGAGTATCTAGTGATGTCATAATAGATACCCCAGATTCAACAGCAGTTCTTCTTAACTTAAAGCCGTCACGTTGAGAATCGTTTCCTTTTGTTGGAGTGTTTACTATCAGGTTAATAGATTTACTTCTAATAGCATCAACTATATTAGGTTTATCTTCACCAATTTTATTAACTATTTCTGTTTCTATTCCTTCAGCTTTAAGCATTTTTGCAGTTCCCTTAGTAGCAACCATTTTACAGCCGAATAAGTTCATTTCTTTTGCTAAAATTAAAAATTCATCCTTATCACTACTGTTTATTGTAACTAATAGTTTATCTCCTGATTTAAGAATTGGTCTTTTAGCTGCAATAAAACCCTTCATCATAGCCTCGTCAAAAGTATGTCCTATTCCAAGTACTTCTCCTGTAGATCTCATTTCAGGCCCAAGACTTACCTCAACCTTTGGCAGTTTTTCAGTTGAAAATATAGGTACTTTTACAGTTACAAAGTTAGGTTCAGGACAAATTCCTTCTTCATAACCCATGTCTTTTAAGGATTCTCCAAGCATAGCACGAGTAGCTAAAGACACTATCGGAACATTAGTAACTTTTGTTATATATGGAACTGTACGAGAAGCTCTAGGGTTTACTTCTATAATATAGATTTCTCCTTCAAATTCAATGAATTGAATATTTATCATACCAATAACTTTAAGTTCTAAAGCAATTCTTCTTGTATACTCAAAAATAGTACGCTTAGATTTTTCTGATACATTTTGAGAAGGGTATATACTTATAGAATCTCCAGAGTGAACTCCAGCTCTCTCAAGGTGTTCCATTATACCAGGAACTAATATTTCCTTACCATCGCAAATTGCATCTACTTCTATTTCTTTACCAACTAAATATCTATCTATTAAAACTGGATTTTTACTATCTCTTTTAAATGCATTTTCTAGATATCTCTTAAGTTCTTTTTCTCTATAAGTAATTTCCATACCTTGACCACCAAGTACATAAGAAGGTCTTACAAGAACAGGGTATCCAAGCTTTTCAGCGCCAAGTATACCATCTTCAACATTCCATACAGCCATACCTTTAGGTCTATTGATATCAAGTTCCTCAAGCATTGCTTCAAATCTTTCTCTATCTTCAGCTCTATCAATACCATCTGCATCAGTACCTAGAATTTTAATACCATTTTCTCTTAGAAGTTTAGATAATTTTATTGCAGTTTGACCACCAAATTGCAGTATTACACCTTCTGGCTTTTCCTTATCTATGATGTTTAAAACATCCTCTTCGGTCAATGGCTCAAAGTACAGTTTATCAGATATATCAAAATCTGTAGATACAGTTTCAGGATTATTATTTACAATTATTGTTTCTATGCCTTTTTTCTTAAGAGCTCTAACTGCATGAACAGAGCAATAATCAAATTCTATTCCTTGTCCAATTCTGATAGGTCCTGAACCGATAACAATTACTTTTCTCTTATCTGATACTACAACTTCATCAAATTGTTCATAGGTAGAGTAATAGTATGCAGATATAGCATCAAATTCACCAGCACAAGTATCTACCATCTTATATGTTGGCATAATATTGTAAAGTTTTCTAAGAGTATATAATTCTACAGGACTGATATTCATTAAATCTGCAATACCTTTGTCAGAGAACCCTTTTTTCTTTAATAATTTAAGGTAGTCTCTATGAAGGTCGTCTACCTTAGCAGTTTTCAAGAATTCCTCTTGCTCTACTATCCACTTGAGCTTATTTATAAAGAAGGTATCTATTCCTGTAATTTCTGATAGTTTTTCAACAATATATTTTCTTCTAAGCATTTCAGCTAGGTCAAATATTCTCTCGTCATCAGGTACCATTACACTGCTTTTAAGTTCTGATAAAGTTTTTTCTTGAGATGGTTTATGATCTAGTACATACTTTCCGATTTCAAGGGATCTAATTCCTTTAAGAAAAGCAGCTTCGAAGTTTGAACCTATAGCCATAATTTCCCCAGTTGCCATCATTTTAGTTCCAAGAGCTTTAGTGGCACTTTTAAATTTATCAAAAGGCCATTTTGGAATTTTAACTACAACATAGTCAAGAGCTGGTTCAAAGGATGCCATAGTCTTGCCGGTAACTGAATTTACTATTTCATCTAAGGTATATCCAAGACCAATTTTAGCAGCAACCTTTGCTATAGGGTATCCTGTCGCCTTTGAAGCTAATGCAGAAGAACGAGAAACTCTAGGATTTATTTCAATTACAGCATAGTCGAAGCTATGAGGGTTTAGTGCAAATTGAACGTTACATCCACCTATAATTCCTACTTCATCTATAATCTTTAAAGCAGAAGTTCTAAGCATTTGATACTCTTTGTCTGATAAGGTTTGAGAAGGGGCTACAACTATAGAATCTCCAGTATGAACACCAACTGGATCTATGTTTTCCATATTACACACTGTAATGCAGTTTCCTTTAGAATCACGCATTACCTCGTATTCTACTTCCTTCCAACCTTTAATACTCTTCTCTAGAAGTACTTGATTTACTGGGCTAAGTGAAAGACCACTGTCTAATGTTTCAATAAGTGATTCTTCATCATCTGCAATACCACCACCAGTTCCACCTAGTGTATATGCTGGTCTTACAATAACAGGGTAACCAATTTTATTTGCAAACTTAATTCCAGATTCTATATCATTAATTATTTCTGATTCAATAACTGGTTCATTTATTCTTTCCATTAATGCCTTAAATAGGTCTCTATCTTCACCTTTTTTTATAGATTCTACAGAGGTCCCTATAATCTTAACACCATATTTTTCAAGAATACCTTTTTCCTCAAGTTCAATTGTTAGGTTTAGACCAGTTTGTCCACCCATTCCAGATAAAATACTATCTGGTTTATCCTTTATTATTATCTTCTCAATAAATTCTGTGGTTAGTGGCTCTATGTATATTTTATCTGCTACTTCTTTATCGGTCATTATAGTTGCTGGATTAGAATTTATTAATATAGTTTCTATTCCTTCCTCCATAAGTGCTCTACAAGCTTGTGTTCCTGAATAGTCAAATTCAGCAGATTGTCCTATTACGATTGGACCAGACCCTATTATTAATACCTTTTTTATGTCATTTCTTTTACTCATTAATTATTCCTCCTACATGAAAGCTCTCTGTCTTTCTTAATGTATTTTTATTTTATTAATTCTAAAAATTTATCAAATATAACCGCATTTTCTTTAGGACCAGGGGATGCCTCAGGATGATACTGAACACTTGCAATAGGTAGTGTTTTATGTCTCATACCCTCAAGCGTGCCATCATTAACACTAACATGAGTAACTTCCATATCAGATGGTAACTCACTTACGTAGTATCCATGATTTTGACTAGTTATATATACTTTATCACCTATTATATCTTTTACTGGGTGATTTGATCCTCTATGACCAAATTTAAGCTTGCCTGTTTTACCACCAAAAACCCATGCTAGAAGCTGATGTCCAAGACAAATTCCGCATACTGGCTTTTTATCAACCAGCTTTTTAATTTCCTCAATTATATTACCTAAAGTCATAGGATCTCCAGGTCCATTTGATAGAAAGATTAAATCAGGATTAGAAGCTAATACTTCTTCTGCCTTTGCTGTAGCTGGGAATACTGTTAGGTTACAGTTTCTTTCTTTAAAACTTCTCAGTATATTTGATTTAACACCGAAATCCATAACTGCAACTCTTGGACCAATTCCTTTAATTTCATAAACTTCTTTTGTAGATACTTGATATACTGCATAATCATTATGAAACTTTTCTAATCGGTCTTTAACATCATTTAAAGATAAATCTTTAATAGTTATAAATCCCTTCATTGAACCATGATTTCTTAGTATTTTTGTAAGCGCTCTTGTATCAATGCCTTCAAGGCCCATAATCTTATTCTCTAGTAGATAACCATCAAGTTCCATCTCACATCTAAAATTAGAAGGATTATTTGATTTTTCTTTTACTATAAATCCTTTAACCTTAGGTGATAAAGATTCTAAATCTTCTAGGTTAATTCCATAATTACCAACTAAGGGATAGGTCATAGTTACTATTTGACCATAATAAGATGGGTCTGTAAGCGTTTCTTGGTATCCTGTCATTGAAGTATTAAAAACCACTTCACCAACAGTATCCTCAATGTACCCAAAAGCATTGCCTTCAAATTCAATTCCATTTTCTAATATAAGTTTTGCCTTAATATTCTTTGTGTTCAAGAAAAACCCTCCAATCAAAATTATAAATTCATAACAAAAAGGATAATAAATAAAACAAACGAACTGTTGTTTTAATCATTATCCTATGGGTTTCTCTCTAAAATAATTATAGTTATAGCCATCATTAGCTCTCCCTTCTTGGCCTCTCTGGACCAACTTAAAAGTAGATTTGTTTATTTGATTCTATAAAAAAAATTCATAAATGTCAACATAAATCTACAATTATCTATGATAATCTTAATAAAAATATATAAATGAACTATTTATTATATTTTAAGTAAATAGAGATAATATAAGAATATATATACCTTTGTGAATTTTTACAAGCAAACTTAACGTTAATGAATAAATTTATTTTAATTACTAACAATAATTTCGGGAGGTGATATTAATGGGTGAAAATAATAAACTCAATAATAATAACGTCAATAACAATAATTTACAAAACTCTAATAGTAATGATTTCTATGGAATAAATGCAAAGGCTCTTGGTAATTATACAAGAAATGCCGTGAAAAACTTCGAAGAAAATATCGTAAGTGAGACAAATTATCTAGAAAAAGTAGATAAGAATTTAAATAATAAATAATTATAGAGTTATTCATGTACCAGTTGGAGTGATTTAAGTCACTTTAACTGGCTTTTTTATATTTCTTCAAAACTTAGAGTAATATACGTCAAATATATACGATCCAAAAGGAAATACAACTGGATATAAGCCGTATGGAGCTCCAAAGACTGGAGAAACATTCCTTATAAATGGTAACAGTACTGGAGATTTAGGAAGTAGATCTATTGGATTAGGAGCTACTCCAGTAAAAGATAGTAATGATAGATTATTAAAGGTTTCTAGTAATAGTGCAAGTTATAACTTTACTTATGATGGAAATGGAAATCAGAAATCTGTAAAAGTGGGAAGTAGCACACTTATAACTAATGACTACGATAATGTATCTGGAGTATTAAAAAATGCAATCTATGGTAATGGAAATACAGTAGCTTACACCTATGATAATTTAAACCGAGTAACTATGAAGAGGTTAGAAAGTAATATATCTGACTATGTAGATACAGGCACTCAAAATCCAGAGCCAGAGCCAGAACCTGAGCCTGAGCCTAATCCTGATCCGGAAAAACCACCAGTAGTAGATCCAAATCCAAAGCCAGACCCAGAAAAACCACCAATAATAACTGAACCACACCCAGAAAAGCCACCATTACCACCAAAAATAATTGATCCAGGACCAGTAAAACCAGGAATACCACTTGATCCAGTAGAACCACCAATAGAAGCCATGTCATTAGAATTAGAAAATGATGAACCAAGTAATAACAATATAGATGCTACGAGTAATAATTATACTAAGGAAATAGTATCAGCAAGATATGTATATGATAATGTGGGTAATTTAGCTAAATTAGTAGATTCAAGAAGTGGAATTACTCATAAATATACCTATGATTTATCAGATAGATTAGTGAAAACAGAGGATTCTAATGGGAACTGGTTTAAATATGATTATGATAAAACTAATAAAACCAGTAAGAAAGAAAACTATATAGCAGGCAAATCATATTCCACAAGCTTTGAGTTTGATAAAG
>NZ_JAVXMF010000001.1:0-312467 GCF_036646415.1 Clostridium sp. | reverse complement strand
GAGGCCGATAGTACTGCACGGGCAGCTGTGTGGGAGGGTAGGTTGTTGCCAGGTCTTATAACCTAGATTTTTAATCTAGGTTATTTTTTATTTTTTGAATTATTATAAATAAGAATATTAATTTATAAGTAATCCTTAGTAGGGTATTGCAATAGCAATAGCCTTTTTTATTGTATAATGAATACCACCGTAAAATGGGTAGTTCTGATTTCTAAATTTTTACTAGATCTGCTATTGATTACAAAATATATAAATATAGTAAATAACTATAGGTAAAGCTATAGTTATACAAATAATGAATATTTAATGCAATTAATTGCATAAATTGATATGATACCCTAGGAATGATCATTCCTGGGGTATCATTGAAGAGAGGTATAAAAATGTATAATTTTGATGAATTTGTAGAAAGAAAAAATACACACTCTTTAAAGTATGATGGAATAAAAGAAAGATTTGGAATTGATGATAATGATCTTCTACCACTTTGGGTTGCAGATATGGATTTCAAAACTCCAGAGCCTATTAGAAGTGCATTAAAAAATAAGATAGATGAAGGCATATTAGGTTACAGCGGTGGATATGAAGATGTTTATGAATCAATAATTAGTTGGTATAAGAGAAGACATGATTTAACTTTAAAAAGAGAGTGGATTGAATTTAGTGGTACAGTAGTTAGTTCATTGGCAAGAATTATAAAAACCTTTACTAATGAAGGGGACAAGATTATAGTTCAGCCTCCTGTATTTTCTAACTTTTATGATTTAATTAGGATGAATAATAGACAGGTTATTGAAAATCCATTAATACTTAAAGATGGAAAATACAATATGGATTTAGATGGCCTTAAGAATATCATTGATGAAAAAGTAAGGATGATAATATTATGTAATCCACATAATCCAGTGGGAAGAGCATGGTCAAAAGATGAGTTAAGTGAATTAACAAAGATATTAGTTGATAATAATATTTTAATAGTATCGGACGAGGCACATTGTGAACTTGTACATAAAGGGTATAACCATAATTTTGTTCTTCAGCAGCATGAGGAGGCTATAGAAAACTCTATAACTTGTATAGCAAGTCATAAAACCTTTAACATAGCAGGGCTAGAGATATCAAATGTAATCATACCTAATGAATATTTAAGAAAAAGATATAAACAAGCTTTATTAAGTGAAAGTATCAATAAACCAAATTTATTAGGATTAACTGCGGTAAAGGCAGGCTTTGATCATTGCGGGGAATGGTTAGATGAGATGTTAGATTATGTGGAAAGCAACTTTGTATATATGGAGGAGTTTTTCAAAGAGAATATTCCATGTATAAAAGTAATTCCAGCTGAAGCTATGTTCTTAGCATGGCTGGATTTTAGGGCTTTGAATTTAACACCAAAGGAAATAGAAAAGTTATTAATTACTGAAGGAAAAGTCTTAGTGAACCAAGGATATTACTTTGGAAAAGGTGGAGAAGGGTTCATAAGAATAAATTTAGCTTGCCCTAAATCAACTTTAAAGGATGCATTAGAGCGAGTTCTAAAAGCAATTAATACGTTGAAAAACTAACTAGCAAAAGCTAATTAATAAAAAACAATTGAATATAAGGAGGACTTAAAATGAAAATTAACAGTAAAAAAATAATATCATTAATAGCTACATTAACAATAGGCTTAACTATTTTTAGTGGGTGTGGTAACAAAACTGCAGATGGGGATAAAACATCAGAGAATAGTACAACTAACAGTGGTAAAACTCTTACAGTAGGGGTTTCTACAGAATACTACCCATGGTGCTTCAAAGAAAATGATGAATCAAAAGGCTTTGAGATTGATGTTTGGAATGAAATAGGGAAAAGAACTGGGTATAAGATAGAATATCAAACAGCAAAATTTAGTGGACTTATGGGGATGCTTGATGCAGGTAAAATAGACACAGTGGCACATCAAATGTCTACTACTGAGGAAAGAAAAGAAAAATATGATTTTACCGATACTTATGCATATAGTAAATATAAATTTGTAGTACCAACTGATAACTCTAATACAAAGATAGAAGATTTCAAGGGTAAAAAAGTAGGTTGTGTATTAGGTGGTAATGGAGAAAAAACTCTAAAAGATTTAAATGAAAAGCACAATTTAGGATTAGACATAGTAACCTTTGATGGAGTTCCTATGGAAAAGGATGTAGAGATAGGAAGAATCGATGCAGCATGGCTTTCAGAAGTAAAAGCAAAAACAACTATTGAACAGGGAAAATTGAACTTAAAGGTTGCGGATATCGACACTGGTGTTTATGAAATAAATCAATACCCATTTAGAAAAGAAGAAACAAATAAAGAAACTATTGAAACTGTAAATAAAGTTATAAAAGAAATGCATGAAGATGGAACTTTCTCAAAAATATCAAATCAATGGTTTGAATTAGATACTACTAAAGAATCTAAATAGGTGATGTTAATGCCTATATTTGATTTTCAGTTTGTTATAAATTTAATACCATTAATGCTTAAATATTTAAAGGTAACATTGACATTATCTTTAGTATCATTAGTATTTGCATTATTAATAGGAACAGCAATAGCCTTATTTGTAGATGCAAAGGTACCAGTACTAAAGCAGTTATCTAGTGTTTATGTATCATTCTTTAGAGGAACACCGCTAGTGGCACAAATGTTTTTTATATACTTTGGATTAATACAAATTATACATGGGTTAAAGGGTTTAGACGCCATGACATCAGCTATAATTGTACTTAGTCTTAATGCTTCAGCTTATTGCTCAGAAAGCTTAAGAGCAGCTATAGCATCTGTAGATAAAGGTCAGAAGGAAGCAGCTTATGCCATTGGTATGACTTATACTCAAGCAATGGTTAGAATAATTTTACCACAGGCCATAAGAGTTGCAATTCCAACTTTAGTTAATACCTTTGCAGATATAGTAAAGGGTTCATCCTTAGCATTTACTATAGGAGTAACGGAGATTATGGCAACAGCTCAATCGGAGGCAGCGGCTAAATATAAGTTTTTAGAAGCCTTTACTTGTGTAATTCTCATTTATTGGATGTTAAGTGGTATTATAGGATTCATACAAGGAAAGCTTGAGAAATCATTTAACAAAGCTTGATAAGGAGTAAAATATGTTAGAATTAAGTAATTTAACTAAGAGCTTTGGAAATAACTTAGTATTAAAGAATATAGACTTAAAGGTAAAAAAAGGTGAAGTTATAGCTATAGTTGGACCATCAGGTACAGGAAAATCAACATTATTAAGATGTATTAACTTTTTAGAGAAAGCTGATAGTGGAACACTTAAGTTTGGAGATTTAGAGATTGATTTATCCTTAGCTCATAAAAAACATATATTAGATGTTAGAAGAAGAACTGCTATGGTTTTTCAAAGCTATAACTTATTTAAAAATAAAACAGCTTTGAAGAATGTAATGGAACCATTGACTACTGTAAAGAAAATCAGCAAAGAAAAAGCTAGAGAAATAGCAATGGAATATCTTAAAATGGTAGGGTTAGAGGAAAAATCCAATGAGTATTCTTCAAAATTATCTGGGGGACAACAACAAAGAGTGGCTATAGCAAGAGCCTTAGCTGTAGATCCAGAGATAATATTAATGGATGAACCAACTTCTGCTTTAGATCCTGAACTTATAGGCGAGGTTTTAGAGGTAATTAAAGGTTTAGCAAAAGCCCATATGACTATGCTTATAGTAACCCATGAAATGAAATTTGCAAGAGAAGTAGCAGATAGGATAATATTCATGGATAATGGAAAAATAGTTGAAGATGGATCTCCAGAAGAATTATTTCATGAAGATAATGATACAAGAGTAAGAAGATTTGCCGGAAAAATAAGTAGTTAAAAAAGGGACTATCTCAAAAAAATCATGAGATAGTCCCTTTTCTATATATTACTCTTACTCTACTATTTTTAAAATAGCATCTGCAAATTTACGTCTTGGCATTGCGGCTTCATCATCAAAATATCCAAGAGGAATAACTGCAACAATTTCCTCAGTATCAGGAATTTCTACAATGCTAGATACCTTTTCTTCATCAAAGATACCCATAATAACACTGCCTAGGCCTAGCTCATTAGCTTTTAGTGAGAAAATCATATTAGATAATCCACAATCGTACATTTGCCAACCTTCACCCTTTGCAGAATCGAATCCACCCTCACGAGTATAACCAGATCTATTCTTAACTACACTTGAAACAATAATAACAGGAGCAGCAGCTACAATATCACCATTAAAAGCTGGCATTGCATCAGCAATAGCTTTCTTAACTTCTACATTTTTAATAGCATAATATCTAGTTACCTGAGAATTCTTCCATGATGGTGCATAAGCAGCAGCATTTACTAGTTCTGTTATAACCTCATTACTTACTTCCTTTGAATTAAATTTACGAATACTTCTTCTTGTTTCTACACATTTTTGTAATTCCATTATTATACCTCACTTAAATTTTATAATTATTATCTATTGACTATTATAGTATAGTACAAAATAGAGAATCAAGGGGTTGGATACCAAGGAAGTTAGGAAGTTAGCTTTTTATGTTTTTATGTTCTTGGAGGGTTCAAAGCTTAGGGGTAACTGGGGTTGAGGCTCTTAGAGAAAATTTTAAATTATTGCAAAAATAAAAATTCTTAAATTATTTTAGAATAAGTGTAAAAAAATTTCATAATTGCATATATAGTATTTGAATGGGTTTCAAGGCTAAAAATACATATTTTAAAAGGGGATATAATTATGAAATACACAATTATGGGGTTTAGACAAGATAAGTTAGTTCAGCTTGGGCTTGATACTTTGGATGCAACGATCCTTAGATATTTTATTGATTTTAAAGAGTCTAAGGGGATGAAGGTTAAAATTGTAGATGGACAAACATACTATTGGATTCGATATGATGGAGTTTTGAAGGCGTTACCTATATTAAACATGAAAAAATGCACTATTCAATCTAGATTTTTCAAATTAAGAGATGCAGGAGTACTTACTCACCAGGTTATAAGAGATGGTGGTACGTATTCCTATTTTGGCATAGGTGAAAAATATACAGAGCTAATAACTAGTGGTGTAAGTATAGAAGATGATAGCAGTAATGAAATAAAAGAGGCTTCTAGTTGCGATAATTTGAAGGTAGATAATAATCTACAGAGTGTAGATGAAAACAAGGACAGTGTGGATGAAAACTCCTATAGTGGGGATGAAAACCTTCAGGGTATAGATGAAAATCCACAATGTTATCAGTGCAAACCCATAACAAATAATCCATCTATTAAAGATTCCTCTATTAAATATAATAATAACCTAGCCTTTCTGAAGAAAGGGGTTTTTGAGATAATAAAGTATTTAAATTTGCAAACACAGGCTAGTCATAAATTTGTTCAAATGGGATGTTTTGGTTGAGCACTATGTGGGTAGGTGATACAATATAGCTAGGTTTCAAAAAAGTTTAGGAGATTGGCTTATTTATTTTTTGAAGATGCCTTATGTTGAAAAAACAATTCTAGAGGAGGAAATCATGGCTATTAAGGGGAAGACTGATGAAATTAAGTTAGCTAGTGGAGCAGAGGATAAGTTCATTGAATTATTTAGTGAACAGTTTGGTCCAGAGAAGACAAGTAGTTTATCAATCCAGTATGGGTTGAGCGATATATATGGGAGAAGTAGATATATAGACTTTGCTATAGTTACTGATAAAGAGAAGATAGCAATTGAGATAGATGGAGAAGGCGTTCATGAGCCAGGGAAGGTTTCTCATGAGAAGTATTATGATGATCTTTTAAAACAAAACAGTATTATCTATAAGGATTGGAAACTTTATAGGTGGACAGATGGACAATTAAAAAGGTATCCAGATTTAGTTAAGGATCAGATGGCTACATTTTTAGGTGAGGCATTAGAGGGAAGTATAGAGGATTACTTGCCACAACCTAAGGGAGCAGTCCTCGAACTTAGGGAGCATCAAGAGGATGCTCTTACAAGTTTAAGAGATATGAGAGAAGCAGGTGATACTATAGCTCTTTTATATCATGCCACAGGAACAGGTAAAACAGTAACGGCAGTAGAAGATGCTAAATCCATAGGGGGAAGAACTCTATATATAGGACATACCAAGGAATTAATCGAACAAGCTAAGGGAACCTTTGAAATGTTATGGGAGAAGGCAAGCTGTGGCACTTATATGGGAGATATAAAGGAGAAGGAAGCTGACATTGTATGTGGTTCCATTCAAAGTGTAAGTGGTCATGTAGAGGAGTTTAGACCTGATGAATTTGATTATGTAATTATAGATGAAGCTCACCATGGAGCAGCAGATAGTTATAAGAAAATATTATCTTATTTTACACCAAAGTTTACCATAGGATTAAGTGCTACACCTGAAAGAGCAGATGGAGAAGATATTCTAGATTTATTTAAGAATGTGGCTCATAAGATTGATATAGAAACAGCAGTAAAACAAGGAATACTTGCAGAGATTAGATGTATAAGAGTTAAAACTAATGTGGATATATCTGATGTTAGGATTAGAGGAATAAAGTATGACTCTAAGGATTTAGAAAGTAAACTCTTTGTACCTGAGAGAAATAATGTACTAGTTGATACTTATATTAACTATGTTAAAGATAAAAGAACGGTGGTATTCTGTGCCTCAGTTCATAATGCAGAGGAAGTTTCAAAGGCATTTAAAGAAAGAGGAATAGAAGCAGAAGCAGTTTCAGGAAGCTTAAATAAGTCCAGGAGAGATAGAATTTTAAAGGACTATGAGGAAGGTAAGATACAGGTATTATGTGCTTGTGATTTATTAAATGAAGGCTGGGATAGTCCAAGGACAGAGGTGTTATTCATGGCAAGACCAACCATGTCTAAGACTATATACATGCAGCAGTTAGGTAGAGGAACAAGAAAATCAGAAGGAAAGGATTATCTATTAGTCTTTGACTTTATAGACAACTCAAGTCTTTTCAATGCACCACTATCAACTCATAGATTATTTAACTTAGAAAATTATGTACCAGGAGCTTTAGTCCTTGGTCATGGAGATAAAAAATTCAAAGAAGCGGACTTCCTAAGAAGAGGAGAAAAGCCTGTGGAGTTAATTGACTTACCAGTGGATATAATGGATCTTCAGCATATAGATTTATTTAACTGGCAAAGTGAAGCAAAGGGTATGATATCTCAAATAGAGTTTGTAAGAAGGGTAGATGTACAAGCGGAAACAGTAGGAAGATATATCAGAGAAGGAAAGATAGAAGCTGATATGGAAGTGCCATGTGGGAGCACCACATTCAAATACTTCACAGAAGAAACAGTGAAGAAGTATGCAGAGGAGTTTGGATGGGATATGATAAATGACTCCAATATAAAAGAAAAGTTCATGGAGTTTGTAGAGAAAATGACTATGTCAGCCTCTTACAAACCAGTGTTACTACAGGCTATGCTAGCAGAGGCAGATAACAAAGGGAGAGTTCTCATTGACGACTTAGTTGACTGTGTTATTGGCTTCTACGAAGATAGGAAAGCTAGAGGACTTGTAGGTGAAAAGAAAACTTCTATTTATAATAATGAGATTATAGATAGAGGAACAGCAAAGAAAAACATCTTCTCAAATCCATTCAAACGCTTTGAAGACATGAGATTCATGGAAAAATGCAGAGATATAGAATTTGTGCAGTTTAATAGGAAAGTATGGGATAAGCTTAGCTTTGATGAAAAGGTTAGGATAGATGGGGTATGTGAGGAGAAGTTGAAGGGGTATTATAAAAACAAGTAACGGTATGTTTTCGGTAAGTACCATAGGCTAATATTTTTTCAATAGGAGGATTATATATGTTAGATAAGTTAGAAGAATTATTAATACAAAGTGGAATCATAAGTTTATTTACATTTAAAAATACAGTAGATAATAGTGGGGATAGTAGTGACCCTTACGTAAGATATAATGTAAAGCCTAATCAATACAGAATAAGGGCATTTATATTAAAAGGTAATGGTGAAGATAATATTTTTACTGTATATCACTCGAAGGTAGTAGACTCGAAATTAAAAGAATCATTAAAAGAAATAGGTAATGTAGTTAGAAGTACTAGATATGTGATTGATTATAAGGTTGAAGATAACTTACAGTTAGTTAAAGTTATAAAAAATATATTAGAAGATGGAGAAGTCATTAAAAGTTGTTTGGAAAACAGGGTTACTTCCAGAACTCCGAAATTTGAAGGGTTAGATTTACCAGATGTTGATACAAGTGTATGTGATGTAATGGGACAAACATATACTTGGAGAGATATCATAGCTATAAGTGAGGATAATAGTGATGAAAATAAGCTTAAAGAAGTTCTAAGCCAGAAGGGTATATATATTCAAAGAGCTGTAGATGGAACAAGCAGATATATAGGAAGTGCCTATGGAGAAGGTGGAATTTTAGCTAGGTGGATGAAGCATCTAGTTTCTAATGGAGATGCAAGGCATTTAAATTTATTTATACTAGAGCATGGATATAATTCGGTAGTGTTTTCTGTAATAGAATTCTACGAAGGTGAAGATATAATTCAAAGAGAGAATAAATGGAAAGAGACCTTAGGGACTATAAATTATGGACCATACAATAAGGTTCAGTTAAATAATAATTAAATTAATAATTATAGGAGATTAGTATGAAAGCATACAATAAATTAGTAAGAGATAAAATACCAGCAATAATAGAGGCTGATGGAAAGCAGTGTGAAATAGAGATAGCTTCAAAGGAAGAGATCACAGGACTTTTAGAGAAGAAGCTTATGGAAGAAGTAAATGAGTATTTAGAGGATAAAAATTTAGAAGAGCTGGCAGATGTTATGGAAGTATTGTTTGGACTTGCGAAGAATCTTGGGTATTCAGAGGAAGAATTTATGGAGAAGAGGAAAGCGAAGTTTGAGGAAAGAGGAGGATTTAAGGAAGGGGTTGTGTTGAAAGGGGTTAGGTAAAACAAAAGGAAAATAGGGGGGATTGGGTTATGAAGATACCAAAGATTTTTATATAATATGTACATGGAACTGAAGAGTTTAAAGGTAAAGTGTTAGAATTCTCGAATAAATTAAGATTGAATAATATAGAGGCTTATTTTGATAAATAAGAAAAGTGTCCATCTGAAGGGTGGCCAAGATGAATGGATATTTTGCTTATATAACGAGCAACTTGGAACGGTGTTCTAAAAGAACAGAAGAACAGGGATATCAATTAGATGAAACAATATTTACACTTGTTTCGCTATGTAAATATATGGATATAATATTTGTTGTAATAATTTAAATATACGGAGTTTGTCAAGAGAGTTGTCGTATCAAATTATATAGATTTAAAAATCATAGTTTGATTTATGGTTCAAAGTAATAAATAATTCGATAAAAACAGACAAAACAGTGTGGTATACTGGACTTGAAATTAGGAATATTATACGAAGTTTACATAGGGTGAAATTAATATTTTATTAGATATTAAGATAATAAAAATAATATTAAAGGGTGGTGAAATAATGAGTAGTATATTAGAAGAAAATAAGAAAGACTGTTGGATGTTTACTGTAGTTGATAGAATTGAAGAAGCTACATTTAATCCTGTTCTTGAAAGATTTTATAATTTTGGTATATCAGGATTAGTTAGAGAAAATATACAAAATTCATTAGATGGAAAAATATCAGGTGAGAATAAACCTGTAGTAGTTAGTATAAAAATTGGAGAAATAGAAAAAGTACATATACCTGGCATAGAAGAGATTAAGAAAAGAATTTTATCTTTAAAAGGTAGAAATAGCTATACTCGAGAAACTATCCAACATATGAAAAAGAAAATGGTAGAGGATAGAGTAAGCTATATTTCATTTGAGGATTCTAATACAAAGGGGTTAAAAGGTGCATTAAATGGTCAAAGTGATTCTAATGAAGATACTTGGAGTATTTATGCGTACAATAAAGGTGTTCACGCTGAAGCTGAAAATGAAGAATTTGAAAAGGTTAGGGGTGGCTCTCATGGAATAGGGAAGATTGCATCAAATGCTGCGTCAGAACTAAATATGATGTTTTTTGCTAATTGTGATGACGAGGGCAATAAACATTTAGGGGGAACTGTACAGCTAATTGAACATGAATATGAAAGTGATTTCTATAGATCTACAGGGTATTTTACTGATGAAAAAATTATAGATTCGAAAACTAAGTTTTATCCTTTTGAGAATAAATTTCATCAAGTATTTTCTAAAGATGCTAGGGGATTAAAAATAATAATTCCATTTTTAAGAGAACAGTTTAATGATGAAAAAGATATAATTAAAAGTGTATGTGATAGTTTCTTTATTGCTATCATGCAAGAAAAGTTACAGGTTATAGTTAATGAAAAAGTTATAAATAGTTCTACGATACAAGACTATATAACGAATAGTAGTTATTATGAACAAGCAATTTCTGAAATAAAAGAAGAGTTTACTCCACTTTATTTTAGGACATTTACAAGGAGTGAACATAGAGAAATAATAATAAAAGATTCAAATAATGACTATAAATTTAAATTATATTTTACATATGATGAAGAAATATCAAAGGGTAGAGTAGCTATAGTAAGAACAATCGGTATGAAAATAGAAGATAAAAAGATAAAGGGGAATGTAAATAAACCTTTTAATGCTGTTTTAATACCAGGTAGTGAAATTGAGGATATGTTTTTAAAATCTTTAGAAAATGAATCGCATACAGAATTAGCTAGTGAGCATATTAAAGATCTGAAGCTACAAAGGAATGCTAAAAGATTTATTAATAATATTTCTAAGGAAATATCAAGTGTCCTAGATGAAGAAATAAAAAAGAAAAATCCAACGGATGGTGTTATGAATACCAAAGATATTCTTTATATTATAGAAAGTCAGTTTAAAAAAGATTTATCACAAACTATGGATACTGTTAAATTAAATAAAGGTGAGAAGGAAAGAATCGTAGCTAAATTACCTCCACCAACAAGAAAGACTAAAGAAAAATCACCTACATCAGGAAAAGATCCAAAACCTAGGAAGAAACCTAGTGGAGCAAAGGAAGTAAAGCGGGAAAAGAAGGATAATGAAGGTAATAATACAGAAAAGGAAACAAGATATAATACTCATCCAGATATAGTTCAAAGACTACTTTTATCTGATAGAGAGGTTGTTATATTTGACTTTACTAGTACAAAGGAATTAAAGGATTCTAAATTGTGTGATGTAGCATTATTGGTAGTTAATGGAATGGGAGAAGAGTGTCCTAATGAGTTTAAATTAAATGATGGCTATGAAAGTGCTAAGGATATTAGCTCAGGAAAAATATGTAGCATAAAAAACAATTTAATTAAGGATGTTAAAATAATAAATGGAGTAGCACAAATTGAGTTCAAGTTAAAATCAAACTTTAATAGAGCACTAAAATTTGTATACTATGTAGAGGTGTAAAATGATATATAAAAAGGATGCAAATTTTCCATATCCAATTTTAACAAATGTATCAAATAGCTATGAAAACTGTGAATTTATTTTAGATATAGATCTTAATGAGAATGTTGAAGATTATAGATTTGAAATAAACTGTGAAATTACATCTAATTTTATTAATATGCGTTTAGTAAAGGGACAAGCACAATTGATATTAGTTATCCAATCAAAAGATAACAAATTCTTTAATGTTGGTGTAGATGATAAGTTTATTTGTATTCCTAAGTCTAGGATCTCTATGAGTAAGAGAACTATTATACAAATGCTTATTCAAGCAAAGGAAGAAATCTCATTTAAAGATAATAGCGATCTAAGCTCTTTTTATGATCAATATAGGCAAGAAATTAAAGTAGATGCTAATTCGATATTAGGATTCTCTAATACTGTTTTATTTGATGGAAGTAATGCTAAACCACTTGAGATATTTGAAAAGCGTGTAGATCCTAATATTAAGTCGGACATTAAGATAGAAATAGGAAGTGAAACTATAGTATTAGTTTATAAAAATGAATCTTTTCAATTTAACGATTCACAGAAAAGTAATATTCTTAATAACCCTTATGTATATATGGGGCTGCAGAAAGCTTTGTTTAGATTTATAACTAATAATAGTGAAGATATATCAGAGGAAGTTAATTTGGATGAGATAGATCCCCCAACAGATGGTTTGGATTTTAAATTATATAATCTTATGAGAAGTAAAATGATAAGTGAATTATCTATAGAGAATATTGATGAAGTAATTTATTCGATCTCAGATAAGATATTAGGAAAATATACTGAAACAGTAAGGAGTTTATATAAAGATGCAAATTAGATTGTTGAAAAAGGGATATAAGAATAATGAACAATTTTATCAAGATTTTTTAAATGATCAAATAAATAGTAATGATGAATATTTTTCAGGGGAAGAGGTTTCTATAAGTGAAATACCTAACTTTCCTATTTACATGAATATTTCAGAAGACGAGGAAAGAAACAAAAGCTATTTTGAAGCTTTTGGGATTATTTCAAAATCCTATCTCAATACTGATAGAGATATACATTTAGATGAAGTATTTTGGCACTCTCTACTTTGTACTAAGAAGAGAGAATATTTATTGGAGAAGTATTCATCAATAAAAGATGGTATTAATGTTTTTAATAATATTGTCTTAAAGAAATTTGATTGGGAGAATTATATCTACAAATGTATTTTAGGGGCTCAATATATCTGTGATAACATACTAGAAAGTGAAAGAGAGAAGTACTTTCAGTTAATAATAGATAATTTAGATTTATATAATTATATAATTAAGTATGAGATATTTAGAAATGACCGCTTTTTAATTAACATTTTAGATATAATTAATGATTTAGACTTATCTAAGGTGTTAAAAGCAAAAATAAAAGATAGAGATGACTTAGGTAAGGATGAGAGGGTAGGGAGAAGAGTGATTTTTGAATTTAATAAAAGCTATCCTGTTGTTATGTCACCAATGTTAGAAAAGGATGAATTACAACAAGTCTTTCTAAAGTACTTAAGTTATTATTATGATATAAATAAATTAAATGTATAACGCTATGTGAATGTTATATATTCAAAACAGTAGACAATCGAAATAGGAATACAAGATAGCGAACAAGTTTGTAGGAAAAAAATCCATTGAAGGAGAGATAGCAAAGATAAGTAGTTCCTTTGAGAGGAAGAGTAGTTTATAGAAAACTAGGATAATTTATTATATAAGCAACTTCGGTTACAAGCTCCCTAAGTAGCACCCGAGAAGTCCAAAAAATTTCCAAGTAAGCCCTATGCAAAGCGTAGGGCTTTTATAATAACAAGGATTACCCGTAGGGAGTTAGCAGAAATAGTAGAGATTAGTGAAAATGAAATAATGATATATAAAGAGTAAGTAGAAGCTGCAGTCGCTAGACTTAACACTATTAGATATCAGGTGTAACAAGCTATATTATGCCTAAGAACTAACACAATGGTGGAATGATTCCTCTAAAAACAAATCTTTGATATATTATCCAATAACTAAGTGTTAGAATAACAATATAAGATATTAAATGATAGGGGATATAAGCTATGAAAAAAATAAGATCAAGTTCTTGGAGTAATAGTAGGGTTAAGGATAAAAGTTACATTGCAAGTAAAAGAGTTGATTCATCTACATTTGGTTCTGGAAGTGTTATTCCAATGGACATACGAGAAGAATTTTTAAACAATATATCAGTTAAACTTTCAAAGGGTCAAAAGCATAAAGTAAGCTTAATTTGTGATGGGAAAACTTATAGTGCAAAGATTGATTGGGTTAATAATGATGAAAATAGACGAAAAAACCCTGTTATTCGCATTATGTTTAATGATAAAAGGTTTGTTACTTTACTAATTGATACATTAGATGCTTCATACAAATATATAAAAAAATATCAAAGCGAAAATAATAATAAGACTCCTAAGAAGTTTCCAGAAGAAGCTCAAGAATTCATAGACTTCTATAAAGGAGATAAATTAGATACATTCATAGTTAAGTTAATTGATAGATCGCAATTATCATCAGAGGATCAAGTTGAGGAAGAAGATGACTTTGAGGATGAAACAATAGACGATATTGTTGAAGAAACTTCTATAATTTTAGATTTTAATTCAGTAGATGTTGTTAGAGAAATACATAACTACATATCTTCTAAGGGCTTTGATTATGACCAAGCCTTAATTAAGAACCTATACATATCATTAAAGGCTAAACCATTTGTTATTTTATCTGGTATTTCGGGTACTGGTAAGAGTAAGATTGTAGAACTATTTGCAGAGGCGATTGGTGCAACTAGTGATAATAAGAGATTTAGTTTAGTGCCTGTTAAGCCTGATTGGTCTGATGCAACTGATTTATTAGGGTATAGAAATATTAAGGGCGAATTTACTCCAGGAGTTATTACATCTGTGGCTTATGAGGCTATGATGCATCCAGAGCTTCCTTATTTTATTTGTCTTGATGAGATGAATTTGGCTAGAGTTGAATATTATTTTAGTGATGTTTTATCTATTATGGAGACAAGAAGAGTTAACGAGGATGGAATTATCATAACTAATCCATTGATAAGTAAAGAGCAAGTTGGAACTGATACTACTGCTTTTGATAAATATGGTGATGTATATTTGCCTGAAAATCTATTTATTGTTGGAACTGTTAATATGGATGAAACAACATTCCCATTTAGTAAGAAGGTATTAGATAGAGCAAATACAATTGAGTTTAACAAGGTTGATTTATCTTATTCATTTGAAGATAGAAATACTGAAGATGTTGAAGCTAAAACTTATCATAATAATCTCCTTAAGTCTGATTTCTTAAAGTTATCTCATTGTATAGAGCACAAAGAAATTGCTACTAAGGTTATAGAGAGATTAATTGAAATTAATAATGTGCTTCAAGAGTATAATCAGCATTTTGGTTATAGAGTTAGGGATGAAATTGTATTTTATATGATATATGCAACTGAAAATGACTTGCTAGAATTTGATGCCGCATTTGATATGGCTGTTACTCAAAAGATTCTTCCTAAGATAAGTGGAAGTAGTCAAGATGTTCAGGATTTATTAATATCTTTATTTGATAAACTAAATGGTTGTAAAACTCAAAATTCAACTTACTTAGAAGATGCAGATATTAAGAAGATGAAGGAAAACTCCCTTGATAAATATGAATTAACTAATGAAAAGATTATCTATATGATTAGGAGGTTCATACGTGATGGATTCACAACCTTCTGGCAATAATCAAGAAATTCTAAGTATAGAATCAGATAATTTACATTTTGTCATTAAGGGAAATGAGGATAGCATTGGAACTAGTGATGAGACTTCAATTTCTATTAAGAGTTTTTGTGGGGATTTAAATACGAGTTTTAACGAGAAGGTTCATTTGAAGGAATATAAAAATTATGAGGTTATCATACTTAGCAAGAATAATGCTAAGTTAGAGTTTTATCATGAAAATCAACATATTAGAAATAAAGTAACTCCAATGGTTAAGGGAAGTAATAATCTTAGTGGAATTATAAATTTCAGAGGAGATATTGGGCATACAGATCTTACAGTAAGAGCTAATGGACATGATGAGTTTTGCTGCAAGCTAGAGGTGTATCCAAGTAAGCTTAGCTATAAGAAGGATTATGAAGAGATTCTTAGGGATGTTAATGAGGAGATTTATAATCTTGCTTATGGTTTTTAGCGAGAACTTATTTAGGCGCAGAGATCAGTAATAATACTAACAGCAGTAAAACTGAGTTTTATAGTATCTTAAATTATGTTTTTGAGAAACTAAAAAAATCTATAGATGTAGTTATAAATAATCCACATCATAAATTAGAAAAAGAGAATCAAATTGTGAAATATGATAAGCTTAAGAATGTTACAAGTGATACTATAAAGTGGCTTGAAAAAAGACCACATATGAATGGCATAGAGGCTCTGCAAACTAAAAAAACAGTAACTATTAACACAAAGGAAAATAGATTCGTTAAGTTTATGCTAGTTAATATAATCAAGAAGATTAATGAATTTACTAAGGTATATAAAAACAGTAATAGATATGGCTCTATTGATGAAGTTGTTTTAGATAAATTAAATATATTCAAGAGAACAATTAATACAAAGATTAATTCATCATTTTTGAAAGATATGCAGGCACAATATAATGAAGCATCAATGTCCTTGGTTTTTACTATGGGAAGTGGTTATAGAGAGATTTATAAATATTATTTAATGCTTCAAAAGGGCTTAACTATTAATAGTAATGTTATATCTTTATCTATAAAGGAGCTTAGTGAATTATATGAGTATTGGTGTTTTATAAAAATAAATTCATTACTACAAAAGAAGTACAACCTTATATCAGCAGATTTCTTAAAGATTCACAAGACAGGTATAAGTGTAGCCTTAAAGAAAGGTAATAGTTCATCTTTAAAATACAAGAATCCTAGAACTGGAGAGACCTTCGAGGTGCTTTACAATAGAAGTAAATTATCTAAAACAGTATCACAAAAGCCAGATAACATTTTATCAATTAATAAAGATGGTAGTGAAAAGGCTTATGAGTTTATCTTTGATGGTAAATATAGAATAGATACAACAGAAGGTTATAAAGCAACTTATCATGGAGTTGGACCTAAGACAGAAGATATAAACACAATGCATAGATATAGAGATGCCATAGTTTATGAGAATAAAAAAACTAACACAAATGAAAACTGTATTTTTGGAGCATTTGTATTATTTCCATACAACAACGAAGAAGAATTTAGAAATCACGATTTCTATAGAAGCATAGAAGAAGTAAACATAGGAGCTATACCCTTTCTTCCATCAAGCACAAAGTTAATGGAAGAGTTTTTAGATGAATTAATAAATGAATCATCATACTCAACCTTTGAAAGAGCACTTGATCAGGTGGGGAAAGAAGAGTATCTAAAAGATGAATACTTTACAAATAGGAATGTTTTAATTGGGCCAGTAAAAGATTATAAGCAGTTAGAGGTAAGCCTACAAGAAAGGTTTTATCATGTTCCAAAATCAAAAGCAAATCTAATAAAGCATAACAT
This sequence comes from Clostridium sp., assembly GCF_036646415.1. Lineage (GTDB taxonomy): Bacteria > Bacillota > Clostridia > Clostridiales > Clostridiaceae > Clostridium_J. The sequence continues at coordinate 295,367 of NZ_JAVXMF010000001.1, read as the reverse complement.
TGAATATGTAGCATTAGCACAATCAATAAAAGCTTTTAAAGATGAAGCAGGAATAACATACTACGGTAAAGTGGAATCAATAGAAGAAGTAAAAAGAAATGAAATAACCGAAATACCAAAGAACTCAGATGAACCATACTACCTAATAAATATAGTAGAATGGATTAAACTACCGAAGAAAATAGAAGTCATGGGGTATCCAGTACGAAGATGTCTTTATACCAGTGATTACTTAATGATGGCCTCTGGAGTAGTAGCAGAACTATTCATAAAAAACAAAGAAGAATATAGAGTATGGCATGAATTAAAGAGGTTTGCTGAAGAAGTTAAATTAAGAATCGAAGAGAATGATAAGGATCATGAAACACTGCATATGGAATGTAGTAATGGTATGGATATTATAGCTAAAGGTAAGGACGTAAAGATTTATTATAATGATATAGTAAAGAAAATGGATATAAGGGAGTTTGAGAAAGTGGCTAGGGGACTGTTGCAAGGGAGAAATGGGTAGATAGGGTATGGTGGAAAGTAATACTGAATGGAGGAAAGGTTTTGGGTATTTTGAGTATTCAAGGCCTTTTTTTATGTGGTAGCAGAGATTAGGAAGAATATATTAATTTAAATATGTATAAGAATGTGTGTTCGTGTTAATAATTTGGATATAGATTAAACATAGGAGGAATTATAATATGAACAAGTTATTAGATCCAAAGAATGATGTTGTGTTTCAAAAGTTATTTGGTGTGAAGGGTAATGAAAAAATATTAATTAGTTTTTTAAATTCTATACTTGAACCGAGTGGAAATGGAAAAATTAAAAGTTTGAACTTAGAGGAGAAAGAACTAAACACATCACTCATTGCCAGTGAGAAATTAAGTATTTTAGATATCAATGTTACCACTGAAACTAATGTTCATATCAATGTAGAAATACAGCTGATTAATCAGTATAATATGATTAAGCGGACAATATTTTATTTATCGAAAATGATATTAAAACAACTGGTTAAGGGAGATAATTATACTAAGTTAAATAAAACAATTACAGTAAATATATTAGATTTTAATTATATAAAGGATAGTAAATTTCACAGTAGCTATCATCTTTATGAAGATATTACTAAGAAACTCTTAAGTGATATTGTAGAAATACATTTTATCGAACTGGAGAAATTCAGAAAGTGTGAAAAAGATTATAATAACAAGTTACATAGATGGTTAAGTTTTTTAATAAACCCCGAAGGAAAGGAGATTGATGGCTTGAAGAAGGAAGATTCAGAAATAAAGGAAGCTATGGATGTTTTATATGAGATAAGTGGTGATAAAGATGTGATACAGCTGGCAGAACTTAGAGATAAAGCCATAAGAGATGAGAAGAGTAGACTTGAAGGAGCTAGAGAAGAGGGCAGAGAAGAAGGTATGGAAAAAGGTATGGAAAAAGGAAAGCTTGAATCGGCTAAAAGTCTGCTTGACATTTTAGAGGATAAAGTAATTGCAGATAAACTAAATCTAAAATTAGAAGTAGTGAAAGCTTTAAGAGAAGAGAAGAAGCATGAATGTTAGTAGTAACAGAAATTTATAAGGAATATACTCCATATATAGTAGTTAGTAATGAAGTTGAATTCATATCAAAGGTAGTAAATATGTAGCATAGTAAATCTAAACCACTTGATCCGTTATTTTAATGGTTCAGGTGGTTTGTTTATTATGTAAAATAAACCACTCAGAGAATAAGGATCACATAGGAATTATTGGGCGTTAAAGCGGCGAAACACAACAATTGGTGGTTTAATATAGATTTTTAGATAATATATACAATTGTGATATAATTATTCTGAATAATAATTAGGGATATATTAGAGTTATGTTAAAAGTATAATCCTTGTAACTTAATCTAATTAGCTAGAATGAAAAAGGAGTGATATTATGCTTGAATTTAAGATATTTTTTCCAATTCTAAAGCCTTTCATATATTTGATTATAGGCACGGGTATTATAATAGGTATTAAGACTCTATCTATAAACATAAAATATAAAAAATCTCAGTATAAAGTAATTAGTGGAAATAGTTTCTTTAAAACGATATTTGATAAGGGGAATTATGGTGAGTTTCTAACATTTGTATTTCTTGAAAAATTACAAGGTGATAATAAAATATTATGTAATTTATATATACCAAGGGAAGATGGAACAACAACGGAAATAGATTTATTAATGATAAATAGGTCAGGTATATATGTTTTTGAATCTAAGAATTATAGTGGCTGGATATTTGGAGATGAGAAAAATAAAAACTGGACACAGTCAGTAAAGGGTGGAAAGAAGAATAAATTCTTTAACCCAGTATGGCAAAATAAAGCACATATAAGTGCATTGGTAGAATTGCTTAGAGAAATTGATATTAAGTATGTTTATTCATACATAGTATTTAGTGAGAGATGTGAGTTGAAAAAGATTTCTGTATCATCACCAGTAGTATATATTTTAAAGAGAAATAAACTAAGTTCTACATTAGAAAAAGATATTAAGGGAAGAAGAGAAGTTTTATCAAATGTTCAAATTAATGACATTTATAAAGTTTTAGAGAAATGTTCTCTAGCTGATACAGCAATTAAGGAAAATCACATTAAAAGTATAAAGAGTAAACAGGAAGAGAAGTTATTTCCTAAGGAAGATTTTATAAAAGTATCTAGAAAAGATCAAGGCAATTGCGAGTCGGAAACATTGTATAATAAGCTTAAGGAATATAGAATTGCAACGGCAAGATTAATGAGTGTCAAACCATACTTCATATTTAGTAATGAGACTTTAGATGAGTTAGTAAGAGCCAAGCCTAGAAATAAAGAAGAATTATTGAAGGTAAGAGGATTTGGAGCTACAAAAGTTGAGAAGTATGGCGATGGGATTTTGAATATAATATTTAAATATAATAATGTACAATAGATTTTAATAGAAAGCTGTCTTGATTATGATGCTTCACTTTACTATAAGAGCAAGCGAAACATAAGAACTTTGGTAGCAAGGAGATTTCCACAATAGTAAATTCATATGTGAAATTTATTTCATATAGACATTACATGAAGAAAATAGAAATATTAAGGATGAACTTAAATTAAGAATAGTATTCCCAAATTCAGAAGAAGCTATATACACAGTAGATGTTATGAAGTACTGGGAGTACACAGATGAAGAACTGTTAAAACAGAAGATGTATCCGCTAATTCCATTACAACTTTTTAGTTTGAGAAAGGAATTAGAGCTATCTAGTAAGAATAATAATATTAATAAAATGAAAGAATTATCATATAGAGCAAAGGAACTAGCTACAAAGCTGGCCAATGAATCAAAAGACTTGTTTAAGTCAGATGAAATTCTTGGAGAAGATTTTCATAAGATGCTTCTAGCAATACAAAATCTTATAGAGTACTTAAATAGAAATTATTTAAATGATGATATATTAGAAAAAGAGGTGAATACAATGACAAAAACATTATATGATCCAGAGGTTGAGAAAAAGGGTGTAGAAAAGGGAATTGAAAAAGGAATAGAGAAAGGAAAGCTTGAAGCGGCTAAAAGTCTGCTTGATATTTTAGAGGATAAAGTAATTGCAGATAAACTAAATCTAAAATTAGAAGTAGTGAAAGCTTTAAGAGAAGAGAAGAAGCATGAATGTTAGTAGTAATAACAGAAATTTATATTGAGAATTGAAAAACCTCAGTGGGATAAGTCCTTCCCTTGTGAGACCCTTGAGGGTTGAAAAATAAAATTATTATAGCCTAAAATATAAACCACTAACCACTTATTGATTTAAGTAGTTAGTGGTTATTTTTATGAAAATTTTAACAATATCATCATAACCGGGCAAAAATTTAATAAATATTAGTATTACCTGTATTTTCAAACAAGTAACCTTAATAGGGATTATAAATAATGTATTAAATTCCTTTCTTGTGGAGGAGTTCTAGGAGTGATGATATAGGTACTTTTTACAGTTAAGCTGATTACAGGTATTGAAATAAATAGGACTGAAATAGCTAGGAGGAAAAAGATGAAAAATAAGGGAGAGAACAGTGTAAAGAATACTAAGATTATTGCAGTAGCCGGAAAGGGTGGTGTAGGGAAAACTTCTTTGGCGGCGGTTATGGTGAAATTACTTACAGAAGCTTATCCAGATAAAAAAATTCTTGCCATCGATGCAGATCCCGCCGTTGGCTTATCAACTGCTTTGGGCATTGAGGTTACAACTACCCTTGATGATATACGTAAAGCGGTGGTTAATACATTGGAGGATGGAAATACAAAAGCAGCTATTGAATTGCTTGGTGAGGCACAGTACCGCATATATGACGCCATAGTGGAATCACAGGGGTTTGCATTTATTGCCATTGGAAGACCGGAAGCTGCTGGCTGTTATTGCAAGATTAATTCTTATTTGAAAGAAGTCATTAGTATTCTTTCAAAGAACTTTGATTATGTGGTCATTGACGGAGAAGCTGGAATAGAGCAAATTAATAGGCGAGTGATGGAAAAGGTTACCCACTTATTGCTAATAACAGATTGTAGTAAAAAAGGAACCCAAGTTATTAAGACCATCAAAAATGCAGCTGAAGAACTTGTTATGTATGAAAAGTTAGGAGCAATTGCAAATCGTCTTCCAGATATTTCGGTTAAAGATTATATGGATACAGAAGACCTTCCTATACTTTCTTATATATGTAATGATAATAAGTTAGCTACCTATGATTTGACGGGGAAAAATGTTTTTTATCTACCAGATGATACTGAAATTGTACAAGGAACACGCAGAGCTTTACAAAAATTTCAAATTTTAAAATGATAGGAGGAGAAGATGAAAGATTTAAAACACCTATATTACTTGGAAAATCAATTGAATCATGATTATAATGATTTAATTCGTTGTGGTGAAGAGCAAGGGCGTATTGCCATTGGAAGTGTATGCAGTCTTATTCCAGAAGTTCTTCTGGATTTACCAGGCTGTTTTTCAGTACGACTTCGTGCACCTAGGACTGGTTCAATAGAGATGGGAACATATTATATGACCAGTATGCTATGCGAGTGTTGCAGAGCTTTGTTAGAAAGAGCTATGGAAGGCGGGTATAAGTTTTTGGATTGCATTATTTCACCAGATGCCTGCGCACAGATGAATCGTTGTGTTGAGAATATTGAGTTACTTAAGCTATGTGATAAGGAGAAATTCTTTATTACTTATTCTGATGTACCTATGAAATCTGATGAAACGGCATTGAAGCATTATGTTAAACAGATGAGACTTAGGATTCTTGAACCTTTACATGAAGTCTATGACATTGATATTTCTGATGAAGCATTACGCAAGGCTGTTGAACAGCAAAATCAGATTAACCGACTTATAACTGATATAGGCCAATACCGTAAGGCAGATAATCCTTCTATTACGGGTTATGAATTCCATGTATTTTGCTTAGCTACCTACTGTTGTCCAAAGGATCTGCTTCTTCCGATTTTACGTGAAACCTTGGAGGAACTAAGCACCCGTGAGCCAAATTCTAAAAAGGATTTTAGAGCCCGTGTGGTTGTTGCAGGTTCGGAAATTGATGACCCAGGGTTTATAAAGGTTATAGAAGAAGCTGGGGCTTTGGTGGTGGCTGATCGTTTCTGCTTTGGATCATTACCGGGACGTCAGGAAATTATCATTAATGATACAGAGGATGTGTTAACACAAATTTGTAGACATTATATGGTTTCAGGACAGTGTCCACGGTATATGAATACTGATAAAATCCATGAGCGTCACAGATATGTAAATGATTTGGCAAAAGAGTTTAAGGCTGAGGGAATAATATATCATCAGATAAAATTTTGTGATTACTGGGGATATGAGCGAGCTCATGCCAGCCATGTTATGAATAAGGAGTACGGTTATCCAGTTCTCTCCGTGGACCGCCCTTATGTTGTAGGTACATCTGGCCAGCTTCGTACTCGTGTTCAGGCTTTTGTTGAGAGTATTGAAATTAAGAATATTCAAGGAGGGAATAGACCATGAGTAAAGAAATTGGAAGTGAAGAACTAGGGAAACTTTTTCACGGTGGTAGGACACGTAAACGTCGTGAATGGAGGGGATTTAAGGATACCTGGTATGATTACACTAGTTGGCTTTATATTTGGAAGTGTTTGATTGGATTTTTTCTGAAGGGTCCAATAATCATCAAAGGTTTTTTCCGCTATCGTTGGATGATGAATTATCTTGCAGTTCCAGATTTCCTTGATCGTCATACAGAAGGTCTTAGAGGTATACAGCTTAGAATTGCACATACTGAGTTTGATCTTGTTATAGATCATATGTGTGATACAATTTCTACTTGTTTTAAAGCGGATCAACGTCTTGGTGGAGACAAAAAGCTAAGTGATAAGATTGTGATATTTGATGAAAATATGATGAGCCAAATTATGAATGGATTTCCTAATCTCAGAATGGTTTGCACTCAAATTCCTCCAATATACACAAGCTCAACCATGGCACAGGATGGAGTTCTTCATTATATAGATGCAGCACAGCAATATGGAATACCTGGTGATGTATGCCCAATGCCAGCAGCTGAAGTTGGGGTTGCTGTTGAAGATGATTATCCTATTATTGGTAAATGTGCAATACAGTGTAACACCACCTGTGATGGAAGTATGATGGGTAATGGAATTGAGGCACGTAGATCAAAGATTCCAACTTTCCAATTAGCTGTTCCAATAAGGCATACACAAGAAAGTGTTCAAGAGTATGCTGCAGAAGATATTAAGAATGCTATTGGTTTTATTGAAGAGCAGACAGGTGAAAAATTCAATTGGGATAGTTATTTTAAAGCTATAGATGTATTTAATAAGGAGACAGAACACTTCATTGAATGGTTGGATATAACAAGTACTCCTTATCCACAGATAATAGGTAACAACCTAGCACTTTATAGAGATGTAACTTATCAAATCGCAGGAGGACGAGATGAACGTTTTTTAGATGCGGATAAAAAGATTACAAAGTTGGTTATGGAAGGGTATAAGAAAAAGTGTCTTTGTGTAAGAGAAGTTCGTCATCGTGCAATTCTGTGGGGAGTTCAGGCTCAGTACTTTAGCGCTTTTCCATTGTGGCTTCAAAATTGTTGGGGGATATTGCCAATGGCTGATATGTTAAGTCTTACAACTACCCGTATGTGTAGCACAGATGATAAGGAGAGGGCTTTCTTGGATTTGGCACACCTTTATATGAACATGACCATGCGTAATCGTTCAAATGGAGGATACCAGGTTGGAGTTACTGATTTGTGGCGTTTCTGTGAACAATTTAATGCAGATATGGTTATTATGTATGAGCATATTGGATGTAAAGCCATGGCTGGTTACCACGGTATATTTGAGGAACAGGCACGTGAACGGGGAATACATTTGATTTGGGTTACCCATGGACTTATGGATCCACGAAATGCAAGTAGAAATGCTATGCGTACAGAGGTTAATAGATATATGCATACAGTTATGGGAGAGGAGCCACTTGATCCTAGTTTGGAGCTGGTTGACGATGAAAATGCTTGGTAATATAAAAGATAATATGATGATAAGGAGAATTTTATTATGAAATATTTTGGTGGTTGTGATGCAGGAAGTACTTATACTAAATGTGTGATTTTAGATGAAAAAGGTAAAATTGTTGCTTCGGTTACAAGTCGTAGTCGTAGCAACCCGGTTCTTAGTGCACAAGCAGCCTTGGAGGAGGCTGTAACACAAGTACATGATTTGAAGAGCTCAAAGGATTTAGCTTATTTAATTGGAACAGGATATGGTCGTAATAAAGTTCCTTTTGCAGAAGAAAATATATCTGAAATTAGTTGTCATGCTATGGGGGTACATGTAGTTGACCCTAATGTAAAAGCAATTATAGATATTGGAGGACAAGATGTTAAGGGAATTGCAATTGATAAAGATGGCACAGTTTTAAATTTTGGTATGAATGATAAATGTGCTGCTGGAACAGGACGTTTCTTTGAAGCAATGGCAAATGCTTTTGAGATGTCATTACCTGAATTTTGTAAATTATCCCTTGGAGCAAAGCATGTGATTCCTATTACAGCGCAATGCACAGTGTTTGCTGAAAGTGAGGTTATATCATTAATTGGTGAAGGAAAACCATTAGATGAGATTGCAGCTGGAATTGAACTTTCTGTAGCAAAACGTTGCTTTGTTATGGCAAAAAAAGCTGGAGCCAGCCAGTCTATTACATTGACAGGTGGGTGCGCTAAAAATGAAGGGTTGAAGGAAGCCATTGAAAAAGTTCTTAAAATTAAAGTTATTAATCTAAGCATAGATCCACAGCTTATGGGGGCACTTGGAGCTGCTGAATATGCTCGTCAAAAGGGCCTTGCATCTAAAAATAGATAAGAAAGGAAAGTTATTTTATGAAAGGATTACTAATTATAATCTGTGTTTTCTGCGGTTTGTTTCTCCTTAGTATGTTGGTATATTTCTTTAATTTAGATATGAAGGTTGCTGCAAAGCTTGCACCAATATTGAATAAGCATTATGACAACATTGAGAGAGATTGCAATCTGTGATTAATTGCAGATAAAAAGGTATAAAAATATATTATGAAGATTTATAATGATTTTATCCAAAATTGTCTTGACCTACTTCATGGACAACATGGATGTCTTTTAAAAACATCCAGAGATGTAGAACCTTGGCCAGATGCAGGTGATAATAATCTTGTGTTACGTAGTGAAATGGCATATGAGCTAGGGGGTGGGAATCTTCCTGCAGTTACAGGGGTTGGTTGTACTTCTTCACAGGCATTGGTAGATTGCGATTCAATATGGCTCTATGGACCTGATTTAAATGAGATACAAGGGGATACACCTTATGCTCGTCTTGCATTTTTAAGAGTGGCAGATGAAAGTTTAGGCCAGGGGAATAATGCTTATACTGCCATCCGTAAGATCGAATATGCACGGTATCATATAAAACCTAAGGGTTATATGTCTAGAATTTCTACTATCAGTAATAGGGAACCAGTTAGAATTAGTAGAAAGGCCTTGGAAGAAGGTCTTAGTTTTGAAAAAGTAGGAGGTTTGTTCCTAAGGGAGTATCACAAGAATCCTAAGATTATTGCTGCTTGTCTGATTTTTATTACTATTCCAGATTTTCCTTACCATGAGTTAAATAAGAAAATCATCCAAGCAGATCAGATTACGGAGAGTCTTGATCATATCTTCAAGAACTTGAAGATGGATTGTACAACCTGCAACTTGAAAGAAATATGTGATGAGGTAGATGGAATGCGTGAACTTCACTTTTCTCAAAACAACTGATTATAATATCACAAGGATAAGAATTGAAAAAAACAGATAATAGGATTTATTTTGGAGTATATTTGTTTTGGAGTATAAAAGAAGAAAGGTTGGCCGGTGCCAACCTTTCTATTATATTATTGAGTTATTAGTTTATTAGCAAGCTTCAATTTCCTTAATTAAGAATTCTTTACCACTTATGATTTCACTGTCATTAGATCCACACAAGGGGCATAGATTTCTATGTTTTTTAAAACTAAAGACTTTTTCACAACTGTGACAGATGCAGTTTGCTGGCAAAATCTCAATGTTAAGTTTGGTTTTATGGAGTAGTTCAGATTTATAGGTTGCAGCAGGATAGCACTCTTGCAAATATCGTGGTACCACTGAGGAGAGTTCACCTACTTGAAGGGTAATGGAAGCCACTTTTGTCACATTGTTGTCTAGAGAAAAATTTTCTATTGTTTTTACAATGTTCATTACAATTCCTAGTTCATGCATAATATCTCCTTATTTTTCTTCTTTACAGAAGAAGTTCGTAAATTTTTTCAGTGTAATTCTTCCAGCACGTTTTATCATACTTGGAGCCATTACTCCAGTAACTGCCTTTTCAAATTTTACACCGTAAACATCAGTTCTTTTAACTAATTTAATAGCATCAAATTTACACTTTGTAGTACATATACCACAACCAACGCACATGTATTCATCAACTACAGTTGCACCACATCCAAGACAACGTTCAGTTTCTTTCTTTACCTGTTCTTCAGTAAAGGTGCCACGTAGGTCACGGAAGGTTTCCTTTGATTTCAAAGAACCTTGATTAAGTGGTTTTTCACGAGGCGTTGTGTCATAGCTTTCAAGTTCAGCATTTGCCTTATCTAGTTCCTTGTATTCTCTGAGGTCACGTCCGATAATTAGACTCTGACCTGGCTGTACATAGCGATGGATAGAAATAGCACCTTCTTTACCAGCAGCAATTGCATCTATGGCAAAATTAGGGCCAGAATATGCATCACCACCAACAAATATGTCTGGCTCTGTGGTTTGATAAGTTAATGAATCGGCCTTAACTGTGTTATTCCCATTTAATTCAACTTTTGAGTTATCTAATAGATTTCCCCACTGTATAGACTGACCGATGGATAGAAGGACATTTTCACAGTCTACTATTATAGTGTCCTTTTCATTATATTGAGGATTGAAACTTTTATTATCATCAAAGACAGAAATACATTTTTTGAATTCCACAGCCTTGACTTTACCTTCTTCAACAATAATTCTTTTAGGACCATAGCTGTTGTTAATAATAATGCCTTCAGCTTCAGCTTCTTCTATTTCATCTAAAGCAGCTGGCATAATATCACGAGATTCTAAACAAAACATGGAAACAGTATCAGAACTAGTACGCACTGCAGTTCTTGCAACGTCAATCGCAACATTACCACCACCGATAACAACAGTACGTCCAGTAAGTCTAATATTTTTACCTAGATTAACACTACAAAGGAATTCTATACCAGAGATAACACCCAGTGCATCTTCTCCTTCTACACCAACTTTACGTCCACCCTGTGCACCTATAGCAATATAGAATGCTTTGTAGCCTTCCTTTCGAAGAAAGTCTAGAGACGCATCCTTGCCTACATTTACACCAGTTCGGAATTCAACGCCCATTTCACGAAGAACTTCGATTTCAGCCTCAACAACATCTTTTTCAAGTCTAAAAGAAGGTATGCCTAAGGTGAGCATGCCACCAAGTTTTTCTTCTTTTTCAAATACTGTTACAGGGTAACCTTTCTTTGCAAGGAAGAAGGCACAGGATAGACCAGCAGGGCCACCACCGATAATAGCAATCTTGTTTGTGAAAGGTTTTCCAGTTTGGTTAACCATGGCTGGAATATATCTAGTTTCTGCATTGAGATCTCGCTCAGCTATAAATTTCTTGATTTCATCAATTGCAATTGGTTCATCTACATCACCACGTGTACAAGCATCTTCGCAACGACGGTTGCAAATACGTCCACAAACTGCAGGGAATGGATTATCTTTTTTTATTAGTTCTAAAGCTTCATCATATTTTCCCTGTGCTGCTAATTTTATATAGCCTTGAATACCTATATGGGCAGGGCAATTGGTTTTACACGGAGAAGTACCGGATTCCACAACATTTATACGATTAGTACGGAAGTTTGGATTCCATTTATCTTTCCCCCACATGGTGTTTTGTGGTTTAGGATGTTTGAATTCAGTAACAACAGGAGCCTTAGAGCAAAGTTTCTGACCTAGCTTCAAAGCATTGGTCTGACAGTTTTCTACACATTGACCACAGCCAACGCACTTTTCATGATCAACTACTGAAACATAGTTGGAACGGCAAAAGTCGAAGGCGTTAAAATATTCGCCAACTCGTAGGGCAAAACAGGAACAGCCGCAGCAATTACAGATGGCAAGAGTTTCACCAGGGCCTTCTAGATTAGGTGTTTGATGAACTAGACCATTGTCTTCTGCACGCTTTATAATTTCATATGCTTCTTTCTTTGTGATTTGTCTTCCTTTACCAGTGCGAATATAGTACTCTGCTCCGTCATTGAGTTGGATACACATGTCTGTTTCAAGATGTCCACAACCTTCATTCATAAGTCTACGGCTTCTACGGCAGGAACAGTCAGATACAGAAAGAATATAAGCTTTTTCAATATAATCTGAAATTTCTTCAAAGGTGCGGGCTTTGGTTTCTCCCGATATGGCTTTTTCTACTGGGATAACACGCATAAGCCCGTTACCAACAGGCATGTTAGGAGCCAGTAATGCAGTTCTTTTGATGGTATATTCTTCAAAACATTCTGCAATGACAGGATATTTTTCAACATTTGGTTTGTTTGCCACCATCATTTCCATAATGCCTGGAACCCAGATTGGTAAAGTCCAGATATCCACACCATCTTTATTTTTGGAGACTTTGCAGACACCAACATCGGCAAGTTTTAACAATTGTTCATTACAGTAATCCTCAGGTTTGCCAAGTTTTTTTGCAACGTTAGCAGTAGTTAGAGCTTTTCTTACCTTCAATCCAAGGCCAACTTCAGCCATTTCATCTGTAACAACAGGGTCAAGTATCTTATACTCAGGGTCAGTTTCCTTAATACCAGTATAGGTGAGAGATTCTATGCTAATCTTTTTTGCTAATTTCATAATGAGTGGTCTTGTTGCCATAGGGTTACCTCCTATATAAATTTTAGGATAAATATATTATTATCATTATTTATACTAATTAAAGTCAAACTTTATGCAATAATTAGCACCTGAATCTTAATTTATGGGTATAAATAGCATATTAGCATAATATATACAAATGTGATACAATGCTTCTAATGAGGGATGATTAGGGGGATAACACAATGTCATTTTTAAAAAATTTTCTAGGGATAAAATATGTTAATAGTCACATTTACTACAAGGAGTTTACAACGGGAAACAGCCAATTAAAGGATCTTGAAGAACTTAGTGAAAGAGTTAAGAATAAAAATAAAAAAGCATTTATAGATAGAGATATAAAATTATTGAAGATTGGGTTAGTTGGGGAAAAAAATGTAGATTATGAGATAAAAAATAGTAAAGTGCCAATGATATGCCTTCATGATATTAGATTGCAGGATAGAGATGAGGTAGCTCAATTAGATTTTGTAATTATAACTCATAGGTTTATTATGGTACTTGAAACAAAACAGCTGAATGGCGATATTTACATAAATGAAGCTGGTGAATTTACTAGAGCTATAAAGAATAAAGATGGTAATGTTATTAAAAAGGAAGACATGTATAGTCCTATAGTTCAAAATGATAGACATGTTAGAATTCTTAGGGAGATACTAGTTAGAAATGGGCTTATAAAGACATTTTCAATAATATCAAAAGTGGTAATATCAAATCCTAAGTGTATTATAAATAGAACTAAGGCACCAGCTAGAATTAAAAAAGAGATTTTCAAGTATGATCAAATTACAGATGTATTAAATAAAGAAATGAAAAATCATGAAAAATCAGGGGAAGCCTTTGAAGATATAATGGAGAATGTAGCAAGATTTTTGGTTGAAAATAATAAAAATGTTGATATTAATTATTATAAAAAATATTCATTGATAGAAGAGGATTTTTTATCTAAAACTATAGAAATAACCTCATAAAGTGAGTTATCCTATACTATATTTTTCTGTATACATCATTGATTTTTTAATATCCATAAGATGAAAAAAATGGTAAAATCAAGGTGAATATGCTATTATTAATTAGTAAAGTGATAATTTAAAATATCATAAATATTTAAATAAAAATGCTAAAACATATTAAATTAAGGCTATGTTTATATAGATAATATAAAGTCTTTATCAACACTGATTTAAAACTTTGCCTAAGGCATCTGAAAATAAATAACAAGTCAAAGATGTGAAGAATATTTTGAGTTAGACAAGGAAGCAGGTTCCGCAGATGGTAGCGCCATCTAAGGGTTCTACTGACGCAGTGTAACACAAAATAGTCGAACATACTGACTTATTTATTTTTTGAAGATGCCTAAATTAAAAAATTATTTTGAGGTGGATATGGTGGATAATAAGATATTAGAAATAACAGGGTTAACAAAACAATTTGGTGGAAAACAAGTACTGCGTGGAATAAATTTAGAGGTAAACAAAGGTGAAATAATAGGATATATTGGACCAAATGGGGCAGGAAAAAGTACTACAGTTAAAATTATATTAGGATTAATAGATTCCAGTGATGGAGAGATACTTTTATTTGGAGAAAATATTAAAAATGGAAATGGAGAATATAAAAAACGAATAGGGTATGTTCCGGAGGTGGCAGAGCTTTATGAAAGCTTAACAGCTAAGGAGTATTTGACTTTTGTAGGTGAGCTATATGGATTAAGTGAAGAAAAATCCTATAAAAAAGCCGAAGGGATGATGGAGTTATTAGGTATTGGAGATTGTATGCATACAAGATTAGGTGCCTGTTCTAAGGGGATGAAGCAAAAGATTGTATTGATTTCTAGTCTTTTACATAATCCTGATATTTTGTTTTTAGATGAGCCTTTAAGTGGATTAGATGCAAATAGTGTAATGATAGTAAAGGAATTATTGAATTCCCTTGCAGCCCAAGGAAAAACAATATTTTATTCATCTCATATTATGGAGGTTGTTGAAAAAATAAGCCATAGAATTGTACTAATTAATAATGGATGTATAGTAGCTAACGGTAGTTTTCATGAACTTCAAGAAAGTAGTAAGGAAGGTTCTCTTGAAGGGATATTTAATCAATTAACTGGGTTTAATGAGCATAAAGAGATTGCAGAAACTATAGCATCAATTATTAATGAGGTGTAATTATGAAGGAGTTTAAGTTTTTAAAATTTCTAGATAAATTTAAAGGTGTATATGAGAAATTTGGTGTTGATTATGAAAAAATGATACTAATATTAAAAATTAAGCTAACAATGGATGAAAGACGAGTTCCTACTATTATGCAAAATAATAGTGAAAAAAATGAAGATAGCAATAAGTTCTTTAAGAGTTTATTCTTTTATGGTTTTATGGGGCTCTTTATAGGTATGCTAACATTTTCATCTATAAATAAGATGTATGTATATACCATGGTTTTTGCAATGTTTATGTTTATAATTTTAACCGTATTCATATCAGATTTTTCTTCAGTATTATTAGATGTAAGAGATAGAAATCTAATAGCTATAAGAGGGGTAAATAATAGAACTGTTAATGCAGCAAAGATAACTCATATTTGTTATTATGTGTTTTTGATTTCAGTATCTTTAGGATGGCTTGCAATTATAGGATCCTTTAAATCAGGTATATTAATAGGTATTATATTTATATTAGAGATTTTTATAATTGATGTGTTTATGATTGTAATCACTGCATTATTATATTTTCTTATATTAAGATTCTTTAACGGTGAAAAGGTAAAAGATATTATTAATTATGTACAGATAATCCTAACCATAGTTATGGCAATAGGGTATCAATTGGTGGGTAGAGTTTTCGACTTAGTAGATTCTAATATTGTATATAATGAGAAGCTATGGCATATATTATGTCCTCCAATGTGGTTTTCAGCACCAATATATTTAATTGATGGTGGTAAGGCAACAATATTAAATGCTTTTTTAGTAATAATTGCATGTTTAATTCCCTTAGTTTCAATAATAATATATATTAAACAAAGCAATAATTTTGAATTATATTTATCCAAATTAAATAATAATGATTCAAAGGAAAAAGAAAAGAGAAAGAGTATATTCTTTAAAATAGGAACCTTGTTTTGCGGAAGTAATACAGAGAAGGCATATTATAAATTAACAAATTCCATTATGAAGAAGGAAAGAGAATTTAAGTTGAAAGTTTATCCAAGCTTAGGTTTTACAATTATTTTTCCAGTGCTATTTATATTTATATTTTCACAGAATAATAATTTCAGTAGCTTTTCTGAGTGGCAAAATAACATAGCCAATTCTAAATATTATTTAAATATATATTTTTTTGCAGCAATGATACCATCGATTATGATTATGCTGCAGTATTCACAATACCATAAGGCAGCTTGGATATTTAAATCAACACCTTTAATTAATGAAGGGGATATTTATAAAGGTTGCTATAAAGCTTTTCTATTTACCATGGTGTTACCTATTTATACATTTGAGAGTATTCTATTTATCCTATGCTTTAGAATTAAGGTAATAATTCATTTGATTATAGCGTTATTGTTTATAAGTTTGTTAATTCCTACTTTTTACAGGATAAATAAATTTTCAGTTCCTTTTACTGAGGAGTTTAATGTAGCTGATAGAAGTTCAAATTTAATAAATATGATAATTTCATTTTGTGTAGTGGGAGTAGGAACTCTTATTCATAGCTTTTTAGGTCAAAGGATAATGCTACTTATGATTTATGGACTAATTCTTGTTTGCTTAAATTTTATATTATGGAGTAAAGTAATTTTTAAAACAATTAAATTAAGTAACTAAAACAAACCCACATGAGACTACCTACCTATACTTCCATTTTCCTAAAAGCTAGTGGTGTTTTTCCATGAACCTTTTTAAACATTTTTACGAAGTTTCCACTATGATTGTATCCAATGATTTTAGAGATTTCATCAATACTTAATTCTGTTGTAGATAATAAATTTTCTGCCATGGTCATTTTAATGGAATTAGTGTATTTACCCATAGGCATATGATATTTTGCTAAAAAACCTGCTTTTAATTTTTGTTCATTTAGAAATACTGTTTTACTTAAGCTCTTGATAGTAGGAGGATTACAAGCTTCCTTTGTTAGAATATCATGAGCTTTTTGTATTGCAATTGAATCTGAGGCAGTTAGAGTAATACGTCTGGTTTTACCTATTTTAACATCTCCATAATTCAATTGGTTAGTAAAAACATTTTGTGGTGAAGAAGATATCTCATTGTGAAGTAATGAAATAGATTCTAGAACCTTACTTTCTAAATGTAAGGGAGTTAGACGGTAAACTTCAGCCAGGCTTCTTAAATTTTGAATAATAGAAGCTATTTCAAGAGGTAGATAGTGATAAGTATAGTTTATGATAAAATTATCAAAATCTATAGTATTAGGGAAGTTTGGCTTTATTACTTCATCAAAGTATTTTTTATAAATTGTTATTTCAGCACCATGAAAGTGCTGACCTTTTATCCAAGCCTGAGTCCCTTTTATTCCTTTTTCAGCTACAAAAAATGAGGAAGGACTAAAAGAAGAAACAGGGTTATTTTCAATTTTAAATTTAGTCTCTCCAGTATATACTGTTCCAAAGCGGATTAATTCTTCAGTATGTTCAAAGGCAAGGGAAAAATTTAAGGGGATAGTATAATCACCAATTCCGAAGTCATAATATCCTTCTCTGCTATATTTAATAAAGTACCCTAGTTCTGGTTTATCTTCATTTTTATAAATAGTATAGTTTCCCATTTCATAGGGTGTAAAAGTCATTTTATTTAAAACTCTAATTTGAAATTCTTTTGTTGTTTTACAAATCATAGGTTCTTCCTCACTTTTTATAGGTTTTATTATATTAAATATTAGGTTTAAATTAATACGTATTAAGCTTCAAATATTAATTATAAGATGCTAAATTTATTTTAGTTACCTTTGGATATAATATTTTTAAGAATATTATTTATTATAACAGAAATTATTCTAAGAGGTGATAAATTTATTAAATTGGGTGTAAATATTGAAGTGAGAATGAATATCATATACAATTGAAACAGATAAGCAGTTACGTGCAAATAATCTATGAAGAATATATGGAGGTACATTATGAAAAAAAATTTATTAAAGACATTAGCAGTTTCTTGTATAGCGGCTATGATGCTTGTGGGTTGTGGAGTTAAGGATAATTCAGGAGATGATAAGTCATCAGAAAACACCATAAAAGTTACAGATGTAAGAGGAGAAGTTGAGATACCAGCAGAACCTGAAAGAATAGTAGATTTAAGTGGTAATAGTGATATTTTATCAATTTTAGGATATAAGGTTATAGGAACTGCAAACAGTGATGCCTATGATTACACTAAGTTCCCTTCTTATTTAGAGGATACATTAAAGGGAGCAGAAATTTTAGGATATAGCATGCAGGATACTATGGATGTAGAAGCAGTTATGAACTTAAACCCAGACTTAATAATTATATCAACAGTTCAAGAGAAAATGTATGACCAGTTAAGTGAAATTGCTCCAACAGTTATGATTGAATTAGAAGCTTTAAATTGGAAAGACGATGTTAAGGCTTTTGCAAAAGCATTTAATAAAGAGGATGCAGCAAATAAATGGTTGGCAGATTATGAAGCAAAGGCTACTGAAGCTGGAGACAAGATTAAAGCAGAATATGGCGAAGATACAACATATCTTTCATTCCTTGCAAGTGGCGGACAGTTCTTTGTCTTTGATGGAGCAGCTTTTGGTGATGTACTATATGAAGATATGGGACTTGCAAAACCAAAAGGAATGCCAGAGCAAAGTGATATCAGCCTTCCAGTTGTAACTTATGAAGGGCTAGCATCAATTAAAACAGATAATATATTTTTAATAGCAACAGCAGAAGATTTAGCAGAGCTTGAAAGCAATGCAATTTGGAACAGCTTACCTGCAGTTAAAGAAGGTCATGTTGTAGTATTAGATTCATCACCATACTTTAACCAAGGATATAGCTCAATTGGAAAAAATTTATTAGTAGATGAAATAGGTGAAATGTTAAATGAAACAAAGTAAGAAACATACAACAATTTTTGTGATTTGTAGTTTGTTACTTCTAGTAGTAGGACTGATTCTAGCTGTAAGGCTAGGATCCGTCCATATTAATTTTTCAGATATTTGGAATAGCATCTTTAATTACAGTGAAACCTTAGAGCTTATGTTAGTTAGAGATGTACGTATTCCAAGAGCACTTTCTGTATTGTTAACAGGCGGTATTTTAGGAGTAACAGGTGCTATGATTCAAGGGGTTACAAGGAACCCAATAGCTGAGCCATCTATATTAGGGGTTAGCCAGGGAGCAACCTTAGTAATATCTATTTTTTATGCAGCAGGAATTGCAATAAACACTAAAAATGTAATGATAGCTTCTCTTATTGGAGCACTGATAACTGGAATTATAGTTTTAGGATTTATATCAAAAAGAGCAAATAATAATTCCATTGCAAAGATACTTTTAGCAGGAACAGCTATGAGTACATTTTTTATTTCATTAACTACAATAATCGGATTATTATCAAACCAATCTCAAATGATAGGTTTTTGGGTGGCTGGGGGCTTTAGAAATGCAGGCTGGTCAGATTTTAGATTGGTATTTATCGTGGGAATTATAGGACTCATTATAGCGATTTTATTATCACCAAAGATAAATATATTAAATCTTGGAGATGATGTTGCCATTGGACTTGGAGAAAATCCACAAAGAATACGATTTACAACGCTAATGGTTATGATTCCAATGTGTGCAGCAGCAGTAGCGGTTGGTAAAAATATAGCCTTTGTTGGGCTTATAGTTCCTCAAATAGTTAAAAAAATATTAGGAGAAGATTATAGAAGAGATATACCATGCTCCTTTTTACTTGGAGCAGTTCTTTTGACTTATGCAGATATTGCAGCAAGAATGATATTTAATCCTTATGAAACTCCAATTGGAATATTTACAGCCTTAATAGGAATACCATTTTTCATATCAGTAGCTAGAAAGGAGAGAGGATAATGAAGAAAAAAAGATTTAAATTAGTTTTAATAATTTTATTAGCTTTATTACTTATCTCCTTTGGAGTTTCCTTATGCTGGGGTACATATAAGGTCTCTGCGTTGGAAGTTATAAATACCATTCTTGGAAATGGAACGAAGCTTCAAAACACAGCAATATTAAGTATTAGATTACCAAGACTTTTAGTTGGAACCTTTGTTGCCATTGCCTTATCAACGGCAGGATGTATTCTTCAAACTATAACTAAAAATGATTTAGCAGACACAGGAATAATAGGCATAAATGCTGGAGCAGCGGTGGCAGCAGTGTTATTTATTACTTATCAGACTACAAACTATTATAGTGAACTTGGACAGCTTTCAATTTTTGTATTACCTCTTATGGCTATAGTGGGAGCAGGAGTAGCTTCTTTTATAATATATATGCTGTCTAGCAGAAATGGGATAAGACCTAAAAGGCTTTTATTAATAGGGATTGGATTAAATGCAGGTCTTAATGCCTTTATTTCATTTTTTACATTTAGAGGAGGTGTTGGGGATTACAACAGAGTGTTAGTTTGGACATCAGGAAGCCTTTGGGGTTCAGGATGGAGCTATGCAAAAGTAATTATACCAATAGTAACTTTAATGTTTATTGTAGTTTTATTAAATCATAAGAAGCTAGATGTTTTAAATCTTTCAGATGAACTTGCATTATCTTTAGGATTAAATATAGAAAGAGAAAGAAAGAAGTTTTTAAGCTTCGCAGTTATATTAGCCGGAACTGCAACAGCCTTTGCAGGAAATATTGGATTTTTAGGACTTATATCACCTCATATTGCAAAGAAGCTAGTGGGACCTTATCACAAGAACTTTGTTGTAATATCAGCAGTAATAAGTGTTATAATAATTCTTCTTGCTGACGCGGTTTCAAGAAATTTGTTTTCTCCAATTGAAATTCCAGTGGGAATAACAGTATCGATATTTGGAGTACCATATTTTATTTATTTAATGATGAAGGAGAAATAATTATGGAAGCTATTAGTGTAAAGAATTTATCAGTTTCATATGAAGATAACATTATAATTGAAGATATGGATTTATCAATACCAAGGGGGAAAATAAGTATAATAATAGGAGCTAATGGATGCGGAAAGTCAACACTCCTAAAAACTATATCTAGAATTAATAAGCCTAAAAGTGGAGATATCTTCATAAATGATAAAAATATAAAGAAAATAAAAGAAAAAAATATAGCAAAAGAAGTTGCTTTTCTTCCACAAGGACCAGTTTGTCCAAGTGGACTTACAGTAAGGGAACTTGTGGCTTATGGAAGATTTCCACATCAAAAAATTATTGGTGGCCTTAATACCCATGATAAAGAGGTTATTGACTGGGCAATAGAAGAAACAGGCCTTAGTGAATTTGCAGATAGAGAAGTTGAAAATTTATCTGGGGGACAAAGGCAAAGAGCTTGGATTGCAATGACCTTAGCTCAAGAAACAGAGATTATAATGCTGGATGAGCCTACAACCTACTTAGATATGTCTTATCAGCTTGAGGTTTTAGAAGTGCTTCAAAAGCTTAATAGGGAAAAAAATATTACAGTAGTTATAGTTCTTCATGAACTTAATAACGCATGTAGATTTGCAGATAATATAATTGGTCTTAAAAAAGGAAAGATTATTTGTGAAGGGAAACCGATGGAAGTAATTAATAAAATAAATTTAAAAGAAATATATGGGATAAATGCCAACCTTAAAAAAAGTGAAAATGGAGAATATCCGGTATGTATGGAGTATGATCTTTTAAGGGAGAGTCCATGAAAAATAAAAACTTTATAATAATAGCCATAGGGCAGATTATTTCACTTTTTGGAAATACAATCCAAAGATTTAGTATGTCCTTATATTTACTAGAATTCACAGGGAGTACCGCTACCTTTGCTAAAATACTTGCAATATCAACGATTCCTTATATTTTATTTGCACCAATTGCAGGCTGGCTTTCAGATAATGTAAATAGAAAAAAGATAATGGTATACTTAGATTTACTTTGTTCAATATTAATTGGAGGTTATGCCTTTATATTATTTAAGGTCAGCGACAGTGAGTTTATAGTTGGAGCCGTTATGTTTATATTATCAATTTGCTATACATTATATGGACCAGCAGTAGTATCTTCAATTCCACAAATTGTAGATGAAGATAAGCTTACTTCAGCAAATGGAATAATAAACCAAGTGGGTTCAGTTGTAAACTTTGCAGGGCCAATACTTGCAGGAATACTTTACGGATTAGTTGGTATAAAACTGATAGTAGTAATAAATGCAGTAAGCTTCCTAGTATCAGCAATAATGGAATTATTCTTAGAAATTCCAGATGTGGTTAAAAATGAAAAAGTAACCTGTAGTGGTGAAAATAAAGAAAAAGAAAAATTATTATCAATGGATTTTGTGAAAAAGTCCTTTATAGATATGAAAAATAGCTTTATTTATTTAAAAGATGAGAAGAAAATTGTTTTAGGAATTATAGCTTCCTATGCCTTCGGAAATATTTTCTTGGTGCCTATATTATCAATAGTTGCTCCATACTTCATAAACATATTACTTGGACTTCCTTCAGAAGTTTATGGAATAGTAGAAGGAATATGCGTCTTAGGTATGATATTAGGAGGTCTCTTAATAAGTTTAAAACCAAAGATGTTCTCAATGAAAAAAATCCATTATACATATTTACCTATGATAGCAGGGATTATCCTAATGTCTACCTTAGGATTTATAAGGTTAAATAATTATACTTTAGCAGGACTTTTTGCAATTAGTGGTATGGCAATTATGTTATCGTTAGCCTTATCAAATGTATTAACCCTTACATTTATACAAAAAGAAATACCAGGTGATATGCTAGGCCGTGTATCAGCCTTTTCAACAGCAGTAGCAACTATAAGCGTTGCGCCAGGACAATTGATATTTGGACAAGTAATAGATATGGGAATACCGATAGGAATAATCTTATTAGTAACAGCAATAATTAACTTTGGACTTATACTATTTATTAAATGGAATGTAAGAGAATTGGAATAAAAATAGAAGATAATTTATTTAACAAGCTTCTATACAGGGGGATATTTAGAATAATATACAAAAAACCATATCACCGGTGAGTGATATGGTTTTTGCTTTTAATAAACTAGCTAGTCCTTTTTCTTAGTTGCCTTAACTATATCTTGGAATCTACTCATTATATACTCATAATTTTTTTTGTTATGAGGTAATAAACATTGAGAGCAGTCCTTTATGCCATTTTCAGTGTACTTTGGATTTCCACCACAGTCAGGACCTAGAGCATATAGTGGACAATAGCAGAATAAGCAGTTAAACTCATCAGGTTTATTAGTATTATGACAAGGAAAGAATTCACAATTCTTATGATTAAAAAACTTGTAATTTTCGCTCATTTATAACTCCCCCTAAATTATTTTAGACACGATATAATTATACTAGCAACACTGTTATTAAACATAGCCTAATTTAAAAACTGAATTTATCTAATCTGTCCAGTTCCATAAATAATGTATTTACTTGAAGTAAGCTGTTTAATCCCCATAGGGCCTCTTGCATGAAGTTTTTGTGTACTTATGCCTATCTCAGCACCAAATCCAAATTCACTTCCATCTGTGAATCTAGTTGAAGCATTTACATATACGGCAGCGGCATCAACTTCTTTTAAGAATTTTTGAGAATTAATGTAATCTTTAGTTAAGATGGCTTCAGAGTGTTTTGTACCATATTTATATATGTGATCCATAGCATCTTCAATAGAATCTACAATTTTCACAGCTAAAATTAAATCTAAAAATTCATTTTCCCAATCGCTTTCTATGGCAGGGGTTGCATCAGGAAGTATTTTAAGTGTTTTTTCACAACCTCTAATTTCTACATTATAGTTAAGCAGCCTTTGTGAAAGTGAAGGTAAGAAATTTTGGGCAATTGTTTTATGAACCAATAATGTTTCAAGGGCATTACAAACTGCAGGTCTTTGAGTTTTACCATTAATAACGATATCTATAGCATTGTTAATGTCTGCACTTTCATCAACAAACACATGGCAATTTCCTACTCCAGTTTCAATTACTGGTACTGTAGAATTATTTACTACTGACTGTATTAAACCAGCACCACCCCTTGGTATCAAAACATCAATATATTGATTCAAGGTCATCATTTTATGTACAGCTTCTCTTTCAGTGGTTTCAATAAGGTTGATACATCCTTTTGGTAATCCAGCTTCTTCAGCAGCGGTAGATATAATCTCTCCAATTTTCATATTTGAATTAAAAGCTTCTTTTCCACCTTTTAAAATAACAGAACTTCCGGCCTTAATACAAATAGCAGCAGCATCTACAGTTACATTTGGTCTTGCTTCATAAATGATGCCTATAACCCCAAGAGGAACTCTTACTTCCCCAATTTGAAGACAGTTTGGGCGAGTAAACATTCTAACCACTTCACCGATAGGATCATCTAATGAGGCAACTTCTCTTAACCCTTGAGCCATAGAATTTACTCTATCTTCATTTAATAGTAACCTATCCAGAAGAGATTCAGATAGTTTTTTAGCTTTTCCATTCTGCATATCTAAGGCATTAGCTGTAAAAATTTCAGATTGCCTAGTTATTAAAGCTTCAGCCATTGATAGAAGGGCTTTATTTTTTATGTTGGTACTTATAGTAGACATAGTTCTACTAGCTTCTTTGGCTAACTTACCTTTTTCAATTACATGACATTCAATATTCAAAACAATACCTCCTTATTAGTTTTTTTAGAAAAGTAAAACCATATTATTAGTATGAATAACCACATTATAGCTTTTATAACCTAGAATTGATTCGATTTTATTAGAATTTACGCCTTTTATAGAATTAATATCCTCAGAACTAAAATTAGTTATTCCTTGAGCTATGACTTTACCTTCTTCATTTTCAATAGAAACTACATCACCTTCACCAAAAACACCTGAAATTTCTAATACACCTTTTGGTAATAAGCTTGTATGTTTATTAATAATTGCTTTCTCAGCACCGGAATCAATAATTATCATACCAGATACGTTAGTACCATATGCAAGCCAATGTTTGCGAGCATTTAATTTATTAGTATTAGGGTGGAAAAAGGTACCTAAATTTTCTCCATCAAGAACTCTATTAAGTACATTTTCTTCAGAACCATTTACGATAACCATGGATGCACCAGCACTAACAGCAATCTTTGCAGCATTTAATTTAGTAATCATTCCTCCTGTTCCTAAACTAGAGCCAGCTTGTCCAGCACAAGAAATTATGTCGTCAGTTATTTCAATGACATCGCTAATAAGAGAAGCTTTAGGATTATTTTTAGGATTACTATCATATAAACCATGGATATCAGAAAGAATTATAAGCAAATCACCTTCCACTGAACTAGTTACCATAGCAGATAAAGTATCATTATCCCCAAATTTAATTTCATCAACTACCACAGCATCATTTTCATTAACGATTGGAATAACATTAGCTTCAAGTAAAGAAAAAAAAGTATTCCGTATATTAAGGAATCTTTTTCTATCAGACATATCATCTCTAGTTAATAAAATCTGAGCTCCGACTTTACCATATTCAGATAGGAATTTTCCGTACATATGGATTAAAGTTCCTTGACCAACGGCAGCAGCAGCTTGTTTTTCAGGAATAGTTTTTGGCCTAATTTTAAGCCCTAATTTCCCCATTCCCGCAGCTATTGCACCAGATGAAACAAGAATAACCTCAATACCTTTGTTATTAATATCTGAAATTTGACGAACTAATTTTTCTATTCTTTCGAAATTCAATAATCCAGTTGAATGAGTTAATGTTGAGGTTCCAACTTTTATAACAACTCGCTTAACTTGGTGTAAGTAATAATTTCTATCAACAGTAGTCACAATATTTCTCCTCTCTAAATGTGAATAATTATTAGTATAATTTACTTTAGGCATCTTTGACTTATTATTTATTTTCATATGCCTTACCTATTTAATTTAATAAATTATATCATAAAAGTGTACATATGAGTAAAGAAATTAGGTTTATTGGTTGTAGAAATATGTCTAAAACTGCAATAAGAGGAGAGTGCTACAGTGACTAGATATCAGATAAAAATTTGCATATTTTCATGGGTGGAATTTTAAACTTTTAAAATTAGAACTATAGCTAGCGTCGTAAACTTACGGGCTGATATTTTGTAATTGCGAATACAAAATAGTTATATTATGTTAAGATTATATTATTAGATATAATAATGTGGGGGTTCAGTATGTGGGATAGAGTTGAATTAAAAACAAGAGCTAAGGCGGTATTGAAAAAATCCTATTGGAAGGCATTTTTAATCAGTTTAGTTATTATGTTTATTGGTGGAAGTGAAAGTGGTGGCGGAAATGGAACAGGTTCTAGAGATGTTAAATGGTCTGCAGATAGGTTTGGTATTCAGTATGAGTCAATAATTACAATAGTAATTATTTTTGTTATAGTTGTGTTTTTAATAAGAGTATTTTTAGGATATGTTTTAGAAGTGGGTGGAAGAAAATATTTTATACGTGCAGCAGAAGATGATGTTAATATGGGATATTTAGGATTTGCTTTTGAAGGGAACAGATATATAGAAATTATTAAAGCAATGCTTTATAGGGGAGTATTAATATTTTTATGGACATTATTACTTATAATACCGGGTATTATAAAAAGCTATGCATATAGAATGGTACCCTATATTTTAGCTGATAATCCTAATATAGGATATAACAGAGCTGTAGAATTAAGTAATGAAATGACAATGGGGCATAAGTGCGATATATGGATATTGGATTTATCTTTCATAGGGTGGTATTTCTTAGGTGCACTAGCTTTAGGGATAGGAACATTATTTGTTAGACCTTATGAAGATTCTACAAATGCAGAATTGTATTTAAAATTAAGGGCAATTGCTATAAATAATGGCATGTGCACATATGAAGAACTTAATCTTAGAAAAGAAGAAGTTTTTTAAAATACTTTACTAGATAGTTAAATTTTGTAAGAATAAAGAGTTTTTAAATGGCCAGTTGAAGTGAAAGATTTACTTCAACTGGCTATTATTTTTGTTTACAATGGTTTTTATCCTAAATTCCCATAGTATATATTTTATAACCTGTCCAATATGAAAACATACAAGTAGTCAGTAAATAGGTTATAATGAAACAAATAAGGTGAAGGCAAAAGGAAATGAGTCTATGATTAAAAAGTATTTTTATAATCTTAATTATCCACAATATGAAAAAGATATATGCGACATGGAAGTGAAGTATTTATTTCAGGAGGAAATAGCAGATAAATATATATTTTCTCACAGAGATATAAAACCATCAAGAAGTCCATTTGTTAAAGAAAAAATATCAGTGAAGTATGCGGAGAAAACTCTGGAGGATATAGTTAAGAGAATAGTTGAAGATAAAATATCTTATGAACAATTTAAGGTGTGTTATATAAAGGTTGAAGGTGGAGATATAGAGTATAAAGATAGATTACAAAGTGTAAGAGAAATTGGATTAGTGGTAAATGGTCAATCTGAAATGCATAATCCTAAGGTGTTATTAGGTATAACAAAAATAGAGGGTAAGTGGATATTTGGAGAATATGAAAAGAATGATTGTAAGTGGCATATTCATGATAGAAAGCCACATTCATATTCAAATTCATTAGGATTAAGATTGTCTAGAGCCCTTGTTAATATAGCTATAGGAGATAAATTAGATATTAAATTAGTAGATCCTTGTTGTGGTGTTGGAACAGTTGTTATTGATGCTATGTCTATGGGGATAGAGGTTAAGGGGTTCGAAATAAATAAACCTATCGCTAAAAATGCTAAAGATAACTTAAAGTTCTTTGGTTATGAAAATGTAATAACTACCATGGATATGAGGGCAATAGATGAAAAATTTGATGTAGCTATTATAGATTTGCCTTATGGAGTGTTTACACCAACTACAGTTAAGGAACAAACAGACATTATTAGAACTGCACGAAAGATTGCAGATAAATTAGTTTTAGTTACTTTTGAAGATATGGATAATATTATTAAAGAAGCTGGATTTGAGATAGTTGATAAGTGTTTTCTTTGTAAAGGTAAGTTTAAAAGACATATAAATATATGTTATTAATTTTATATTCATGATTTAAAAAGGTGAAACATAAGTCAATATTTTGGGGCAGTATCTTTTATGTAAGAATTTTTATAGGTGAAATATTTGAGCTAAAATGTAAATATTAGTGCTGAAGAAAGTTATAGTAGAGGTTAGGAATATGGAGGAATATATGAAGGCTTATGAAGAATCCGTAAAAAAATATATTTCTAAAGAACTAAGAAATAAGAATTTATCTGATAGTAAAAAAAGAGAACTAAAAATTGTAAGAGATTTATATATAAGTAACAAAACAAAAGAGCAGATATATGAAAAGTATGATATTGAGAGAACTACTTTATGGAGAATGGAAAAACGATTTCTTGAAAATTATTTTAAAAGAGAGATTTATGCAGATATAAAAGAGAAGAGAAATAAATTATCTAATATTCAAAAGTCTGCAATGGAGAGAGTATTAAAAGATATTCCTTTTAAGGGTGGAGTACCATATTTAGAATGGGAAAAGGAATTGTTAAAGAAATATATAAATCACGAGTTTGGGGTAGAATATAGTGATAGACAGTGCTATAACATTTTGAAAAAATATTTATCCTATTATAAAACTCTAGAGGAAGAAAAAAACGATATTATTAAAGACTATGATACTTGTTGTTGTGTAGATATATTTAAGGTGGCTAATCAAAGTAATAAAGCAGAAAATGAAAAGAAGAGAAAGTTATATGGTAATAAAATTATTCTTAGAGAAATTAATAGAAATATTTTTGTAGCTATAGCCGTTAGCCATAAAGTTACGGGGGTTTCTAAATCTTTTTCAACCAGTGATTTTTCTGCTAAGATATTAATGGATTTATTGGTTACTGAGTTAAAATGTAAAGGGAAATTATTATTGATTTTTGAGAAGAATGTAATAGCATTTAATGATGTAATAGAGTTAAATGATAAGTATAAGAATATAGATTTTTTAGTGGTGGATAAGATATATAATGAAAAAAACGACTTAGAAGAGAGAAGAAAGAATATAAAATATGAAGCAGCGGCTTTAGATTTTCCATTAGGAAGCAAATATAAAGTTAAGCTGAATAAAATAATAAAAAATAGTTGATAAAAAAGTTGTTTAAGTGCCGATTAATGGTGTTTTGAGCGACTTTTTTTGTTGCACTTAATTTCATAAAGTTAATCTCAAAAAACTCTTTATTTATGGGTGTTTATTAATGTTAATCCCCTTCTAGGGTAGGAAGTCCTGGCTAGGAAGGGGAGTTATATTTCAGGGTTTTAAAAGGTGTATTTGATAATATATAGATGTAGCCAAGAGCTAAGTAAAAATATTTAAAATAGGAAGGGAGATATTAAGATGTGCAGAGAAGACAGAGATGACAAATGGGATGAATACAAATATGAAGGAGGTAGCATGTCTAGAGAAGAGTTTGAATATCAATGTGATGTGGATGATTATGGTGCTGATGAAAGTGACAATGATCCTTGGGATGAGTAAGTTAAAGGCAAAATTAAAATATGAAGCAGAGGGATTAAGAGATAGCTTAGAAAGTTTTGTTTTTAGTGAATATATCAAAGGAAATGAATCAGCACTTCATAAAATTGATATTAAGAAAATGGATAATGATTTAGGTTATATATCTATAGCTGTATATGAAGAAGAAGATAAAAATATATTAAGTGAATATAAAAATTTACTTAATAATTATAGTAAACAATTGGGGTTACCCCATATTAGATTTTAACTTTAAATAAAGAAGTGAGTGCTTGTACAAAATTCATAGACACTTTGTATAAGCCTCATTGAAAATATATATTAATTAGATTGGAGAGATAGTTTATGAATAAGAGATTTAAAAGAGGAGAATTAGTTTGGGTGGATTTTGGAGATAGAAATGGTAGTTGCCAAAGAGGGAAAAGACCAGCAGTAGTAGTGCAAAATGATACCGGAAACAGATTTTCTACAACTACTATGGTATTACCAATAACTAGTATCAAGAAAAACAAATTGCCTGTTCACTGCTTTTTAAGTAAGGATTATGACGTGGCTGCCTTAGGAAATGTGGTAATGGCTGAGCAGTTAACGGTTATTGATAAAAGTCAAATTGTTTTTGTGGGAGATATGCTTAGTGAAGAAGATTTAAGACGTGTAAATAGAATCATCTCAATTCAATTAAGCTTATCTGTAAATATTGCATAAATAATTATTTCTGCAAATCGTTTTAACATATGTATTGTTTATTAAAATTAAATTTTACAGTGTGTTCAGATTAAATTTCTTACAATAAGAGTAAAAAAACATTTCATATGTAATACATAAAGGTTAGATTTGTGAAGAAATATACTGCTTAAGAGAAAAATAATCCATTATATTTTACATATTTACGTAACAAAGGATACGGAAAAAATTCTATTAAGTTATGTATAATAAACTTATATTGTTATAGATAAAATGGAGGTTAATTAATGAAAATTGCTATTTTGGTTAGAGAAGAAACTATGGAGAGATGTTCTTGTAAGGGATGTTTAAGTGCATTTTATAATAAAAAGGATTCCTTTGAAGGTTACGGTGAAGATGCAGAACTTATTGCTTTTACCCATGTAGGGGGAGATTTAGATCATAAGATTAGTAGAATGATTGAAAATGGTGTAGAAGTTGTACATTTATCTAGCTGTTTAAGAGGAAAGTCTGAGGAGTATGAAGAGATAGGAAAACGATTGTCACAATACTTTCATGTTGTAGGATATACTCATGGCTCAGAGGTTGGAAAAACTAAAACTGCCATAAAAATAAAAAAAGGTGAGTTATTGTAGCAAAACTATAGATGGATTTAGTAGGTATTGTTTTGATTTTTACAAAAAAACTTGAAGTAAAACAAGGGAAATTTGAATAAGTATATTTAATTAAAGCTTTGGGTAATATAATATCCAAGGCTTTTTTTAGATGTTATATTAAATCTTAACTTAAATATTATGAGTAGGAAAAAATGATGATAATAATACTTTAACATTTCATAACAAAATAAATATATATTTACAATAAACATAGAATATTCTTAAATGTGAAAAAAATGAAGGAGAAAAAAATGTAGATTTCTCTTTTAAAATGTCGGAATCTTTGTTATAATAGCAACAACCCTCAGTTTAGTGATGACAAGTCTGCTAAGAATAGCAAATACAAAGTGGTTGTACACCGTTTTATGAATCTGTTATGATACAAGCTTTCATGATGGGATATTGATTAGTTGCATGACAATTGCACACGCAGTACAAGCAAGTTTCATTTATATTTATTAACAAATTTTAATTATACTTATGAAGAGGAGGAAAAGACTTTGAAAAATCTAATTAACAAATGGAATCAAATGAGTCTAGTAAAACGAATTATTATAGGTTTAATCATTGGTATTATTTTGGCTGTAACTATTCCTGATGTAGCAAAGCCAATCGTAATTTTTGGTTCTTTATTTGTAGGTGCTTTAAAAGCAATTGCACCTGTGCTGGTTTTCTTTTTAGTTATGGCGGCTATATCCCAACATAGGAGTGGTCATCAAACCAATATGAAATCAATTATCGTTCTTTACCTTTTAGGAACATTCTTAGCTGGACTTGTTGCTGTTGTTGCAAGTTTTATATTCCCAGTAACAATAACACTTGCAGGGGGAGTTGAAAATGTTACCCCACCTGGAGGCGTGGTAGAGGTTCTAAAAGCTTTACTTCTAAATCTTGTTGATAATCCAGTAAAAGCACTCTATAATGCCAACTATATCGGTATATTATCTTGGGCGACACTCCTTGGTCTTGCTTTAAGAAATGCTCCTGATTCTACTAAAATCATGATTAATAATTTTTCAGATGCAACATCCCAAATGGTAAAATGGGTTATTAATTTTGCTCCATTAGGGATCATGGGTCTTGTATTTGATGCAATCGCTACAAGTGGTATAGCGTCATTAATCAGTTATGGACGCTTACTTGGTGTTTTGATTGGTTGTATGGTATTTACGGCTCTTGTAGTAAATCCAATCATCGTCTTTGTGAATATTCGTAGAAATCCATATCCACTTGTATTTAAGTGTTTAAAGGAAAGTGGTATTACAGCATTCTTTACACGTAGTTCGGCAGCAAACATTCCTGTAAATATGAGCTTGTGTGAAAAACTAGGTTTAGATAATGATACCTATTCAGTATCAATCCCATTAGGGGCTACTATCAATATGGGTGGTGCAGCTATTACAATTTCAGTGTTGACACTTGCAGCGGTTAACACACTTGGAATTCCAGTTGATTTCACTACCGCACTAATCTTAAGCATACTATCCGCTGTATGTGCTTGTGGTGCTTCAGGTGTAGCTGGTGGTTCATTGCTACTAATACCTTTAGCGTGTAGCTTGTTCGGTATCCCAAATGATGTGGCTATGAAAGTAGTAGGCGTAGGATTTATTGTAGGTGTTTTACAAGATTCTTTCGAAACTGCACTTAACTCATCAACGGACATACTTTTCACAGCAACGGCTGAATTTGCACAATGGCGTAAAGAAGGAAAAGAAATAAATATAAATAAATAAGAATTAAATTCTATGAGTAAAAGGGTGATAGCAAGAAATTTTGTTATCACCCTTATTTATATGAATATATTTATTAAAATGAAGGGATTGAACCAACTTTACTAGATTTCTTATAATAATTTAATTTCCGTTATTTAGCAGTGATGTATTTTAATTTTAATATGAATAAAGTGTAAAGTTTACTATTTATCTTTCGATATATGTAATAATAACAATTTATTTAAAACAGAAAAATAAGCATCAACGGGGGGATAAAATGAAGAAAATATCAACGAAGATAACGGCAGTTTCTATAAGTATTAGTGTAATGATAGTAATAATGCTTGTGGGGTATACAACTTACAAAAGTTATTCCATGGGAAAAGAGTCTATAAATCAACTGGAGCAGGTATTAAATAAGGATTATGATGAATTAATTAAACAACAAGTACAAAGTGCTATTAGTGTATTAGATACCCAATATAAATTATATGAATCTGGAGTTATATCCCTGAAGGAAGCGGAAAATAATGGAGCTAATATATTGAGGAAAATGAGATATGGAGAAAATGGATATTTTTGGGCTGATACCTATGAAGGAACAAATGTAGTTTTACTAGGTAAAGATGTAGAAGGAAAGAGTAGAATTAATGATGTAGATTCAAAAGGTTTTAAGCTTGTTGAGAATATAATTAAAACGGGAAAACAGGATGGTGGAGGATTTACAGAATATTATTTTCCTAGAGAAGGTGAAGCTGAGCCATTACTTAAGAAAGGGTATTCATTAAAATATGAACCATTTCAATGGGTTATAGGAACTGGGAATTATGTAGATGACATACTAAAAGAAATTGAAACAGAAAATGTAAAAATGACAAGTAAGATTCAAGAGACGGTTAGAAATACAATAGTTGTTTCTATAATATTAATAATTATATCAATGTTAGTTTGGAGAAAAATAGCTAAAGCTATTTCCGAGCCAATAACTGTGGTATCTGAGCATTTAATACATATATCAGAGGGGGATTTAACAAAAGATATACCCGAAAAATACGAAAAAAATAAAGATGAGATTGGTGTAATATTTAAGGCGCTAAGCACAATGAAAGAATCTATGAAAAACGTAATTGAAGAAATAGTAAATAATTCGGATGTAACGTTACAGATTGCTAATGGGATAGATATAAATTTAAATAATTTAAAAGAAGAAATAGACACAATTGCAGCAACAACCCAGGAACTTTCAGCGGGTATGGAAGAAACAGCAGCTGCTATGGAAGAGTTTAATGCAACAACAGATGAAATGAAAAATTCCGTTGAAAATGTAAGTAATAAAGCTGGTGAAGGACTAAATGAAACTATAAATGTAAAGAAAAAAGCAGATGCAATTAGAGAGGATTCTATTAATTCATTAAATAAAAGTAATGAAATACATGGTGAAACTACAAATAAATTACAAGAATCTATAAAGAATTCTGAAAGCATTAAAGATATTTATAAATTAACGGATACTATATTAAGTATATCTCAACAAACTAATTTATTAGCTCTAAATGCAGCAATAGAGGCAGCTAGAGCAGGAGAAGCTGGAAGAGGGTTTGCAGTTGTTGCTGATGAAATCAGGAAACTTGCAGAGAATTCAAATACTGCTGCTAATGAAATCCAAGGTATTACAAAAGTATTATTAGATGCTGTGAGCAATTTAATTAGTAATGCTAATGAAACTTTATCATTTTTAGAAACTGATATTAAAGCTGATTATAATAAATTTATATCAAATGGCGATGAATATGGAAAGGATGCAGAAAACTTTAGAAGTATTATTGAACATTTCAATAATATTTTACATGAATTATTATTAAATGTAGATGTTATTACATCATCAGTAGAAGATGTAACTAAAGCCACACAGGAAGGTGCAGAGGGAACAACAAACATAGCACAGAAAACTATAAACATTGCAAATACTACTGAGGATATATTAGGTGATTCAGAAAAACTTATGGAAATATCCGAAAAATTAAAGGTAAGTGTAAGTAAATTTAAGATATAAAAAATATTTATAATTTTATATCTTAAATTAGTATTAATATTACATTTTGTTGGAAATTACTATTGGTACTTTTTCAGTAGTAATTTTCATTTTAATATAAATTAATATTTATGAAAGTTTTGTAAAGTAAAATTTAACAATACAACTGTTTAATATAAATGATTTTTAGTATATAATCTATTTTAGGAAATAAGGGTTTGGATATTTTAAATATTCAAGGCCTTTTATAGTTTCTTATGTAATATGTATAACAAATATTCATTTGTATAAGATTTAGATTGGATAGAGCCCTTTGTAACAACGCTATGCTGATGATGAGTGGGAATTTATGAAATATAAATCTTAAAGAAATTATAACAATATAGTCTATTGCAAAAACTTAGATTATAAATATTAGAGTGTATTTTTAGTCTAAGAATAAACTTAAACATTAAATATAAATTTTAAAAGAACTACGGAGGAATAAACATGAAAGAAAAAAAAGTAAAACTATCAAACTTTAAATTGGAAAATTTTTTAAGTTATTTAATAGAAAATGAAGAGTTTCTTCCAATAGCTTTTAATCTAGGAATTATAGACAAGCTATGTGATGGTCCAGATTATTTATCTACTGGCAACATGAAAAGGGAAGAAAAGATAGAAACATTTTTAAAAAAATTATTAGAAGAGGGTAAATATATATATACTGTTTTTGCATACCAAGGTGTAGGGGCAGAAGATGATGCTTACTTTATTAATGGGGAAAAAATATATAATCAACTTCCATGGAATTATTCATCAGGTGTAACTAATGAAGAATGTGCAGAGTTAGATATAATAGATAGTGGAGATTATAGATTTGCATTAACGGGAGATTTAGGTCTTGTGCTAAAGGTTGTAGGTGAAGAAATAGTTATTAATTCATCCTACTGTGAGGATGAGATGAGAAGTGACTGCATAATAATAGAAAACTGTGGAGAAATTGATGATATGATGGAGAAATTCTTAGAAGAATTTATTGAAGAAATAGGACTAGCTGTATAAAAACAGGTGGATATTATGAATGAACACATATTATAATAATAGGCTATAAGAAGGGGGATTCTTATAGCCTATTATTATTCTCCAAGTATGAGAGTAATAAATATATATATATTTATTATAAGATTATCTATCTACTAACTTATTCATATCAAGTGCCATATTTTTTAATCCTTCCGCATTTCCAAAGAGTTCTTGACTCATGCCAACGGTTTGAT
This sequence comes from Clostridium sp., assembly GCF_036646415.1. Classification (GTDB taxonomy): domain Bacteria; phylum Bacillota; class Clostridia; order Clostridiales; family Clostridiaceae; genus Clostridium_J. The sequence continues at coordinate 259,756 of NZ_JAVXMF010000001.1, read as the reverse complement.
TCACGGAAGAGTTAATAGAATTAAAGTTTTCTATAGTATTTTTGGTAGATTCATATATATTATTATTAAAGGACACTACGTTTTTAGTTTCACTTAATAAATTATTAGTTAAGCCATTTATGTCTCTAATGTTTTCAGTGGAAAGCTTAAGTTCATCCATCATGGTTTTTATGCTCATTACTACAGTGTTAATTGAACTATTTCCATTATTAATCTTGGTTGAGTTTGTTGTCATCATTGTTTCTACATCTTTAATTCCTTGTTTAAACTCATCGGTTATAGTTTTAGCATCACTTAGAGAATCTCTAGTGCTTTCTGCTAATTTGCGTATTTCATCTGCTACCACTGAAAAACCTTTGCCCATTTCGCCCACTCTAGCTGCTTCTATGGATGCGTTTAATGCAAGTAGGTTAGTTTGATCAGATATTTGGCTGATAATCAACATTATGTTATCAATTTCTTTAGATTTTTCATCTAATTTTTTTGTAGCATCAAAGGTATAATCAATACTTTCTTTTATTCCTAAGATTATATCAAGAATTTCGTTTAAGGATTTTTCATTTTCATTAGAGATTTTAATTAATCCCTTCGATTTTATTTCTGTATCTTTAGTTTTATTTGCAATTTGCTCATTAGTATTTAAAAGCTCGCTTAGTATTTTATTATTTTCTAAAGAATTATTTAACATAGTATTTGAATCATTACATACTGTTTCTGATGTAACTGCAAGCTCCTCAAGATACTTTGTTTCTTCTTTAGATATGGCGGTTAAAACTTCACTAGAGTTAAGTAGATTCTTAGTAAATTCTGTGATCTTTAAGAATAGATTATTTATATGTTCATTGCTACTCATTAAATCTTTTTCACTTTCACCGATAGAGGATAGCAATTTGGAAGCGAATACTGTGTAAATTATTATTCCAAAAGATATTAAGGTTATAGCTACAATCCTAAGGCTTAATTCTCTTACAAAGAATTCTCCAGGTAAACTTATAGGATTCATTATGAATATTATAAGTTGTGAAATTACACTAAATATAATAGACATTAGATTCATTTTATTGTCTAAGAAAAAGGCACCTAGTAAAATAAAGTAGAATACTATTATCCACAATTCCTTTGAAGGAATTGATAATCCCATGTATATGTAATTTATATATGTAAGTACTAATATTACAACCTTTAGTATTTTAAACATTTTTTCATTGAGTCCAGATTGAGTAACAGTTTTATTGTACATAACCTTAAAAATCATAAGTTCTACAAATACGATTACCCATAAGCCACAAATTAAAGTGAAACTGACATCGTCATATTGGCCAAGTAGCTTCATTCCAGTAAAAAATATAGAAGCAAGTATAGCGCTAATTGAATATATTATTAAAACATATTTTAAACTTTGTTTTTGATAATTTACTATTGTGTTATTTTCATTATTCATCATCATAAATCCTTTCTTTTACCATTTATAAAGGAGTGCACATATACTATATCCAGATGCTACTGAGCAGAATACAACTATGTCATCCTTGTTAAATTTTTCATATTTAAGTCTATCATCCAATGCCATTATAGGACTTGTACATCCAGTGTATCCATACTTATTTCCAATGAATGTAGATTTACTGTCATCACCATCTAATTTAGATATTGTTAACTCTAAATCTGCTTTTGAAAATTGAGACATGAAATAATGAGATACATCATCAATTTTATAGTCATTATCTGTTACTAATTTTCTTATGCATTCATTCCATTTTTCAGATAAAAAGCTAAAGTCAAAGGGTTTCCACAACATTTTTTTATCTTCAGCCTCGATCTCGCTATTTGTAACCTTAGACATTCCGCATGCAGGCATTGTTATTGACCAGTGATAATTATCATCGGTAAGGGTTATAGAATCTAAAAGTCCTCTTTCTTCATTTTCTTCTCTTAACTCTAGAATTACTGCTGCGGCTCCATCAGCTGCACATCCATAGGCTACGATGTCATCCTTTCTTGCTAAGGGGCTAATTAGAAGTGATCCTACTACAAGTACCTTCTTATATTTTTTATGGGTCTTGATGTATCTACTTGCAATATCCATAGCTGTAAGCATTCCGGTACAATTTGAATTTACATCAAATACGCTTGATGAGTTGATAGCATTTAATTTATTTTTTATCAACAGTGCACAACAAGGGGATAAGTATTCTGGCGTATCTGATACGGAAATAATCATATCAATATCCTCTGTAGATATACCAGCTTTATTTATAGCTATTTTACTAGCTTCTAGTGCCATTGTTATTGAAGTTTCACCTTCTTCTGCAAAGGTTCTAGTCTCGCGTCCTAAACTATCCATTAATGCAGCTGCATGTTCTGAAGAACCATAAGGTTTAAAGTGGTTAATAAGGTCCTCGTTACTGGCTAATTTTTTAGGGTGGTATGCTCCAACTCCTGTAATATGTACATTTTTATACATAATAACCTCCATATTAATATAAAATTTAGATAAAGGATTAATTAAGTTTCGTACTTTACCTATATTAATTTAGTAGTCTGACAATAAAAAAATTTATTTAATTTATAGTTTTATGTGGTTAGATTTTCATAAGTTTTTTATTAAAAGCTTAAGTGAAAATACGTAACAAAAATAAAAACATTCATCGTTACACTTTATATTTATCGTTACATTTTTAGTTTGCTTTATACTAAGTTGTATTATTTTTTATGTTTTTATAAATAATGTAAGAGGTCATTATGAGTTTTTAATGATAAACTAACTATAGTAAAACAGAATTGTAATTATTTTATTAGTAAAAAAGGTTGTCTCAAAATATATTTCAATTATCTTGAGACAACCTTTTTTTTATTAAATTATTTTTAATGTAGTATTTAAAACACTATTTTATTATTTGTTTGAGCAGATTTTACAAATGTTAATGGTATTACCATCAGCATCTTTTTTACTCCAAACTAACCTTACCCTTTCTCTACCACATAAAGGGCAAGTACCTCTCCAACCAACTATCTTTTTAATAACTTTACCTCTTTTTTGTTTACCCATTTTTTATCTCTCCTTTCATTTACAATAAAGTATATTAAGAAAAATAAAAGTTATGACTAAATAAAAATAGGTATGTTATAAATCATATATATCGGAAAATTCTAAATTGCATTTTTCAATCTTACTGTTATCAATACCCTTACTAGTTACAGAACTATCCATATTTTCTGCAGTTCTGATGGGAAGTTTAAATGTGAACTCAGATCCTTTTCCTACTTCACTTTTAACTTCTATAGAACCATCATGCATTTCTACTAAAGATTTTACTAATGATAATCCAATTCCGCTGCCTTCACACCGTCTTGTTAAAATGTTGTCTACTTGTCTAAATCGCTCAAAGACTAAGTTTAAATTCTCCATGGGAATTCCTATACCATTATCTTTTACAGATACAACTACTGTATCATTAATTATATTTAAATTAACATTTATTAAACCGTTTTCATAAGTATACTTGATTGCATTAGATAGAAGATTTAACATAATTCTTTCTATTTTATCACAATCACAGGCTATTATTTTCTCTTCTATATCTGTATCGAAAATAAGTTCTATGCCTTTATCCTCAACATAATTAGCTACGGATATGGTTATATCTTCTACTATATTTACAATATTATGATTTTCTAGATGTATTTCATAATATCCAGTATCTATTCTAGACATGTCGATGAGATTATTTACAAGTCTTAATAATCTATAGGAGTTTTGTTTAATTGAATTAATATATTTATTTATATTTACCCCATTGTATGACTGTATATTTTTATCTTTAACATTATTATTCATTAATTGCATTGTTGCTAAAATTATATTTAGAGGAGTTTTAAATTCATGAGATACATTAGCAAAAAATTCGTTTTTAATGCTTTCTAGGTGTAAGGCATCTTCATACTTTCGTTGTTTTGCTTCAATGTTCTTTCTTTCTGTTATATCTCTACCAGTAGTAATAAATATGTTTCGTTTAGATACATATTTAAAACTCCATTCTATCCATCGTAAATCTCCATTTTTACAAGTAACTCTATTTACTAGTTGGTTCATACAAGGATAATCTTTTTTATCTTTTATGAATTCAAGACTATGATTTAAATCATCCTTACAAATAACATCTATTAAATTCATAGATAGGAGTTCTTCTTCACTCCATCCAGATAAGGTTGTCCATCCTGAATTAATCTTGTGAAATGCACCACTATCATCTATTATTGCCAGTAGGTCTACAGCAGTTTCTAAGAAGGCTTCAAGCTCCTTTTCTGCTTCCCTGCATTTCTCAAATTCTGTTGTTAGTTCTTTAGATAAATAATTATTTTTAATTAATATTCCAATTTGATTACACATGGTCTTAATAAAAGAATCTTTTTCAAATCTAGGAGGATTATCTTTTTTGTAACAAATATTTAATATTCCTAAAAACTCATCATTAAACATAATATTATAGGTTCCCATATATGTTACATTAGAATTTACTAGATTTTTTATATTGATTAAATTAATTCCTTCATTAATGTGTCTAATTTTATTAAAAATATCACTGTTTAAAGTCTCTAAAAGATTCTCTTGTGAGATTTTTATAGTAGCTAGAGCATCTAATATATCTTGGCTTATACCCATGTTAAAGGCTGGGACTAGAAAACTAGTTTCTTTATTATATATACAAATGCTTATGCCATCACATTTTAGGTATCTTACAATATCCATTTTTATATTGTTAAATAGAGTATATTCTTGATTTTTATTATTGATTATAATTGAATCTAAATCAGATAGTTCATCGTAACTTTTTGCAATTTCTACATTTAGTTTCTTATTTAGGGTTGTTTCGTTTAAAATACCACCAGTATATTTAACGTTACCATCCTTATCTAACAATGGTGTTTTATAAGTTTCAAACCATTCAAAGTTATCATTATCACTTTTCGTGCATTCTTCAAGAAAAATGGAGTTTTTTGTTTTAATTACTTCTTTGTCTAGTTTATCAAAGCAATTACACAATTCTTTACTCCAAAAATCCTTATGAAATTTTCCAATAATATCTTCTTTATTAACATTTAGTAAAGAAGCATAGGCTTTGTTAGCATATATATATTTTCCATCCAAGTCTTTAATCCAAGAACTAACTGGTAAGTTATCTAGAAATATTTCAAGATCTTCTTTGGTGAATAGATCAGGTTTCTCTACTTCATTCAAGGTCTTTTCCATATTTTTCTACCGTCTCTTTCATTTTAATTAATTATTAAAAAATGAGTCATATTTATAATTTTTTAATAATTTTAAGCATTAAACCTTTGTATGAATTTAGGCTTGTAACCTAATATCAGCGTAGTTATTTAATGCAAATTGTCTTATATGATTGTTATATACAACAAGTATACAAGATAATTTTACTATTTTAAATATTAAATTTACTAAAAGTTAAAAAAATTATGGAATTATTACAAATATTCTAAAAATAATAAAGTTAATATATTATGTGTGAGGACATTATGCTCAAGGGATTTTTAAACAATGTGGAGAATTTGAAAGTAAAATATTAATATTATGATTATTCGAAGTATTCTTTAAGATTTAAATCTATAGTACTATAGAAACTAAAACCATATCATATTAGAATTAGTATATAAGTTGTAATTAAGTTTACACATAAAATATAAGTACTGTATTTAAATTTTCAGTACCTTATTTATTACAATTTATGCAGGGAGTATGAGTAATTTTAGGAAAGAGGTAATGGGGATGACAAGTATAATTAAAGCACCAAGTAGATACATACAAGGTAAAGGGGAAATAAAAAATCTTGCAAAACACTTAGGGAAATTAGGATCAAAATATTTAATTCTTTTAAGTGAGAGAACCTATGAAAGAGTAGGAGATGATATTAAGGCAAGTTTTAATGAAAGTGAAACTGTGATTGTTTTTGAGTATTTTAATGGAGAATGTTCTTTAAGTGAAATAGAAAGAGTTATGGAGATTGCTAAAGGTAATGTCAGTGATGGGATTATTGCAGTTGGAGGAGGCAAAACTATCGATACGGCTAAGGCTGTGGCACAAAAGTTAGATTTGCCTGTAGTTATTATTCCTACAATAGCTTCCAATGATGCTCCCTGTAGTGGATTAAGTGTTGTTTATAATGATCAGGGAGTTGTTGTTAAGGTTATTTATTCTAAGAGAAATCCAGATTTAGTTTTAGTGGATTCAGAAATTATTTCTAAGGCTCCGGTTAGTCTTTTAGTTGCAGGAATGGGGGATGCATTAGCTACTTATTTTGAAGCAAGAGCAGTTAAAGCATCAGGAGCAAGAAATATGGCTAGAGGAAATGTTACAAATACAGCAATGATAATGTCTAGGCTTTGCTATGATTTATTAATTGCAAATGGAGTAGAGGCAAAGAAGGCTGCAGAAAATAAAGAAGTAAATGAAGCTTTAGAAAGTGTATTAGAAGCAAATATATTATTAAGTGGTATAGGCTTTGAAAGTGGTGGACTTGCAGCAGCTCATGCAATTAATGATGGATTCACATTTGTTACACAAGCTCATGATAAATTACATGGAGAAAAAGTTGCCTTTGGTACACTTGTTCAACTTGTTTTAGAAAATGGATGTAAAGATGAATTAAATGAAGTTCTAGATTTTTTAATATCAGTAGGACTTCCAGTAACTTTAGCTGACCTTGGCATTACCAATGTAATTGAAGCTGAAATTAGAGACGTGGCTAAGGCTGCTTGTGTTAAGACTCAATCAACAAAGAATATGCCTTTTCTAGTAAGTGAAGAGGATGTATATAATGCAATAATGAAGGCTGATGAAATAGGTAGAGCTAGAAAAGAAAAGTAATATATTTAAAGCTCCATCCCATATTAACTTGGGATGGGGCTTTTGTTCTATAGATATGTTTTTAAATAATGTAAATTTCAACAATATGATAAAACAGAGACATTGTATAAATATATATTTATACTTCCACAACTAGAGAATAATCTTTTTGCTGCTGACGATTTTCAAGAATGGATAGGATATCCTTCATTGTAAAAATTTCTAGAGTTAAGTCACTATTCTTATTTAAGTCCTCAATGTATTTAATTGCATTATCGTGGACATTACCAGTAGTAACAATAAATCCTGTTTTTATGTTGTTAGCTACCATAGCTCCAACAAGCTTTTGACATATAACTCTACCTATTGTGAAGTCTTCCTCCATGGTAGTTATTGATTTGCCATACTCATAGGAAGTTAGCATATTATATCTTTTACACTCTACATATATTTTTTCATTATCTCTAGAGGTAAGAATTAAATCAACTCCACCATCATTATTTTTAAGAGTAAGCTCTACATTTGTATATTCAGGATCTTCCTCGAAGAGCCATTTGCAAAAACCTTCAAACTCAATGCCAGTCATACTCTGTATGTTTTCTTTTTTTATATTTATAGTGAATTTTATTTTTTCTTCCTTAAGATTTATGAACCTCATAATAAGTGGGCTAGCACTTTTAAATAATATTATAAGTAGGATTAGCAGAAGAGATATTTCAAATAGTTTCATCACAATCACCTCATTGTAATTATTACCACCTTTAAAAAGTTTAGTCATGACAAGGCATATTTAAATAATCTTTTGCTAAGAGAAAAGTTATTAATAAAATTAAGCGAGTGTGTAGCTAAACTTGATGTTTTTTATTATAGATATTATATAAAGTAACACATCTAGGGATACTTAGTCATATTAATAATAGTAGGATGCTAGATTTTTAGTATTGAGTTTAAATATATTAATTAGCTAAAGGATAAAAGAGGGGTATTAATATGGGAAGAGATAAGCTTGGGCAGTTATTTACCAGGGTTAAAATAGCAAGTAAACAAAGGCGAATAAATAAACATATGAAGAGACAAGTAGAATCAAGAATTGCAGAGACAGAGGATATAAAAGCCGAACAAGAAGAAGTATTAAGAATAATTTTAGAAGAAAAATTCTTAGATGCAATTGAGGATGCCATTGATAATAATGGAGGAATTGTAGGTTTAGATGGAGAGACTATTAGTGATATATTAAGCTACTACATTGCTGGTGATCCTAGATTTAGAATAAAGTTAGAGAAGGAGCTTAGGAAAGCGGCATTAAGAACCGGTGGTAGAATGTAGTAAGGTATATTGAAATAAATACTGGTTATTTATTTTAACATGCCTAAATAACAATGTGATAGAAAGGGGCGTATAATGAGAAAAAATGGTGTGTTATTACACATTTCATCTCTGCCATCAAAATATGGTATAGGAACTTTAGGTAAAGAAGCCTATAAGTTTGTAGATTTCTTAAAAGCTTCAGGGCAAAGCTATTGGCAAACACTACCTATAGGACCAACTGGGTTTGGAGACTCTCCTTATCAATCCACGTCTACATATGCTGGTAATCCTTATTTTATAGATTTTGATTTATTGGCAGAGGAAGGGTTATTAAAGGAAAGTGATTATAACTGTTATAATTGGGGTGAAGATATTACTAATGTAGATTATGATATTATTTATAATATTAGATTTAAAATATTAAGAGAAGCATATAAAAATGGTTTTCTTAGGGATTACAATAAAATTCAGAAATTTTTAAAAGAAAATGAATATTGGTTACAAGATTATTCAATGTTTATGGCGGTGAAAAGTTATTTTAATATGGAGGCATATATAACTTGGGACATGGATATTCGTATAAGAAAGCCAGAAGCTATAGAAAAATATAGTAAGTTTTTAAAAGAAGAAATAGAATTTCAAATTTATATTCAATATTTGTTTTACAAGCAATGGTTTAATTTAAAACTCTATGCAAATAAAAATCATATAGAAATTGTGGGAGATATACCTATTTATGTGGCACAGGACAGCGTGGATGCTTGGTGTCATCCGGAACTATTTTACTTGAATCAGGAGTGTATACCAATTAAGGTAGCTGGTTGCCCACCTGATGCATTTACCGATGATGGACAATTGTGGGGAAATCCAATCTATCGTTGGGATGTAATGAAAAAGGATGGGTACCATTGGTGGATTAGCAGAATAGGGGCTGCAAGTAGAATGTATGATGTTGTACGAATTGATCACTTTAGAGGATTAGCTTCCTATTATGCTATTGAATATGGAGCTAAGAATGCAAGAATAGGAGAGTGGATAGAAGCACCTGGAATTGAACTATTTCAGGTAGTAAGACAAGAGTTACCACATGTGAAAATTATAGCTGAGGATTTGGGATATTTAACTGAAGATGTCTATGAGTTAATGGATAAGGTAGGATTTCCGGGAATGAAAATTTTATTATTTGCCTTCGGAAATCATGGGGATTCAGAATATATTCCTTATAAAATAAATAAAAACTGTGTAGCATATATTGGAACTCATGATAATGATACTTTTATGGGGTGGATTAAGGAAGCCAATGAGGAAGAAATCCATTTTGCTAAAAAGTATATGAATTTAACCTTAAAAGAAGGTTATAACTGGGGTATTATTAGAACGTTATATGGAACTCAAGCGAGTACTACTATTGTTCAAATGCAAGATATTTTAGGCCTTGATAATAGTGCAAGAATGAACTTACCTGGAACTGTAGGTGGAAATTGGAAGTGGAGATTGAGACTGGAAGAATGCTCTAAAGAGCTCTCAAATAAACTTTATGAGCTTACAAAAATATTTGGACGATTAGGAGAGTATAAGAATCCTGAAGATATTAAAATAATGGATGAAAATAAAATAGATGAAAGGATTAAGGTGAAAATAGATAGAAAAATTAAAGAAAACATATAATTTTAAAAGATAAATTTATATAGTAATCTCCTGGAGTTTATTTAGATATGAATTTTCATATTCGGATAAGCTCTTTCATGCTATAGTAAGTGTAAAATAATCATTTATGATGATTTCATATTTTCTTATGAGATGAATTATAAATTAAAGAATTGAGTGTTATTCAATTTAATTATATATAAATACATCAAAATACTAATAAAATTCAGTAAATATAGATAAAAGGTAGATATAACATAGGAAAATATGGTAAAATAATATCATTACAGAATGTGGGGGATAATAATGAATTTAGGTGAATTATGTTTACAGAGTATGCCTTGGCCTATATGGATTGAAGATATGGATACGAGGATTCTTTTTCTAAATAAACCCTATGAAAAACTTTTTAATGTAGATTTTTTAAGAGTTAAAGGCAAGACAAATATAGAGGTCTTTCCATTAAAAGTAGCTGAATTATATAATGACCAAATAAGAATATGTTTAGAAAAAATGACTACATGCACCTATGAGAATATAATAAATAATAGAATGAAGCAATGCCATATGTTTCCCATTGCTGATGAAGATGGACAAGTTAAATTTGTAGGTGGAATAATTGTGGATATAGAAGATGAGATGCAGAAAGAGATTGAGTTAAAGTATCAAAAGAATATATTAAGAACTATTATAGATTCTTTACCGGAGGCTATATTCTACAAAGATAAAGAATGTAAGTATATCGGATATAACAAAAATTTCGAGGATTATTATAAGAATTTTGGTGTAAATGAAATAATGGGTAAAACTGATTTAGATATTCATCCAGATAGATCCATTGCAGAGAAGTTTATTATTGAGGATAAATCAATAATGAAGAGTAAAAAGGCAAAGTACATAGAAGGGGTTACCTTTGATAAATATGGAAATAAGATGGATGAAGAAAGCTTTAAGGTTCCAGTAATAGATGAAAATGGTGAGACTTTGGGAATTGTTGGTCTTGCAAGAGATATAACTCCAACAAAGAAGTTAGAAGAAAAATTAAGATACTTAAGTTACACAGATAGTCTAACTGGACTTTATAATAGAACCTACTTTGAAGAGAAGATAGAAGAATTAAATAAAGAAGAATTTCTTCCATTAGGAATAATAATGGGGGATGTTAATGGGCTTAAGCTAGTAAATGATTCATTAGGACATTTTGAAGGTGATAATCTATTAAAAAGCATAGCAAATGTTTTAAAAAATGTATGTGGTGATAAGGGCTTTGTATGTAGATGGGGTGGAGATGAGTTTATGATTCTTATGCCAAATTGTAATGACAATAGCTGTGAAAAGGTAGTAGAGGACATCTTAGACAAATGTAAAAATAATGATTATAAATATATTGAACTAAGCATCGCACTTGGTGATGTTGTTAAATATACTCTTGAAGATGATACTTATAAATATATTAAGGAAGTTGAGGAAAGAGTATATCGTCAAAAACTTTTAAAGAAAAATAGCGTCCGAAGCTCCATGATGAATTCCTTAAAAAAGAGTTTAGAAGTTAAGAATATGGAAACTGAAGAACATACAGAGAGAATTGAACAGTATGCTTTAGAAGTTGGAAATCGACTTGGATTTAAAAATTCTGAAATGGATGAACTTGTTATAGTTGCTAGGCTTCATGACATAGGTAAAATTGCCATTGAGGAGGACATACTTTTAAAACCAGGACCACTTACTGATGAAGAATTTGAAATTATGAAAACTCATACAGAAAAGGGTTATAGAATTATTAATGCATCTAGTGAACTGGTTAACGTAGCTAAGTGCGTTTTAACTCATCATGAAAGATGGGATGGGAAAGGATATCCACTAGGTATTGAAGGCCAAGAAATTCCTTTAATGGCAAGGGTAATATCAATGGTAGATGCCTATGATGTTATGACTAATGGCGGGGTTTACAAAAAGGCTATGAGTAAGGAAGAGTCTATTAAAGAACTTAAAAGATGTTCTGGAACTCAGTTTGATCCAAGTCTTGTAAAATTATTTTTAGAGTATCTTGAGGAAGTTGAATAGATTTTTTAAAATCTAACACTCCTGAAAATAGTATTCACGCAAGTAATGTTAAAGTTTAATTTCAACAGTCTGTTAAAAGAAATTTTATATAAAAAATAAAGCTATGAAGTATATTAAATTATATTTCATAGCTTTTTAGTTTGCAGATAGATAATCTTTGAAGAAATAAAGTTCTGCAATAGAATAAATTTCAATAGTTAGATAAATATCTGATTTGAAGTGATAGATATCTAAATAAATATTAGATATTCATCTAATTAATGTTGACAATTATCTAACTAGAGCATAGAATGGTATTAGGATATAATTGTAAAATAATTATTTATATGGAATAAAATAAAAAAAAGGAAGTGTTATTATGGAAGTTAAGTTGAAAGAAGAAAAGAAAATTGGCTATGGGGATATAATCAAGGATAAAAACTTTTGTTTGTTTATGTTAGGAAATTTAATTTCTAGATTTGGTGACTCTATTGACACTATTGCCTATGCTTGGATGGTTTATAAAATAACAGGAAGTACTGCTTTAATGGCGCTTCTATTTGGAGTTAATGCAATTCCTACAATTTTGTTTCAACCTATTGCAGGGGTATTTGTAGATTATAGAAAAAAGAAAAATATAGTTGTGATATGTAATTTTGGAAGAGCCACAGTTGTAACGGTTACGGCGTTAATGTTTATATTTGGATTTCTAAAACCTTATCATTTGTTTATATTTACTTTTATGAATTCTACTTTTGAGTCCTTTGAAGGACCAGCAGGAGTTGCAGCATACCCGTTAATTATAGAAAAAGAAAAGTTTGCTTATGCTAGAGCGGTACAATCTACTCTATCTCGTATTGTGGAGTTAGTGGGCCTTGCAGTAGCTGCTGGGATTATTGCAGTTATAGGTATTGGTGGAGGAATGATTGTTAATGCAGTTACTTTTTACCTATGTGGAATATTTATGTCTATTGTTAAATATAAGGATGAAGTTCTAAAAAAACAAGCTTTAAATATGAAGGTTTATTTTGGAGATTTAAAAGCAGGGTTTAGTTATTTAAGAAGTAAAAAGATTTTAATGTCTATAACTATATTTGCAGCATTAATTAATATCCTTATTATACCTTTTAATACTTTAGTGGTAGCTTATGTAAATGATGAATTATTAAAGGGCCCAGAGGTAGTTGCAATGCTTAGCTTTAGCCTAACTGCTGGAATGTTAGTTGGTGGTGCTATATACCCTAAATTGGCAGAAAGACTTAAGGGAATTAAAATGTTTATAATTTCAGGGATAATTCTAGGGATTGCATATTTATCACTAGCTTTTGTACCTATGATAGGTACTGATTTAATTCTTTATGGTGTTATCATTTTAGTAGCTTTTTTATTTGGAATGTCTGCTAGTATATTTACTATGATTATAAATGTAACTTTCATGCAAAAAACAGAACAGGAATATCTAGGAAGAGCAGCAGGTATATTTAACTCTTTAGTTATGATGGCTACACCAGTAGGATCATTCTTTGTAGCAACATTATGCGCATTCCTAAGTATACCTGAACTATTCTTAATATTTGGAATAGGAATGGTAGTATTATTTATTTTCCAACGTTATAATAAAAGCATACAGGAGATTTAACTTCGAATAACTAAATCTATGATTTAGTTATTCAAGCTTACTCATCTGAACCTAGAGAAGATGAGTTTCCTATAAAAACAATGGAAGATGAGTTTGGCATAAAAATATAAGATAAAATAAGTTTCTTATAAAAAACATATATGAAGAAGAATTTTAATAGAGTAAGGTAGTGAAAAATATGAAGTTTATTGTAGAGGATAATATTAATTTAATTGAAGAAGTAAAGAATACCCTTTATTTCATAGTTAATGAAGAAAAGCTAGTACTATCTTTAAGAGATATGTTTAAAAGAAATGGTATAGATGGAGATAAATATATAAGTAAGGATTTGAAAAGTTTATTTAAGTTTATTGAAAGATTTAAAGCTAAAAATAAGATACCTATGGATAAGCTAAGAATATTCTTCAAGGATATTAGTAAGGAGCATGAGAGATCACATTGTATAGCTAGCATGTTAATTATGAACATGACTCCTGAGGAGTTAATTGAAGGAAGGAAGCGAATTCTGAACTTAGATGAGGGAGAACTAAAGGAATTGGTAATGAAGGATATCCTATGTCAGGAAGATTATATTATCGATGATTTTCCTAATGATGAGGATTTATATGAGCTAGATGCAGGTAAAGAATTTATGCCATATCTTATGGGGAAATGCTCTTTAGATAGTGAAACGAAATGGTGGCTTACAGTTATTTCTCAGAATCCAAAGACTTATTTAGTTCAGCTTCTTGATATGATTATAGATTCTATAGACAACTTTAAGGAAACCTTTAAAGTTATGGAAAAGGAAGTAGATAAGTTTGTAGAGGAACTTAGGGGATTCCTTGATGAAAATGAAAATTTCATCTCAGATTCAACGGGCATTAGATGTTTTGAGGAATGGGAGAGGGATATTTATATTTATCCAGGAATGATTAATTTTAATTCAGTATCTTTTACCTCAAATAAAAGTTTTACCTTTAATAGTGAACGCAATGAATATATGTACTTTGGGTGGAAAATTTATGAGTTTATAAAGACTACTAGGGGAAAGGATAATGAGGAAGAACTTTTAATTGACAGGTTAAAGTGTATTAGTGATAAAAGTAAGTTTTCTATTGTTAAAATGCTTAAGGAAAAATCCATGTTTGGACAGGAGATTGCTACAGCACTATCGCTTACAACAGCTACGGTATCCTACCATATGAATGCTTTAGTATTAGCAAAGCTTGTTTATATAGAGAAGGTTGAAAATAAAGTATTCTACAATATAGATAAAGAACAGATTAATAAGTTTTTAGATGGATTAACAAAGGAACTTATATAAAGGATATCCTAGAATAGTCTTAGTTTTTCGCTTTAATAATTGTATAAAATGGTATATAATTGTATGAGTATTAATATAACAATGACAAATAGTTTAAAGAAAATTATGAATGGAGTGTTTCATATGGCAGTTTTAGTAACTGGAGGAATGGGATATATAGGTAGTCATACTACTGTGGAGCTTTTAAAAGAAGGCTATGAAGTTGTAATTGTAGATAATTTAAGTAATAGTAAGGAATTAGTTAAAGATAGAATTAAGGCTATAACAGGTATAGAACCTAAGTTTTATAAATACGATGTATTAAATGCTGAAGATATGGACAAGGTTTTTCAGGAAAATCATATAGATTCAGTTATACACTTTGCAGGATACAAGGCTGTAGGGGAATCTGTAGCTAAGCCACTTGAATACTATCATAATAATATAACTAGTACTTTAGTGCTTTTACAATCAATGAGAAAGTATGGAGTTAAGAACTTTGTATTTAGTTCATCTGCAACAGTTTATGGAGATGCTAAGATTATTCCAATCACAGAGGAGTCACCTCTTTCTGCAACAAATCCATATGGTAGCACTAAACTTATGCTAGAAGATATTTTAAGAGATTTATATAAATCAGATAGTTCATGGAATATAGCATTGCTTCGTTACTTTAATCCAGTTGGTGCTCATGAAAGTGGAACTATTGGAGAAGATCCATGTGGTATTCCAAATAACTTAATGCCGTTTATAACTAAGGTTGCTATTGGAGAACTTAAAGAACTTAGTGTGTTTGGAGATGATTATAATACTCCAGATGGTACAGGGGTTAGAGATTATATCCATGTAGTTGACCTTGCTAAGGGACACCTAAAAGCCATTGAAAAGTTAAGTGGAAACTCTGGTCTTGTTACTTATAATTTAGGAACAGGAAATGGATACAGTGTTCTTGATATGGTTAAGGCTTTCTCAGAAGCAAGTGGAAGAGAAGTTCCTTATAAAATTGTAGACAGAAGACCTGGAGATATTGCAACTTGTTATGCAGATCCAGTAAAAGCAAACACTGACCTTGGATGGAAGGCTGAAAAAGGAATTAAAGAAATGTGTGCTGACTCTTGGAGATGGCAAAGCAACAATCCTAAGGGATATGAGGAATAGAATTATCCTAGGATTGAAAGAACTAATTAGGAATCTATACATTAAAAACAATAGTAGACGAGTATATTTAATGACTCTTCTACTATTATTTTTTTCTAAACAAATTTAGATTTTAATTAATATTGTATAGTAAACAGAATTCTTATAAGGTATAGAATCTTCACTATTAAGTATAAATATAAATTAAGTCGAAGTATGGTATAATACAAAAGATAATATAATGAAGAAAACTCATTTAATGAGTTAATAATATAGCTACAACTTATATATCATATCTAATGAGGTTTTTAAGATAGTTAATGAAACAGCAAGGCTGAAATAAGTTGTTGTAAGAATGAAAGGAAGTAAGTAATGGGAAAAATATTAGTTTTAGCAGAGAAACCATCGGTAGGTAGAGACCTAGCAAAGGTTTTAAAATGTAATCAAAATAAAGGTGCATACATAGAGGGAAGTAAGTATGTTGTAACTTGGGCACTTGGTCATTTAGTTGGACTTCAAGATCCTGAGGAATATGATGTTAAATATAAAAAGTGGAGTATGGAGACACTTCCAATGCTACCACAACGTATGAAGCTTACTGTTTTAAAGAAGACTCAAAAGCAGTTTTATGAAGTTAAGAAACAAATGTTAAGAAATGATATAGATGAGATAGTTATTGCAACAGATGCTGGACGTGAAGGTGAATTAGTTGCAAGATGGACTATAGAAAAAGCTGGAGTGAGAAAGCCACTTAAGAGATTATGGATTTCATCTCAAACGGATAAGGCAATTTTAGATGGATTTAATAATCTTAAACCAGGTGGAGCTTATAATAATTTATATAAGGCCGCGGTATGTAGAGCAGAGGCTGATTGGATTGTAGGACTTAATGTAACTCGTGCTTTAACTTGTAAGTACAATGCACAGCTTTCTGCAGGAAGAGTTCAATCTCCAACTTTAGCTATGATAGTTCAAAGGGAAGAGGATATTAAAAACTTTAAGCCTAAGGATTATTACACAATAACTGCAAAGAATAATGACTTTTCACTTCAGTGGGTAGATAGAAACAATGGTCAAAGTATTTTTAGTGAAGAGGCTACGAATAAAATTTTAAATAAAGTTAAGGGTCAAGAAGCAACTGTTGTTGATGTTACAGAGAGTTTAAAAAAGAAAAGTGCTCCAGCGCTTTATGACTTAACTGAGCTTCAAAGGGATGCAAATAGAATATGGAGTTACTCTGCAAAACAGACCCTTTCTATAATGCAAAGACTTTATGAAAATCACAAGATATTAACTTATCCAAGAACGGATTCAAGATATATTACAACGGATGTAGTTGGAACATTACCAGAGAGATTAAGAGCAATTTCTATTGGAGCATATAGAGCGGCAGCTACTACTATTCTAAAGGGTAAAATTAATCCTAGTAAAAGTTTTGTAGATAATAACAGGGTTTCAGACCACCATGCTATAATTCCTACAGAGCAAAGTCCTAATATTTCTAACCTTAGTACCGAGGAAAAAAATATCTATGATTTAGTAGTGAAAAGATTCTTAAGCGTTATGATGCCTCCTTTTGAATATCTACAAACTAATATAGTTATAGATATGGCAGGAGAAAAATTCATAGCTAAGGGTAAAGTTATAAAATCAAAGGGGTGGAAGGCTGTCTATGATAGAGAAGATGTAGAAGAAGGTTCAGATGATGATGGACTTAAAGATCAAGTTCTTCCACAACTTATTAAGGGTAATAAGTTAAAAATAAACTCTGTAAACTCTAATAAGTGTCAAACTAAGCCACCAGCTAGGTTTACTGAAGGAACACTATTATCTGCTATGGAAAATCCACATAAGTATGTAAATGTGGGAAAAGATGCAGCTAAGACACTGAATGAAACAGGTGGACTTGGAACAGTTGCTACAAGAGCAGATATTATAGAAAAGTTATTTAATGCTTTCTCATTAGAAAAAAGAGGAAAAGAAATAGTTCCAACATCTAAGGGGAAACAACTTATAGAATTAGTTCCTAGTGAACTTAAATCACCACTATTAACTGCAAAGTGGGAAAGTCAACTAGATGACATCAGCAAAGGTAAAGAAGATTCTCTAGATTTTATTGTAGAGATGAGAAATTATGCAAAGGCTTTAGTTGAGGATGTTAAGACCAATGGTAATAAATTTGTCCATGAAAATGTAACAGGAGCAAAATGCCCTAACTGTGGTAAATACATGTTAGAGGTAAAAACTAAAACTGGAGTTATGAATGTGTGCCAAGATAGAGAATGTGGTCACAGAGAAGGTGTTAGTAGAACAACTAACGCGAGATGTCCAGAGTGTAAGAAAAAACTTACCCTTAAAGGTCATGGGGAAGGTCAGATATATGTATGTCCAGGAGCAAATTGTAACTTCAGAGAAAAAGCATCTCAGTTCAACAAGAGATTTGACAAGGGCGGAAAAGTTGATAAAAGAGATGTTGGTAACTACATGAAGAAGATGAAAAAAGAAGCCGAGGCAGAAGCAGCTAATGATAATCCATTTGCAGCACTTGGAGATCTATTTAAGAAATAAGATTAAATAATTGAAGCTAGATTTAATAGTTGAAGCAATTGAAATTAATTTTAATTGTTTTAACTATATAAATAGTAAGGAGAAACACAATGGATGGAACTAAAAGAGCAGACGTTAAAATAGGATTAAAGGTCTTAGTGGTAAAGAAAGAGGACCAACGTACAGGAAAGTTAACTGAGGGAAAAGTTAAGAGGTTACTAACTAATTCAGCAGTGCATCATAGAGGCATTAAGGTAATGCTTGAGGATGGAGTAGTTGGAAGAGTTCAGAAGATAGTAGAATAAGAATGTTATAAGATAAGCCAAGGTGAAACACATCACCTTGGCTTATTGTTATTTTAGGTATCCTTTAATTAAATCTTTAATTTCCGTGTTATCTTCTATAAATGCAATAATGGATTCTATAGCTGGTTGCTTGTATCTATGATTTATGCTTAAAACATATAGACAAACATCTATATCGGGAATATAATATAGATAAAACATAGATGTTTAATGACACTATAATATTTGAGGTGAATTTATATGAAATATGGATATTCTGAATATGTACAAATGTTTAAGGGCTTAGCAGATGAAACTAGATTAAAGATTGTTAAGATGCTTACAGAGGAAGATGAGTTATGTGCATGTAAAATTCTTGAGAATTTCAATGTTACACAACCAACTCTTTCTTATCATATGAAAATTTTAATTGATAGTGGACTTGTGCTAGGAAATAAAGAAGGCTCATGGATGCACCATAGAATAAATGCTGAAAGAGTTGGGGAACTTAGAGAGTTTTTAAAATTTACTTCGTAAGTTTTAGTTAGCTTTTTAGAAGTTTTCACTGTAATTATTAATGATAAAAAAGGTGGGGTTAACATGGGAGAAAAAACTAATTTATATGTATTAACGGGTTTTTTAGGTTCAGGAAAAACTACAGTACTTTTAAGACTTCTTGATTTATTAAAAGAAGAAAGAGTTGGAGTTATTCAAAATGAATTTGGAAAACTAGGAATTGATGGAGAAATACTTAGAAAAGACAATATTGAAATGGTGGAAATCAATAGAGGTTCAATATTCTGTTCTTGTTTAAAGCTATCCTTTGCTCAAGCTTTAGCTGAAATGGGAAAACAAAACTTAAAGTATTTATTTGTAGAGAGCTCAGGGCTAGCAGATCCTTCAAATGTGGAGGAAATACTAGACGGGGTTAAGGTTTTGGCAAGAGATGTATACGATTTAAAGGGTGTTTTATGCTTAATCGATGGAGTGAATTTCCTAGAACAGCTTGAAGATTTAGAAACAGTTAATCGTCAATTAAAGCATTGTCATATGGCTATTTTAAATAAGGTGGATTTAATTAGTGAAGAGAAATTACAAAGGGTAATTGAAGAAATTAGAAAAATAAATCCAGCTTGTGATATAGTAACCTGTTCCTTTGGAAAATTTTCTATGGATTTCTTAAGTGAAGATTTGTTAAAGAATCAATGGGCTGAAGGTGAAGAAAGTACAAATAGTCCAGATACTAAGCCTAATAGCTTTACTATGAAGTTTAATGGAAATGTTAAAAAGGACAAATTAGAAGAGTTTTTAAATACTATAAAAGGTAGCAGTTATAGAATAAAAGGATTCTTCAAGTTAGAAGAAGGTTGGCATCAAGTTGATGTTGTTGGTAAAAATATTGATTATAAGCCATGTGAAGAAAAGGATATTTCCCACATGATATTTATATCTAAAATAGGTCCTAAAATAATAAAACCTATAATGGATAATTGGAATGAAATCATAGGAGAAAAAATGGAATTAAGAAATTAGCGGTGACTATTCAGCGATTTAATATATATTAATAAGATTACGGGGGTAGAATGCTATGGAAATTAAAATTCTTGGAGAAGGATGCTCAAAGTGTACTAAGCTTTATGACAATACAGTAGAGGCTGTAAAAGAGCTTGGCATAGAAGCTGATATTATTAAGGTGGAAGGTTTAATGGATATAATAGCTCTTGGCATTATGACTACACCAACAATAATGGTGGATGGAAAGGCAAAAGCCATGGGTCAAGTTTTATCTACAAAACAAATTGTGAAGATTCTTAAGGCTGATATTTAGTTGAAGAAGGAGCAGGTAATATGGTAGTAAAAGCATCCTGTTGAGGAGGGACTGGAAATTCTTCTAGGGTAGTAGAGACGGATTTTTTATGTCCTGTATGTAAAGGGAAGTGCAAAGAAGTTAAGGGTATAACAGTTAAGCATCTTGTATTTGATGAACTTAAAGATAGAGTATTAGGGGTTAGCTATAGAATATGCTTAAATCATAATTGTAATGTTGTTTACTGTAATACGGAAAATTATACTATATTTACAAAAGAAAATATTAGGGTGCCTATTTGGTTTAAGCAAGATGCTGATCCTAAGTATATATGCTATTGCAACAAGGTAACAGAGCAAGAGATCATTGATGCTGTAATTAATAAAGGTGCAAAGGATATGAAGGATATTATTAGACTTACAGGAGCAATGAAAAATGCAAGATGTGAGGTTAATAATCCCCTTGGAAAGTGTTGTGGTTCAGTTATTCAGGAAACCATAGATAAAGCATTGAGTATTAAGTAATAAATTATTACGTGAATAAAATAATATAAATGAAAATATTCATTAGTATTTCAAATAAGGAATACTAGTGGATATTTTTTAATTTTATATGCATTAAATTATTATCACTAATTTTAAAACTGAACTTAGAGGGAATTAAAGAACAGTAATTTATTAAAAAATTTGAAATACATATAGACAAATATCTATATGATGCATATAATAAGCATATAGAGAGTTATCTATATCTTTAATGAAGTGGTAGGAGTTGAGATTATGAATGTATTAATTGGAATATGGAATTTTTTTCAGAACCAAATTCTTGGAATGAAGTGGTTAAATAAACTTATAGGTTCGGGATTATCATCACTGGGACTTGATATTACAACTAGAGTAGGTGGAAGTGTACAGTTTTTTCTATATGATACAGTAAAAATAATGATTTTATTATCAGCATTGATTTTTTTAGTGTCATATATACAAAGTTATTTTCCACCGGAGAGAACTAAAAAAATCATAGGGAAATTTAAAGGGGTAAAGGCTAACATAGTTGGAGCATTGCTTGGAACTTTGACACCATTTTGTTCATGCTCATCTATTCCACTTTTTATAGGATTTACTAATGCAGGACTTCCAGTGGGGGTTACCTTCTCATTTTTAATTTCATCACCACTAGTGGATATTGCAGCTTTTTTACTTCTAACTAGTATATTTGGAATTAAGATTGCATTAGCATATGTAATAGTAGGAATAATATTAGCTGTTATTGGTGGAAGCTTAATCGATAAATTAGGTATGGAAGATTATATAGAGCAATATATAAAAACAGGAAATTCCATTGATATTGAAGCACCTGAACTTACTAAAAAAGATAGAATTATCTTTGCTAAAGAACAGATGCTTTTCACTATAAAAAAGGTATGGCTTTATGTTTTAATTGGAGTTGGAATTGGAGCAATAATTCACAACTGGATACCAGCAGAGGTTATTCAAAGTATATTAGGTGAAAATAATCCATTCTCTGTATTACTTGCAACAGCTGTTGGTATACCAATGTATGCTGATATATTTGGTACTCTTCCAGTGGCAGAAGCATTATTCTTTAAAGGGGTAGGTGTAGGAACAGTATTAGCATTTATGATGAGCGTAACAGCACTATCTCTTCCATCTATCATTATGCTTAGAAAAGCTGTAAAACCAAAACTGTTAGCAGCTTTTGTAGGAATAGTTAGTGTGGGGATTATCATTATTGGATACGTATTTAATTTCTTTGGTTATTTATTTATATAGCTATATTTTATATGAGTGTTGGTTATGGCATCATATTATCCTCGCTAAACCGTTTCGGAATCTTGATTTACTAAATGCTCTGCTCAGGATAAAATCTAAAATACAACAACTCGCATACGCTCAAACAGGTTGTATTTCTTAATGATTTTAACCATCCCATAGCTTAAGTAAATTCAAGAACCCTGCAAATGGTATTGAGCTCAGATAATATTGATACCAATTTCAACAGTATTGTAGAATAGAGCGATTCATATAAGGAGGATTTATTATGAAAATTATTGTTTTAGGAGCATGTTGTAAAAAAAGTGCTGAGATGTTTGAAAATACTAAGGTTGCAGTTCAACAAATGAATTTGGGTGTTGAAGTAGAGAACACCGGAGATATACTGATGATAGCAAAGTATGGAGTGATGCAAACACCGGCTTTGGTGGTAGATAATAAGGTTTTATCCTATGGCAAACTTTTATCTCCAGATCAGATTATTACATTAATAAAAAAAGTTATAGATAAATAGAGATGAGTAAAGATAAGTAGTTAGATGAAAATTTAGCTGCTTGTTTTTTATTTGCATAAATAAAATTACGGATAAATTATTGATACATAGAAGAAAATAAATATATAAGATATTATCTATTCAAATTAAGTATACTGTATTGACATTACATAGATGATGGTCTATATTCAATATATAGATGGTTATCTATGTTAGGGGCGATTTTATGAATATGAATTATGAAAATAAAGCGAAAATTATTAAGGCATTATCTGATCCAAGTAGGTTAAAAATAATAGATATATTATCTTGTGGAGAGCAATGTGCTTGTGACATATTAGAGCATTTTGATTTTACACAACCAACCCTTTCACACCACATGAAGGTTTTGAGTGATTGTGAACTTGTGGAAGTTAGAAAAGAGGGATTATGGAATTATTATTATCTAAACAATAAAAATTGTAATAACTTAGTACTATTTTTAATGAATCTTATAACAGATACAGAAGATTGTATTTGTAAAGATAAATCAAGTTGTGGATGCAAATAAAGTAATAAGCATAAATAAAAAGAAGAATGTGTTAAAAAGTAATTTGAAGCAAATTAGTACATTAGGTTAATTTATATAATAATCAACTTAATGTACTTGATATAAGTATATTAAGAGAATGGAGGGATTTTATTATGAAACTAAAGGTAGCATTTATCTGTGTTCACAACTCTTGTAGATCACAGATGGCAGAAGCTTTTGGAAAACTATATGCCAGTGAAGTGTTTGAAAGTTACTCTGCAGGTACTGAACTTCGATCACAAATAAATCAAGATGCAGTAAGAATAATAAAGGATTTATATAATGTGGATATGAATGAAACACATAAGTCAAAGCTTTTGCAGGACATTCCAGGCGTTGATATAGTTATAAAAATGGGATGTAACGTGGTATGTCCATATCTTCCAGGAAAACATATTGAAGATTGGGGATTAGAAGATCCAAGTGGAAAGTCAGATGAAGAGTTTATAAAAACTGCAAGATACATTGAGGAGAAGGTTAAAGATTTAGCTAAAAGAATTGAAAATAATGAAATAAAATTATAGGAGGATTTTATGGAAGGTAATAAAGAAAATAAAGGTAAAGGGCTAGGATCCTTTGAAAAATACTTAACATTATGGGTAGCAGCTTGTATTGTAGTAGGAATACTTATTGGTCAGGTTTTACCTATTATACCAGAGACTTTAGGAAAATTTGAATACTATAATGTATCAATACCAGTGGCTATACTTATATGGCTTATGATATACCCAATGATGCTTAAAATAGATTTTTCAAGTATTATTAATGCTACTAAAAAACCAAAGGGACTTATAGTAACTTGTGTAACAAATTGGCTTATAAAACCCTTTACTATGTATGCAATTTCAGCATTTTTCTTTTTTATTGTGTTTAAAAACTTTATAACACCAGATTTAGCTAAGGAATATTTAGCTGGAGCGGTACTTTTAGGAGCTGCACCATGTACAGCAATGGTATTTGTATGGAGTCACTTAACTAAGGGAGACCCAGCATATACTTTAGTGCAGGTTGCAATTAATGACTTGATAATATTAGTTGCATTTGCACCTGTAGTTGCCTTTTTATTAGGAATTGGTGATGTTTCAATACCGATGGAAACATTATTATTATCAACAGTATTATTCGTAGTAATACCACTGGGACTTGGGTTTATAACAAGAACTTTAGTTATAAAGAAAAAAGGACTTAAGTATTTTAATAATGAATTCTTAAAGAAATTTGACAATATAACAATAATTGGACTATTGTTAACTCTAGTAATCTTATTCTCTTTCCAAGGGGATAAGATATTAGAAAATCCACTTCATATATTATTAATAGCAATACCACTTACAATTCAAACTTTCTTAATATTTGGGGTTGCGTATCTTTGGTGTAAACTTTGGAAATTGCCACACTCTATAGCTGCACCAGCTGGAATGATAGGAGCAAGTAACTTCTTTGAACTTGCAGTAGCAGTTGCTATATCTCTGTTTGGACTACAATCAGGAGCAGCATTAGCAACCGTAGTTGGAGTACTTGTAGAAGTGCCAGTGATGCTAGCTTTGGTTAGAATTGCAAATAGAACTAAAGGGTGGTTTTCTACGGAAAAAGGCAGTGGAAAATAGATGAAAGTAGGATTAGGAAATAAAGGTCTAGTGAAAGTGCTAATTAAATTTTGACTATAAAAAATAAAAAGTATTATTTACAGTAACATCTGTTACGTATTTTCCAGAAAGAATATAGTATACTTGTTATTGTAAGGTAAAGATATCAAATGATAAATAAATAAATTATTAAATATATTTGTTTATTAGAGTAATTCAATAGAATATAGGTTAAATTAATTAAAACTACTAATAAATAAGATTTAAATTTAAGGAGGAAAAAGATATGATAACTAAGGAAATGACAATTGGTGAAGCAATAAGAGAAAAGGCTAGTGCAGCAGAAGTTTTAATGGGGTTTGGTATGGGATGTGTTGGATGTCCATCAGCTCAAGCAGAAACTATTGAAGAAGCTGCTCAAGTACATGGATTAGAGCTAAAAGAACTATTAGAAGCACTAAACAAATAAACAAATAAACAAATAAACAAACAAACAAATAAACAAATAAATAAATTTGCAACTTATAAAAGTGAGGCTATCTTAATGTGATTTTCAAAGTCATTTTAAATAGCCTTATTTTTATTTGGTAACATATGTTACTGACTAAATCAGAGCGTTTTAGTATACTTTCAATTGTAGAGGAAATTAAATGAAAGTAAGAACTTGAAAAATATAATTATAATTAAGAATAAAAGTGTAAATAAATACTAGGAGGAAAGAAAAATGAGTGCATATTTAGGGAAAATACATTATTGGTTATTTAGTAAAATACAATGGTTTGAAGGATTGGAGCAGGAGATAATAAATCTTGCCAAGGAAGAAGGCCTTGATATAGAGGTGCTGTCTAAGGAAATTAATGAGAAATATGGACAAAAGCTACCTAAATTACCACTAGAAGATATGATAGATACAGGGAATATTCATGGTTGGTTGCAAGAAAAAATACATTCTGCAGAGGGTAGAATGGCTGCATGGTCTACTGAGGTTATTAAGAATAATGGAAAAGCTACTTCTAAGATGGAGAACATTTATATTATGCAGGGTATAAAAGCTGCGAAGGAAGTAAAAGAAAAGGGTGTTGAAACTACAACTGCTACAGATATATTTAATAGCATTAATGATTATATTCTAGATGGAATGCCATGTGATAGAGTAAATGAAGTAATTACTTCAGATGAAAACATGGTGGAGTGGAAGAGAAGAATTTGTGTTCACAAAGATATATGGACAGCAGAGGGTGGAGATGTAAATAACTTCTATGATCTAAGAAGTTTATGGATAAAGGCTTTTGTAAATGAGATTAGTGGAAGTTTTCAATACGTTGAAAGAGAATCTGGCATAATGTCAGTAGAAAGAAGATAGGGGGTATAGAAAATGAAAGCGATAGATTTAATGATGGAAGAGCATAAATATATAAAACGCATGCTTACGGTGGTGAGAAGTGCATGTTTTAAAGTATTTCAAGGTGAAGAGGTAAATTATGACGATTTTTACTTAATGATAGATTTTATTAGAAACTATGCAGATGCACATCATCATAAAAAAGAAGAGGTAATACTTTTTAGTAGAATGGTTGAGGAGCTTGGAACTATAGCTGAGAAAACTGTAAAGTATGGTATGTTAGTAGAGCATGACTTAGGAAGACTTCATATTACAAGTCTTAAGGAAGCATTGGAAAGTTTAAAAGCTGGAAATAAGGAAGCTGCTTTAGATGTCATTGCAAATGCTATTTCCTATACTCACCTTTTGGAAAGACATATCGAAAAAGAAGATAAGGTAATTTATAAGTTTGCAGCTAGAGAGTTAAAAGAAGAAATATTAGCTAAGATAGATGAGGAATGTATGGAATTTGAGAATTCCAACACTGATGTAATGGAGAAGTATCTATCAATTTTAGAAAAATTAGAGGGAAAATATAATTAGAGAATATATATGAAGTGGTAGAAGAATCTTTGTATAATATATATAGATTTTACGTTATTTCATTGAATATTAAATTTTTATAATATATAAGAAAGACAGATAATCTGCAAAGGATAATCTGTCTTTCTTATATTTAAAGGGTAGGACATAAAAGGTTTAGTTGGTTAATATTTATGAACAGATATTATAAAAAATCCTGGTCACAAATCTTTTTTAGTGACAGCTAAAATTCCCATTGAAGTTTCCGTTGTTATTTGGCAAACCTTCTGAAGGATAGTAGTTCTCGCTATTTATATTATTATCATCTACATCATCAAGATCAGCAACAACTCTTATGGTACCTGTAAGCATTCCCATCCAGCAGCTGTAGTTTATATCTTTATCTCCAGGAGTGAATTCTATTACATTTTCTCCACTAGATAGGTTCTGTTTAATATTCATGGATGGTATAACAAGCTGATTATTACAGAAGGTAATGCTTTCACCATCAACTATAAATTCAGTAGGTATATCCTTTTGGATATATACTACATTAGGAGAATATCCACTCTGTGTAGCAGAGATTCTTACTATTTGTTTTCCATCTGAAATAACTGCTTTATTAGATGAGCTATTTTGGGTAATAGTTGAATTACTATTTGAACCTATAAATGAAGAGTTTGGCATTAAGTTAAATCCCATTAAAGATAATCCTCGATTTGCCATTATAATACCTAAAATTATAACGATTATTCCGCTAAGTTTTATTAGTTTTTTAGAGTTCTTTTTACTCATAAGGTTAGTTAGCATACCGAAACCTAGCATTAGGGGAATAGTACCTAGTGCAAAGAAGAACATTGAGGTTGCACCAGATATGATACTACCAGAAGCTAAGGCATAAAGCTGCATTGTTTGTAGTGGACCACAAGGCATAAGTCCATTTAATAATCCAATAATAAGAGGACTTTTATTGCTATTATTTGAGTTACAGCTACTCCAAGGTAGTTTAATAGCCAATTTTCTAATGATTTTAAAACCAAACATATTTAATCCCATGATAACCATAAAAGATCCAGCAATAATTGCTATTAAAGCTTGAGCACCTAAGGAAATTGAGAATACCTTACCGATACCACCAATTATACCCCCTAAAACAGTATAGGAGATTAATCTTCCAAGGTTATATAGAAAGGAAGGAATAAATTTGTTTTTAGCTGGAACTAAGTCACTAGTAATACTCTGAGACATCATGATTCCACCACACATACCAACACAGTGAATAGATGTTAAAACTCCAATAACAAAGAGAGCAATATAGCTAACTCTACTACTAAGGATTGATGACATGTCAAAACCACCAGAACTTTGTCCAAGTCTTATTATGACAAATGCTATCACCACTATACCTATTATTGAGAGGAGTTCAGAATTGTTGGTATTACTATTTGTTGTTTCAGCTGCAGTGTAGCCAGATTGTTCAATGGTAGAAACAATAGTAGAATAAGTACATGAAGAGCTGTCGTACTTAACATAAACAGTTCCTTTGATATAACTTGCTTTTACCATTGATATTCCCTTAATTTTTTCTAATTTCTTTTCAATTGTGTTTTCACAGGAACTACACACCATATTATCAACACTTAAAGTTATTGATTTAATTGACAAATTTATCACCCCGTAAATAATATTTTAAATTGTAACTAAAGTATATATTTAAGATGTGTAGATTTTATGTAGGTGTGAACTTCTACATATAATCTACATATGAATTTCTTATAATATGTAGTAAATAAAGAGAAGAGTATCATACTATGCCTAATGTGGAGGATTAAAATTTATGAATATAAATATACTAGTAGTTGAAGACGAGACTAAAATTCTAGAAGTTTTAGAGGCTTATTTAAAAAAGGCTGGCTATGGGGTTATAAAAGCTCTTAGTGGAACAGAAGCTCTTAACAAATATAAACAGTACAATCCGGATTTAATACTATTAGATTTAATGCTACCGGACATTTCAGGAGAAAGAATTTGTGAAGAGATAAGAAAGGAATCGGAAGTACCTATAATAATGCTTACAGCTAAGGTAGAGGAAGAAAATATTTTAGGTGGATTTTCCTTGGGCACAGATGATTATATTACAAAGCCATTTAGCCCGAAACAAGTAGTAGCTAGGGTGAATGCTGTTTTAAAGAGAACTTCAAACTATAAAAGGAGCAATATAGTATCATTTAATAATGGGGATTTGAAAATAAATCCAGAGACCTATGAAGTAATTAAAAATAATGAAGTTGTGGAATTAACACCTTCAGAGTTTAAGATACTTTTAATTCTTTCAGAGAATCCTAAAAAGGTATTCACTAGAGGAGAATTATTGGATAGAGCCTTAAGCGATGCCATGGATGTTTATGATAGAATAATAGATTCTCATGTAAAGAATCTAAGAAGTAAGATAGAGGATAACAGTAGGAATCCTAGGTATATTTTAACAGTCCATGGCATTGGATATAAGTTTGGTGGTGAATAACTTGAAAAAATTAAAAAATAGGTTAACTATAACCTTTATAATGTTTTCCCTTGGGATAATATTTTTAATTAGCTTTGCTTCACATGTTTTTATGGAGAAAAATTTTAATGAATACTTAGAAAACAGTATAGTTGAAAGAAAGAATGCATTGGTTAAGGATATATCTAATACCTATAAAAATGGGGAGTGGGATAAAAATGCTATAGAAGATATAGTTGTCAAGGCTATAGACAACGGACTTATACTAAATATTACTGATGAGTATGGAAGTGTAATATGGAGTGCTAGAACTCAGAATAGTGTAATGTGTGATGCTATGATGGAAAAAATGGACTCAAATATGAATACTATAAATCCAGGTTTTCAAGGGGAGTATACTGTGGACACTTATGAGTTGAAAGCAGATGAGGTTATAAAAGGAATATTAGAGATTGGACACTATGGACCGTTTTATTACAATGATTCTGATGTAGGATTTTTTAATACTTTAAATAATATATTAATCTTAGTTGGAATCTTTTCCTTAGGGATTTCTATTTTTATAGGGATGTTAATCTCATCGTCAATTAGTAAACCTATATTAAGCGTGGTTAAAGCCACTAATTTAATTGCTACAGGACAATATAAGAGTAAAATCCAAGAGAAAAGTAATGTAGAAGAAATAAATGAAATGATCAATTCAGTAAATAAGCTGGCAACCAGTTTAGATGAGGAAGAAAAAATAAGGAGAATTTTAACTAAGGATATATCCCATGAACTCAGAACCCCTTTAACTACTATACAAGGGCAGGTGGAAGCTTTAATTGATGGTATTTGGGAACCAAGTGAAAAGAGACTTCAGAGTATCCATGAAGAGGTATTAAGGCTGGGTAGACTAGTTGGTTCCTTAGAACATTTATCTAGATATGAAAGTGAAGATTTAGTGTTAGATAAGATTAACACTAATATTGATGAATTAATAAGGATGATTATCATTAATTTCGAAAAGCAGTTACATGATAAGAGGATTAAGTTAGAATTAAAATTAGATACCTGTAAAGCAAATATAGATAAAGATAAGATAACTCAAGCAGTTGTAAATATTATTTCAAATAGTATTAAGTATACTGATGCAGGGGGATCATTAAATGTAACATGCCTTGAAACAGATTCTTTTGCTATTATTTCTGTGAAGGATAATGGAAGAGGAATATCTGAAGAGCATATACCATATATTTTTGAAAGATTTTATAGAGTAGATGAATCAAGAGCAAGAGCAACAGGTGGAGCAGGTATTGGACTTACAATTTCTAAGGCAATAGTTGAGGCTCATGGAGGAACAATTAGTGTTGAAAGTAAGATAGATGAAGGAACGGAGTTTATTATAGAAATACCTAAATAAATATTATAAAGAGGCTGTGTAAAAAGTGAAGTGCACCCCAAATGTTAGACCTATGTTACAATCATATTATACATTTGGAGGTGTACTTTTCTATGGGAAAATATTTTGATGAATTTAAGATGCAAGTAGTTAGGGTAAATTTTTAGAGCAATGTTTAAGATGACTTCCCTATGAAAATTAACACTTCAATCCGTACTTTCCGGATACGGGGCAACGGAACATTGGAAGGTGTGGTGGACAATAGGTGAAAAGATAAAATACAAAAGTTGCACCTATTAGGGCGTAAATTGATATAGTGTTAAAAATATTTGGAAGTGGATCTAGTAACATTATGTTATAGCTAACTAATAAGCCAAGTATAATACTAATTTCAAAGATAATTAAATCCCCTAGCAAGTCATGTTCACCAAAGAGTTTTATAGATCCATAATACATCAATACCATTGAAATAGTTGTTATAAAAGCACTAATAGTCTTAGCTACTAAAAAGTTGTTTGCATATTTACCAATAAAAAAATATTCTATGATAGCAAATATCAAAGGTGCCCAAAATGTTAACTTACAGTGTTCCCATATGCTTTCGTTAACAGCGAAGATTCCAGATAGTGGTGTGAATTTATCCGTCATTTCATAGCCAAAGTGAATTAATGCACCTATAAGAAAAATCATAATTGCTCCAATGCATTCCCACATAAGTAGTGTAGATTTCATAGAAGTATCTCTCCTTAATTATTAGTTCATATTACAATATTTGTAATATGTTAATATATATGAAATATAAACACATAATATATTAGGAAGTGTATAATAATAGTTAAGATATTATTAAAAAAGTTGCACCAATTACTTATATTATAGAAAAAATGTTATAATATAAGTATAAATAAAAATAGGAAAGATAGGTGGATTAAATTATGAAATATGAAAAAATATCATTACCTTATGAATACAATGGATTGGAGCCATATATTGATGCTTTAACAGTGGAAACACACTATGCAAAACATTTACAAACTTACGTTACCAATCTTAATAAATTACTTGAAGGCCATGAGAGTTTTACAGAAGGTAAAACATTAGAGGAAATATTAACAAACTTAGATAGTATTCCAAAAGAAATCCGTCAAGGAGTTATAAATCAAGGCGGAGGAGTTTCAAATCATAACTTTTATTTCAGTATTTTAACTCCAAATGGAAAAGCAAAATCAGAGGGAGATTTGTTTAAACAAATTGAAAAGGATTTTGGAAGCTTTGACAATATGAAAGAAGCTGTTTCAAAAGCTGCTATAGGACAATTTGGTTCAGGATGGAGCTGGCTTGTTATGAATGAAGCTGGAAACCTAGAAGTTATTACTACATCAAATCAAGACTCACCATTAAGCATTGGTAAAAAACCACTTCTAACAATAGATGTTTGGGAGCATGCTTACTATCTTAAATATAAAAATTTAAGAGGTGATTATGTAAATAACATATGGAACTTATTTAATTGGGATAAGATTGAAGAAGTATATAAAAATTATATAGGATAATATATTTTAATATAACTTTTCAAGTTATACTATTGAAGATTTTAACTTTTACATTGAAGCTAATTTAAAGAAGCATCTAAAGTTAGCATAATTATATAAAATTTAGTAATAGAAATTAAAGTGTAGCCAGAGAAGAAGTTCTTTGGCTACTTTTATTATTAAATTTAAAAAAGTTTTCAATACCTATTGTGTATGGCACAGTACTATGTTATCATAGATTTATGAGTACTATGTAAAACGTAGTACTAAATTTAAAGGGACTACTGTGTGTTACATAGTATGCCAAAATAATTTTTAAATTAGGAACTTTAAACTATAAATAATAATAAATTATGGTGTATTAAGACAATTTAGGGTTAGGTTTAACTAGGAAATTAAAAATTAAATAAAGGAGGTATCACCATGAGTACACAACTAAGGAAGGGCGTAATTGAAATATGTGTTCTTACACTTATTAACAATAATGATATGTATGGATATGAAATTGTTGATAACATTTCAAGAGTTATGTCAGTAAAGGAAAGCACAATTTATCCATTACTTAGAAGACTTACAGCAGAAGGAAATTTTGAGACTTATATGGTTAAGTCTGAAGGTGGTCCAGATAGAAAATATTATAGAATAACTCCGTATGGAAAGGGAAATCTGAGGATTCTAGTTAAGGAATGGGATGAATTTGTAAGGGATGTAAATCTAATATTAGAGTGTTATAGGAAGGAGAGAATAAGTAATGAATAAAAACGATTTTTTAGATATACTAAGGGATTATTTAAAGGGAACTTTTAATCAACATGAGATAAATGATATTTTAAGAGACTATGAAGAGTTCTTCCTAAATGGAGAACTTCAAGGGAAAAGTGATGAGGAAATTATAAAAAACTTAGGATCACCTAAGAGTATTGCAAAAGAATTAATAGAAGAGATGAAAGGACAAAGTAAGGCTTCAGCTAGTAGTGGAGAGATGAAGGAGAAAATCTCTAGAAACGCAAAGAATCTTTGGGAAACTGCAAAGGTGCAAGGACGGAAGGCTGGAAAC
Source organism: Clostridium sp. (assembly GCF_036646415.1). Classification (GTDB taxonomy): domain Bacteria; phylum Bacillota; class Clostridia; order Clostridiales; family Clostridiaceae; genus Clostridium_J. The sequence continues at coordinate 226,378 of NZ_JAVXMF010000001.1, read as the reverse complement.
AAAACAAAGGAATTTTTAGATTCTAAATCTGTATTAAATGGAAGGATTTCAGGTGCAGGAGTAAAATTAATCATGGTGATAATATCAGTTATGTTATTCTTTCCAAGCTTAGTTGTTGCTACATCTATGATTGCATGGGGAGTTGGACTTATAGCGATGTCTATAGGAAACTTTGCGGGATATTTGGGAGCTGCAATTCTTATGGGAATTAACCTAGGATTAGGTGTGTTTGGAATATTTGCATGTATAGCATGGACTGGATTTGCAATTCTATTTTGGACTATATATTGCCTAGTATGTAAGGGCATAAAGTACTTAGTAGTTAAATATATTTCATGGATTAAAACTAGAAATATGTATGTAAGAGTTAAAAATCAGCAAACAAATAATAATAATGAAGTTCCGGATATGAAAGAAGAAGCAGAGTCACAAGCCACTATGGAATATAATTATGATGATAGTGAAACTAAGGAAAATACTATTAATTCAAAGGAGTTAAATAAGGAACAAGAGTTTATTGCGGGAAACACTGTGCCTAAAGTTTTAGAGAGTGGTGAAGAAGCAGAGAGTATTAATGGTGAATTAACTCATGTTATAGATGTAGAATATGAAGAGAAAAATAAGAAGAATGAGGAGGATGGAACTCATGAATAGATGGAAGAAATCACTTATAGTAGCTGCTGTTTTTCTTGGAGTTGGGATCATTGGTTCTATAGTAAGTGGAATTTATATGGCTCCTAGGGTTATTAATGAAATTTATAGGGTTCAAAGAGAAGTAGCAAATGCAGATGTAAGTGAAAGAGAAGTTTTTACAACAGCTGAAGAAATCCAATCTATTAATATTGAATCATTGAAAGAACAAGGTTTTGATGTAGAGGTTGTACCATCTACAGATGGAAATACCACAGTTAAAGTTAATGAATACATGGAAAATAACATGAAGGTTGAAAGTACCTATAATGAAGAGAAAAAGGAATTAACTGTAGTTGGAGAAAGATCAATATATAATTTGTTTGAGGGTGAGACTCTTAAGGGATTATTTGAGAATGGCTATGATGCTGTTATATCTACTCTTGTAGAGGAAAGAAACGATAATAGTCAAATAATTATAGAAGTACCAAAGGCTGTGGATATTAACTTTCAAGCTCATTATTATGCAAACTTAATAGTAAATGATAATGCTGTATTAAAGGATAATTTAACCCTTAATAGTGGAAATGGATATGTTAGCTTACCAGCTTATAATACTCTTAAGAATATAACTATAAAAACTAATGATTATGTTGAAATGGATTTAAGAGAGTTAATTAATGCAGAGAATGTGAATATATCAGCTAGAAGTATACAGGTTACTTCTAAAGGGTTTGAAAAGGAATATATTGAAGCTGCCAAATTACCAGGTAGTGTTATACTTAGTGGAAGAAATATAGAGATTAAGTCTTATATGCCAATAGGAAAAGATGTTAAGTTAGATGGAGATTACATCAATTATCAAACTAACTTTAGGGATTACGGAATGAATGTTAATATAGAGGGGAACTCACAGAATGTTTATTTTCATGGCGAAGAATTTGAAAATCAATATGACTTAAGTAACTTTAGAGGGAATTATTCTGGTTATATTGGAAGAGGAGAAAATAAAGACTTTAATTTAAAAGTATCTAGGTTTTCTAACTGCGAATTTCAGCATGTATATCCAGAAGAATTAGAAAAAGAAGTATATTAGTGTAGCATAAGTGTGAGGTTAATAGCAAATTATGAAATTGAATAAAAGCTAAAGGTGTAATCTATACTAAAAGTAAAAACACCAATGATATTTATAACTAATAATTCAAAGTAATTGTTAAAAAAGTCAGTGATAACACAAAATCACTGACTTTTTTTGACAATGTTTTTGCTGATGATATGTTACAATTATGTAAATATATTATAAAATTCTATGGATTAGGGTGGGGTAATATGGGATATAGTAAAAAGGTATTAATTGTTACTATCATAGTTATTATAGGAGCTTGGATTTTTAATGTATATAAGTTTTCACAAGTGTCATTGGAGGAACCAGTATTTTTAAAACATTATATTGATAGTACTGAGAACACTGTAGACCTTTTTTATATTGATAATGCATTGAGTAATGCAAGATATGATCATTTCACTATACCTAAAATGAAGAGTGAAGAAAACTGGTTGTTAGAAGAGGATAACAGCTTTTTATGGCCTGATCATCAGTGGCCTTATAAGATAAATAAATTAACTGTAAATTTTAGTGATGTAACTGTGTCAACAGGAGAAGATATGGAGGCAATTTTAGAAAAAGGACAAGTTCATATGTCAGAGATATGTATTTCACCACATAAAGGCAGTGCATTTAATGTGGATGTAGGTGATATATATTTAAGGAAAAGTGATACAGATGAAAATCATTTTTATGAAGAAGTAGATGAAGGTAGTTTTCATCAACATATTGGAACTAAAACATATAAGGCTAATAAAGATATAGAGATAACAGGAGCTCAAGGGGGATTCTTAGATTATATAAATGAAAATTACTATATTTATATTAATAATAAAGATATAGCAAAGAAAGATACCTTTCCAATAAAGGTAGAGTCGGGTAAAAAAATAGAGATACAGTATATAGCTAAGTTAAGTAATAAGGATAGGAAACTTGGAAATGTCAACAAGGCAAGGATTACTCTAAATATTATTGATAAGGATAATAATAAGGATTATATCCACTGTAAAATAGGTGATGGTGAGCCAGAATTTTATGGTAAAGTGGATATGAGAAAACTTATAGAAGAGTTGAAAAATAATCATTAAAGATAATTAAAAGTGGAGTTATATTGAAGTTAAGAGGTGTTTATGTGAATAAAAATTTGAGGTTTATCTTTTGGGGATTAATACTAGTTTTTTTCGATTTTCATATTGGTGTAATAGAAATGCTTCCTAATTTTATAGGATATATTCTAATTTGGAAGGGAGTAGATAAACTTAAAAAACATGATGTTGAATTTGGGAAAAGTGTAATTTATGTACAGATAATGGTAGGTATATCTATAATGCAATTAGGTATGTCTTTGTTTGGATTAGATGGTAGCGTTATAACCATGTCAAATATATGGATTATTGTGTTAGAAGAGGTAGGATTATTAATAACCTTAATTATAATCTACTATATCTTCAAAGGACTTTATAACTTAGAAGAGGCTCGTGTAAACGCTCAATTATATAATAAAGTAAGATTTAGATGGAGGTTTTACTTTTACAGTACAATATCAGCAATAATACTTGAATCCTTTTTGTTAAATTATGAAGTTACATTTACTTTATTACCAATAGCATATTTTTTTTATTTCATAGCAGAGGTTTTAATTCTTTTAATGGTAAGAAAAGAGGGAAAGGAATTTGTTACATTAGTTTAGTAATAAATGCGTTCTGGGATTTTATGTAAAAATTATTTGATTTATTTAAAGAGTATCTATTTAATTTTAATATTATGTCTAAACTTGTTATTTGTAGTGGGATTTTATAAATAAAGATGTTACAATAAGAATTAAAAGAATTAGGGGGATTTGGAGATGGTATCATGGAAATTTTATTAATCATTGCAATCATATTATTGGTTGTAAATATATATTTTACTCTAACTTTAAAAAATACAAGAGTAAGAGGAGATAATGGTAACTTAGAGCAGATTGAGAATAAGTTCTTGCATGTCCAGCAGAAGGTAGAAGAAATTGATAGAGGAATAGAAAAACTTGAGAGAGGATTTAGAGATGAGATTTCAAGAAATAGAGAAGAATCTCGTAAAGGTGAAAAAGAATCTAGAATGGAACTAAATCTTCAAATTCAAAGGTTAAGTGATGCTATTTTAATTAGAATGAGTGAGATAGCAAATCTTCAAAAGAATCAATTAGACACTTATTCAAACACTATGGAGAAGTCACTTAAATCATTCGAGTATCAATTTTCTAAAAGTGTTAATGATTTTAATGAGTTACAAAAGGAAAAGTTTGGTGAGTTATCCCAAAAACAAGGTGAATTACTTAGGTCAACTGAGGATAAGTTGGAAAAAATGAGAGAAACTGTGGATGAAAAGCTTCAAAGTACTTTAGAAAAAAGGCTTGGAGAATCCTTTAAATTAGTAAGCGAAAGATTAGAAGTTGTACATAAAGGACTTGGAGAGATGCAAACCTTAGCTATGGGTGTTGGAGATTTAAAGAAGGTGCTTTCTAATGTTAAAACTAGGGGTACACTTGGAGAAATACAGCTTGGAAGAATTCTAGATCAAATTCTTACTAAGGATCAGTATGATATTAATGTAGCAACAAAAAAGGGATCTAGAGACAATGTAGAGTTTGCAATAAAACTTCCAGGAAGAGACAAGGATGGCGATGTAGTTTATTTACCTATGGATTCAAAATTTCCTTTGGATATGTACCATAATCTAGTGGATGCTTACGAAACTGGAGATCAGAAACTTATTGAGGATGGATATAAAAAATTAGAATCTGCTATAAAAAAATCAGCTAAAGATATTAGAGATAAGTATATAGATCCACCAAACACTACAGATTTTGGAATAATGTTTTTGCCTATTGAAGGTCTATATGCAGAAGTTGTGAAACGTACCAATCTAGTTGAAATACTTCAAAGAGAATACAAGATAAATGTAACAGGACCAACAACATTGGCTGCACTTTTGAATAGCTTACAAATGGGATTTAGAACCCTTGCTATAGAAAAGCGTTCTAGTGAAGTTTGGAATGTACTTGGTGCAGTTAAGACAGAATTTGGTAAATTTGAAGAGGTACTACAGGCTACACAAAAGAAGTTAAATCAAGCAAGTACAGACCTTGATAAGCTAGTAGGCACGAGAACGAAACAAATTAATAAAAAGTTGATGAGTGTGGAAAGTTTAACTAATGATATCACTGACACCTATATAGATATATTTCCTATAGAGGAATAATATAAGAAGTATTTATTATGAGCAAGGTGTTTTTAAAGGGGGCTTTAAGTATGAGCATAATAGAAGAAATTAAAGAAAGACTTTCAATTTTCAAGAATATTTATGATGTGTTAAGAATTATTAATCCCTTAAATAATAAAGTTGTTGTAGTAGAAGGTGACTCTGTAGTTGAAATTCAGGGAGACTGTTATGATATTTGGAAAAGGGATGAAGGGTGTAAAAAGTGTATTTCACATAAGGCATATATAGATAATGATACTGTGATAAAGCTTGAGTATAATGCAGGAAAAATATTCTTGGTAACAGCAACTCCTATAAATATATGTGGAGAAATATATGTGGTGGAGATGATTAAGGATATATCTCAAAGTGGTTTAATTACAAATAAAGATAAAGATTATGAAGAAACCATAGGAGAATTTTTAGAACAGGTAAGAGAGAATACTGTTATGGATGATCTAACGGGAGTTTATAATAGACGGTATATACGAGAGAGATTATCAGAAGATATTAAAAGTGCATTGAAAAATAATTATCCCATGTCAATAATAATGGCAGATATAGATTATTTTAAAGAAATTAATGATACATATGGTCATTCAATGGGTGACAAGGTTCTACAGGACTTTACTTTAATAGCTTCAAAATACATAAGAAACAACACCACAGATTGGATTGCACGCTATGGTGGAGAGGAGTTTCTTATAGTTTTAAATAGTATAGACGAGGAAGATGCACAAATCATTGCAGAGAGAATAAGGGTAAAATTAGAGGAAACTACATTTATTCACAATGGAGAGTCTATTAATATAACGTGTAGTTTTGGAGTCCAAGGACTTAAAGATATGATTCTTAGTATGGAAGAATTAATAGATATGGCAGATAGAAAGCTTTATGAGGCTAAGGAGAATGGAAGAAATAAAACAGTAGGAAGTAATGAGGAAATAGATTAAACATTCTATTAAAACGCATATGAATATAAAAAAAGGTATGAAATTTTTAAATACAAAAATTTCATACCTTTTTGTTATGCCATGTATACCTTTGAGAACATTATGATTATAAGTAGTGTGACTATTACTTATCAGTTACTCCACCTTGCTTAGTATTTTTAAATGCTTTATGAGTTTTACCCATATTTTTAGTCGGGTGAAGTGTTCCGCCGTTTACTTTACCTTTATTTTTTTTCTCTTCAATAAGCTTTTTCATCATTTCTATATTTTTATCAGACATAGTTAACCTCCTTTCTATCTTAGGTTATTGTTTATCATAATATTTAAAGTTCTTATCAATAATATCATTGTATATTGAATGAATATTATATCCATAAACCTAGATAAATTTCTCAATGCTATCTGTAAATATACCATCACATCCTATTTTGTCAAGATGATTAACCATAGAAGGTTTGTTTACTGTATAGGTAAAAACCTTAAGATTACTTTCATGAGCAAGGGACACTAAGTCTTCATTAACTAAATGTACATTGGGATTTATAGAATATGCACCTAAATCATTAGCATATTTAATTATATTATTTATTTTATTGTGAAATAGCACTCCAAGTTTTATTTTATTATCTATTGTTTTACATATTTCAAGGGAGGAGTGATTAAAACTAGATAGTAGCACATTATCAACAATATCATATTTTCTAACCATGTCAATAACATCCTTCTCAATGTTAACATAGTGAATAACATCAGTTTTTAATTCTATATTTATAAAAATATTACGGTGATTAAGTATTTCTAATACCTCGTTTAAAGTAGGCAATTTACATAGTTTACTGTTTTCAAATTCAAGATTTTTAGGTTTAAAGGATTTCAATTCTGCAAGAGTGAAATCTTTTATAAGTCCGTTACCTTGAAAGGTTCTTTTAATATCTTCATCATGAATTACAACAAGTTTTTCATCCTTTGTTTTGTGAACATCAAGTTCCACTGCCGTAGCACCTGACATAACAGCTTTATCAAAGGAAAGTAGGGTATTCTCGGGATAATTTTCACTAGCACCTCTATGAGCAAAATAAATCATAGCTCATTCACCTCCGTATATAACATATATATTACTATATTAATACTTTAGTGTTAATACTTTAGAAGAGAATGATATATAAAGTTTACAAATAGTAATTAAATATTTTAAATAAATGTTGTTTATAGCATCATATTGTAAAATAAATAGAAATATAGTTTAAATATTAAGTTGATTAAGAAGTAAATAGAAGTTACTATATAAATATACATTATTTAACATAAAATAATTATGTAAGTTTGGAAATGGTACTTGGTATAAATCGTGAAATATAAGTTATACGAACTGTTTAGTAAATATCTATAATCAAGTTATAGGAGGTGAACATGATAATGAAACACTTTATGAAAAGGCTTCTTCAGGGTGGATGTATTTTAATACTTGTATTTCTTATATGTATGGTTAATATTGACCCCTTTAGAAACTTTGTTATGGGGAGAGTTGGAACTAGTATTTGGAACATACAAAGAGCTTTAGGAATCAAAGAAAATACTATTGCAGGTGAAGAATATACAAATGTGGATAAAAATAAGAATGGTATCTCTGATGCTATAGATATGGTAATGGGAGCTAGAAATGAGGTGAAAAATAGAACCAAGTACGAAAGCAATTATTATGATGGAGGATATCCACCAAAGAATGAAGGTGTATGTACTGATGTTATATGGAGAGCTTTTGAGGAGATAGATGTTAATTTGAAAGGTTTAATAGATGAAGATATAAAAAAGAATTTGAATCTTTATTCAAGGGTAGATGGAAAAGCAGATTCTAATATAGATTTTAGAAGGGTACCTAATCAATTAGTATTTTTTCAAAGTCATGCATTATCTCTTACCACAGAAATTGATGAGAAGGATGAAGTGAGTTTAAACCAGTGGCAACCTGGAGATATTATAGTAATATTAGAACCTTATGAACATGTAGCAATAGTTTCAGATAAAAGAGATAGTAAGGGCGTTCCTTATATCATTCATAACACACCACCAAGAGCTTCAGAATGTCCATTTATTTTTAGTGGTGTTGAAATTGCAGGTCATTTTAGATGGGATTATTAGTAAGCAACAAAGAAATAATATAACTTTAAATATAGATTTAAATTATAAGTGTAAAATCAATGACATAAATTATAGTAAAGTTTGTTTTGAATAAATGATAAAGGTAAAAGACTATTAAGTGTTCATACTTAATAGTCTTTATATAATCTATTAATTTATATGGGGGCTTTGAAATCCTTCTCTCTTAATAGAATGTTTCTTTGCAGTTCTATTATGATTTTTTCCGGTTTCACTAGTTATAGGTGTTTGATAATTACATTTTTCCATTCTAGCTTGCTTATTATCAGGTTGACTATCCTTTGCCATAAAAAAACCTCCTTAGCATAAATTAATTTAATTACAACGTTAGTTTGACCTAAGTTCATAAATTTTATTAAGGTATTTTATAGTAACACTGAACTAAGCATATAAGTTCTAATAAAGTTACTAGATATTAATACACATAACATATATTTTTTTATTGGGAATTTTTATATATTAAATGAAATTTTGTATACTTATTCTTAGTATAGTAAAAAATAAGTAGAAATAAAAGAGAGCATAAATCACATGTAAATTAAAAGTGTTAGTAATTAGGAGGAAATTATATGAAAGGTATTCATGGGAAAATTCATAGATTGATAATAAGTAGGCAGGTTGTAGGAAAGAAAAGTAGTTTTTTAAAACATAAAGATAATATTACAAAAGTTACTCTTATTACAATAATGATTGCAATAACTTTTGTAATATTATGTGGTTGTGGTATTGTAGGAAATCATAGAAAAAATGGTGATAGTAACAATGTAGGTAACAAGGGTAACAAAAAAGAAGAGTTGCAGCAGGAGAAAGATAGGAGTAAACAAGTGATATTAGAGCCAGTGGTGGATTTAGTACAGGAAAAATTGGATGCAATGACATTAGAGGAGAAGATTGGACAGCTATTCATTGTAGGATTCAATGGATGTGAAGCTAATGAAGAAATTTCTCATATGATAAAGGATAGACATGTAGGTGGAGTAATATTTTTTAGTGAAAACATAGATACAGTAGTTCAAACTAAAGGGCTTATAGAAAACTTAAATAGTTTAAATAGCAAAAATCCACTTAAACTCTTTATATCACTAGATGAGGAAGGTGGAATTGTAAGTAGAATACCAAAAGAAATGGGAAGCTTTGAGTCCGCATGGGATGTTGGGGCTAGAGGCGATTTAGACTATTCATTTAATCATGGAAGATTAATTGGAGAAACTGTAAAAAGTCTTGGTTTTAATCTTGATTTTGCGCCAGTTTTAGATGTAAACTCTAATTCCGATAATCCTGTTATAGGGATTAGAGCATTTTCAGATGACCCACAGGTGGTAAAAGTAATGGGTACAGAGGTCTTTAAGGGTATAAGATCTGCGGGGGTTATAGCAGTAGGAAAACACTTTCCAGGTCATGGAGATACAGATGTGGATTCTCATGTTGCGGTTCCAGTAATAAATAAATCTATTGATGAGTTAAAAAATATAGAGTTGATTCCTTTTAAGTATGCTATAGATAATGGTATAGACATGATAATGGTTGGGCATCTATATCTTCCACAATTAGATGATAAATATGTTTCAAGTCTATCAAAGAAAATAATCACAGGGATTTTAAGACAAGAACTCGGATTTAATGGAGTTGTTATAACTGATGATATGATAATGGAAGGGGTAAAAAGAACATATACAACAAGGGAGTCTGCAGTGAAGGCTATTGAGGCAGGCAATGATATTATAATAGTATCTAGAGCATTTAAGGATCAAGAAGAAGCTATAGATGGACTATTAGAAGCAGTGAAAAGTGGAGTTATTTCGGAAAAGAGAATTGATGAAAGTGTATATAGAATTATAAATCTTAAAAAAAATATTTAGAAATAATAGAGTAAATATCATGATGGTAAAGGGAAAAAATATAAATACTTATCATAAACATTGAAATCATTTTAAAATTATGATATAAGTAATTCGAGGGCAGTATAGAAATAATTGCACCCATACTAAAATTATATCTATAGGATTAGGCTGAGAACCTAGTTAAACTAGAGATAGCCTAACTTATGTTAGAAATAATCATCAGTCATATAATATTGGCGATTATAGAAATGGATTTCACGGACAGCTCATATCTTTTAGAATGAGACTAAGATAACAAATTACTTCACATATTTCTTTTACAGTTTATATTTTACATGGCGATTTTATTAAAAGCTATTAAATATAAAAGTTTTATAAAAGAGATAAATAACAATAGTTAGGAGTGATTGTTATGAAATTTGGATTCATTGGAGCAGGCAAGGTTGGTTTTTCTTTAGGGAAATACTTTAAAGAGAATGGTATCTTACTTACAGGTTATTATAGTAAGAATCAAAACTCATCGAAGGAAGCAGCTAACTTTACTGGTGCAAAACAGTTTTTAAGTTTGGAAGAACTTATAAAAGAGAGTGATGGAATCTTCATTACCACCCCAGATGTAGAGATTGAAGGGGTGTGGAATGAAATAAAAGAGTTGTCTATAAATAATAAATTAATATGCCACTGTAGTGGTTTGTTATCTTCGGAAATCTTTTCAGATATAAGTAAGTTTGGTGCTTACCCCTATTCTATACATCCAATGTTTGCCCTTTCGGATAAATATAATTCCTATAAAAATTTAAAAAAAGCTTTTATAACAATTGAAGGACATGGAAAATATATCAATGAATTAGTCAATATGATTAAAATTATGGGAAATCAAGTTAAAATCATTGATAAAAAAAATAAGGATTTATACCATTTAGCATCAGTTATGAGTAGTAACTTGGTACTAGGGCTTATTAATAATGGTGTAAATTACCTAAAAGAGTGTGGTTTTAGTGAGGAACTAGCTATTGATGCACTATATCCTCTTATAACTAATAATATTGAAAATATAAAAACTTCAGGAACTGTAAAAAGTCTTACAGGACCTTTAGAAAGAGGCGATCTATTTACTATGAAAACTCATTTAGCATGTTTAAATGAAGATGAGAAGAAGTTGTACAAGGTGTTAAATAGTAATTTACTTAAGGTAGCAAAGCAAAAGAATGAAAATAGGGATTACAGTAAAATAGAAAGATTTTTAGGAGATGAAATATAGTATGAAAAATACGGTTGTAACATTCAAGGATGCAAAAGCAAAAGGCGAGAAGCTGACAATGCTTACTGCTTATGATTATTCCATGGCAAAGATTATTGACAATTCAGGAATTAATGGGATCTTAGTTGGAGATTCAGTTGGAATGGTTTGTCTTGGTTATGAAGATACAATTTCAGTAACTATGGAAGATATGATTCACCATACAAAAGCTGTTACGAGAGGTGTAAAAAATGCTTTAGTAGTTGCGGATATGCCATTTATGTCTTATCAGACCTCTGTGTATGATGCGATTTTAAATGCAGGACGTCTTATGAAAGAGGGGCGTGCACATGCAGTAAAGCTTGAGGGTGGAATAGATATGTGTGATAGAATAGAAGCTATAACTAAAGCATCTATACCAGTTATGGCACACATAGGTTTAACGCCTCAATCAGTTAATTCATTAGGTGGATTTAAGGTGCAAGGAAAAAGTGAAGGAGCAGCTAGAGAGCTTATTGAAGCAGCTAAGGCTGTAGAAAAAGCAGGGGCTTTTGCAGTAGTTTTAGAATGTGTACCTGCAAAACTCGCAGAGATAATTACAAAGGAAATTTCAATTCCAACTATAGGAATTGGAGCAGGGGTTAACTGTGATGGACAAATTCTAGTATATCAAGATATGCTTGGGATGTTCAGTGATTTCACTCCGAAGTTTGTAAAAAAATATGCTGATATAAATGAAATAATGACGGGGGCATTTAAGGAATATATAGATGAAGTCAGTGCAGGAGCCTTTCCTGGACCTGAACATGGATTTAAAATAAGTGAAGATGTTATATCAAAGCTTTATTAGAATGGGTTACTATATTTTAATTGAAGTCGGGTCTACATCATATTATCCTCTCTAAACCGTTTCGTAACCTTGATCTAAGTAACACTCAAAATTTTATATTTGGTCAGTGGAACTTACTCATTTCAACAAATGTGAGGATGAGTTACTTTATATAAGGCTTTGGTCAGGAGAAAATCTAAAATATAGATTAAAATAAATAAAAATAGAAAATAAGTAGAAATAAAAAATATATAAAGAAGGTAATATTATGGAAATATTAAGTAATGTATTAAGTGTTAGAGAAATAGTAAAGGTATGGAAATCAGAAGGATTAAGGGTTGGGTTTGTTCCTACTATGGGATATCTACATGAGGGACATGAAAGTTTAATTAAAAAAGCAGCGGAGGAAAATGATAGAGTTGTAGTAAGTATATTCGTAAATCCAACACAGTTTGGACCAACTGAGGATTTAGATAAATATCCTAGGAATTTAGAAAAAGATTCAATGCTTTGTGAAAGGGCTGGAGCAAGTTTAATATTTAATCCTGAAAGTGAAGACATGTACTTTAGTGATGCCTCAACGTTTGTAGAAGTAGGTGGTCTTACTACTGGGCTTTGTGGAAGTAGCAGACCTACTCATTTTAGAGGAGTATGTACTGTAGTTTCAAAATTATTCAATATAGTACCAGCTCAGAGAGCGTATTTTGGAGAGAAAGATGCTCAACAACTTGCAGTGATTAGAAGAATGGTAAGGGATCTTAATATTGATATAGAAATAGTGGGATGTCCTATTGTTAGAGAAGCAGATGGTCTTGCAAAGAGTTCAAGAAATACATACCTATCTAAAGAACAAAGAGAAGCTGCATTAGTTTTAAATAAATCTTTAACCTTAGCTAAAAATGCTATGGAAGCTGGAGAAAAAAAGGTAGAAGCTATAATAAAACTTATAAGAGAAAATATAGAAAAAGAGCAGTTAGCAAAAATAGATTATGTGGAAGTTGTAAGTAGTAGTACATTAGAAAGAGTATGTGAAATTAAAGAAGATGTACTTGTGGCACTTGCAGTTAACTTTGGTAAAACTAGATTAATAGACAACTTTACTTATAACATCTAACTTAGGAGGAAAAGATTATGAGAATAACAATGTTAAAAGGGAAAATACACAGAGCTACAGTGGTTCAAGCAGAACTTGATTATGTTGGAAGTATTACTGTGGATGAGGATTTACTTGAGGCTTCTGGGATTTTAGAATATGAGAAGGTTCAAATTGTGGATATAAATAATGGAAATAGATTTGAAACTTACACAATTGCAGGGGAAAGAGGCAGTGGTCTTATATGCCTTAATGGAGCAGCTGCAAGATGTGTTCAAGTAGGAGATAAAATTATACTTATGAGCTATTGTGAAGTAGATGGTGAAGAAGCAAAAGAGCATAAGCCTAAGGTGGTTTTTGTAGACGAGGGTAACAAAATAACTCAGGTTACTAATTATGAAAAGCATGGTCAACTTAAGTAACACTCCAAATTTATAAGTTAGTCAGTGAAACTTACTTAATAACTAATACATTTTAAAAAACTATGGATAACATAGTTTTTTATTTTTTTGTCATATGAAATTTTGTAATAGAATGAAATATAATAGGTTTTAAGGCATAATATATTATAGAGGGAATTAAGGGAGGGTTTTTATGTTAAATTATGATTGGGAGCCACATAAATCATCCATAGTAGATATGGATGCTAATGTTATTGCATTATTTATTTACGGGGCTGCTATTATTACGATTTTTATTCCAGGTATTAGTTATATATCATGGCTTGTACCTATTATTATTTACTTTTTAGAGAAAGACAGTAGCTTTGTGAAATTTCATGCAATGCAAGGATTTTTACTTAATATTGCTGGAATAATTATTAAATTTATTATACTTGTTATTATAGGGGGAAGTGCTGGATTGTTACTTTTTAACCCATTTGCTTATGGAGTGTGGGGAACGATGATAATTGCAGGGTTATTTACAGGTATAGTAAGTATAATCATTACTATATTTGAAATTATATGTATGGTAAAAGCCTATAATTATAAAGGATATAAAATTCCACTGGTAGGTAATTTAGCTGAGAAGATTGTTAAGTAATAGAGAAGTTAAATAATTTATATAAGACCAAAAGAAGTGACCTTGTTGCTTCTTTTTCTTTTAAGCTGTGTTTTAAACAACTACTAACTATAATGGATTTGTAAATAATATTAGTATTTAGTGAATATATGGGTAAATATCAACTAAAGTAAATAGGCAGGGATCAAATGAATTGACAGTAAATATAAAGTGATATAACATTAATTTTATATTTATAATCTCATTGTTAAATTGTAAATATAACAAATTGGAACGAGTTTATTTAGTGCGAAATTACATTATTTTAAAGAGTATGGAGGAATAGTGAGTGAGCAAATATATTGAGTTTGTAGATATAAAAAAGACCTATAAAATGGGTGAGGTTGAAATTAATGCTTTAGACGGAGTAGATTTTTCTATTGATAAAGGAGAGTTTGTTGTAATTGCAGGAGCCAGTGGAGCGGGTAAGAGTACAATACTAAATATACTTGGAGGAATGGATACTTCAACTTCAGGTGAAATTTATGTAGATGGAAATAGGGTGGATGAGTACAGTGAAAAACAGCTTACAACCTATAGAAGATTTGATATTGGGTTTGTATTTCAGTTTTATAACTTAGTTCAGAATTTGACATCTATAGAGAATATAGAGCTGGCCACTCAAATATGTAAAAATCCTTTGGATACAGAGAAAACCTTAGAGGATGTTGGGCTTAAGGCGAGAAGAAATAATTTTCCGGCTCAACTTTCAGGTGGAGAACAGCAAAGAGTAGCAATTGCTAGAGCTCTTGCAAAAAATCCAAAGCTTTTGCTTTGTGATGAGCCTACTGGAGCTTTAGATTATAACACTGGAAAGGCTATTTTAAAGTTGCTTCAAGATACTAGTAGAACCTTAGGGATGACCATTGTAGTTATCACACATAACCTAGCACTTACATCTATGGGAGATAAAGTTATAAAGGTTAAGAACGGTAAGGTGCATAGTATTACTACTAATGATAATCCAACTCCGGTGGAAAGGATTGAGTGGTAATTATGAGGAGTTCATTATCTAAAGATACATTTAGAGATATCAAAAAGACTTTAAGTAGATTTTTATCTATTGTTGCAATAGTAGCTATAGGGGTAGCTTTCTTTTCTGGAATAAAGGTGGCATCTCCAGATATGAAAATTACGGCAGATGCTTATTATGATGATCAAAATTTCATGGACATACAACTTATTTCAACCTTGGGACTTACAGATGATGATGTTAATGAAGTAAGAAAGATAGAAGGTGTTAAGGACGTATTTCCAACCTATTCTTTAGATGTACTTACCAGTTTAGAAACAGAAGAAATTGTATTAAAGATACATGGATTTTCTTTGGAAAATAGTAAAAATAATGATGAATATTACATAAATAAACCAACATTAGTAGAGGGTAGATATCCAGAAAAATCTGGAGAATGTGTTATTGAAGCAAGTTCAATGGTTAAACAGGAGATACCTATAGGAACTACATTAGAAGTTACTTCAGGTACGGATGAGGATATTAGTAGTAGATTGAAAACTAGAAAGTTTACGGTTGTTGGAACAGTGCATAGTCCTACATATGTTTCCTTAGAAAAGGGAAGTAGCTCTATAGGAAATGGTAAGGTTAATAGCTTCATGATAATTCCTAATGAAGACTTTAATATGGAAGCATATACAGAAATTTTTCTTACGGTACAAGGAACTAAAGAACTTGAAACTTATAGTGATAAGTATGATGAAATAGTTAATAAAGTTGAAGATAAGTTTGAGAACCTTGGCGTTATCAGAAGTAAGATTAGATATGAAGAAGTAATTAGTGAAGCCAGTGGTAAGATAGCTACCAGTAAAGAAGAACTTCAGGATGGAAAGGTAAAGTCAGAGAAAGAGTTAAAAGATGCCGAAGATAAACTTAAGGAATCTAGAGATGAATTAACCTTAGGCGAAAGTCAACTTATAGAAAAGGAAAATCAATTTAATAGTTTTGTAACAGAGTCTGAAAGTAAGATATTAAACGGTGAAACTGCTCTTACAGATGGTGAAGTTGAATATAATAAAAGGCATAGTGAGTTTATTAAAACAAAGAAAGAAGCTGAAGTGCAATTTAAAACAGCAGAAGAGCAACTTTCTGCTGGAGAAGCTGAACTAAAAAGCGCTCAGGGATATTTATCAGTTTTAGAGACGAAAATAAAAGATGAGAATCTTTCTGAAGTTGAGAAACAAGAAATTCAGGGAGAAATATTAAAATTACAAGGCACAATTGAAATAAGTAAAGAAACTTTAAATAAGGGAAGAGCAGAACTTGACGCTAATAAGGATATGATATCAGAAGGTGAGAAACAGCTGTCTGCTAGTAAAGCTACCATTGATGCTGGAAGAGCACAACTTGAGACTCAAAAGGCTCAGTTAAGTAGGGGGAAGGAAACCGCGAAAGCTGAATTTGCTGAAGCTCGTAGTACTTTAGCCCAAGGGAAAATAGCTTTAGCTGAAGGGGAAGAAGCATATAAAAAGGCTAAGGAAGAAGCAAAAGAAAAAATTCAAGATGGTGAGAAGAAACTTGCTGAGGCTGAAGAGCAGATTGGCAACATTAAAGAATCTAAGTGGTATGTATTAGATAGAAATGCAAACTATAGTTTTGTTGACTATGAAGGTTCTGCAGATAGAGTTAATGCTATTGCACAGGTGTTTCCAGTATTTTTCTTTGTAGTTGCAGCGCTAGTATGCTTAACTACTATGACGAGAATGGTTGATGAACAGAGAGGGAATATAGGAACTTTGAAAGCTCTTGGATATAGTAAGGGTGCAATTGCTTCAAAATATATTATATATGCTGCCCTTGCAAGTGTGGCAGGAAGTATCTTAGGAATTATCATTGGATTTACGGTATTCCCAACGGTTATATTTAATGCCTATGGGATCATGTACAATCTTCCACCAGTAATATTAACCTTTAATATTAAGTATGCGACCATATCAACTATAGCATCGGTGCTTACAACTACTTTAGCTGCAGTATTTGCTTGTTATAGAGAGTTAGTACAAACTCCTTCAATTTTAATGAGACCTAAGGCTCCGGCAGAAGGAAAGAGAATTCTTCTAGAGAAGATACCGATTATATGGGATAGATTTAATTTTATTCAGAAGGTATCTGCAAGAAATATTTTCAGATATAAAAAGCGTTTCTTAATGACTGTTATAGGAATTGCAGGATGTACTGCTTTGTTACTAGCTGGTTTTGGAATAAAGGATTCCATTAAGGCAATAGTAGATAAACAGTTTGGTGAAATATACAAGTATGATATGATGGTTGATTTAGAAGGTGATATGACGGAAAAGGATTATATTGATGTATTAAATCATATATCAGGAGAAAATAGAATAGAAAAATATATGATGGCTAAAAACTTAAGTGCAAAAGCTTCAAAGGGTGAAGTAGAGAAGGATATAAAAATATTTATTCCAAGTAATCTGAAGGAATTTAATGATTTTATACTTTTAAGAAATCGTAAGAGTAAACATCAACTAAATCTTTCAGATGACGGTATTGTAATTAGTGAGAAGCTTGCAAAACAGCTAGAAGTAAAGGTTGGAGATTCTATATATATCGATAATGCTGAAAGTGAGAAGTTTTCAGTTAAAATCACTGGAATTACAGAGCACTATGTATTTCACTATGCATATATGACACCATCACTTTATGAAAAGATCTATGGAGAAAAAGTAGAGTATAATCATATAATATCAAAGATAAGCGACACTTCAGATAAATTTGAAAACTCCTTAGCTAAAGATATAATAGATATACCTAATGTGGTTTCAGTTAATTTTAATTCAAGTATTAAGAATAATTTTGGAGACATGATTAAAAATTTGAATTATGTGGTAATAGTTATGATTATATCAGCAGGTTCGTTAGCATTTGTAGTACTTTACAATCTTACTAATGTTAATATTAGTGAGAGACTTCGTGAAATTGCAACGATTAAAGTTCTAGGATTCTATGATAATGAGGTTTCAGCTTATGTTTATAGAGAAAACTTTATATTAACTTTTATAGGAATGATTTGTGGACTTATACTTGGTGTATTTTTACATAGATTTATTATGGTAACTGCGGAGGTAGAATCTATGATGTTTGGACGAAATATAGCTAGGTTTAGTTATATATGGTCAGCGTTACTGACAATATTATTTACTGTTATAGTTAATATTGCTATGTATTATAAGCTTAGAAATATACCTATGGTTGAATCTTTAAAGTCTGTAGATTAGGAATATATAAATTTGAAATATAAGTAAATATAATTATAAAAAAGGATAAAATAAGTTTTACTGAAAAGAAATATTTACTTGTTTTATGGGTAAGACTAGTATAGTAGCTTAATTTGATTAAATTAAATCCCATTATAAATGCTTTGCAGTGGAAAATTTA
This sequence comes from Clostridium sp., assembly GCF_036646415.1. Lineage (GTDB taxonomy): Bacteria > Bacillota > Clostridia > Clostridiales > Clostridiaceae > Clostridium_J. The sequence goes on along the minus strand of NZ_JAVXMF010000001.1, from coordinate 207,823 downwards.
AGTATTTGGGAAAAATAATAATCAAATTAAGCTATAAAAATGTGTAAAAATGTGGTAAAATTAACATTGTATAAAGAAACATATGGGAGGATATATAAATTATGAAAGTTATAAACGAAAATAATTTTGAATTGGAAGCTGGAAGTGGACTAGTATTAGTGGATTTCTTTGCTACATGGTGTGGACCATGCCAAAGATTAACTCCAGTGCTTGAAGATCTTCAAGAAGATTTTGAAGGTAAGGTAAAATTTTTAAAGTCTGATATAGACCAAAGTAGATCACTTGCAAGAAAATTCTCAGTTATGAGTGTACCTACCATGATAGTATTAAAAGATGGAGCACCGGTAGAGAGAATGGTTGGATTTATGCAACCAGAAGATATAAAAGCTAAGCTTAAAAATCATATTTAAAATATAAATAATATGACTTTTTTAGCTAAAGATTTAAAGTGAATTAGCTAATAATAAATAATTAAAATCTAAAGCCTCTGCTATATTACATGGCGGAGGCTTTATTGTGTAGCACATATATTGAACATTAAATTTGAAAAAAAGTTTATAGATTTGGGGATTAACTAAATTTCAACTGACTTTGAGCAATTATAAAAGAAATATTAAATTGAACAAGCAGTAAATTGGAGATATTGGGAGATAATTGGAGAGTTTTAAAGAAAATACATAGAATTTCAAGGAATAATATGATGCACTTTATTTGACACACAAATTAATGTGATGTACTATATTAATATAAAGAGTATAACAATTATTGACGGGGGTTTAATTATGATAAACGTTGGAATAAATGGATTCGGAAGAATCGGAAGAACTTTTTTAAGAATAGCATGTGAAAACCATAATAGGGATTTCAATATAGTTGCTATAAATGCTAGAGCAGATATAGAAACACTTGCACATCTTTTTGTATATGATTCTTGCTTTGGTACTTTTAAGGGTGATGTAAAAACAACGGAAAATTCCATAATTATTAATGGTAAAGAAATAAAAATAACAAGATGTGACGCTCCAAAGGATATTCCTTGGAAGAAACTGAATGTTGATTTAGTTATAGAATCTACAGGTAAATTTAAGACTAGAGAAGAACTTATGGCTCATGTTGAAGCAGGTGCAAAGAAAGTTATATTAACAGCACCAGGTAAAGATGAAGATATTACAGTTGTTATGGGAGTAAATGATTCAGAATTAGATCTTTCAAAGCATACACTTATTTCAAATGCTTCATGTACAACTAATTGCTTAGCACCAGTAGCTAAAGTGTTAGATGATAATTTTGGAATAGTAAAAGGCTTTATAACTACGGTTCATTCTTATACTAATGACCAACAAATACTAGATAAGACTCACAAGGATTTAAGAAGAGCAAGAGCAGCTGGAGAGTCGATAGTACCAACTACTACGGGAGCTGCAAAGGCTGTTGCTAAGGTATTACCACAGCTTAAAGGAAGATTAGACGGATTTGCTTTAAGAGTTCCAACTGCTGCGGTATCTATAACTGATTTAGTTTGTGAAGTGAATAAAGAAACTACTGTAGAAGAAATAAATAAAGTATTCAAGAAAGCTTCAGAAAATGAACTTAAAGGAATTCTTGGATTATGTGAATTGCCATTAGTATCAGTAGATTTCAAAGGGGATAGTAGATCTTCTATAGTTGATGGACTATCAACTATGGTAAATGGAAAGATGATAAAAATTGCATCTTGGTATGACAATGAGTGGGGATATTCTGCAAGAGTAGTTGATTTAGCTAACTATGTTTCACAATTATTAATTGCAGAGAAAGTTTCTAAAATTGCTTAATTCACTAGATTACACTAGTTATTCATATAAATTAATTTTACCAACCATTATAAAATACTAATATATTTAATTAAGACTCAAGAGGTTATTTTGTAAAAGAAATAGTCTCTTGAGTTCTTTTAGAGTATAATTATTGTTTAAGTTATATTATAATGGTTTAGACTATATTTAAGTAGGTGATTGGATGACAGAAAATAAATTTTTACCAATATGTAAAGAAGATATGATTGAGAGAAATTGGGATCAGTTAGATTTTATTATAGTAACAGGAGATGCATACATAGATCATCACAGCTTTGGAACTGCAATAATTTCAAGAGTTCTTGAGGATGCAGGATACAAAATAGGGATAATTGCACAACCAGATTGGAATGACACTAAGGATTTTATAAAGCTTGGAAGACCAAGACTTGGGTTTTTAGTTAATGGAGGAAATATGGACTCCATGGTTAATCATTATACAGTTGCTAAAAAACTTAGAGAAAAAGATTTTTATTCTCCAGGTGGTAAGATGGGATTAAGACCTGATATGGCAACCATTGTATATTGCAATAAGATAAGAGAGTCTTATAAAAGTATTCCAATTATAATTGGAGGGGTTGAGGCTAGCCTTAGAAGATTCGCTCATTATGATTACTGGGGTGATAAGGTTAGAAAATCTATGCTTATTGATAGTGGAGCAGATTTACTTATTTACGGTATGAGTGAGAAGCAAGTTGTGGAAGTTGCAAATAATTTAAATGATGGACTTCAAGTAAGGTATATTAGACATGTGCCAGGGACTTGCTATATAGCAGATGATTTAGAAAATGTAAGTGATTATATTGAAATACCATCATATAAAGATATTTGTAAGGATAAGATGGACTATGCTAGAGCTTTCAAGGTTCAATATGAAGAGCAAGACCCAGTGAGAGGAAAGATAATAGTACAAAAACATGCTAATAGATATGTAGTTCAAAATATACCAGAGATGCCACTTACAAGAGAGGAACTAGATCATGTGTATGGTCTTCCTTATCAGAAGAATTATCATCCTTGCTATGAGGGTCAAGGTGGGATTGCTGCTATAGAAGAGGTTAAGTTTAGTATAGTTAGTTCTAGAGGTTGTTTTGGTAACTGTGCATTTTGTGCTATAACATTCCACCAGGGAAGAATAGTTCAAAGTAGAAGTGAGGATTCTATACTACAAGAAACTGTGGAGATAACTAATTTGAGTGATTTTAAAGGGTATATTCACGATGTTGGAGGACCTACAGCAAACTTTAGACGTCCAGCTTGTGAAAAACAGCTTAAGCATGGAGCGTGTAAAAATAAGCAATGCTTATATCCAAAGCCTTGTAAAAACTTAGACGTAGATCATACTGAGTATTTAGATTTACTTAGAAAGATAAGAACAGTTCCAAAAGTAAAAAAAGCTTTTGTACGTTCAGGACTTAGATATGATTATATAATGGCAGATAAAAATGATACATTCCTTAAGGAACTAGTTCAACACCATGTTAGTGGACAATTAAAAGTTGCCCCAGAACATGTTTGTGGTAATGTTTTAAAATACATGGGAAAACCAGCAGGGAAAACCTATGACAAATTCACTGAAAAGTTCTATAAGATTAATGAAGCTGCGGGAAAGAAGCAATATATTATACCTTATCTAATGTCTAGCCACCCAGGTAGCACCTTAGATTCAGCTATAGAGCTTGCTGAATACTTAAGAGATATAAAATATCAACCAGAACAAGTTCAAGACTTCTATCCAACTCCAGGAACATTAGCTACAGCTATGTTCTATACAGGTGTAGATCCTCTTACCATGGAGAAAGTTTATGTACCTAAGAGTAAGAGTGAGAAGGCAATGCAAAGAGCGCTACTTCAATACAGAAACCCTAAGAAGTATGACATAGTTCATGATGCACTAGTTCAGGCTGGTAGAGAAGATTTAATAGGAAATGGACCTAAATGTCTTATAAAGGCAAAGGGACAAGTGAAAAGCTTCAAGGGAAATACAGACCATGGTAGAACATCAGAAGTAAATAGAACTAATGGTAATGGCGATAAAGGTAGAAGAGCTAAAAAAAGTAGTGCCAGTGAGAATAAAAATGGTAGAAGTCAAAGTGTTACTAAAGGTAGAGTAAAAGCAAATGCTGAAGATAATTTCAGAGGCAAGTCTACTGGTAATGAAAGTGGTAAAACTTTAGGTAAAAGTAGAGATTCTCAAGGTAATAACTCAAAAGTTCCAAGAGGAAAAGCTAACGATAAGTCTAAAGGCAAATTTGTAAGCAAACGCAGCAAATCTTCATCAAAAGACAAGTCAATGAAAAGAACTCGTAAGTAGTGAAAGGGGCTGTCTCAAAATTGAATATGTCATAAACTAGTGTTGAAATTGGACTTATATTATTGCAGCCAAGCCGTTTCGGAACCTTAAGTGACACTCGAAATTTTATATTTTGTTAGTGGAACTTACTCCACCGAACGCAGTTGAGGGGGAGTTTCATTATTATATAGAAGAAGCTCCTTCTCATATGCATTCGAATGAGTAAGTTTAAAGAGCTAAATCATAGATTTAGATTCTCACTTAACAACTCGCATTCGCTCAAACAGGTTGTATTTTTTACGGATTAACTATTCACATAGCTTAAGTAAATTCAAGAACCTTGCAAATGGCTTTGCTATCAATAATATTTAAGTCCACTTTCAACATTCAGATAAAACATAAGTCAATCATTTTAAGACAGCCACTTTTATTAATAACATATTAATGTCATCACCTAATATACTACATATATATAACAATTAATAAATAGTAAAAGTTAACTATTTTATTACCTACTATTAATAATTTCATTTATTAAAGGAATCCTTTGTTCAATTCTCGATTTGCTTTGCTCAATGTAGTTTTTTGTCCATTCATTCAAATTGGACAAATCGAGACTGCGATGCATTCCTGTATAAACAATTATTTCTCTGAGTTGTAGAAATATAGGTATTTGTCTTAAGCAATATTCATCTATAAAAATTTCTTTATAGTAGCCCCTCATGAAATTTTCCATGAAACGATATGCTTGAGATTGCCTTTCATTTATGCTGTCATCTAAAAAGACGTAGGTAATGTAAAATAATTGAATAGCTATATCTTCCACAAACCAACTATATTGACACTCATCAAAATCAAAAATATTAATCCCTTTATCACTTAATAAAAAGTTTCCAACATTAATATCTCCATGAATAATTCCATATGAATTTGAATCTTTTCTTAGTTGATTAATTTTGTTTATTATAATCTTATAACTTTCATATACATCAGCTTGGTCAGTAGAAATATATCTCTTGATATTTTGTAAATAATAATTCTCTGTCCAATCATGTCTTTGAATTTCTTTTATTGAAGGTCGATATATCTTAGATAAAAAATGTATTTTTCCTGTTATTTGACCACATTTCTCAAATAATTCATCATTACTAATACATTCAGGATATCCAATCCTTTGCCCAAGAGCTTTTTCGAAAGAGGTAGCAATAAAATACGAATCATCTACATTAATTCTCTCTGTTAATTTACCTTGTGTCGAATAAGTAGGTTTTGAAGCTGATACTCCATTATTAACTAAATATAAAATCCAATCCAGCTCACCTTTCACAAGTTCTTCTTTTCGATGGGAACTATGAGTTAATCTTAGAATGTATGATTTATCTTGTTTTTGATATTCATAAATAAAATTTTGGAACCCTCCAATTAAATTTAATGTAGAAATATCTATACCAAATCTCCCTGCAGCTTCTTCTAAAATCTGTACATTAAATAATTCTTTTACTTCCTTCTCCAATTTCTCAACTCCCTTATTGAAATATTTCTACCTGATACTAATGTCTCATGGATATTTTTTCAAAAGTTATATGCTTTATTCTAAAAACAATTGGTGGGACAAGTAATATGAAATCCAAGTATACGAATAATAATTGAAGTATGTGTGAATTAAAAATATAATAGTTATATTTAAGATTATTAATATAAACTCTTCTATATGTAAAGTATATATTAAATGTATATTAAATACAAATGTGTTATAATATTATAAAATAACTTCAAAATAGATTAAATTTATAGGGAATTATTAGATAGAAGGGGATGGGAATATGAATGAAACTATAGACTTGATTAATAATAGGGTATCTTTAAGAAAATATGCAGATAGAGACATTGAAAAGGAGCATTTAGATGCTATTATAAATAGTGCAATGAGAGCTCCTACAGCGGGGAATGTAATGATGTATTCTATGATTGTTGTAAAGGATGATGAAAAGAAGAAGAAGCTTGCTAAAACTTGTGATAATCAACCTTTTATAGCTACAGCACCTGTGATAATTGTATTTGTAGCAGATGCTCATAGGCTAAATAAATATTTTGAAGTTAGTGGTGTTAAGGGGTGCTGTGATAAGAAAAATCAGAAAGTCAAAACTCCAGACTTATCTCAATTATTTTTAGCTGCAGGAGATGCCTTCATAGCTGCACAAAATGCAGTTGTGGCTGCGGAGTCTCTTGGAGTTGGTTCTTGCTATATTGGAGATATAGTGGAAAACTATGAAACGCATAGAGAAATGTTTAATCTTCCAAACTGGGCAACGCCAGTAGCTATGCTATGCCTAGGATATTATCCAGAAGATTATCCAAGAGTTATAAAATCAAGATTTGATAGAAAGTATATAGTTTTTGATGAAGAGTATAAAGATATTTCAGATGATAGTTTTGAACATATGTATAAAGAGTTTGAAGGTAAGCTACCAAAGCCTAATAGATATGATGCTGAAAATTTTGGACAATATATTTATAGTAGAAAGTTTGGATCCGAATTTATGAATGAAATGAATAGAAGTCTAAAAGTAGCTGTAGATCATTGGAAAATGGATAAGAGTGAATTATAACCTATAATATATAAAGAGGTAATCTTTTAAACTGATTTTAAAAGCTGTTTAAAAGGACCTCTTTTTTATATTTAAATACAAAACTAAAGATTTTGGATATCAATTAACTTTGAAGAGCTAAACTATAGATTTAAGTTTAATTGAAATTCTGTATAATATATATTCCAATGAGTAAGCTCCAGAGCAAAAATCCGAAATTCTGACTGTTACTTATAATGTAAAGAAACTGGGAGATAATAAAGATATAAAAATAAATAAGTAGGCATAAATATGGTAACTTAAAGTATGTGTATTTTAATAGTTATTATGTGAATTATAGTGTTTATAATTTATAGTACAAAGAATAATTGTTTAATTTTATTAGATATGATATATTTGAAACACTAACGTTTTGGGGAGGAATTTAATTTGCAAAAGATAGCTTTGATTTCAGATAGTAGTTGTGATTTAGATGGTAAAATGGTTGAAAAATATGGAGTTAGGGTAATACCAATTAGAATAATATATAAGGATAGAGAATATTTAGATAAGGTTACTATAAGTTCAGAGGAAATGTATGCTTCGCTTGTTACGGAGATACCTACTACATCTCTACCAGATGTGGGTTATTGCCATAAAGTATTTGATGAAATAAAATCTGAAGGATATACAGATGTAATCATTGCAACTGTCTCTGGAAAGTTATCAGGAACACTGAATAGCCTTAGAGTTATTTCTAATGACTATGAAGGACTTAACTTCCATTTCTATGACACGAAAACTCTTGGATATCCTCAAGGTGCTATTGTAATGGAAATTGCAAAGATGATGGACAAGGGTATGGAATGCGAGGAAATATTTGAAAAGCTTGAAGCTATAAGACAAAGAGTTACAGGATATGTAGCGTTAAATACTTTAGAATATTTAGTTAAGGGCGGAAGAATTGGGAAAATTGCAGGAACCATAGGAGAGATGATACATCTTAAACCTATAATTTCGTCTAATGATGAAGGAATATTATATTCATATGCAAAGAGTAGAGGTAGAGTTCAATCTGTAAGTAGGCTTAAAAAAATATTACAACAACATTTGGAAAAAGCTAAATGTCAAGTGTGGGTTTTAAGTGGAGATGCTTTTGAAGAAGCTAAGAGATTTTATGAAGAATTTAGAGATAATCCAAGAATTACAGAAATATCTCTTGAAACTATAGGGCCAGCTATGGGAATTCATACAGGACCAAAATCTCTTGGGTTATGCATTTTAGAAGAATTTTAAATTTAGAACTAAATAAGAATAAATAAAAATAATTATATAAAAATGTAATTTAATAATAAATAGATGTGTATTAAACTATTGAAATATCAACTAAAATAAACCTTGCATTTAAATATACACCTATGTTATACTAAATGAGTGGTTAGCCACAAAATAAAAAATAAAATAAAGATTTAACATATATATGATAATTTTCTCCAATTAGAGGATTTGTTAATAGTAGGTGGATCTTTAAAATGGAGGAATTTTAAAATGGCAGATAAAACATTAACATGCAGAGATTGCGGAAACGAATTCGTATTTACAGAAGGCGAGCAAGCTTTCTACGTAGAAAAAGGATTTGAAAACGAGCCAACTAGATGTGCTGATTGCAGAAGAGCAAGAAAAGCAGAAAGAAATAGAAGATAATTAATATTTAATATTTCAATGGAAGCTATAAGAAGTGATTCTTATAGCTTCCATTTTTGGTTTGTATTTTTAATGTGAATTTGGCTAACAGTATAGATAGTAGATTTGATTAAATATTGAGTTTAATATAAAACCATTAGTTTTTATTTGAGGTTAACTAAGTTGAAGTAGTATAATTTATTTATCATAATAGAAAGATATATTTTAAAACAAATAATAGATAATAACATTTAAGGAGAAGTTTATGAGTAACGGATTTAACAAGTATAATTTAGATGAAAACATATTAAAGGCATTAAGTAATTTAGGGTTTGAGAATCCTTCTGAAGTTCAGATGGAAACAATACCAAATCTTTTGAAACATAACGATATAATAGTTAAGTCTCAAACCGGGAGTGGAAAAACAGCTAGCTTTGGAATTCCAATGTGTAATGAAGTAGAGATAGAAGATTCTAGTATAAAGGGGTTAGTGTTAGTTCCAACTAGAGAACTTGCACTTCAGGTTAAAGATGATATCTCAAATATAGGAAGATTAAAAAAAGTAAGATGTGCAGCTGTATTTGGGAAACAACCTTTTAATGATCAGGTAAGAGAACTTAAGCAGAGAGTTCATATTGTAATAGGAACTCCAGGTAGAATAAGCGATCATATGAATAGAGGGAATTTGGATTTTAAGGATTTAAGCTTTGTGGTTATTGATGAAGCAGATAAGATGCTAAATATGGGATTTATAGATCAAATAAAAGAAATCTTAGATGAGTTACCTAGAAAAAGAACTACTGCATTATTTTCTGCAACAATTCCAGATAGGATAGAAAGTTTATGTTCTAACTATATGAAATCACCTAAGATTTTGGAGGTGAAATCAAAGGTATTTAATCGTGAAAAGATTACGGAATCTTATTTGAATATTGAGGAAAAAGATAAGTTTAAAGCACTTTGGAAAAACCTATATGCTGCTAAGCCTGATGCTGCAATAGTATTCTGTAATACTAGAGATAAAGTTAAGACCATATATGAGGGTTTAAAATCAGAAGGTATGTTAGTAGAACAGCTTCATGGTGATATGGAACAGAAGGAAAGACTAGAGACTATGGAAAGATTTAAAAATAAAGGCTTTAAGGTTCTAGTTGCTACGGATATTGCATCACGTGGAATTCATGTGGATAATATTACCCATGTATTTAACTATGAAGTTCCCATGGAGAGAGAGAGTTATGTTCATAGAATAGGTAGAACTGGAAGAGCTGGACGCGAGGGCAGTGCTATAAGTTTTATTTCAAATTATGAAAGGAAATTTTTAGCTTCCATTGAAGAGTATCTAGGGTATACAATTAATCAAGGTGAGTTTCCTAGTGATGAGGAAGTTAATGCTGGGAAAGCTATATTCAAGGAAAGTCAAAAAGTCATTGGAGCGGGGGCAAGTCCTAAAAAGAAAGTAATTCACAGTGATGTTACAAAATTATATATTGGCGCAGGAAAGAAGAAGAAAATAAGAAATATAGATGTGGTTGGAGCTTTAAGTAATCTTCCGGAACTAAGCGCTGATGATATAGGTATAATAGATGTTCAAGATAACATCTCATATGTGGATATACTTAATAATAAGGGGAGAGATTTCCTTAAGAAATATAAGGAAATCACAATAAAAGGTAAGAAGGTTCAAGTACAAATAGCCAGGAAATAATTTCAAAAATATTTTTTAAAAATAAAAGATAGATTATTAAAAATAAAGTTAAAAAATAAATAAAAAAATAAAAATAAATCTTGTGTTATTCAAAATACAATGGTATACTAAAGAAGTAGTAAATACAAAATAAAAGTAATAAAGATTTAACATTTATAATAACTTTCTCCAATTTTAGAGAATTAGTTAATTGTACGTAAATCTTTAAAAAAATGGAGGAATGTAAAATGGCAGATAAAACATTAACATGCAGAGATTGCGGAAACGAATTCGTATTCACAGAGGGCGAGCAAGCTTTCTACGTAGAAAAAGGATTTGAAAACGAGCCAACTAGATGTGCTGATTGCAGAAGAGCAAGAAAAGCAGAAAGAAATAGAAGATAGTAATATCTAATATTTAAATAGAAGCTATAAGAAGTAATTCTTATAGCTTTATTTTTTTATTATTATATAAATCTTGATAATTAATATTTATAGTATCGTATATAGAACTTAAAGTCTAGTAAATAACTATTTATACTTGATAAATAAATTAGTGATAAAAGTGACATTTAATTAATTATTAAATTTTAGTATGATAATGATAACCTATACATGCATTCTAATTATATTCCAAAATTTGTGATAAAATAGGTTAAATATTGAAAAAAATGCTTGAAATTAAATTACTAAAATGATAAACTAAAATCATAAAAATAAAACAAAGATTTAACATCTATTATAACTTTCTCCAATTTTAGAGAAATGGTTAGTTGAATGTAAATCTTTAAAAATGGAGGAATTTGAAATGGCAGATAAGACATTAACATGCAGAGATTGCGGAAATGAATTCGTATTCACAGAAGGCGAGCAAGCTTTCTACACTGAAAAAGGATTCGAAAATGAGCCAACTAGATGTGCTGATTGCAGAAGAGCAAGAAAAGCAGAAAGAAATAGAAGATAGTAATATTTTATATTTCAAATAAAGCTATAAGATTAAATCTTATAGCTTTATTTTTTTAGACTATATTTTAAATTAGTATAGATAAGCAATTAATATAATCATTTAAGATATAGCATTATTTTAAATATTATTAGTGTTTAGATAATAATATTAACTAGGTATAGTTGATAACATTGCCACATAATCAAGGTACAGATAAGGTTAGATATGATATTGGACTTGATAAATTAAACTGGCAAGTTAAGTAGTGCCACAGCTAGAGTAAAGTATAGAGTTAGTGCTACAGCATCAACTATAGTGGTTATTAATGGACTGGCCATAATAGCCGGGTCAAGTTTAAGTTTTTTAGCTATTATAGGAAGGATACCACCTAAGACTTTAGCCATAACTACAGTACAGAATAAACTGATGCATACAGTAATTGAGATTAAGAAACTAGTTTTTTCAAAATAATATATTCTTATGAAGTTTACTGTAGCAAGAACAGATCCAGTAAGAGCACTAACACGTAATTCTTTAAACATAACTTTAAATACATCAGAAAGTTTTATATCACCAAGGGCAAGACCTCTGATTATAAGTGTAGAGGATTGAGAACCAGCATTACCACCAGTATCCATTAGCATTGGAATAAAGGCCGCAAGAATAACAACAGATTGAAGTACATCTTCAAATTTTTTTATTATATTTCCAGTAAATGTAGCAGAAATCATTAATACAAGAAGCCAAATAATTCTATGCTTTGCTAGATTCCATACGCTTGTTTTTAGATATTCCTCATCATTGGGCTCCATTCCAGCCATTTTCTGAAAATCTTCAGTATTCTCTTGATCTATAATATCTACTATATCATCAATAGTTATTATACCAACTAACTTTTTCTCATTGTCTGTAACGGGTATGGATAATAAGTCATATTTTTTAAATAGATAAGCAATGTTTTCTTGATCATCTAAAGTGTTAACATGAATAAATTCAGTTTTCATTAAATCTTCAATTATCATATCACTTTCGCTTAATATTAATTTTCTTATAGAAATAATTCCTTCAAACTCTCGATTGTCACCAAGTACATAGCAAGTATTAATAGTTTCTTTATCTATTCCCGTTTTTTTAATGTGATCAATAGCATCACTAACAGTCATTTGTTTTTTTAAATCTGCATATTCAATGGTCATTATACTTCCCGCAGAACTTTCAGGGTATTTTAAGAACTGATTAATTATTTTTCTAGTATTGTCATCAGTGTTTTTTAAAATCTTTTTTACTACGTTAGCAGGTAATTCTTCTAAAAAATCCACAGTATCATCAATAAATAAGTCATTGATAATATTTGAAATTTCAATATCTGTTATAGAGTTTATTATAAATAGTCTTTGCTCATGATCTAAATATGCGAAGACATCAGCAGAAATATTCTTAGGTAGAACCCTAAATATTTTAACCACATTTTCTTTATCCATTTCCTCAAGTAGAGCTGCAATATCTACTACGTTTTTATTTTCAATACTTTTTCTTGCATCTATAAATTTTCTTTCATTAATTAGCTTTAATGTGTTTTCCATTGTTACCCCTCCTATTAATTAAGTGTTTTAAGTCAATTATAATATTGACTTAAAACAAAAAAAATATAATTTTTAGGTTGTAGTGGGTTAAAAACAATGAAGATATAAATAGGCATTAAACATAATGTTTAATGCCATGATAAATAACTATATAACTTTTACACTAGGATACAAAAGAAGAGATATTTAATTAAAGGGATTATTAATAATCCCTTTAATTAAATTTCATATTATGATGCAAAGAAGCGTAAGAAGTTTTATAGAACATATATGTATTATTAAACATTAAATTTATCAAATCTTCATCGTCAATATTACTACTACCATCGTCCATGATTCTTACACCTCCTAAAATTTAAAACAAAAAAACCTCCGTAAACTAAAACGCAGGAATGTATTAAAATACTTTCTCGTTCAAGTTTTAGCTCTGTAAGGCAATGAAATTGCATTAGATTAAGCCTTCTTTGTTCGGCAAAACCTGCTAACCAGTTAAGAATGTTTCCACTCTTTTACGGCAGCAACCCGTATCCTTATAGTAACCTCACCTACCGAGGTATATTAAGTTTTTCTTCAATATATATATTATTCTTTAAAGCAGAAAAAGTCAACAAAATTTAATATCTTAATTTAAAGTAACATTGATTCTATGATAATAGACGTATTTTTATAGTGTTTAAAAGAATTGATTTAGTTTAAATAATGTTGATGACAATTTAAAAACCTGTTTAAAGCACAGTTAAAGAAAAGTAATATGAAGAACTCCAAGCTGATTCAGGATTGGAGTTTTTATTTCAGTAAAAGCTAATATAATAGTTGTAAATTATAATTAAGCTATTAATTAATAATTAGTTTTATAACTGGAAAAATCAATACACAGCTTTAGAACTTTGGACTAAGAGTTTCTTACTAAAGTATTTTATTGCTATGGCACCTAATGGAGCTGTAACTATTATAGATAGTACGGAGATAGCTAATATTAAATCACCGGATGCAACTCCAAGTGATAGCGGCAGTGCACCCATGGCAGCTTGCACAGTTGCTTTTGGAGTATAGGAAATAACACAAAATAATCTTTCTTTTAAATTTAAATCCGTTCCAATTAAAGAAATCATAACCCCAATACTTCGGCAGATTAATCCTATAAATATAATAATTATGCCAAGAGCACCAGATGAGAAGGCAACACTTATGTTAACCTGGGCTCCAACTAAAACAAAAAGCATAATTTCGGCAAAGACCCATAATTTATTAAGATTTAAGGAAATTGGTTTTGAGATTACAGGAATTTTATCAGTTAAAATAAATCCGATGGTCATTACTCCTAAAAGACTTGCTATGGCAATCTTATCTTTAAACAAAGTTTCTAAGGTGGTAAGCAAAATTGAAGAAGCTAGGATTAGTAGAAGTTTTTTTGTATCAGAAATACTAAAGGATTTAAATAATTTTATGAGAATAAAACCAATAAGTAATCCCATTAATATTCCTAAAATAATTGAAAGTGGTATACTAAATATTTGACCTGCTAGGTTAATATTATTACCAGCGTATAAACCTAAAAAGCTACTTAGTATAGTAATAGCAAAAACATCATCAACAGAAGCTCCAGCTAAGATTAATGTTGGAATACCTTTGTTAGTTCCTAAGTTTCTTTCCATGAGATTAATCATTTGCGGAACAACTACGGCAGGTGACACAGCTGCTATTATAAATCCTAGAATTCCACCTTGGATGAAGGTAAATCCTAAAAGTTGTGTAGAAATAATAGCGATCGATAATCCTTCTAGAATACCTGGAATAAAACTCATTTTTATGGCAGGTTTACCTACTTCCTTTAAATCAGATTTTTTTATTCCTAAACCTGCTCTTAGAAGAATAATTATTAAAGCTATTTTCCTAAGATCGGTAGATATGTTTAGTAAATCATTACTGATGATATTAAAGCCATATGGACCTAAAATAATTCCAAGTATAAGCATTCCTAGAAGACCGGGAAGATTAAATTTTTCAAAAACAAAGCTAAATAAAAGTGAAAGTAAAATAATAATTGCTAAACTAGTAGCCATGAGAAATCCTCCTTTAAAATATTGGTAATAATAAAAAAACTCCTACAGATACACCTATGGTGTTGTCTGTAGGAGTCATTAGCACTTAGCAGTTATGGTGAACTCCATCACCTTAATTTTAATTATAAATTTAGTATATCAATAATTAAATTTGAAATCAAGATAAAGATATTACGGGAGGTTAAAGTTTCGTATTTCGAAATTTTTCTAGAATTAATATAATTAATATGATATTATGATAAATATAGAATTAAATTACAAATTATAGGGGGATTCATTATGTTATTGGAAAAATTAGTTAATGCTTTTGGGGTTAGTGGATACGAGAAGGAAGTAAGAGGTATAATAAGAGAAGAGATTAAGGAACTTGCAGATGATATAACTGTAGATGCTCTTGGAAATTTAATAGTTTTTAAATCTGGAGTTGGGGAGAATAAGAAAAAAATAATGGCATCAGCTCACATGGATGAGATTGGATTTCAAGTTATTAAAATTGATGAAAAGGGATATATAAAGGTTAGAGCACTAGGTGGAATTCCTGTTATTGGAACTTCAATGAATAGAGTTAAATTTAGAAATGGTGTTATAGGACTTGTGGCTAGTACAATTAAAGAAAAAGAATTAACTACAGACACTAAAAAGCTATATATAGATATTGGAGCTAGCACTAAGGAAGAAGTCGAAAAATATATAAGAATTGGGGATGTAGCTGCTTATATAGGAGATTATGTAGAACTTAAAGAAAATAACGTAACAGCTAAGGCTATTGACGATAGAATAGGATGCTATATTTTAATAGAAACATTAAAGAAAGTTCAAAAGCCTTATAATGATCTATATTTTGTATTTTCAACTCAAGAAGAAGTTGGACTTAGAGGCGCTACAGTTGCAGCAAATAGAATTAACCCAGATTTAGGAATAGCACTTGATGTAACCATTGCAAGTGACTTCCCTAATTGTGCAGAAGGAAGCAACAAAATAGGTGGAGGAACAGCAATAAAGGTTTCTGATGGTTCTGTTATATGTAATGAATATCTGGTAGATGAGATGATAAATTGTGCTAAAGATAATAATATAAAATATCAATTAGATGTAATTGATGGTGGTGGTACAGATGCTGGTGCTATTAATAAATCTAATTATGGAGTTAGAGCTACAGGTATATCTGTTGCAACTAGATATGTACATGGACCAAATGGGTTAATAAGCATGGATGATACTAATGCATCTATAGAGCTTTTAGCAAAATATGTAGATAGAGAATTCAACTTTGACGAAGAATAATTTATATATAGAGGAGGACAATATATATGTTAAATTTCACACTTCATAATCCAACAAAATTAGTTTTTGGAGAAAATACAGTAAGTACTGTAGGAAGTCATGTAAAGAAGAATAAGGTTAAAAAGGTATTATTCCTTTATGGAAAAGGCTCTATAATGAAAAATGGAGTATATGATACTGTTATAACATCCTTAAAGGAAAATAATATAGAGTTTATTGAATTATCAGGTGTTAAGCCAAATCCAGTATTATCAAAGGTCCAAGAAGGAATAGAGATTGTAAGAGCTAATGATATTGATGGTATTTTAGCTGTTGGTGGAGGAAGTGTAATAGACTCTGCGAAGGCTATTTCAGCAGGTGCATGCTGTGAGGGAAATGTATGGGAGTTCTTTGAAGGAAAAGGAATGGTTGCGAAGGCATTGCCAATATTCACAGTGTTAACTTTATCAGCTACAGGTTCAGAGATGAATTCGGGTGGAGTTATAACAAATGAAGAAGAAGGTAAGAAATGGAGTTTTGGTTCTCCACTACTTTATCCTACAGTTTCAATCTTAGATCCAACAGTTCAAAGTACTCTTCCAGCTAATCAAACAGCTAATGGTGCTATTGATGCTATAAGTCACGTATTTGAAGCTTACTTTGGTGGAACTAAAAGCACTGATATGAGTGATGAACTTTCAGAAGGTATCATTAGAACTGTAATAACTCATACAAGAGAATTATTAAAGGATAGTAGTAATTATGCATCTAGAAGTGAAGTTGCTTTTGCTGCAACTTTAGCTTTAAATGGATTAAATGGAGTTGGAAGAAAGGGTGACTGGTCATCTCATCTTATAGAGCACTCACTTTCTGTATTTAATGATATAGCTCATGGTTCAGGTCTTGCAATAATAATGCCAGCTTGGATGAAATATGTTTATAAAGAGGATGTTGCAAAGTTTGCAAAGCTTGCAAGCCGTGTGTTTAATGTAAATGAAGGAACAGAAGAGCAGAGAGCTTTAAAAGGAATAGAAACACTAAGAGATTTCTATAAAGAGATTGGAGCTCCTGTTACATTGAAAGAAGTTGGAGTTAAGAAAGAAGACTTAGATTTCATTGCAGATAATGCAGCTATACTAGCTCCACTTGGAACATTTAAATCACTTCATAGAGAAGATATCTATAAAATTTTAGAAATTGCCTTTGAGTAGGGTAAGATACTAAAAGTAATTAAATATAATGACAACAGATAAAGGCTAGTTCATGGTGAAAATTTTGAACTAGCTTTTTCATTAATTTCATTGGTTAAAATAAAGATAGGGTTAATTAAGATTTGAATTTGGAGGGGAAAATATATGTTAATTAAGAATGGATTAGTTTTTTTAGTTGAGGAAAAGGGATTTGTTAAGAGAGATATCTTGGTAAATGGTTCAAAGATTGAGAAGATTGCAGAGAGAATAGAGGGAAATTGTGATTATGATTGTGAAGGAAAGCACATAATGCCAGGACTTATTGAAGCCCATTCTCATATAGGATTATCAGAGACTGGTGTTGGCTGGGAAGGTTCAGATCATAACGAAAAGATAGATCCAATAACTCCAGCAGTTAGAGCAATAGATGCTATAAATCCCTTTGATATAGCTTTCAAGGAAGCTTTAGCTGGAGGGGTTACCGTTGCTTGTGCAGGTCCAGGAAGCGCTAATGTAATTGGTGGACAATTTTCTATTATTAAGTTATCAGGTACCGTTGTTGAGGATATGATAATAAAAGAAACTGCTGCAATGAAATGTGCCTTTGGAGAAAATCCTAAAAGAGTTTACGGAAAATCAGGGAAGGCTCCTATGACAAGAATGGGAATAGCTTATTTACTAAGAAAATCATTAGTTGAAGCTAAGAACTATAAGCTTAAAAAGGAAAAAGCTATAAAAGAGGGAGATGAGTACTTCCAAGTTGACATAGATAAAGAGGCATTATTACCAGTAATCAATAGAGAAATACCGTTGAAGGCTCATGTTCATAGAGCTGATGACATATGTACTGTTATAAGAATTGCTAAAGAATTTAATCTAAAGTTAACTTTAGACCACTGTACTGAGGGACACCTAGTGTTGGATTATTTGAAACAACATAATTATCCAGCTATAGTTGGACCATCCTTCGGAGCTAAGTCAAAAATTGAAACAAATAAAAAATCCTTTAATGCGGTTAAGATTTTGAATGAGGGTGGAATAAAGGTAGCTATTACAACGGATCACAGTGTACTGCCACAATATGCTTTAAATATGTGTGCAGCCATGGCTATGAAGGCTGGTATGAGTGAGGTTGAAGCTTTAAAGGCAGTTACTATAAATCCAGCAGAAATTTTAGAAATTGATAGAATCAAAGGTAAGTTAGCTGAAGGAATGGATGCAGATATAGTTATTTGGAGTAACCATCCATTGGATTTACAAGCAAAGGTAGAAAAGGTATTTATTGAAGGCGAAGAAGTATTTTATTAATTTTAACTCATGTAAACTATAATCTAAATATAATATTAAATAAAGTGCTGTCTCAAAAATTTGAAACAGCACTTTGTTTTGTTATGAATTGTTATACTAAACAGATTCTCTTTTTCCAAGAATATAAGTTAATATAAATCCTACTATAAAGGTAACTATAGATATAATTCCTGTAACTCCAAAGGTGAATCCAGGGTATACAGGGAATACAGAACCTAGTATTAAACCACATATAGCAAGGTAAGCCGGCTGTGGGAATCTACTAAGAAATGCTTCTATAATCTTTGTCATGGTAACAATTCCAACAACAACTCCTAAACCAACTGGTATAAGTAGTGGAATGTTAAATGTAGAAACTGCATTTGTAAGAGTAGTATATAATCCAAGAATTAAAAGCACTAAAGAGCCACTAACACCAGGGAGAATCATAGTTGCAGCTGCAATAAATCCAGCTAAGAATAGTGTTATAAAGATTTTAACAGTAAGAGTTGTCATTACAATGGAACTTACCTCAACACTTCCAAAGATAGACATAATAATCATAAGTATAAGGGTGGTAAGAAACCAAATATAATTTTTAGGTTTTACCGTTCCTTTAGTTGCTCTTTTATATAACATAGGGAAGGAACCTAATATAAGTCCTATGAAAAAGAAATTTGTTGGTTCTGCATAGTTTGTTAGTAGATTTGTAATTAGTTTACTAAAGAGTACTATGCCAAGAGCGACTCCAATAGCAATTTCAACAAGAAAGAAGATATTCTTTTTCCAGTCTTTAAAAAAGTTATTTATAGCAGAGATAAGCTTGTCATAAATACCTAGAACTACTGCCATAGTTCCACCACTAACTCCAGGAATAATATTAGATATACCAATAACTAGTCCCTTTAAAATATTTAATATATTCTCCATTTTTGTCTCCTTTTTAACATTTAAGTTATTTATAAATTTAAACACTCTTATAATTATATTCATAATCCTTCAAACTTGCAATTAATAATTTTAAAATCTAAAGTGGTAAGTAGTAATAAGTAATATAAATGAAACTTTAGGTACATACTAATATCAGTTAATATGTATAGGAAGTGATGAAATGAATTTATCAAAAAGTATGGAAAATAACTTATCTATAATAAAAAAGAAATTAAATGTAGATAAAAGCTTCGATTTAATTCATAGAACTATAGTTATAGGTCAAAGGAAGACCTCCATATTATTTATTGATGGCTTTATAAAAGATGATGTAATGGAAAAAATCATGGAGGTTTTTTTCAAAATTACTAAAGAAGAAATCGATAAGATGGAAACTGCTAAGGGATTTATTCAGAGTACAGTGCCTTATGTGGAAGTGGATAGCGAAAAAGATATAGATAAAATTATATCTACAATGCTAGCTGGACCTACAGTGATGATTATAGATGGTTTCGATGAAGCAGTAATATTGGATCTTAGAACCTACCCAGCCAGGTCAACAGCAGAACCAGAAACGGAAAAGGTAATAAGAGGATCTAAGGATGGATTTGTTGAAACCATAGTATTTAATACTGCTTTAGTTAGAAGAAGAATAAGAGATCCTAAACTTACGTTTGAAATGTTATCTGTAGGGTCAAGATCTAAAACCGATGTAGCAATCGGATATATAGATGGTCTAGGGGATGAGTGTTTGTTAAAAGATATAAGGCAAACATTATCCTCGCTGAATGTAGAGGCTTTAACAATGAACCAGGAAAGTTTGTTAGAAGCTTTGGTAAAGCATAAGTTTTATAATCCTTTTCCAAAGGTAAAATACACAGAACGTCCAGATGTGGCTGCTGCTAATATTTTAGAGGGCAAAATAATCATAATTGTAGATAATACACCTAGTGTTATGGTGCTACCATCTTCATTACTTGACTTTGTACAGCAGGTAGAAGATTTTTACTACCCACCAATTACGGGTAATTATCTAAGAATAATTAGAGCATTAGTATTAATTACCACTTTAATATTAACCCCTACTTGGCTACTATTATTGAACAATATAGATCAGCTGCCGTCTTATCTCCAAGTTTTAAATGTAGCTGAAATGAACACAATACCAATAATTTTACAGCTTTTGCTTTTAGAGGTATCTATAGATGCACTTAAGATGGCATCATTAAACACTCCTAATACATTGGGAGGTTCTCTTGGAATAATTGGAGGTCTTATACTAGGTGATTTTGCTATAAGATCAGGATGGTTTGTACCAGATACAATATTATATATGGCATTCATTGCGGTAGGTAGTTTTACACACCCTAGTATAGAACTTAGTTATGCTATAAAATTCTGTAGAGTGCTGTTACTTATAAGTACTTGGGGTTTTGGTATATTTGGATATGTGGGTGGACTTATTCTAATTTTAGGAATTACTGCATCTAATAAAACTCTAACAGGTAGAAGTTATCTATATCCTATTATTCCTTTTAATGGAAAAGAGTTGAAGGGTTTATTTTATAGAAGATCATTGGGTGAAAATAGTAAACAGAGTAAGCATAGAAAATAGAGAAGTTAAAGGTTTGTTGTGAGATATATTTCTACAACAAACCTATTTTTTAGGCCATTTAATGATTTATGTTAATAATATATTTCTTTTTTGTAAATATAAAACTACATATGATATAATGCCATATAAGGTAATTTTAAGTATAATAATTGAATTAGTAGGTATAATTAATTGTAAGAAGATACCATTTCATAATTAATTATAATTAAGGGATTTAACCTACTTTGGGAGGGGGATTTTTATGTGGGAAAAGTTTAGAATTGATAAAAAGCTTGACATAGATAAAAAGTATATAAATATTGGGGTTGTAACTGTATGTGTTGGAATACTGCTATTTCTTGCTTATGAAATAGTGAGCAGAAGTGGTATATATTTAAATGTTGCAAAGAATTTAATTTTAGGATTTTTAAAAGTAATAAGTCCAATTATAGCTGGAGCCATATTGGCATATTTGCTATTTCCACCGGTACGATGTATTGAGAAACTTTTAATAAATGTTATTAACCCTAAAACTAAAGTTAAATATGGCTGGTTATATAGAGCTATAAGTATAATAATAGTTTTCTTTATTATAATACTTTCATTAGTATTAATATTTAACTTTATTATTCCGCCGCTATTAGAAAATGCCAAATCACTAATAAATAATATTCCACAGTATGAAAATACAGTTAGAGAATTAATAGGAAACTTAAATTCATATTTTGCAAGCCTTAATATTGATTATCAACAGATAAGTAGTTATATAGATAACATAACATCAGTCTTTGCTATTTATGGAGAGCGAATAGTATATTTGATAACTAATAGTATACATGGAGTAGGATCTTTTCTAATAGATTTAGTATTAACTATTATATTTACCTTCTACTTTTTAAAGGACAAAGAAATGCTTTTTGCAACAATAAATAGATTTGGTAGAGCCTTTATTTCAAGAAAATTAGGTAAAGTTATTAAACAATTCATATTAGATTTAGATGAAGTTGTGGGAGGCTTTGTAAGAGGTGTTTTACTAGATGCAGTTATAGTTGCCATAGTTTCATCAATATTAATGTTAATCATAAACCATCCATTTGCAATTTTAGTAGGAGTTATAGCTGGTATATGTAACGTAGTTCCATATATAGGTCCATTAGTTGGAGCTATAGTGGCCTTTGTATTAGGGATATTCTCTAGCATAACATTAGGTATATGGGGATTTGTTTTACTCATATTATATCAGCAAGTAGATGGAAATATTATTCAGCCTAAAATTGTAGGGGGAAGTGTTGGACTTCCGGCAGTATGGACACTAATTTCACTAACTATTGGAGGTGGATATGCGGGCCCTGTTGGAATGATATTAGCAGTTCCAATTGCAGCAATACTTAGTGTATATGTTCATAGATATTATAAGGCAAAATCAATTAGTTAACAGTATAAAGGTGTAGAAGAAAGTTATCTTCTACACCTTTATACTATTTAAGATTATTTCACTAAAACTTTTGCTTTTTTCTTCAATGTTATCCACAGCAAATATTGTCTTAGGATCATTTGCAATGGCTCTAATGGAAAAGTAAGGGGGAAGTCTAAAACCTTTATTTATATTTAAGGCTCCGATTAATTGCTTTGCCACAGAATCGCTGCCAGAATTACCAGAGACTATAACTGCAAATATAGATTTATTATAAAAGTTAGTTCTTCTATAGAGAGCGGTGATACGATTTATTACAGCTGTTAGATTTGCAGCTATGGCATCATTATAATTAGGGCATAGCCACACAATGGCATCGCTGTGTTCTATAGAAGGAATAATATCATTAGTCATAATACCACCATAAAAGCAACCTTTATTTTTGCCATAGTGAAGGCAAAGTTTATAGGGACATCCAATACAATCAAGAACTTCACCGCTTTCAATTTGTAGTTCATTGATTTTAAAGCAATTAAGATGATTGGAAACCATATGCCAAAGATCTAAGGTATTAGAGGTTTTATGTGGACTGGAATAAAGAACAAGAATTTTACCTTTTTCTAATGTTTGAGGGGTATCTTCAATAAGTCTTTTAGTTAATTCATTACACATATAATAACAAATATTTTCAAGGGTCATATCCATAGTCTTTTGCCAAGTCATGAAATTTTTTAAGGAGCTAGTAGCTTCTACAAGGGGATGACCAATGAAAGAACATCCCATATTGTTTGCCACATATATTATATCTTGAGTAATTCGTTTTGTACCGTGATCGTCAATGCTATATATAAGGAGTGCACCTGTAGAACCTTTCAAAGAATCTTTCCCATTTTTAAGTAGCTTTGCTAAAAGGTTAATCATAGGTACATCGTAGCCAACGTCCTCTACTTGTGCAACAAAGAGTAGTTTCTTATAGGTTAAATCAGGTAAATCATCTATATTGTTAATGATTTTGTGAGGAATATCTTTAGTTGCGGACTTTACCATGTTATTTAAGATTTTAGATATATTTTTATTAGGTAAAATTACATATAGTTTTTCCATTATCAACCCTCCTAAAACTAGTGGTTTATGAAACTATTATATTAAAATATCAATAAATCATTTCTTATTAAAAAGCTCATCTAAAAGAGTATATGTTTGGTTTAATTTATTAAGAAGCTTATCAGGAAGATTTAAGACTTCATTTTCCGTACAGCCATTATAAAATCTATTTTTGCATCCCATATAAGTGCCACCAATAAAGTTAGAAGAGTAATGAAAATTACCTTTAATAGTATCAATAATACTAAGTGCACCAGAAGATAGGGCTGGAGCAATATAAGGTTTAAAACCACAGGCGCGCACCTCTAAATTTGCAGTTTTGGCTTTCTCAGTAAGAAAATTAGAAGCAGCTTCATTATAATTATCAATACTATTAGCAATTATTAGTCCTTCTCCATGAGGCCCAAAGGCTCTTCCTTCAGTAAGGTAATTTTCAGTATCTTCTCTTAGGTTGCTATAATATACTGCTCTGCCATTCATAACGCCTAGGCCATAACCACGAATTTGTTCTGGGGATAGACCATTAAAGTCTAGAATTCCGTCTTCATTTTTATTGCTATCTATAAATAATGATTTGCATAATAAATCTACAGGATCTGAAACAACAGAAAATATACCTTTGAATTTAGCCACTCTAGCCATTTCACCATAGGATTTAAGGATTTTTCTATTACCACTAAATTGCACAAGCCTTACATCACAATGTTCCTGTCCAATAGGTGGAATACCTACAGAAACACAGAATATAAACATATCACAATGAAATAAATTCTCTTCATTAAGAGAAACTATTTTAATACTTTCTTCCTTGCCGTCACAGGAGAGTATCTGAGATAATTCAAATTTAAGTCGATCCATCTTTTTCATGTCTTTATCATAGATTCCTAAAGATGCTATGTTGTCACTTCCTAGTAATCTTAGACCAGTAAGAAGGGTAGCACCGACATCTCCAAGTCCAACTACATTTATTCTCCATTTTGTAGGAGCAGAGTAGGACAGAACATCTAGAAAGTTTGGATAATTGGTATTTAGGGAAATAACTCTTTTATCTTTAATAGCTATTTGAAGCCAGTTTGGAATTTTAGAATCACTTATTTCTAAGGATTTCAGGAGATTTAAATCTTCCTTTTCTAAGAATAAAAGAGATTCATGGGAAACTATAAAGGATCTTCTTGAGTTTTCACAATTCATTTTTGTTAGAGCATAAATTTTGCTCTTATAATTTATACAGAACTCTTTAGTTACAGGGGTAAACACATCTTCTTCAAGGGGAGTTTTGCTTAGTATTAATGAGTCTTTAAATGTATAGTAAAGCATAAAAATCCTTCTTTCTCTATAATATATTTTCTAGCCTTATTAAAAGCTCTAAGTCCTTTTCAACTAGTGTTGAAGGCGTTGAAGATAAATCATATTCGATTCCTTTTCCAATGTCAGGACTACGTGGAGTTGTGATAACTTCACCTAATGAGTAAAGAGTTAACTTTCTACCATATATATTATGATATTCACTTTCTAGTATTTTCAAGATTTCTATAGACGTTTCTAAACAAACTTTAGAAAGATTGTAAACACTTTGATGAGAAGCATCCTTTATAAATACAGGATAGGTATATGGAAGTATAGCATTTATAGATGGAATTAGGTTTCGTTTGGGAAATGAGCCTCTCCATATAGCATCTCCACCTAAAAATGGATACATGGCATTTTCATTAAACCAAATTTTAAGCTTAGGTATAAAATAAACACTGGATACTTCTATATTTTGCATATCCATAAGATCCTTTCCTCTACCTGAGAGGATTCCACAAAGAATTTTTTGAACATTTATATTTTCTTCCTTTAAAAGAGGAGCTAAGGCTCTTATCCTATATCCCTTATGAAGAATATTATCAACCAAGATAATAGGGCGATTAAAAGATTTTATCATTTTTAATTGATCTTTAAGAGCAAGGTAGTATGGTGATTCGCCTATGAAAAAGTTCTTCACATTACCTGAATAGTACTTCTCTGTGTGAAGAGATTTAGTTACTGTATTTGGAATCACATGTCTGTCTAAAATATCTCCATAAGGTATACACATGGCACTTCCATATTCTTTTGGAGTTTTAATATGTGTAGAAACTTGATTTTCATGGCAAATATTTTTTATCATTTTTTCATGAAGAACATCACTATTAAAGCAAAGAAGTAGTTCATTAGGATATAGACTAGATAAAGTTTTTTGAAGGAGCTTTCTTCTAATATTAATAACATTTCTTACTTTAGAATTATTTCTAAAAGGCTCCTTAATTATACTTTCAATATCTAAGTTTAGAATGCAAGGACTAGTCATATTGACAGCTAAAACTGGTAATGAACTATCAAGGGAACTTATGTCTGTAAATCCTTGAGATATCATAGTTTCAACAAGTAATGAGCTTGTTAAGGAATTATGAGCAGGATTAAACACCGCATACTCATAGTCTTTAGAGATGGCAAAGGACAAAGCCTCAGTTATAATAACTTGCTCAAGAAATTTATTTTTTTCTTTATCAGAAATGTAAATACCATCTATAAAGATCATTCTTCCAGTAGAATTAGCTCTGAGAGTTCTAGAAATTTCTTCGTTTTCTATCTCTACATAAAGATTATTTGCACGAACCCAATGCATAGCAGCTAAGGACATAACTTCTCCAGATTGAGAATTCTTAATAATAACTAATTTTGGTGCTTCTTTATTTATTAATTTAATTAGTTCAGTTTCAATTTCATGGTTAGAATCCATTTTTGATAGTAGATTATATACAATATCACTGTTAATATTCTCAATAAATTCAAAATCTAAATTACTTGCATTTAAGGATAATTTTTCAAGAGGTTCTCTTTGGTAAAAACCATTTTCATGGATATATTTTGAAACTAAAGGATCGACTAAGGTAGATATATCCCTATTTTTATCAATATAGTTTCTGATTTGACTAGAACTTATATTTGAATATCTTGCTGGTAGGTTTAGCACTTCAAGTTTTCCTTGGATAAGGGACTTAGCCCCCAGAAGCTTTTTAGAATTACCTCTTTCAAATATTATATGATTAAAGGTATGAATAGAATTTTCAACAACAGGACGCTTGTAACAGGAAGCATTTAAAAGCACGTCACTTCCAGACACAAAGTAAACCTCAGAACCAGAAAATGAATTCCTAAGATTTTTTAAATCCTTAGGATTTGCAATATTGGTTTGCAAAGTTTCAGGATAAATATATATATTAAATTCATTGCATATAGATAAGCTAATTAAAGTTTTACGTAAAAGATTAGGAAGGGTTTTTTTAGACCAAGAAAACTCATCCACAGCAAGATAAACCTCATATCCTAAATCACGTATAGCCTTTGAAATATTCTTATGGCCGAGAGAAAAGGGATCAAAGGTACCTGGGAAAAAGGCAACTTTATCAGGTATATCTATTGAAAAATTCCCCTTAAAGAAGGTATAGTCAGCGATAAATCTATAGATATGGTTAAGGGCTGCTGCATTAGTTAATAGAAGTAATCTATTATTATCATCGTTACCTATGAGAGTAAGAATTTTTTTCCCTGTTAGCTTAAATACATGAAGCTTTTCTTCAAAGGATAGATTAGAACTTCCAAATATGTCCTTTCCAAGTGTGATTATAGCAGCTTGCCTTACCTTATCTTTGTAATCACCTATGCCATTTAAAAGTATTGAAAGCATACTACATAAGCGTTTATCATAAACATGGATTTCCTCTTTAAATCTAGTTTTGTATGAACCATAATTGGATAGAGAAGTACCTATAGTTTTAACAATTAAAATTTTAACATCTTCATTCGAAACTTTGATTTTAGACTTTAAATCATCTATAATTTCATCTATCTCACTTGGTTCAAGCCATAAGATTACCTGTCCAAGGAAAGGTGAGATATATTCTGTAAATTTTTGACCTTCAATTTCAAGACCACGTAAAAGTTCTATGGCAACCTCATTTCGTTCAGATGGACTTAATATAGGCATAATTTTAAGAATAGATAATCCAGCATTATCTCTTACTGTCTCAATTTCACTTACCTTTAACAAGTTACAAAAATGTATACAAGTATGTAAAGCTGTGTTTGTAGTACTATTAAGAGTAATATTTAAAAGTATATCGATTTGATGCTTCTTTACAACCCAATTAGTAGCTGTTTTTAGATTACTAAGAAAAATCTCAGGAACCTTTGTGTAATCAGCTAGACAGTATTTTTCAAAGTTTTTTTTATGTTCATTCATATTAAGTAGTGTAAAAATTTTTAGGTATAAAAAGTTTTCTGAAGGACTTTTGCTTTTTATAGTAATAGGCTCAAGGAATTTAATTATAAAAAAATTAATAGAATGAGTAATAGGTAGTTTTGGAATTATATCAATTAAACTCTCCAGTGCAGCTAGTCTTATTATAATATTTCTTTTCTTAGTAAGAGTAAGAATAAACTCTATAAGAGAATCCAGATTCTCATCATAGGAGCTTAAGGATATATACTTAGCAGTGTCCAATAAATATAGCTGGGTTTCGAAATTGCTAGAAATTTCTGTGTAATAATATTTTAATATAATATTTCTATATGATTTCATGGTTAGTTGTTTTGTATTTGAGAACACTGACATTACCATTATCTTAGTATTATATCCAATCCAGTTTTTATGAGTAGTCACCAATTTACCACCAGGATAAAGCATAAGATTAAGATATTCTTCGAAAAGGTCATAGCTACTTATAGGAGGTTTTTCAATAGTAACATTTTTAGGTATTTCTTTACTATAATCTTGGTCAAAAATAGCTATTAGTCTACCTATGAGGTAAGCACAGTGCCTGCGAATATCATCTTCTCCATGGGTAAGGTTATCATATAAAAATCTTATGGTTTGAAGCTTTTGTCTTTGGGTAAAATAGGTACAATACTCTTCTAATACCCTTATATATTGACGTAGGTTTTTCCAATTAGTTTCACTACGTCCTTGTTCTAAAATAGTATTTAATGAATATTCATCACGAAGTAGGTACATAAGACTTATATTATGATTTATAGCTAGGTTCTTCATGCTAGTTGTTATCTCATTACCTCTCAATAAAGAATATATTGGAGAGGTAACAGGCTTAGAATAATCCTCCTTAGAAGAAGGATCAGTACAAATATTTATACTATTAAGATAGCCTTCAAAATCCTTTAACTTTTCATAAACTCTTTTATATCGATTTTCCTTTTTCTTATCAACATTTTCTAGTTTTTCAAGGATAACCTTAAAGGAATCTGCCAGTGTAAATATACACATTGCTGGACCATTTTCAGTAAAGATATTTTTAACTCTAAAATCGCAGTAAATAAGTATTAAGGATTCTAAGGATAGGTTTTCTAACTCTAAATCCCATGTAGAATGGTTTATGGCAATGTTTCTAATATAATTTATATTATGCTTTTTAAACCATTGGTCAGTATAGTAATAGTGAAGGTGTGGTACTCGCTTTAATTCTTCGCCCTTGCAACCATACTTACCAATGTCATGACCAGCTGCAGCTCCAGATACTCTTCCTAAATCTATAGGTAGACCCTTGGCTTTTAATTGACGGGCTAAAGACATAGCTAGATAATGTACTCCACATATATGGTCCAGGGTATTATATTTAAATATCTCTCCATTTAACTTCATCATTTCATAGACATAATCACGGTTAAAAGCTTTAAGAAACTTTACGTACTCATCTTTTCTTTCAAGAGAGTCAATTTCATCGTCATTTAGAAGAATAATAGGATATTTGCATTGCCAATTGTTAGGTATATCCATTGATTTTTCCACGTCGCATAATATCTTATAAATTTTAAGATAGACTTCACAACTTATATTGAAATTAGGATTAAGTTCAATAGTTACTGCATCCTTAAAATTCTTATCTAAGGTATAATTATATAGGTAAACAAGCCAATCTTCTGGTGATGATAGGCAGATTTCATTCATAAGAGAAGAGCAGAGAGCGAGAACTCTACTTGGAGAAAAATCCTTTTCTTCTAAAATTTCTTGAAGGTTGTATAGAAAGGATGGGGAATTTATATGTTTATTAAGAATATCTTGAGATATATTTTCATTTCTTAGGGAATGAGAATTTAATAGTTTACGGAAAATTTTCCTTTTTATTTCTTTAAGCTGTAAAAATTCCATATAATCCTCCTAAAGTATATTTTTAAATAAGTAAATATGAATTACATAATAATTTTATCATTTAAGCTTATATTATCCAAATATAATATAAATAATTATATTTATATTTATATTTATTAAATCACGTGGGTTTAGTAGTAATTTAAATGTAAATAGTGTTAAATAAATAGAGTATATGAAAATTTACTTTAAAAATAACTTTTAATTTACTTTTTTTTTATATATAATTTATTTAAATGATTCTTAGGAGGTCTTTATGATTGAATTAATTAGAAAGATAGATATATATTTATTACATTTTATAAATGAAAAATTAAGATGCAAGTTTTTAAATAAAATTATGCCTAGTATAACGTTTTTTGGATCTGCAACCTTTTGTATGATATTTGTAGTACTAACAGTAATATCAAAGAGTAAAGGTATTAAGAATCTTGGTATTTTAGCTTCCTTATCAATTATTACCTCAGGTGGAATTACTCACTTTTTAAAGCGAATAAAAAATAGAATAAGGCCATACATAAAAATTCCTACACTAAATATTAGTAAAATAGGAGTTGACGATTATTCATTTCCATCTGGTCATACTACTGCCGCATTTTCAATAGGAATTAGTATTGCCTTAAGCTTTACAGGATTGGCTGTAGTATCAATAATATTTGCAAGTCTAGTAGGGTTTTCAAGGGTATATCTTGGAGTTCATTATCCTACAGATGTTGGAGCTGGTGTAGTTGTTGGATCTGCAAGCGCTTTATGTATGCATTTAATAGTTTAAATAAAAAGTTTTAGAAATAAGATTTATTGGTAAGAATAAATGAAAATCACCACATTAAATGTAAATTTAATGTGGTGATTTTTTTAAAAAATTCTTAATATTACAATGAAATTAATTCATCTACAATTTTTCCATCACAAGGTGGAAAGTTAAAGCCTAAAGCTTTAGCTAGAGTTGGAGCTACATCAACTAGGTTCATACTTGGTATATAGACATTGGATTTAAAATAAGGTCCACATCCTATGAATAAAGTATCTATATCAGGTTTATCAGGATGGTAACCATGGGTTCCGCTGATGGAACCCTTTGAATTTTCAACCTGGGTAACAAAGTTTTTATTTAGCTTATCAGAGAAGGAAAAACCATCTAGAGCTTCAACCATAAAGGAAGCTTTAGGGTCACCACCTAAGGCAATAATTTCATCACTATCATATATTTTTTCGATTCCATTTGATTTATCCATGGTTAAAGCTCTAAGAATATTTTTAACCTTATTTTTAAATTTGGTATTGTTATTATTTTTAATATATACATAAGCGCTTCCATCACAAGACTTTACATAAACATCCCAATTTATAATAGCACCATTCTCATTTGTAGTAATCAATCCTTGATTTTTAAGTAGTGTATTTAAGGTTATTATTTTATCATAATCTTGAAAGCCATGATCACCTAAAATTACTATAGATGAATTTTCATATATATTTGCATCCTTAAGAGCTGAAATTATTTCTCCAATTCGTATATCATGGCGTAGGAGGGCATCGGTAGCTTGTTTAGAATAAGTTCCGTAACCATGTCTTTGACTATCTAAATCAAGTAAATGAAGAAACATCAAATTTGGCTTATACTTCTTTATGGTTTCTACAGCAGAAGCTATTGCAAAGTCATCTAGTTCAGGTTCATTTATTCCATTACGCATATACCCAAATTTTTTATTTAAGTTATATTGATAAATAGGACTTCCACCAAGAATGGAAACTATTTCCTGAGGCATATATTTTTTGTTTGAAAAAATTTCAGGCATATTATATTTTATGGATGAATGAGCACTTACGGGCCAAAATATTGAGGCCACTGTAAAGTTATTTTCCTTTGCCACATCATAAAGAGTAGGGCTTTTAACATATTTTCTAAACCAAAACCAATCTGGCATAATCTTATCAGGTTCTAATAACTTATTATTTACAATCCCATGATTTTTAGGGTAATTTCCTGTAACTATTGTGGTATGAGCAGGGTAGGTTAAGGATGGATATATAGACTTAACATTTCTAACCACAGCTCCATGTCTAATACATTTTGAAAAGTTTGGTAAGGATTTCATCAGATGAAAATCATCTGACTTTAGTGCATCAAGTGAGACAATAATCATATGTTTATCTGTTAAATTATTCATAGCTTATTCTCCTTAACTTTATGTTATATATGAATTATGATATACTAATTTTATTATTTAATCTATAAAACTATAAAATTATATGAATTAATGAAAAGATTTATAAGAAGGTGTAATTGTGCAGATAAGTTATAAAGAAAAGTTTACAGTGAAATTTCATGAAGGAGATTTTAAATGTAAGGCAAAGTTGTTTACTATTATAGACTATATACAACAGGCTGTAGAAAATCATGCAAATATATTAGGTGTAGATTTTCAGAGTATGATGGACAAGGGTTTATTTTGGGTAGTATCTAGAATAGAAATACATATGGATAGGTATCCATTAGTTGGGGAAGCGGTAACTATAGAAACTACTTTAGGTGGACGTGAAAAAGTGTTTATGAAAAGGCGATTTAATATTTTAGATAAGGATGGAAATTCTATAGGAAAAGCTTTGATCTATTACCTAATACTAGATATGGCTAATAGATTTCCACAAAAGCCAACAATATGTCCAATAAATATAGATATAAATGTAGGTGATGTAGTTGATAATAAGCTTGGTAAGATTAAGATGCCAGGAGATCCTATAGAAGTAATGGATAGAAAGCTTCGTTATAATGATATAGATATAAATAACCATGTAAATAATGCAAAGTATGTTTGCTTTGTAGAAGATTTTTTCCCTTTGGAGTGGCATAAGGAAAATAATATTTCATATATGCAGTTAAATTTTATAAAAGAAATTAAATGTAATGATAGTTTGAAAATAAATAAATTTTTAGAAGATGAAGAATCTAAAACTTATTGTATTAATGGAACTTCCGAAAAATCAAACCAGGAGTTTTTCCAATGTAGGGTAAGGTTTAAAAGTTAAACTTTATAGAAAGTCATAACATTAGGCGGTGTATCTAAAGTGCTTACATAACGCTTTAGATACACCGCCCTTTAAATTTAATATATTTTGAACTTATTAAAGAGTTTTAATAAGTTCAAATAGGTTACAGAAGGTTACTCCATGAGCCATTAAATCTCTATGGAAGTATATGAATGCTACTAGCTCACCAACTTTTGCAGGATAACAGAAAAAATGTTCTTTATCTAGGTAGCAGTCGCTAAGTAGATTTTTATGAGTTTCTGTAAAGAATCCACTTCTAGTATTTTTCTTGGGGTAATTTATAAAAGGAGCTTCTAGAACTATATTATTTATAAAAGGAATATCTTCTAAAATTTCATATTCATATGGGCAAGGCCAAATAGTATTATTAAGTATTAAACCTGCGTTAGCACCAGCAGAAAGTATTTTAAGAATGTAGAGTACAATAAAAAATTTAAAAGTGATGGAATAGAATAAATAAAATTTAAATTACCTATATGAATTAAAAATAAACCAATATAGCTTCTAGTGAATAAAATGAATAAAAATTTATCAAACAATATAATGGTTATGAAAATTTATCATTATGAATGATTGACAATTTAACGCAAATAATCCATAATATAATTGAAATATTGGAAAAATTGAAAATTTTAATAAATAAGGGGGAGCAGTAATTGGGGCAAGAGAAGGCATTAAAAAAGGCGGTAAGTAGAGAAGGATTTATATTTTTAATAGTATTTGTAGGTATTTTTGCAGGAATGGGAAGTGTTATGGGGACTATAAATATGTTTAACACTCTAATGAACACTGCATATAGCTTACTTATAAACACAGTGTTTTATATAATGGCTATTGCGGTACTTGCGGGAGCTGTATCTGCATTACTATCTGAATTTGGAGTGGTTTCATTAATAAACAAAGTATTATCTCCTCTAATGAAGCCAATTTATGATTTACCAGGAGCTAGTACTATAGGAATTTTAGCTACCTATCTTTCTGATAATCCAGCTATATTAACATTAGCTGATGATAAAGGATTTAGAAGATATTTTAAAAAATATCAATTGCCAGCCCTTACAAATCTAGGAACAGCTTTTGGGATGGGATTGATTATTACCACATATATGATGGGTCAGAAATCTCCAATAGGTGAAAGTTTTATACTTCCCGCAGTTATAGGTAATGTTGGAGCGATAGTAGGAAGTATTGTAAGCACAAGATTAATGCTTATTCAAACTGCAAAAATTTATGGAAAAGAAGAAATGTGCGTACTAGATGAAGATGCAGATTTTGATATGATGAATTATAGAGAAGTTCGAGAAGGTAGTGTTTCAGCGAGGATTATGACAGCCATGCTTGAAGGTGGTTCCTCAGGAGTTCAAATGGGACTAGCTATAATACCAGGGGTACTTATCATATGTACTCTAGTACTTATGCTTACTAATGGACCTTCTGCAGCTGGATTATATACTGGTGCTGCATCTGAAGGAATAGGGCTTCTTCCTTGGATTGGAGAAAAGCTTCAATTTGTATTAGTTCCACTATTTGGATTCCAAAGCCCCGAGGCCATAGCGTTCCCAATAACTTCTTTAGGAGCGGCAGGAGCAGCTATTGGATTAGTACCTGAAATGCTTGAAAATGGACTAATTGGTGGAAATGAAATTGCGGTATTTACAGCAATGGGAATGTGCTGGAGTGGATATTTAAGTACTCATGTTGCAATGATGGATGGATTAAAATGTAGAGAATTAACGGGAAAAGCTATAATGAGCCATACATTTGGTGGACTTATAGCAGGTATAGTTGCTCACTTCTTATATGTATTTATATCAAAGTTCATTTAAAAATATTAAGACAAAACCCAATGTGCTAAAATCACATTGGGTTTTGTTTATTCAAGTAGTTCGCTAATATTCCTGCTCTTAAGCCTTCATCACAAAGTTTGATTTCTGCAAAATCACAGTAGTTTATCATATTAGTGATAAGTTCACATCCACCCAAGATAATATCGGCACGCTTTTTTGAAAGTCCTTTAAGTTTTTCTCTATCTTTTAAACTTAGAGTTTTAATATGGTTGCATAAATCTTTTATCTTAAAAGGTGGCATAGAGGTTAAAGGAGATTGGTGTATAAACCAATCATCATTATAACTAGTATAAATTTTTCGGAGATTTTTGAAAGTACCACCAATACCAACTAAAGAAGTTGCGGTAAAGTCTTTAATCCACGGTATGGATGCAAATAACCCATTAAAATAATTTTCATTATAATCGCAACTAACATATTTTCCGCATTTATTTACGCTTATTTTTTCAGTAATGTTAATAGCCCCTAAGGGTAGGCTTGTGTAGTTTTTAAACTTATTATTTTCCACAGAGATTATTTCAGTGCTATTTCCTCCTACATCCATGATTATGCCTTTTTCGATGTTGCAAGCTGTAACCACTCCTAAATATGAAAAGTAAGCTTCTTCCTTTTGTGAAAGTATCTTAATAGTTAGCCCGGTATGTTTTTTTATCAAATCTAAAATGTATACACTATTTTCAGCAACCCTTAGAGCTTCTGTAGCTACTGCTATGATGTCAGAAACTTTATTTATAATACAAGAGCGTAAATATCGCTTTAAGATAGTTATGGTTTCTATAATTTTTTCAGGACTTATATTTTTATTAAAATGCAAGGAGGCACCTAATCGTAGATGTTCCTTATCCTCCTCTAAAATTTTAGTATTATATCTATTATCTATATTAACAATTAATAAATGAATTGTATTTGAGCCTATATCTATTATACCAATATTGTTCATAATACCTCCAATCAAAAATGTCTTTTGTTATTTATACGATGTAAATATTAAAATATAACATATATATATAGATAAATTAACACATATATATAAGACATATATTATAAGAAAATGGGTAATCTAAAATTATGTAAATATGATTAAGATTTATGGGGTGCAAAAGATGAAAAAGAGAGTCGGGACAGAGGTTGATAAATTTTCAAAATACTTCAGCTGGCTAAGTTTCAATGAAAGAATTTTAGAAGAGGCAATGAAAAAAAATAATCCATTATTAGAAAAAGGAAAGTTTTTAGCTATAGTAAGTTCTAATTTAGATGAGTTCTTTGAGGTGAAAATGGATAGGATATTTTCTGAGGAGAAAGTAACTATGAGTGAAACGTATTATGATGAGGAAAAGAAACATAAAAAACAAAGTAAAGTTATAGAAAAGATAGATTGTGAAATTAGAAAGCAAATTGACTATGAATATACATATTACAATAAAGTAATTTTGAACTCATACGAAAATAATAAAATTCAAATTTTGGATTCAAAGCATATCGAAGTTAGAGATATAGATTATGTAAATAAATATTTCAAGAGAAATATTTTTGCCGTATTAACACCTATAGTTATAGATGGAACTAAACCTTTTCCTAATCTAGAAAGTAAAGGGATTAATATAGGTATAATAATCGAAGAGGATAACAGAGAAAGTTTATGTGTTATAACTATTCCTAAAGCTTTAGATAGAATAGTTAAATTACCATCAGTTAATGGAATTTGTAAGTATGTGTTAATTGAAGAGGTTATTAAATTAAATATAAGAAGATTACTTCCTAATTCAAAAATATTATCTATAGCATCTTTTAGAATAACTCAGAGATGTGATATTAATATTAAAAATAAGAGGAATGACAATATTATAAAGTTAATTAATGAATCTCTTAATAGAAAAAATGCAAATCCAATTGTAAGATTAGAAATTGAGGAACAAGGAAAGGGCAAGTTATTAAACTTAATTATGAGTAGTTTAAATTTAAAAAAGAAAAAGGTATATAAGATTAATGGACCACTTGATTTAACCTTTTTAAATAATATATATAAGATTACAGATATGCAAAATTTGAAATTTAAATATCAGAATGGCGTAATTCCGATAACTAGTAATAAAGATATTTTTAAAGCTATATTAGAAAAGGATATATTGCTTCACCTTCCATTTGATTCCTTCTATACAGTGATTAGATTATTAAGATTAGCTGCAAATGATCCTAAAGTAGTAGCTATAAAGCAAACAATATATAGAGTAAGTGAAAATTCACCTATAGTAGAAGCTCTAAAGAGTGCAGCTCAAAACAATAAGGAAGTAACTGTGGTAATAGAAGTGAAAGCAAGGTTTAATGAAGAAAGGAATATACAACTAGTGGATGAACTGAAAAGAGCTGGTTGCAAAGTTATATATGGAGTTTGTGGTCTTAAAACTCATTGTAAATTATTAATGATAGTAAGGAAGGAAGGGGGGAGGCTTAGACGGTACGTAAATATGAGTACAGGAAATTATCATGAGATTACTGCACAAATGTATACCGACTTAAGTATTTTTACTTGTGATCCTTACCTAGTTGAAGATGTGAGCAGAATATTTAACCTTATAACAGGGGTAAATAAAAACATAGATTTATATAAGGTGTCTATTTCTCCATATAATTTTAGAAAGAAAATTATAGAACTTATTGATGAAGAAATAAGGAGTGTAGAGAATAATGGAGAGGGCAAGATTACTTTAAAGGTAAATGGATTTACTGATGAGGAAATAATAAATAAATTATATGAGGCAGGGAAAAAAGGTGTAGAAGTTAATCTAATAGTTAGAGGAATATGCACTTTGAATGAAAAATTGTGTTTTGATGAGAAGTATAATATTAAGATCCGAAGTATAGTAGGAAAATTTTTAGAACATAGTAGAATAATGTATTTCTATGGTGGAGGGAATGAAAAAATTTTCTTATCTAGTGCAGATCTTATGAAAAGAAATTTAGATAGAAGAATTGAAGTAATGTTCCCTGTAGAAGAGTATGAAAATAAAGAGAGAGTAAAAGAAATTTTGAAATTCTATATGGAGGATGAGGTAAATAGTAGGATACTTTTACAAAGTGGAATATATGAAAAGAGTAATGGATTAAAGGAGACTAATGCTTATAATAGATTTATTATGCAAAGTGAGAAGAAAAAAATGCAAATTGATGAAATGGAAGATTCTTATATGTAAAATGATTTGTTTTTTAGTTAAAATAAATTAACAGTAATGATACTTTTTAATTTGTTTTCCGTATTATAGTTTGTAGTTACTATAAATATTAAATTGAAAAGTAAGGGGAGGAACAATTGTGAAAAAGATAGTTAGTATTTTATTAAGTGGAATCATGATTTTAGGATTAGTGGGGTGTTCATCTAGTGGAAGTAAAGATGAAGATGTGAAAAATGTACTAACTGCTGACATAGTTGGCAACATAAAAGAGGGATTAGAGATGAGAGCTACTGGACCAGTAGAGGGAGAACTTGCTGAGACTCAGTATTACTTAAATCTTAATAATATTGAAGAATATTCTATTGAAAATGGTATGATAAACACCGGATTAGAGGCAATAGCTGTTATTAAAGCGAAAGATGGAAAAGTAGATTCAGTTAAAGAGTCACTGAAGAAGGTTATAGAGGATAAGAAAGTTGCAGCATTTTATCCAGGAGAACTAGAAGCAGTTGAATCAGCTAAAATTGAAGTTGTTGGAAATTATGTAGCTTTATTATTAATTCCAGACTATGAAGAAGGTCAAAAGAACACAGAAAAAGCAGTTGAGATTTTTAAAGAAGCTTTAAAATAGTAAATTTTAAAATGCCTTGAGAATGTACAAAAGTATATTTTTAAGGTTCTTTTAATAATAGGCTACTTTTAAGTATATTGTTGAAATTGTGTTCAATATTATATGACGTAATAGTAGATCATAACCAACACTTACTTTAAATAGAGATTGATAATGAAAAATTAAAGAGGAGTTATTATGGTTTTTAGTAGTATTTTATTTATATTGAGATTTTTACCAATATCTCTAGGAATATATTTTCTAACTCCTAAAAAATATAAGAATTTAGCAATCTTAATATTAAGTTTAATTTTCTATTCATGGGGAGAAGGGAAGTATTTTCTTATTATGATTGCTTCTATTGGAATAGATTATTCCGTTGGTAGAGGCATAGAGAAGTATAGGGAAAGTAAAAAGGCACGTGTAGGTCTTTTGTGTGTGTCCATAGTAGGTAATCTAGGAATATTGTTTTTCTTTAAGTATTTTAACTTTTTTATAGATAATATAAATAGGTTATTTAACTTAGCATTAAATCATGTAAATATAACACTTCCTCTAGGAATAAGTTTCTATACATTTCAAACTATGTCTTACAGTATAGATGTGTTTAGAGGTAAAGTTGAATCGGAGAAAAATATAATTGATTTTGGAGCCTTTGTATGTTTATTTCCACAGCTTATTGCAGGTCCTATAGTAAAGTATACGGATATTAGTAAAGAGATTAAGGAGCGAAAGGTAGATAAAAATCAAATTGAAGAGGGTATAGAATTATTTATACTAGGAATTGGGATGAAGGTTCTTATTGCAAATAATATAGGAATGCTTTGGAGTGAAGTGGAAACTTTGGGTTTTGCTAATATTTCTACACCTTTAGCTTGGATGGGGGTTTTAGCCTATGGGTTTCAGATATATTTTGATTTTAGTGGTTATTCTCTAATGGCTATAGGACTTGGTAAAATTTTGGGATTTAATTTCCCGAGAAATTTTAATTACCCGTATATATCAAGAAGTATTACAGAGTTCTGGAGAAGATGGCATATTACATTAGGTTCTTGGTTTAGAGAATATGTATATATACCCTTAGGTGGTAATAGATTGAGTAAACTAAGGGTGACTTTAAATTTATTTGTGGTATGGTTTTTAACAGGATTTTGGCATGGAGCAAGCTACAATTTTATTATATGGGGACTTTTCTTCTTTATCCTTTTATACATTGAAAAGGCAGGACTTTTAAAGTTCTTAGATAGAAATAGAATCCTATCCCATATATATGTGCTTTTCTTTTTACTTATTGGATGGGCACTCTTTGCAGTAACAGACTTAGTTCAGCTAAAAGAGCTTATCATAAGATTATTTGATTTCAAGGGTGGGATAGATTATCTATACTATATAAGGAATTACGGTATTACCTTAATTATTGCAGCAGTATTCTCAACTCCTTTAATAGTAAATCTATACAAGAAAATGATTAAAAATAACACTGTTAACACTGTAATACTACTACTTATTTTCTTTATATCTGTGGCATATTTAGTGGATGCTACCTATAATCCATTTTTATATTTTAGATTTTAGGAGGGATGAAGATGAAAAAGAATCCCTTATTATATAGTTTTTTTATTATAATATTTAGTTTAGCTATTATAGATATGGTGAACACAGACAAAAAGTTTTCAGAACTTGAAAATAAAAAGCTTAAGACTGAGGTGGAGTTTACCCTAAAAGGTTTTTTAGATGGAAGTTTTTCTGGAAATTACGAAGCGTATGTAAATGATCAGTTTGTTTTCAGAGATCAATGGATTAACTTAAAATCAAGAAGTGAATGCATTCTAGGAAAAATAGAAAATAATAATATTATATACGGAGAAGAAAATTATTTATTTGATAAACTTACTATAATTGATGAAGAAAGAATGGTAGGCAATGTTAAAGCAGTAAATAAGTTTATGGAGAATACAGAGAAAGATGTTTCTTTTATGATAGTTCCAAATTCCTATGAAATATATAGGGAAAAGTTACCTACAGGTGCACCTTTAATTAATCAACAGGTTGAGATTAATAAAATTTATGAAAGTACAGAATCTAGTAATAACATTGATTTATTAAAAGTCATGAGTTCAAATAAGGAAGATTATATCTATTATAAAACAGACCATCACTGGACCACTTATGGTGCTTATATAGCCTATAAAGAATTTGTAGAAAGCATAGGAGAAACATCGGTGAATCTTGAGGATTTAGAAGAAGTGAGAGTGAATAATTTTTATGGAACTTATTTTTCAAAAGCAAAGCCATTTAATGCTATTTCTGATGTATTAACTTACTATAAGTTTGAAAACATTGAAATGGATATACAAGGAGACAAGTATAATGATTTATATAATTATTCTTATTTGGATTCTAGAGATAAGTATTCTATGTTTCTAAGGGGAAATAATGCTATAACAATTATAAGAAATAAGAATTTAACTAATGGGAAAAGACTATTGGTGTTCAAAGATTCCTTTGGA
This sequence comes from Clostridium sp., assembly GCF_036646415.1. Lineage (GTDB taxonomy): Bacteria > Bacillota > Clostridia > Clostridiales > Clostridiaceae > Clostridium_J. The sequence continues at coordinate 167,010 of NZ_JAVXMF010000001.1, read as the reverse complement.
AATTCCATGATTCCATTTTTAACACAAAACTTTGAAGAGATTCATGTTGTAGATTTAAGATCATTTATGTTGAAGGTAAATGATTATGTTAAAGAAAATGATTTTGATAACATATTAATAATTTATAATCTAACAAACTTTTCTCGAGATATAAACATTATAAAATTAAAGTACTAATTATAGAAAAATAAGAGACTATCTCAAGTTGAAAATGTTTCAATGGTTAGGTAAAACATAAGTCGGCTTTCGAGATGTCTCTTTTTCTTTTGAAATAACAATGATAAAAAATAGGTAAAATGGTAAAATTAGTACATGGCGATAAATAAACGTTATTTATATTATCTATGGGAGGTATCTATGTTAATTAATGACGAAATTGTTATGAAATATTTTGATAAAGTTGATTATAAGGGGGCGAAAATAGATATTTATAAAAAGTGTCCAGTGTACACTGAAGATATTCTTACATTAAAATTGACAGCTTCAGAAGATGCATCAGAACTATTAAAATGTTATTCTGATGAAAAGTCAGTACCCCTATTTAATTCTGATAATTGTAATGGAGATGACTTCCACTATACAACTATTGATAGAATGAAGAAGGCTATTGATTTTTGGCAATTTTCCTATAAAAATAGATATTTTATAAGATTTACAGTTGTTTTAAATAAAACCGGAGAGAAAATTGGTACAGTAGAAATGTTTAAACGTGAAGCAAATGACGAATTTAACCACTTTGGTGTATTGAGGATAGATTTGCAAAGTAAATATGAAGAGCAAAAGTATATTGATGAAATACTAGAAATAGCTAATAAAAATTTTTATAAAGATTTTGATGTTGAATTTATTCTTACAAAAGCTATTCAAGCTGCATCAGAACGGATTATATCATTAGGAAAGAAAGGTTACAAACCAATAGATGAAAAATTTGTCATATATGATGATTATTTTATAAATGGTAATAAATAATTGTTGGAAATTAAGAAGTAAAAATAATTTATATAATTGGGGGTAGATAATTTGAAATATTCTTATGTAACGAATTATAAGAACAATGATGCACTACGTCATAGTTTCAATGAATTGACTGAAAAAACATTTTATTTTAATTTTGTAGAATGGTTTAATAATGGCTTTTGGAGTGAAAAATACATTCCTTGTTCTTTGGTTGATGGGGAAAAAGTTATAGCAAATATATCTATTAATTTAATGGACTTTAATATGGATGGAACAGAGAAACATTACATTCAAATTGGAACTGTTATGACAGATGAAGAATATCGTGGGCAGGGATTAAGTCGGTATCTTATGGAAAGAGTAATTGCAGAATACAAAGAAAAAGTTGATGGTATCTATTTGTTTGCTAATGATAGTGTTGTTAACTTTTATACTAAATTTGGCTTTATAAGAGGTATGGAATATCAGTATAGCAAAGCGGTAAATGTAGCAAATAATAAAATGCAAATTGAACATGTTAATATGGCTGATAAGACAAAAAGACAAAATTTCCTTGATACAGTAAAAAAAAGTGTTAGTAATGGAAGATTTTCAATGGACAATTTTGGTTTGACTGCATTTTGGACAACAGGACCTATGAGTGACTTAGTTTATTATTGTGCCGATGAATATGCATACGTAATTGCTTATAAAGAGAGGGAAAATCTTTGGATTTATCAGATTATATCTACACACAAAGTTAATCTAGAAAAAATAATAAGTTCATTTGACGGTACCATAAAGAAAGTATCACTCGGATTTACACCATATGATACTAATGGATATGATGTCAGGCAATTTCACAAAGAAGATTGTACACTTTTTTATTTGGGAAAAGATTTAGAAAATATAGAAAAGGAAAAACTAATATTTCAAACTTTATCGCATGCATAAAAAAATAATAGCAATGTAATAATCAAATTAAACCTTGTTTAAAGTAGGTTCACAATCTTCTTATATTTAATACTAAAAACTCAGTAACATCATTTTGTAGCTATTACTGAGTTTTGGTTATAAGTTGTAAGAATTCATATCACTTATAGCTATTTTATATTATGCAGGTTTCAATTAGAAGTAAGTCGCTGGGAATATAAGCCAATATTTCAAAGTTTTCATTAGTTATGTGTAAGGTATCAACTCCCGTTAAAGTAACCTTATTTTCTAAATTATTTGTAGTAAATATGCTTTGGCCATAGCTTTGAAATAGAAATCCTTGTCTATTTTTACCAATAGTAAAGTCTACTTTTTCATCTGATAGTAAAGATAATGAATATATATTTATATCGTAGATGGATTTAATAAGAGCAAGTCCATTGGTTGAGCTTATACGATAATTCCATTGATTTACTGGAATGTTATCAAAATGTGAATAAGCTACAGTGGTTTTGCTAATATTAGTAGGACTACGAGAAGAAGAACTTAGGTGGCTAGAATCAATAAATAAGTTTATTTCAACTATATCTAGAAGATCCAGACCATTGTTAAATATATCATAAGTAATTCCATTTCCTGAAGGAATATAAATAATATTACCTTTATAAAAATTTTCATTATTGCCTAGACTATCACTATAAAGTAGTTCACCATTGATTACGTAGATAATAACTTCCTCTTTAACTTTGAAATTGTTATGTGTTCCACTTCTAGGAACTAAGGTAATATTTTTAATTTCTTTTATACAACTATCATAGTTAGAATTATAGTTAGCCAGATTATAAGTGGTTTTAAGAAAAGATAAATTTTCTTCAAAATCATCTGAAATAAATCTTCTATTAATCAAAACATTACCTCCTATACTTTAAGTGATACTCCAAATTTCAATTTGGTTAAGTAGAACTTACTCCTTAGAATGAATATGAAAAGGAGTTACTTTATATATGATTTCCTATGCCATAAAAATATAAAATTACAATATAAAGTAGCAAGTATGATATTAGTATACACAGTTTTTATAAAAAAATAGTAGGTATGTTTTTCAGAGTTTATGAAATACATAGATAAATTTCAATTAATACTAATTATAAAGAAAATAAGATAATATGGAATTTATTAATTTAAATATGTTAATATAAGAATAGTAAACTTGATAATCAAACATATTAGGGGGAATAAATGGTGATAAAATTTCTTAAAGAATGGGCTGCACCAGTTGTAATAGCAGTGGTTTTAGCTATGGTGATAAATAAATTTCTTTTTTTCAATGTGGATGTTCCTACAAAATCAATGTATCCTGCAATTAAACCTGGAGATAAAATATTTTCATTGAGAATATATAATCAATCCTCTATTGAGAGAGGAGATATACTTGTATTTCATTCAAGTGAACTTGGAAAAGATTTAATAAAAAGAGTTATAGGCTTACCGGGAGAGAGCGTTGAAGTTCAATCTGATGGAAGTGTATATGTGAATGGAGAATATTTAAAGGAAGAGTATGTAAAAAATTCGAGTGATATTACTGGAACTTTTAACATACCAGAAGATTGTTACTTGTTTTTTGGCGATAATCGTAATGATTCTGTAGATGCCAGGATATGGGAAAATCCTTATATATCTTTTGAAGACATAAAAGGGGAGGGTAAATTCACCATATATCCATTCAACAGATTTGGAAAGTTAGAATAATAAATTAAAAACAAATTATTATATCTAGATAACTAATAAAATAATTATTAGTTATCTAGATATTTTTTTGAAATAAAATATTTTAATAATTATTCTAAATTAAGGGCAATATAACTTTAGAGTTTTGGTGCAAATATATTTAAATTTAAAAAAAATAAAAATAATGGTATAATTTTAATTTAAAACAGTGGAAAAATTAATTATCAATGTATAAAATTTCATATATTCATAATATGTCGAAATATGCTACAATGGCAAAGAGATTTTTAAATTTTAATTTTTACGAAGGAGGAAGTTTACATGGATAATAGCAAAAAGTTATCGCATACAGCTTATGGTGGAGTTGCAGGGGAAGATTATGTTCCATTTATTGCAACCACAACAGCTATGCCAGAATTAAGTATTTATTCTATTCTAATGGGAGTGCTATTTTCAATGATATTTGCAGCTGCCAACACTTATCTTGGATTAAAAGTTGGTCTTACAATTGCAGCAGGTATTCCCGGAGCTATACTTGCCACTGGTATTTTAAAAGGGGCATTTAAGAGAAATAATATATTAGAGGCTAATATGGTGGCTTCAATTGCTGCTGTAGGAGAATCTATAGCAGGTGGAATTATATATATTCTTCCAGCAATTATTTTATGGGGTTTCGATTTAAAGGTTTCAACTATAGTTATAGTTACATTACTAGGTGGACTTGTGGGTATATTCTTTGTTACACCACTTAGAAAGTTCTTAATAGTTGAAGAACATGGAAATTTAGTTTATCCTGAATCAATGGCTGCAGCAGAAGTTTTGGTTAACGGAAGCGAAGGCGGAAGTGGATTTAGGATGGTATTAATGGGTCTTGGAATTGGAGGAGGATATAAATTAGCTTCTGGTGGATTTGCTCTTTGGAGTGAAAGACCAGAGTGGGTTATAACTCAATATCAAGGCGCTGTATTTGGTATAGATACATTAGCATCACTTTTAGGAGTTGGATTTATAGTAGGTACAAAAGCATCAGCCTTCATGTTTGGTGGAGCAGTTGTAGCATGGCTTGGATTAATTCCACTTATAAAATATATAGGTAGTGGTCTTACTCAGCCTCTATTCCCATCAACTGAATTAATTTCAGAAATGGGAGCTTCAGCTATTTGGAGTAAATATATAAGATATATAGGTGCTGGAGCAGTTGCGGCAGGTGGATTTATTTCATTAGGTAAATCTGCACCAACTATAATTAAATCATTTAAATCAGCTATGGCTGGTATTGGTAAAAAAGATGGTGGAACAGTAACTAGAATAAATGAAGAACCACCGATAACTTGGGTAATTGCATCAGCAATTATAGTATTTATTCTTTCATGGATATTACCACAAATAAGAGCTGGAGTTATAGGATCACTAATGGCTGTAGTATTCTCATTCTTCTTTGGTGTTGTTTCTGCGAGAATGGTTGGAATAATTGGAGCATCAAATAACCCAGTTTCAGGTATGACCATTGCAACATTATTATTTGTTACTGCAACTTTAAAGGTAACAGGACAAATTGGCGATAGTGGTATGATTCTTGCTGTTATGATAGGGGGAATTGTATGTGTAGCTATAGCTGTTGCTGGTGGTACAGCACAAAGTCTAAAAACTACATTTGTAATAGGTGGATCACCAAAGAAAGTACAGATAGGAATGTATATAGGACTCGTATTTGGAGCAGTAGTTTCTGGATATGTATTATTAATGCTTCACAATACTTATGGAATAGGTTCAGAGGCAGTTCCTGCACCACAAGCGACTCTTATGTCAATGGTTATTCAAGGAGTTATGACAGGTGAGTTACCATGGGCGCTTGTATTTGTAGGAGTTTCAATAGCAGTATTTACAGAGATATGTGGACTTCCAGTACTTCCAGTTGCTCTTGGATTATATCTTCCAATACACTTAAGTGCAGGTATACTATCGGGTGGTATAATTAGAATATTCGTTGAGAAAAGATTCAAGAAAGATGAATCAGTTATGAAAGATAAAGTTGAGAGAGGAATACTTATATCTTCTGGTTTAGTTGCTGGAGATGCTTTAATGGGTATAGTAGTTGCTGGATTTGCAACATTCGGACTTGATGTTGCTTTCGGACTTAACTTTGCTGGATTAACTCAAAACTCTATATTCTCCACAGCAATATTTATAGCCCTTGGAGTTGTTATTTACTTACTTGCTTGTGGCGGAGATAAACAGAGTTCTTAGAATCAATGATGATTAGAAATCCTTATAGTAAAAAGGCATGCGTTCAGGGGTGTAGCTACAGTTATCTCTCGATTTAGTAAAAAACGGGAGATAACGGTAGGTAGCCATGAGATAAAGAAAAAGATTAGTTAAAAATATTTTAATAAGTAGTTCGTTATATCACAGTGTTATATGGGTATAATAAAAACTAAAATCAATGTTAAGAGCCTTTAGGGCTCTTAACTAATTTGTAGGTGATTTATATGAAAAAAAATAATAATAATGACGAGAAAAATTTTCTTCTTTATGTTCCTGAAATAAAACATAAAGATTATAAAGTGGATGAAAAGAATATAGTTACAATGTATTTCCAACATAATAAGGTTAGCGAAAAATTTGCTAGATGGCTTGTGAAAAAAAGTAATATAAGTGCTACAACATTAGATGAAAAATGTTCAGCAGTGTGGCTTCTTATAGATGGAAAAAGAAATATATATGAGATTGCCCTTGAAATGGCAGATGAGTTTGACGATACTAAGGAAATTGCTATAGAGAGACTGGTTACCTATATGAGATATGTATCTAAAAAAGGATGGATAAAGTTTACAGAGGTAAAAACTTTGGAAAAATAATATTAGGACATCATATCCTTTGTAAGGTATATAAAAACTTATGAATTTTATGGCTATACATAATTGATAGTAAAAATCTATGATTTTGCACCTAGAATTTACTCATTAGAATGAATATGAGAATGAGTTTTCATTAAATATAAAAACAAGGTACATTAATAGCTTGACTCATTTACTCATTGGTGTATAATTATTAATTAGACTATATAGGATTTTTTGTGGAGATTTCATGGAAATATATAATATTCTGGAATAAATCAAGAGAAGTCTTAGTAGTATTAAAATAATAAATTTATAATAGTAGAGGTATGAAGATGATTATAGAAGATATTAAAGTTGGTAGAATTACGGTGCCTTTGAAAAAACCATTTAGAACTAAAAATGGTATATATAATTATTCTAATGAAGTGGTTGTAAAAATATTTACAGATAGTGGCATTATAGGTATTGGAAGTGCAGCTCCAGCCCCAAGGGTTACAGGTGAAACTGAAAGTTCTATTGTGGGAGCTATTAAACATATATCGGATTTTATTAAGGGTATGGATCTTAGCTGTATTCAATGCATATTTAAAGTTATGGAAGAATGCATTAAAGAAAACAACAGTGCAAAGGCTGCTGTAGAGATGGCTATATACGACTTATGGAGTAAAGGGGTAAATACACCATTATACAAACTTTTAGGTGGATTTAACTCTACAATACTTACAGATATAACTATACAAGATGATGAAAAAATGGAAAATATGGTAAATGCGGCTTATGAGGCTATTAGAGAAGGATATACTAATATTAAGATAAAGCTAGGTAACAATGTAGATACAGACTTTGAAAAAGTAAAATTTATAAGACGAGCTATTCGTAAGGGGATTAAGGTGAGGGTTGATGGAAATCAAGGATGGACCCCTAAAGAAGCAATAAAGATAATTAAAAAGATAGAACAATTAGATCTTGATATAGAATTTATAGAACAACCTGTTAAAGCATGGGATATTGAAGGTTTAAAGTTCATAAAGGATAATGTGGAGACCATGATTTTAGCAGATGAATCTATTATTGGTTCACCGGAAGCCTTTAAGGTAATTCAAAATAGAGCATGTGATTTAATTAATATAAAGCTTATGAAGAGTGGTGGTATACAAAATGCCACAAAAATATATAGTATGGCAGACACAATGGGAATTAAGTGTATGGTTGGATGTATGTTAGAAAGCAAGATTGGCATTACTGCAGCAGCTAGCTTTGCAGCATCTAGAGGCAATATGATAACTTCCGATTTAGATACAATGATATATTTTGCAGAAGATCCTATTGTAGGTGGAGCTATTTTTGAAGGAAATAAAATTATATTATCTGATGAACCAGGCCTTGGAATAACTGATATAAAAGGATGGGAAGAAATCCACTAAGTAACAGCGCAAAACAGTGATTTGTTGGCTGTAACTTATTCATAGGAATGAAAATAAGAATGAGTTTTCATAATTCACAGTGAAGGATCTTAGTTTTATTACTGAAGATTATTGATTGTAATTCATATGAGAATATGAAGTGGAATACCTAATAAAGGAAGTGGTTTTATGTCTAATAACCTTAAGGATGAACTAGAAAAGGAACTTGAATTTGCAATAGAAGAAGAAAGATTAAAAAACACTATTGAAACTATTAATGAAGAAATTCTTAAATGCATTGATAAAAGAAAAGATATAACCAATGCCATATTAGATTATAGAAAAAACATTTTAGAAGAATTTAAAGATGATGAAGATAAGATAATTGAGTATTTTGACCATGAGAACTATGTAAAAGAGGAAAGCTTTAAAAATACTGATAAGAAACTAAGAGAGTTAACAGTGTTAAAGTCATCTCCTTATTTTGGAAAAGTTACATTTAGAGAAGAGGACTATGGTATAGAAGATATTTATATTGGCAGATTTGGAGTTACCTTAGAAGATACCTTTGAACCTTTAATTGTAGATTGGAGAGCACCAATATCAGGCTTATTCTATAATAGCACAGGAGATAATGGTCATTATACTTCACCTATGGGAGAAGTAAAAGCATCCATCCTTGGGAGAGTACAGTATATAATTAAAAAGGGTAAACTTGAAGGTGTATTTAATTCTAAGGTTGATATTAAGGATGACATACTTCAAATGGTCCTTAGTAAGAATGCTTCAGATAAACTTAAAGATATAGTTATGACCATTCAACAAGAACAGGACAATATCATAAGACAAGATAAGAATAAAATTATAGTTGTAGATGGAATAGCAGGAAGTGGAAAAACCACAATTGCTCTGCACAGAGTTGCATATCTTATCTATAATTACAGAAAACTTTTGGATGATAAAGTTTTAATATTGGGGCCAAATAGAATATTTATTGACTATATTTCCAATGTGCTTCCAACATTGGGAGAAACAGGGATATTCCAAACTACATTTTTAGATTTAGCTTTTGATCTTGTAGATATTGATGATGTTATAGATATTAAAGATGTTATGGAAAGAATCCTTAATAATGATAGCGACTTTGAATCAAAGATTATTTATAAAAGGTCTATGGAATTTAAAGAAGATTTAGATCAGTTAATTAAAACAATGGAAAATGAAAGTTATAGTTGTGCTGATTTAACCTTTAATAATAAAGTCATTGTAACTAAAGAAGCAATAAAAAAGATGTTTACAGAAGAACTTACCTCATTACCTCTTTTTAGAAGAAGTAAGAAGATAAAAAGAATCTTATTTTCTAAAATAAATGACGCAAGAGATGAAGCATTTAGAAACATTGAAAAATTATTTAAGGAAGAAAAAGAATCCTATGATCCGGATGAAGTAATATTCCATATAAATGATATGGACTTTAAGAGAAAGTTAAAGATTAGAGAGTTAATAAATCATGTAATGGAAGTAAGAGCTACTCTTACTTATTTAGATGAGAAAAATATAGAAGAGATTTATTCTGAATTTAATGGAAGTAAAGAGTATACAGAAGAAGACTTAGTTGGAATCTTATACTTAAAAATTAAGCTTCAAGGATTAAAACTAGGTAAAGAAGTAAAGCATCTAGTAATTGATGAGGCTCAAGATTATTCACCACTTCAATTTATGGTATTAAAAGAGTTAATTAATACAAAGTCTATGACAATAGTTGGAGACAGTAATCAACAGCTTATATCTAATGGGGGAGATTCTTCATTAACCACTCTTGAAGGAATTTTCAGTGATGATTTAGTTGAAGTATTTAACTTAAATAAAAGCTACCGTTCAACTAAAGAAATAATGGAATATAGTAATAAATATATTAATGATGTATCTATAGTTCCAATGGTTAGAACAGGTGCAGCTGTAAGAGAAACTGAGTCATTAAATGATGCACAGCTTAGAGATAAAATAGTTGAAGCTGTAAATTCTTTGAAAGAAAAAGAACTTAATAACATAGCGATTATAACAAAGAATTTAGCATCTTCAAAAGAAATATGGAACCTTATAAATAGCCAGATTTCTTCAAGGTTTATCGAAAAAGAAAATCTTCATATTGGTGAAGGTGTTATGGTAATGCCTAGTTATTATGCTAAAGGTCTAGAATTCGATGGTGCTATAGTGATAGAAGAATCCATGGAAGAAGATTATAAAGATAACTTAATGTATATAATGTGCACTAGAGCACTTCATAATTTGGAAGTTATTAAAAGAAAATAAAATGTAATGGGAAAAACACAATATGTGCAAACCTATTGGTTGTTTAATTAATTTAAAGGGACTATCTTAAAATGAAAATTTTGAGATAGTCCCTTTTTCATTGGTTTAATTTACTTATCTAAATATTGGAATTCATAGCCATTTATTTTAGCTAGAACTTCTTCATAAATTTCATCAGCTTTAGTGAAATTCATATTAGGAACATAGAAACGTTCTAAATTATCGTGAAGATGCTTAGCATCAGTTATACAGTCCAGTCCTTTTTGAAGAAGGATATAGAATATAGAGCTAACATCATCTATTGAAGTCTGTTTTGAATTAATATAATCCTGATTTAATAAGCTATCCATATTGTATTGTTTACCTTCAAAGGTCATCTTGTTTATTTCATTTGAAGTAACTATGGCAATGTTTAGTTCAGGAATTATTACATGCTCTATTTTTTCAGGAGTTAGAGGAGTGTGTAAAATTTCTACATCAAGGCCTCTACGGATAGCTTCATCTGCAATGTATTGAAGTACACGAGTCTTACCAGTCCCAGGTGCACCATTAAGTACATAAACATTCGATATATCTTTTATAATATTACTAATATAAGTTACAACACCTATAGGAGTAAAGGCTGTAGAAAATAAGTGACGCTGTTTTCCAAGAGCAGCAAAGGTGTCAGGTAAAATTTCGTTTTTAAGATTCTCTTTTAGAATATTAAGTTCATATAAGTTAAGAGCATTATTATTAAATGTATACCAATCATCATATATAGATTTAGCAGCTCCAAAGAATCTATAGGCTCTTCTAAAGGAATCACCAATTTCTTTATTTACAGCTAAAACATTTGATTTTGTACTCCTAAAGTTTTCTTCAATTAGACATACGCCCATATTTACTATGTCATCTACAGCCCCAGGATTTACTGGGTCTATCATATGAGGTGCTGTACCATCAAGCATAGCTACATTTAGTTCTTTAATTAAAATTCCATCTAGGGAATCGCTATCAGAAGAACAGTGATGAAATTCCACATTATATCCTTTGTCTACATAATATTTACCCACTTTTTTCATAAGAGAAGATTTTCCAGTTCCAGGGCCACCTTTTAAGCAAATAATTCTGGTTGCATCTTGTTGAGAAATAATATAATTAAAGTGAGAATAAAATCCTTTTCCAGTGTTGCCTCCTAGGAAATAATGAGTAGATTTTCCAGTCATAATTAAACCCTCCAATGATTTTTATACTATACTATATTATTTAACCAATGAAAAAGTGTTACAGAAATAGTGAAAATTTAATTGAAAGATGCGTCTACAGTAATAATAGCATTATGATTTGGAGAAACTTTCTTAATCTCCTGGTTTATTAGCTTTTGAAGTTTAAGTTCAGATTCTTTATTTATTGCAAAATCTTGGGTTACTACTACATCAAATATAAGATTCTTATAATCTCCTTCTCCTATAACTCTAAAGTCGTGGAAAGAATCTACAGTAGGAATATTTTTAAGAATTTCTTCAACCTCTCTCTTAGCACTAAGGATTTCTTCATCGTTAGTGGTTACGGGGTCCATGTGTATAAGTAGAAAAATATCAAGTTTTGATGAGATTTCTTTTTCTGCTCTATCTATGACTTCATGGGCAGCTACAACGGATATATCTAATGGTATTTCAGCATGAATAGATGCAATTATCCTTCCAGGACCATAGTTGTGAACCAATAAGTCATGAGTGCCATCTATATAATCATAGGAAAGTAAAAGCCTATGAATGTCTGAGACTAACTCTTCATCAGGAACCATACCAAGCAGTGGGTCCAAGGTATCTTTAATTAGATTATAGCCTGCGTAAAGAATTACTAAGGATACAGCTACACCGATATATCCATCAATAGGAAAGTCAGTGAATCTTGATATTAAAAGAGATACAACTACAGTTGAGGATGATACCACATCACTTAATGAATCCACCGAAGATGCTTTAAGTGCAGAGGAATTTATTTTAGTTCCCACTATTTTATAAAATCTACTAAGCCATACTTTAAATAGAATGGATACAAGTAGTAATATAAATGGAATTAAAGCAAATTCAACAGTTGCTGGATTTTTAATTCTATCGAAGGAACTTTTAATAAATTCAACTCCTACAATTAACACTAGGAAAGCTACTATAAGCCCAGATATGTATTCAATCCTACCATGTCCAAAAGGATGTTCCTTATCCGCAGGCTTACTTGAAAGTTTAAAACCAAATATAGTCACTAAAGAAGCACCCACATCTGAAAGGTTATTAAAGGCATCAGCAATGACAGCAATACTATTTACTAAAATCCCTGCAGAAAGCTTTACTCCAAATAAAATAAAGTTTACCAGAATACCTACAATTCCACCGAGGTAACCGTATCCTTCTCTTACATTTTTATTTTTAATATCTTCGTTGTTTTTTATGAATTTTTTAATAAGAAATTCAGAAATCAATTATTACACCCTCAATCAAAATATTTTTTAATTATAATAATATTATATCATGTTATATAGTGTGGATTAATGAATATAATAAAATTCATAGGAAATATAGTAAAAGTTTGGTATAATAATTATATTATTTTGTTTTAAGGAGGGGTTTAATTATGTCTAGGGAATTAGAATTTGCAAATGAACTTATTGATTTTCTATATGATAGTCCAACTGCTTTTCATGCGGTAAAAAATGTTGAAGAGTCACTTAAAAGTAGCGATTTTAAGGAATTAAAAGAAGAAGATAAATGGAACTTAGAAAAGGGTGGAAAATATTATACGACTAAAAATGGTTCTGCGCTAATAGCATTTACAGTGGGTGAAGGTGAAGTTGAAGAGCATGGTTTTAAAATTGTTGGAGCTCACACAGATTCTCCTACATTTAGAATAAAGCCAAACTCTGAGATAATATCAGAAAATAATTATGTAAAATTGAATACAGAGGTATATGGTGGATTAATAAGAAGCACATGGATGGATAGACCGTTATCAGTTGCTGGTAGAGTTGTTTTAAAAGGGGAAAATCCACTAAATCCAGTATCAAGATTAGTTAATATTAAAAAACCAATATTAATAATACCTAGCCTTGCAATACATATGAATAGAGAAGCTAATACAGGTGGGGAATTAAATCTTCAAAAGGATACTCTTCCACTATTAGCTATGGTTAGTGAAGAACTTGAAAAAGGAAATGCTCTATTAAATGCTGTAGCTAAGGAATTAAATGTTTCTAAAGAAGAGATTGTAGATTTTGATTTATTTCTTTATGAATTTGAAAAAGGATGTATAGTAGGACTAAATGATGAATTTATATCATCAGGAAGACTAGATGATCTTCAAATGGTTCATGCAGGTATTGTAGCTATTAAAGAGGCTCCAATTACTAAAGGTGTCAATGTGATGGTATGCTTTGATAATGAAGAAGTTGGAAGTTCTACAAAGCAAGGTGCTGACTCAGACATGTTAGCAAATGTATTGGAGCGAATAGTCCTTTGCCTTGGAAAAGGAAGAGAAGATTTCTTTAGAGCCCTTGGAAAATCATTTGTAATATCAGGAGATAATGCACATGCAGTACATCCGAATAGCCCAGAAAAGGCTGATCCTACTAACAGACCTATAATAAATAAGGGACCTGTTATAAAGATTAATGCTAACTGTGCATATACAAGTGATGCAGATTCATCAGCTGTTTATAAGAGTATTTGTGAAAATGCAGGAGTGCCAGTGCAAGAGTTTGTTAACCGTTCTGATACAAAAGGTGGTTCAACAATAGGACCTATATCTTCTACACATTTAAACATAAGATCTGTAGATATTGGAAATCCAACCCTTGCTATGCACTCTATAAGAGAGTTTGCAGGAGTTATGGATCATACTTATGTAACTAAATCATTTTTAGAGTTCTTCAAATTATAGGTTTAAGTGTAAAGTTTACATTGTAAATCTGAAAGTATAAATTTGAGCTTTAAATTAATAAACAAATGGGGATGTCTCAAAGGTTAGTATGTTTTAGATCAGTGTTAAAATTGGATTTATATTATTTTCAATTTTATTATCTAGGTAAAACATAACTAAATTATTTTGAGGCATCTCCCTTTGTAGTTTTAAGGGGTTTGGAAAATATATCTAGATACTAATGACATAATTTTAAGGAGACAGTAAACTAATGAGTATTAAGAAAAGACCAAGTAACAAGTTGATTGAAGTAATAATAATCCTTTCTATAATATTTATGATAGGAGGATTTATTGGAAGTATAGTAGAAGATAGAGTAAATGGTGATAAAAGTAATATACCATCATCACAGGTCATAACTTCTGATAAAGAAAATTCAACTGAAGGTAATAAAGATAAGATATCTGAAATTAATAATAAAGCAGAAGAAATTGGAGAAGTACCTAAACTCAATGAAGAAGTATCTAAGGAAACTAAGGTAACATCAGGGGAACTAAAGATTCACTTCATTGATGTTGGACAGGCTGATAGTATTTTAATTGAAAATAATGGGGAAGCCATGTTAATAGATGCAGGGAATAATGCTGATAGTGATTTAGTAGTAAATTATATTAAAGATAATAATATAAAGAATATTAAGTATGCCATCGGAACTCACCCTCATGAGGACCATATTGGAGGACTTGATAAGGTGATAGATAACTTTCATATAGAAACTCTATATATGCCTAAAGCTACAGCTACAACAAAAACCTTTAAGGATGTAGTAACTTCAGCTAAAAATAAAGGCTTAAGTTTTACAGTACCAAAGATAGGAGAAATGTTTAACCTAGGGGGAACAACTTGTACAATATTAGCTCCTAACAGTGAATCTTATGAAGAGGTAAATGATAATTCTATAGTTATAAGACTTCAGTATGGTGATACATCATTTCTATTTACTGGAGATGCTGAGGAGTTATCAGAAGATGAAATTTTAAATCGAGGATTTGACGTGAAGTCAACAGTATTAAAGGTAGGTCATCATGGAAGTGACAGCTCTACCAGTGACAAATTCTTAGCGGCTGTAAATCCAGATTATGCAGTAATTGAAGTAGGTAAAGATAATGACTATGGACATCCAAGGCAAAGTATAATGGACAAACTTAAAAGTAAGGGTATTAAAGTTTATAGAACTGATGAGCAGGGAAGTATTATAGCTACAAGTGATGGAACTACAGTTAAGTTTAATGTGGAGCCTGGTAGTTATAAGGGGTTAACAAAAGGAAAATAGAAGAATTTAACAAAGAATAATATTGCAATAAGATATACATTGTAGAAACTAACTGATACTAGTTGGTGGTGGATGTATATCTTTTTTATTTGAGTTCATTTCAATATGTTTTGGATAAACACTATAAATTTGGCAATAATAAAAGCTGAGTATGTTTGAAAGGAGAGGACTTTATGGATTACTTATTCATCTTAGTAAACTTAATGCTTATACTCAGTATTGTTATTCTTATGTTTTTTATTAAAAATAGAAATAAAATTGCAAATGTTAAGTTGAAGGATATGGATTTTTTAGAAGGAAGTAAAGAAGATATAGATGACATCATTCAGAGTATAGCTAGAGATCACAAAGAGGTTAGGAAGAAGAAAAATAAAGAAAATATAATTTCTAGTTTAGATAAATATTATGATGATATTATATACTGTCATAATTTATTCAAATCTGATGACAGAGGTGACTACAATAAAGTTAAGGGAGTTCAGTGGATATTAGATAACATTTATGTGGTGGAAAAAGAGTATAAGCACGTAAAAAAATGTTTACCTAAAAAATATCTAAAGGCACTTCCAATATTGAAAAGTGGAGTATTAAAGGGTTATCCAAGAATTTATGCATTAGCAAGAGAAATTTTAAAGATTTATAGAGAGTCAATTTCAGAAGAAGAGATAAATAGGTTTTTATCAATATATCAAGGAACTACAACATTGACTATGGGAGAGTTATGGGCATTACCATTAATGATTAAAGTAGCTTATATAGAGGTGATTTGTAAAAGTTCCTTAAGTGTAGTAAGCAAAGCTAAGGAAGGATTTAATGGGGAAAAATTAGCGGATAGAATTATAATGTACTACAATAATGACAATATGGATGAAGCCATGAATTTTATAAGAGAAAATCGCATTGAATTTACAACTTATTTTGCAGATGCTTTAGTGAAAACTTTGAAGGATAATGGTGTTAATTACAATGAACTTAATTTATGGATAGAGAATAAGCTGTATGAAAATGAAATTAACTTAGAAAAGCTTTCTATGAATTCACACAAAATGGATGGAATATACTCATCAAGTATAAGTAATAGTATTAATGGAATAAGAAATGTGGAGGGTATAAACTGGCAAAGTATCTTTACGGACAGTAGCAAGGTAGAGGAAATTTTAAATAATGATCCCTTGGGAATTTATGAATCCATGGATTTTTATTCTAAGGACTATTATAGGCATACACTAGAGCGAATTGCCAAAGAGAATAATCTTTCAGAGACTTTTTTAGCAAGAAAAGTCCTTCAATGTGCTCAAGGTGAAAAAGAGTATGATTTTGAAAGTCATATAGGATATTACATTATAGATAAAGGTAGAAAAGATCTTAACTCTATTCTTAATATTAATTTCAAAGGCTTTGATAAATTTAAGAATAGAGTTAAGGGAAGAGCCGTTGGCATATATATTAGCACAATAATAATTCTTACATTGGCGTTAGTGGGCATATTTGTATCATGGAGTTATTTTAATGATACTGATATATCTATTATAAAATATATATTAGCAGGTATTGTTACAATAATACCCCTTAGTGAAGTAACTATAGCTATACTAAACTGGAGTATTACTCATCTAAGTATACCTAATTTGCTTCCTAAAATTAATCTATCAACAGGAATTACAAAGGATGATTTGACTTGTGTAGTGGTTCCTACTATGGTGGAAAGTATTGACAGAGCTGAACAATTAATCAATAATCTAGAAAAATACTATTTAGGAAATAAAGATGATAACTTATATTTTATATTACTAGGCGATTTTAAAGATAGTGATAGCGAAATAGATGAAAATGATGAATGTATTTCAAAATTTTGTATAGATAAGATTAAAAATTTAAATGAGAAATATCATAAGGCTGAATCAATATTTTTCTTTTTATGTAGGGAGAGAACATTTAATGACAAGGAAAATAGATGGATAGGATGGGAAAGAAAACGAGGAAAGCTAGAAGAATTTAATAGATTAATTAAAGGGGATAAGAATACATCGTATACTAGATTCAGCAGCGACATAACAAGGCTTCAGGAAGTGAAATACGTAATAACCTTAGATGGAGATACAATATTACCTAGAGACACTGCAAGGGTACTCGTAGGAACTATGGTTCACCCATTAAATAAAGCTTATCTAAAAGATGATTGCACAATTTGGCGTGGATATGGAGTTATGCAGCCTAGAATTTCCATAGACTTAGAAAGCGCAAATAAAACATATTTTTCTAAGGTTTTCTCAGGAGAAGTAGGAACGGATATGTATACTACAGCGGTTTCAGATGTGTATCAGGATTTATTTGGTGAAGGTATTTTTACAGGTAAGGCTATATATAATGTAGATATTTTTAATAAAGTATTAGGTAACGTTATTGAAGAAAATACTGTATTAAGTCATGATTTACTAGAGGGGTCCCTAGGTCGAACTGCCCTTCTTACTGATGTTGAATTAATTGACGGATATCCATCTAACTTTATTTCAAGCTGCAAGAGGCTTCATAGATGGGTGAGGGGTGATTGGCAACTATTACCTTATATATTTAAGAAAAATAATTTGAACAGATTATCAAAATGGAAGATGATAGATAACCTAAGAAGAAGCTTGCTTGCGCCTTCTATGGTAATTCTTTTAGTTTGCTCACTTTTAGGGATTCTTCCAGATGGAATTAATAAGTGGTACATGGCAGCTTTTATAGCAATTGCAACACCTATATTATTCGATATATCTGAAAATGCAGTTAGTCCAATGTCAAATATTAGTCTTAGTGGTAAGATTCAAAACTTTGAAATGGCGCTAAAACAAGTATTTTTTATTTATGCATTCCTTCCATTTAAAGCTTATTTAATGATTGATGCTATTTTTAGAACTTTATATAGATTAGTTATTAGTAAAAAAAATCTATTACAATGGCAAACTTCAGAGGAAGTTGAGAGATCTTCAGGAAAAAATATTCTTAGCTATTGGAGATATATGTGGATTGAAACTCTAATTTCCATAGTCATATCAATTATTTCTTTATACAACGGAATAGAAACTTTTTATGTAATGATTCCAAGTTGTATTATTTGGGGAATTAGTCCTTTAATAGCTCACATTATAGGGAGTCCAATTCATAACGAAGAAGTGAAATTAAATGAATCACAGACTCATATTTTAAGAGGATTATCTAGAAAAACATGGGCTTATTTTGAAGATTTTGTTTGTGAGGAAACTAATTATTTAGGTGGAGATAATTATCAAGAAGAGCCATATAGGGGCCTTGCCATGAGAACATCTCCAACGAATATAGGAATGACTTTGATATCTAATATTGTTGCAGTAGATATGGGATATATTGGAGTAATAAAAGCTATAGAAAATTTAGAAGAAACAATAAAAACTTTAGATAAATTAGAAACATACCAAGGACATTTTTATAATTGGTACGATGTTAAAACTTTGAATCCTCTTCCACCTAGATATGTATCTACTGTAGATAGTGGGAATTTGATTTCATACTTATACACAATAAATGAGGCTATAGAAGATTTTGTGGAAATACCATATTATAACCATAGAATTAATGGAATTGAAGACACTATAAATCTTGCTATGGATGAACTTAGTGATGATAGAAAAAAATATATGTATTTAGCTATGGGAGAAAGGATTAAAGGTGAAGTGAAAAATCTTCTAGAGTTCTATAACATGTTAAATAATTTCAAACCAATGATTGTAGAAACTATAAAAGAGATAAATGACACGAAAAATGAAAAAAATACAAAACATATTAAAATAGATTATTGGAATGAAAAGTTATTAAATAATGTTATTGACTATATTAGCGAGATAGAGTTTTTATTTCCATTCATATCAAAATTAAAGCTTTTACCTAGAGAGGTATCAAGGGAAGTAGCTGAAACAATAAGTACAAATAGCATAAATAATTTGTTTGAAATGGATGGAAAATTTAATGTTAATCTAGAAACCTTAGATGAAGTTCAAGCTAAGACTATTTGTGAAGATATAAAGGAATCTGAAGAGAATATACAAGTATTATTACAAAGAGCTGCCTTTATTAAAATAAAATTAAACACAATAATAGATAGAACAGATTTTCAGTGTTTATACAGTAAAGATAGAAATTTATTCCATATAGGTTATGATGTGGATAGTAACACTAAGAGTGGTAATTATTATGATCTACTTGCATCAGAAGCTAGAACTACTAGCTTTTTAGCTATTGCTAAGGGAACTGTACCTACATCTCACTGGTTTAAATTAAATAGAGGGTTAACTTTAATGGATGGGAATAAGGGGTTAGTCAGCTGGAGTGGAACTATGTTTGAGTACTTTATGCCAAGGTTGCTTATGAAAAACTTTAGGAATTCTCTTTTAGATGAAGCTTATAGATCTGTTATAGAAGCACAGATAAAGTATGGAAAGAAAAAATCCGTGCCTTTTGGTATTTCAGAAAGTGCATATTTTAAGTTCGATATAGATTTAAATTATCAATATAAAGCATTTGGAGTACCAAAGGTAGGACTTAAAAGAGGATTAGATGAAGACCTAGTAATTTCACCTTACTCAACAATTATGGGTCTCATGGAAAATATACCAAAATCCATGGATAATATAATTAAATTAAAGAAGCTTAACATAGAAGGTCAATACGGATTCTATGAAGCTATTGATTATACAGGGAAAAGAATGAAAAATAAGGATTTTGAAATAGTAAAATGTTATATGATTCACCATTTAGGTATGAGTTTTTTAGCCCTTGATAATGTAATTAATAAAAATATTATACAAGAGAGATTTCATAGAATACCAATGGTAAAGGCTACTGAATTATTACTTCAAGAAAAAATAAGTAAAAATGTAGTTTACGATAGAAAAGAAGATGCAGAAGGTGACAGCAAAGTATTAGATAGAGAATTTTCTATAAAAAGAGACTTTACAACGGGGTGTTTTAAGTATCCAGAAACCCTTCTATTGGGAAACAAATCATATAACTTATTAATTGAAAATGGTGGAGGAGGATATTCAAAATTAAATAATGTAATGGTATATAGATGGAGAGAGGATTTACTTCATAGAAACTTTGGTATGTTTTTTTATATTAAAGATATAGAAGAAAATAAATATACTTCATCTACCTACGAGCCTTGCAAGGATAATGGTAGTAAGTATGAGGCAAATTTCTATTTGTATAAAGGTGAATTTATAAAACTTTGGAATGAACTAGATATTACTACTAGAGTTCATGTAATTCCAAGTGAAAATTGTGAAATAAGAAAGGTTACAATTAAGAATAATAGTGATAGAGATAAAACAATTGAGGTTACTAGTTATTGTGAGGCTGTACTACAAAGATATGATGGAGATATAGCACATCCTGCCTTTGGAAACTTATTTATTACTACAGAGTATGTAGAATCACTAAGAGGCGTAATAGCTAAAAGGCGAGTAAGGAGTGAAAAGGATAAGGATGCATTTGTAATACAGACTAGTTTCTGTGATAAAGAGGTTTTAGGTGAACCACAGTATGAAACAGCACGGTTAAATTTTATAGGTAGAAATCATTCAAAAGCAAATCCTATAGCCTTGGAAAATAATGAGAACCTAGGGAATTTTGTTGGAAATGTACTTGACCCTATAATAGCAATAAGAAACCAAGTAAATGTGAAAAAAGGGGACACTATATCTCTAACCTATGTTACTGTTACAGGAAATTCTAAGGAGGAAATTTTGACGGTGGCTTCAAATTATCAAGATACACTTCTGGTTGAAGAAAGTCTTGATAAAGAGGCTTTTAAAATAGAAGAATCTCTAATAGCTAGAGGAATAAAACCTACTCAAGTTAATATTTATGAAAAAGTAGCAAGTAGTTTAATATTCTCAAATGCTAGTTATGGCCAAAGGAATGGAGAAATTAAAGAATTAAAGAGAAGTCAAAGAAACCTATGGGCTTATGGAATTTCAGGTGATTTGCCAATAGTTTTGATAACTATACAAGAAGAAAAAGAGAGTGATATCCTAAGGCAAGTTATAGATTGCCACAGTTACTTAGAAGATAAAGGTGTTAACTTTGATATAGTTGTAATTAATGGAGAAGGGGCAAGTTATGATAAGCCTACAGATAATGCTATAAGACAAATAATATTAAACAGTGAGTTAAATGGTAGAGAAAATACATCTGGGGGAATATTTGTCCTAAGTGCTTTAAATGTACCTTTAGAAGATATTAATCTATTTAAGGCTATAGCTTCTTTGATTATACACGGAAAAGATAGTTCACTATGGGAACAAATAGATAAGGCTATGGATAATAAATATTATAATTTACTTTTAAATAGTGTAAATGTAGCTAAAAAACCAAATAAGTATTTAAAAGACGTAACATCTAAAGAAAAGTATAAAAGCTTAAGTGCAGAAAATCAGGATTTAAATAAATCATTGAATTTGAATTTCTTTAATGGTTACGGAGGCTTTAATGAAGATGGAGAGTATACCATAGTATTAAACAGTGGTGAAGTTACTCCAGCACCGTGGATAAATGTCATATCAAATGGTAACTTTGGTTTTAATGTTAGTGAATCAGGTAGTAGTTACACTTGGTATAAAAACAGTAGAGAGTTTAAAATAACACCTTGGAACAATGACTTCATTGAAGATACTTTAAATGAAGCTCTATATATTCAAGATGAAAGAAGTAAGAGTCTTTGGTCTATAACTCCACAGCCAATAAGAGATAAGGGTCAGTATTTAATAAATCATGGTTTTGGTTACTCTAAGTTTATACATGAGAGTAATGGTGTTTTAGGTGAAGTTACTATGTTTGCTACCATAGAAGATAATGTAAAGCTACTTAAAATTAAGTTGAAGAATCTTGAGAATGAGCCAAGGAAGCTAAGCTTAGCATATCTTACAAGATTATGCTTAGGAGCTTCTAGGGAACATACTTATAAAAAGATTTATACAGAAATAAATAAAGAAACAAAATATATTTATGGAAGAAATCCTTATAGTAGTGAGTTCTCATCTAGCTATGCTTATCTAAAAATATTTGGAGGAGAAGATGAAAGTTTTAGTGGTGATGGTACTGAGTTCCTTGTAAATGGAAGAAGTATAGATAACTTAGAAAAATTAAATACATTATCCAATATA
Source organism: Clostridium sp. (assembly GCF_036646415.1). GTDB lineage: Bacteria > Bacillota > Clostridia > Clostridiales > Clostridiaceae > Clostridium_J. The sequence goes on along the minus strand of NZ_JAVXMF010000001.1, from coordinate 144,446 downwards.
TCGGGAGAAGGATTAGAACCAATACTTAGTGAAAAAGTTTGTTTTGACATAGATTCACTGGAAGAAAAAACTATAGTCATAGCTTTAGGGGTAGAAGAGAGTATTGAGGCTGTAGAAAATATCCTTAACAAATTCAATGATATAGACATTGTAGAAAAAGAATTTATTAAGGTGAAGGAATATTGGAGGAATCTTTTAGGGTCAGTTAAGATAACCACTGAAGATAAGGCTTTAGATTTAATGGTTAATGGTTGGCTACCTTATGAAACTATAAGTTGCAGATTGTTTTCTAGAACTGCTTTTTATCAATGTGGTGGAGCCTATGGATTTAGAGATCAACTTCAAGATTCAATTCCAATGATTTATCTAAATCCCGCAGTTACTAGAGATCAAATTCTTTATAGTGCTTCAAGACAATTTGAAGAAGGGGATGTTCAGCATTGGTGGCATCCAGTAGTTGATAGTGGAATCAGAACTAGATTCAGTGATGATTTGTTATGGCTACCATATGTAACATCTATTTACGTTAAGGCTACAGGGGATTATGATATTTTAGATGAATTAGTAGGATATCTTAAGGATGAGCCTTTAAGAGAAGGAGAAGATGAGAGATATAATGTATCTCAAAAATCAGAATTAAAGGAATCACTGTATAACCATTGTATAAGAGCCATTGATAAAGGTCTTAATTTTGGTCCACACAATATACCTTTAATGGGCAGTGGTGACTGGAATGATGGTATGAGTACTGTGGGTAATAAGGGAACTGGAGAAAGTGTATGGCTTGGATGGTTTATATATACTATATTAAAGGATTTTAAGGATTTATGTACTCACAAAGAAGATATAGCATACCATGATAAAGCTCTTAAGATGATGGATTTCTTAAAGGAAAATTTAGAGAAAAATGCATGGGATGGAAATTGGTATAAACGTGCATATTTTGATGATGGAACTCCTCTTGGGTCCCATGAAAATGAAGAATGTAAAATAGATGCACTTTCACAATGTTGGGCAGTTATATCAGAGGCAGGAGAAGAAGAACGAGTAAATATAGCCATGGATCATTTGGAAAAATATCTAGTAAAAGAAGAAGATAAAATGGTTTTACTATTAACACCACCATTTGATAAGTCATCTTTAGAACCAGGATATATAAAGGGATATGTACCCGGTGTTAGAGAGAACGGTGGACAGTATACCCATGGAGTTACATGGGTAGCTTTAGCTCTTGCTAAGATGGGAAGAGGAGATGAAGCTTACAAAGTTTACTCTATGCTAAATCCTATAAATCACGGCTTAACAAAAGCTGAGGAGGATATATTTAAGACAGAGCCTTATGTTATGGCAGCTGATGTATACTCTGTTGAACCTCATGTGGGAAGAGGTGGATGGAGCTGGTACACTGGCAGTTCTGGCTGGATGTACACCGTAGCAATTAAGTATATATTGGGGTTAGATCTTATAGAAGGAAAAGGATTTACAATTAAACCTTGTGTACCTAAAAGCTTTAACAAGTACACCATAGATTACAAATATAAAAATGCAACATATCATATAATTGCAACTAGAGGAGAAGAGTATGGTGTAATTTTAGATGATGAAGTTATAGAAGGTGAAGTGATTCCAATGATGGATGAAGGAGTATATGAAGTTAAAGTTATCTTCAAATAAGACTCTGTTTAAATCAGCGTTGAGAATATGAAATTTTTAAGGAACCTATGTACTTTAAGTAAGGTACATAGGTTCCTTAATTTTCATAGTTTCTCCTATTTATAAAATAAAAATAGAGATATAAATTATTAGTGTTACTTCTTAATAGTATAAAAATAAGTAAAGATAATTCTTCCAATGCCCATGCATAGCATGGCTATCATATTGAAAATAATGAGATATATTCTCCAGGAATAAAGAGACATTGATATTAGGTACACCAAACATACTAAACCTAAGCATCCAATTAAAAAACAAGGAATTCTAAGCTTACTGTTATATTTAGCTATTGATTTCATGTCACTAGCTAAAAAAATATTGCTTATTGTTAAATAACTTATAGCTTCTGAAAAATGTAATGTAGCAAAGTAAAATAAAAAAAGAAAAACTAAATTATCCTTTACTCCAATTAATAAGATAATAAACATACTTATAAATGCAAATGTTAAATTAACTATTATTCCAGCCATAGAAGTGTTGAATTTTTGTTTCTCAGACATTAATTTTTCTTTTTCTAAATCTATTGGCAAAGGGGTAGAAAAAAATATATATGGTTTTACGCTTACCAATAAAGGATTTTTTTTAGTACCGTATTTCCAATAACAAAAGGCATGCCCAACTTCATGTAACCAAATTACAAAATATAATGTTAAATATCCAATTAGAATATTCTTTAAGATTTCCATATAAATAACCCTCCAATAATATCTTTAATGGTTAAAGATATCTCCAAATTGCTCATTAACTTAATTATACTTAAAATAACCAATTATTTCAAATATATGGAAAAATAATTGAAGTTTAAAGCAATATACCCTATTCGTATACTAATACAAATGATTTTAAAGAAAGACAACCAATATTCACTAATAACATACATTTTATTGAAAATATGTTATGATTAGCGTATAAAATCGATATAATTAACTGAATAACTGTTAGATAATAAGAATAGGGGAGAGGTATGTAATGGATGTTTTTAAATCTGCAACCGAGTTAATGAAAGAACAATTAGGTTATGATGTGATAATATCACTTGCTACTTGTACAGAGAATGGTGTAAATGTTCGGAATGTAGATGGGTATTATAAAGATGGTTCCGTTTACGTGGTGACACATAGTTGTTCACAGAAAATGAAAGATATTGACAGAAAATCAAATGTAGCAATTTGTAAAGATTTAATGTGTGCACAAGGTATAGGTGAAAATCTTGGTAATCCTAAAGCAAAATCAAACAGAGAGTTGCGAGAAGAATTAAAAAAAGTATTTGTTGCATTTTATGACCGTCATGTTAATGAAGATGATCCTGAAACATGTATTTTAAAAATTACCTTAACAAATGCTATTGTATTTAGTAAAGATACAAAATACATTACTGATTATAAAAATGAAACAGCCACTGCAATACCGTTTGTAAATGATATTATTTGAAAATACTTCCATATGTGAATATTTTGTGGTTTAGAGTACCTTGATACAGTAATATGGTGTTTTCCTAAGGAAAATCCAAATAGATAAGAGCAAAAAATACCGAATATTCACTTTGAACTGCCTCCTGTCAAGTAGACAGGAGAAATAATAAAAATTGACTTAAGCGGCTAAAGCCCGATATTCCATTGGGCTAAGGCCGTTTAATCATTTAGTTTTATAGTTGTTACCATTAATATGAAGAATGTGTAATAAAGCTACTATAAATTATCCTCATAATAGGAAGTTCAATAGGTATATTACAGATCATTCTTTGTCTTAATGGGAATGAGTAAATCAACCTGCTTAAAGTCTGCATTTTCTTTATCTGTTTGATAAAAAGTATATGCATTTAGGTGTTCTTCTAAAGAACCTCCCATACCTAAAGGTTCCCTGTGGTCAAAAGTATATTCATCGCTATTATCTACCCAATCATGAATCAGTTGCCACTCGTTAAAATCTCCCATTTTAATACAGTGAGCTGCATATAATCCACCATGAAAATGCTTTTTTTCAAGAGGTTCAGGAACATCCATATCATCGGGAATAGTTATCCAAAACTCATATCCATATATTTCATGACTATCTTTAGGGCAAGGATTATTAAAACCATATAGCCTCAAATCAGGTTTGCTTTTGTGTAAATTGCAATTTCTAATAAAATCATTTAATAAATTACTTGAAACATCTTCTGGGTTTTCGCCTATAAAGTGACTTGACGCAACAGTTGATGGAGGCAGATATATAATCCTAACATTTTTTAACCTTGATAATTTCTCATTTGCTTTATTTAATTCTTCCATTGACCTTTCCTCCTTAAAATTAATTTTAGAAAGGGTTAATGAATCTATGATTTTCATAACGGAGTCATCGTTAAATAAATCAGAATTAATATTAAAGTTTATATTTTCACTTAAACCAGTGATAAAAGTTTGCAGAATTGACTTAATAGTAGTCAAAGATATTATCTCATTATTGACTTCTTTTAAGTTTTCGCGAAACACTTCAATTGCTGTAACCGCATCATCATTTTGTAAGATTATTGAAATTTCTTTCAGCTTTATTCTTAATTTCCGTAAAATAATGATTTGTTGTAGACGTCTTACAGCAGAATCATCATAGGTACGGTAGGCGTAATCGTTTTTTTTAATACTTTGTAAAAGCCCTATCTGCTCATAATAGCGAAGTGTTCTTGTGGAAATATTAAACCCTTTTGCAACTTGGCTTATTGTTACTGACTTCATTATTTTATTCCCCTTTCTGATTAAATTGTAAATGTTAACGTCGCGTCAAAGTCAATAATTATTTGTAACTTTTATGATTCAAATAAAAATAATCTTTATTTCTCAATATAATACAATTACATTTCTATAGAAATAGCTCTTACTGGTGAACCATCAGCATTTTTAGTTTTCAGTGGCATAATACTTAAAGTAAAATATTCACTGTTGATGGAACCTAGATTTGTTAGGTTCTCAATGATTATGATATTCTTTGGCATTAGTGTTTTATGGACTGCAAATGTTGTGGATTTCATATCATCAATTGAAATTGCGTCAATACCAATTCCTTTTAAATTAAATTCTGATAACCATTTGGCTGCCTCTTCACTTAAAGAAGGGAAATCTTCATAATACTTTTTATCACCCCAGTATTTACTCCAGCCTGTTTTTATTATAATAAACTCAACATTTTTTATTTTTTCCTCATAGGGTTTTAATCTATCAACATCTATAAATCCCATATTTATATTTGAAAAATCTATAATAGTAGCATTCCCAATGAACTGTTCTATATTAAAATCATCTAAATAAAGTCCATCACTCAACATATGGGCAGGTGCATCTATATGTGTACCAGTATGTGAGTACATAGTGATTTTCATCTCTCGAAATCCATCTTTTTCTAAGGTATTTGCCTTTTTTAAAATTGGTTGCTCAGTTCCTGGGAAAACTGGCATACTCGAATGAATAATATGTGTTAAATCAGTAACTTTCATAATGAATACCCCTCCAATAATATCTTTAATGGTTAAAGATATCTCTAAATTGCTCATTAACTTAATTATACTTAAAATAACCAATTGTTTCAAATATATGGGAAATATTTAATTGGAGTTCAAAGCAATATACTATATTTTTGGACTAATATAACTGACTTTAAAGAAAGACAATAGATATCTGCTATCAACATACATTTTATTTAAAATATGTTATAATTAGTGTAAAATGTTACTGTAATTAAATGAATAATTATATAATAAGACGTGTTTATTGCTAACCTTGAATATAATAGGGGGAGATTTTAGTGGGGGAAAAATTAATGATAATAGTTACAGGAGCATCTGCTACTGGTAAAACAACTTTAAGTAAACATTTGGCTAATAAATTTAAATTACCTATAATTAATAAAGATGAAATTAAAGAACTACTATTTGATTATTTAGGAACCAAAGATGAAGAATGGGCAATTAAGCTTGGCATGACAAGCTTTGAACTTTTATATCTATTTGGTGAAAAATTATGCCAAACTGGAAATACATTTATTGTTGAAGGCAACTTTGAAAACAAATATGCAACCAAAACTTTCTTTGACATAAAATCAAGGTACAATTATAGAGTATTACAAATATATTGCCATGCACAAGTTGAAGTTTTATATGATAGATATATAAAGCGTGACAATTCAGGAGAGAGACATCCTGGACACATTATGCTGATAAGCGGACTTGAGGAATTTAAGATTAGGATTAATAATAAGGAGTTTAAATTAGATATAGATGACAGTATTAATATAGATATTGATACAACAAAGTTTGAAGAAATTAAGCTACAACAAATTTATGATGAAGTAATAAAAAATATTAATTTATAAATTGAGTAATAGTGATAACTTTCGTAGGATTTGCAATAGTTACCTTTTGTTAATTATTTTATAATAAAACTCGGTATCTTCTAAATGTACATCATTAATATGTAAAGAGTTAAAGTATAACAATTGAAAAATGCCTCAATGGTAAAAAAAGTCTTAGTAGTGGATGAAGATTTTTTAAAAGATTGTAATAATTAAGGTTTTGTAATTACTATAACCTTGTAGAAAAGTGCGAATTAAATTAGGAAAGGATAAGAGTCATCATGATTGATATAAGTTTAATTGAATTATGTCATATGGAGGATAGTAAATTTTTGTGTGCAGTAATTGTTCCTCAATATAAAGGAAAGTGGGTATTTGTTCGGCAGAAAGGTAAGGAAACATGGGAACTTCCTGGTGGAACACATGAAATTTATGAAAGCATAACTAAAACTGCTGAAAGAGAATTGTTTGAAGAAACTGGAGCAAAAAAGTTTAGTCTAACACCAATAAGTATTTCCACTGTGAATGTAGATGGTCGCCATTCTTATGGATTATTGTTCTATTCTGAAATAAGTGAACTTGGAGAGTTGCCAAACTCAGAGATTGAAGAAGTTAAACTGTTTGATAGTTTACCAGTAAACTTGACCTATCCATCAATTCATAATGTATTATTCAATAAAGCAGTTGAATTTTGTGGTAATTTCAAAGTAGTTAAGACGCATTTTTCATAAAATACGATTTGGAAGATGATAAAAATCACTTTCTAAATTTATACAAAGTTTCAATAGTGTATTAAACCATATACTATAATTTAAATAAAAATGAATGTAATAAATCATTGTATTATTATGTAAATAAAGATTAATAAGTAGTGAGGGAGTGATATAAATGATAATGCCAACACATATTGTTACAGCAGCAGGTGTAGTGGAAAATGGTCAAGAAGAGATTTTGTTGGTTAAAGCTCATCACGGAGGATGGGTTTTCCCTGGTGGTCAGGTTGAGGTTGGAGAAAATATTATTGATGCAGCTATTAGAGAAATAAAAGAAGAAAGTGGAATTAATGTCACAGTAAAAGAACTATTTGCAATTTCATCAAACACTGCAACATATAAGGGGTATAATGGAGTTGAAAAAGTTCCAACAAAGGTAATGATGGATTTTATTTGCACTTTTATTGATGGTACTCTGTGCATTTCAGATGAAAATTCAGAATCATGCTGGGTGAAGAAGGATAAAGTCCTTGATATGATTACATCACCAGCAATTCGTCAGCGCTTTCAAGCATATTTGGATTATGACGGTAATGTGCAATATTTAGAGTATGTAACAAAGCCGGAATTTGATTTGAAGGTTAATAGAAAGATATAAAACCTCATGAAAATGGTGGAGTACAAGCTTTAAGAATCTAATGTAAATAGTTTAAAAGAGACAAAACATAACCAAAGAAATTATTTCTCTGGTTATGTTTTTGTTAATTAGTTTGGAGTGTTTTTATTTATTGAGGCTAAGGGTTGATCTCCAGAGTTTAAAAGATCCGAATCCTCGTTATAAGTGTAATCAAATTCTGCGTTGGAAATATTATTTGCCACTATTGGATCTACAACATGATTAGGAATTAGAGTGTAATCCTCAAGGGAAAATGCTTTAACTGGCTCTAAACTTGCTTCCAAATAATCTCTTTCATTAGGTCCATAGGGTTTTGATTCATTGGGTTTTTTAGAATTATTTTTTGAATCCATAGAAAATACCTCCTTCAGTTTAAGCAGATGGCTTTTTACATTAAAAGCTTTATTAAATACAATTTAAATAATATAAGGTATTTAATGAATTTAGTTTGTGCTAATGAACTAAATAAATACTAGAAATATATGGTTTTAATATAAAATAAATAAAGAATATATGCAATGAATTAAATTACTTTGTAGTTTTATAACTTTTTTTAAAATATGTTAACATAAAAAATTTTAATAATTAAAAGTGAGTACAGTGTATATACATAAACTGCATAATTGTTATGATATAATTAAATTATAAAAATATGTAAAAAGGTGAGTAAAATATGCTAAGGAAATGATAATAACCAACGACTTAAAATGATTTATACAGATGATCCAACAAGGTAGTCTTATCATATTATAAGAGTAAAGTTATTATTTATTAAATAGGAGGTATTGCAAATGACAGGTTTCAATATGAATATGTTTCAAAAATACAAAGAGACAGAAGCAGGTGAAAAGAAGAGTATAAATGAACATAGGAAAATAAGTGGTAACTGGAAAATAATTGATAGTTTTAAAGTAACTTTAATTTCAGGTGCAATAATTCTAGTAGTCTTTTTACTTTTAGCATTGTCTTAAAATTAAGTATGGTAAGGGCAATAAAAAAACAACATATTGACATATTATATTTTAAGAATTATAATAATTCTAATATATTTATAAAATAATCGTTGAGGCGAAGTAAGTAGTATTAAAAACAGATTTAAAGAGAGTGGTAGATGGTGAGATTACCATAATGATGTTTAATATGAATGGGTCGCTGAGATGCTAGATGAACAGTTTTAAGTAGTTTAGCACGAATGCTCACGTTATAGAGCTAGGATATATTTGTATCTGAAAAAGATGAGATTTTTATCTCAAGATAGGTGGTACCGCGTATTTTATGCCCTATGGAATTTTTTCCATAGGGCTTTTTTTAACTAATACTCCAAATTTAATATTTGGTCAGTAGAAGTTACTTCTTCGAAAGAGGAGAGAAGGAGTTTCATTATAGAAAGGGGAATTATTATGGAAGATAAAAAGAAAGTTATATTTAGTGGAATTAAGCCTTCAGGGGATTTAACCCTGGGGAATTATTTAGGAGCTATAAAGAACTGGGTGAATTTACAGGAGGAGTATGAATGTTATTTTTGTATTGTAGATTTACATGCAATTACTGTAAGACAGGTTCCAGCAGAGCTTAGAAAAAGAACTTTAGAAGTTTTAGCTATATACATTGGAGCTGGAATTGACCCAGCGAAGAATACTCTATTTATCCAATCACATGTGCCTGCACATGCAGAAGCTTCTTGGATTTTAACTTGCAATAGCTACATGGGTGAGCTAAGTAGAATGACTCAGTATAAAGATAAGTCTAAAAATAGTGGTGAGAGTATAGGTGCAGGATTATTTAACTATCCAGTGCTTATGGCAGCTGATATATTAATTTATCAAACTAATGTAGTACCAGTGGGAGTAGACCAAGTACAACATTTAGAGCTTGCAAGAGATATAGGGGAAAGATTTAACAACTCATATAGCCCAACCTTTGCAATTCCTGAAGCTTATGTAGGAAAAGCTGGATCTAAAATAATGGATTTACAAAACCCGTCTAAAAAGATGTCTAAATCAGAAGAAAATCCTAATGGATATATATTAATATTAGACCCACCAGAAGTAATTAGAAGAAAAATTGCAAGAGCTGTTACTGATAGTGTTGGAGAAGTTAAGTACTGTGATGAGCAACCAGGCGTTAAAAACTTAATGACAATTTTAAGTACAATTACTGGTATGTCTATGGAAGAGATAGAAGAGAAGTATAAAGGTCTAGGATATGCTCAGTTTAAGTTAGATGTAGCTGAAGCTGTAGTTAAAGAATTAGAACCAGTTCAAAATAATGTTAAGGAACTTTTAGCAGATAAGAAGAAGCTAGAAGAAATATATACGGTTGGAGCACAAAAAGCTAATTATGTTGCAACAAAAACTTTAAGAAAGATGCAGAAAAAAATAGGTTTAGTTCAACAGTAGATCATATAATTAAAGTTATAAAAAAGCCCTATATAAACTTTCATAAATTTATGAGTTTATATTAGGGCTTTATAATTTTATTTTGATATAGTATCACTTGCTACCTCAGTATTTATATGTAAAATATCAAGTATTTGTTTTGCTCTTTCCTTTGTAGAACCCGTAAGAGTTGTGTAAGAAATTGCTTCTGTATCAAGGAAAGATAAAATTGCCTTGTCTACTGCTTTAGCAATATCTTCATCTTGCCATCTAACTCCATCCTTAGAATACCCAAATTCTCTACCAACATAGGATATATGATCATAGTTTTGTATATCTACATATAGTTGTTGCATAAGTGTGGTTTTACCGCAACGGGGTCCACCTAAAATAGCTACTCTAACAGTCATAATCACAACCTCCATATTCTAATAGGCTTTAATTATATAAATATGAAAAGCGATTTTCAATAAAATACAAAGGAAAAATCAGATGAAAATAGAAATATACTCATAAATTAAGGAAATATAGGGAAAAAAGCAAGAAAAGTATATGTAAAATTTAATGATTTCGTAATGAATTATTTTCTAATTTGGTTTATAATTATATGTGTTATAATATATTATATATTAAGATATAATAATAAGTTATTTTAAATTTATTGGTGGTGATGATATGGACAAAAAAATTTATGTTGTTTTGAGTCAAACAGGGACATGCTTTTCTAGAGCAATAAAGTTATACACAAAGTATAATTATAATCATACATCCATAGCTTTAGATAAGGATTTAAAGAGACTATATAGTTTTGGTAGAAGAAAGTTGTATTTTCCTCTTAATGCTGGTTTCATAAACGAGAATATTAATGCTGGAATATTTAAAATGTATAAAAGTACAACATGTAGAGTATATGAATTAACTGTTACAGAAGAAGAGTACAAGCAAGTTGAAGACGTTATAGATAAATTTGAAGATGAACATGATAGATATAAGTATAGCTTTATTGGGATTTTAGCTATAATGCTACATATTCCATATCAAAGAAGATATCATTTTGTATGCTCTCAGTTTGTAGCTCATGTACTTAAAGAGGGTAAAGTAGTAGACTTTAGTAAAGATGTATCTTTAGTTAAACCAGAGGATTTCGATTCAATATCTAAGGGACAAGTCGTTTATACTGGATTATTAAGCAATTATGCATGCTAAAATAAAATAGTTTTATACATTGGAATTATAATTTATAAATATTATGATATAAATTAGCGGGTGAAGGGTTCTTACTTTTCCTGCTATTTTTTTATTTAATCAAGGATAAGAATCCTTAATATAGATATCTTACATGGTATGATTAAAGGAATATTGCAATTAAAGCAGTGAAAATAGTGAAAAGTTCTAAAAATCCTTAATATTATTTGTTTTTATAATAAATAATATGTTATTATATAAATTGTGCTAAAAAGAGATACTATATATTAATATAAGTATGAAGTGGTAAGAAGATACATCTATAAATAGTTAACTTCTACAATTAAAGATGATTCTAATCTGCCTTTTATATTATGCTAATTATATGATGCTGAGATACTTTTTAATTAAATAAAAAGTATTTAAATATAGAATAAAGGAGTGAAGGTAATGAGTGATTATATAAAGGAAATACAAAAAAGACGAACCTTTGCTATAATTTCCCACCCAGATGCTGGTAAAACTACCCTTACAGAAAAATTGCTTTTATATGGAGGAGCGATTAGACTTGCAGGTTCTGTTAAAGCTAGAAAAACATCTAAGCATGCAGTTTCTGACTGGATGGAAATTGAAAAGAAGAGGGGAATATCCGTTACATCTTCAGTAATGCAATTTGGATACGATGGCTATTGTATAAACATACTAGATACGCCAGGACACCAAGACTTTAGTGAAGATACATATAGAACACTTATGGCGGCAGATAGTGCTGTAATGGTTATTGACGGAGCAAAAGGGGTAGAGGATCAGACTAGAAAACTATTCCATGTTTGTAGTATGAGAGATATTCCTATATTTACTTTTGTAAATAAGATGGATAGAGAAACTAGAGATCCATTTGAACTTATGGAAGAAATAGAAAATGAGCTTGGAATTAAGTCATATCCTATCAACTGGCCAATAGGTACAGGTATGCACTTTAAAGGTGTTTATGATAGGGAAAAGAAACAGATACAAATGTTTAAAGCTGGTGACCACGGTCAAGTAGAGGTAAGTGAAATTAATATAGATATAAATGATGAAGTTACAGCAAGAGAAGCTATAACTGATAGTTTATATGAAAAATTGCTTGAGGATATAGAACTTTTAGATATAGCTGGAGATGAATTTGATGCAGAAAAAGTTAGAAGAGGAGAACTTACACCAGTATTCTTTGGTAGTGCTTTAACTAACTTTGGTGTAGAACCATTCCTAGCTCATTTCTTAAAATTAACAACTGCGCCACTAGGAAGAAATTCAGATTCAGGAAAAATAGAAGCTACAGATGATAAGTTTTCTGCTTTTATATTTAAGATTCAAGCTAATATGAACAAAGCGCATAGAGATAGAATTGCATTTATGAGAATATGTTCAGGTCAATTTGAAAAGGGTATGGAAGTATTCCACATACAAGGTGGAAATAAAATAAAACTTGCACAACCTCAACAGTTTTTAGCTCAGGATAGAGAAATCGTTGATAGTGCATATGCGGGAGATATAATAGGTGTATTTGATCCAGGCATATTTAGTATTGGAGATACATTATGCTCTCCAAGCAAAAAGTTTAAATTTGAAGGAATTCCAACATTTGCTCCAGAGCATTTTGCAAGAGTAAGAACTGTGGATACTATGAAGAGAAAACAGTTTATAAAAGGAGTAACGCAGATAGCTCAAGAAGGTGCTATTCAAGTATTTAAGGAGCTTCACATAGGTACTGAACAAATCATAGTTGGAGTTGTTGGTGTACTTCAGTTTGAAGTTTTAGAATTCAGATTAAAAAATGAATATAACGTAGATATTAAAATGGATATGTTACCATTTAGAAATATTAGATGGATTGAAGCTATAGAAGGTAAGGTTGATAACTTAAGCTTAACTAGTGATACAAAAGTAGTTAAAGACTTCAAGGATAGAGATCTTTTAATATTCCAAACTGATTGGGGTATTAGCTGGGCACTAGAGCATAATAAAGGCTTAGTTCTTTCTAACATAGGTAAGGTAGAGTAATAAGAGTCATATAATACTTTTAAGTATTATATGACTCTTTTCAATTATTAAATTTATTTTTTGTTACTTTGTACTCCTCTAAATAATCTATGATTATAGTTATTAGGGATACTGCAATTATTAAGTTAATTAGGTTTCCTCCAATTATGAAAAATAAAATAATTGAAGCTATAAGTAGTATAAAACTGCTAAACCAACGAAGATAAAGCATAATATTCTCCTTTCTATAGGAACGAGTACTTATAAGTACATAGATTAATATATACTTATTTTTAGTAACACATGTTAAAATTCAGCATAGGTTTAGTGTATTCGTAAAGTTGAAATTTATACATTTAGGTATATTTAAAAAATAGGGTTGAAATTATTTAGATTTATTGTATAATTGAATTGTATGGATACGTTATTGAATTGTATGGGTACATAACTAGTAAAGGGGGACTTAAGATGGAAAAAAAATTATCAACAAGAACTAAAACCATTAGTATGGCTCAAATAGGAATGATGGCAGCTTTAACTTATATAGCAACTGCAGTTATAGCAATACCGGTAGGAGATAGTGCGGTTTTACATTTAGGAGATTCAGTGCTTTTTTTATGCGCAATTCTTTTAGGTAAGAAAAAAGGGGCGGTAGCAGCTGCTGTAGGTATGACATTCTTCGATTTGTTTTCTCCATATTTTATTTGGGCACCATTTACCTTTGTTATAAAAGGAGTGATGGCATATATAGCAGGATCTATAGCTTATAGAAGCAGCTATAAGGGCGATAATTTTTGGAATAACTTATGTGGGTTTTTAGCAGGTGGAATATTTATGATTGCAGGCTATTTCATAGCAGGGGGAATTTTAAATCACTTTGCTTATGGTATACCAACTCTTGGTCAAGGACTTTTAGTGGCAATTAAAGATATACCAGCTAATATGATTCAAGTAGTAGGTGGAATAGCAATAGCGTTACCTCTATCATTACCATTAAAAAAATATTTAGGTAAATACCTATAATAAAAATCAATATAACATTGTTAAAGCATGGCATTTAGGCCATGCTTTTATTTTTGGCTCTATTTTAGATCAGTGTTGATTAAGACATCATATTATCTTTGATATCAATTTTAACAGTCTATTAAAATTGAGCCTTATTTTTTGATTTTAGGGAAAACTATATTTACATATTTAATATTAAACCATGAGTAAAATAAAAAATATTTATTTTCTTGACAAAATCACATTTGAGGAATAATATAAAAGTATACCCCCACCCGGGGGGAGGGAGGTAAAGCGATGAGCGAAGAGAGAAAAAAGGCATTACAATTATTAAAAACGGCAAGAGGCCAAATTGATGGAATCATTAAGATGATAGAAGATGATAGATATTGTATTGATATTTCAAATCAAATTTTAGCAGCACAGTCTTTAGTGAAGAAATCTAATTTAGCAGTTTTAAAAGGACATTTAAACCATTGTGTTAAAGCAGCCTGCGAGAGTAATAACGTAGACGAAAAAATAGATGAAATCAATAATATTTTAGAGAAAATAATATGTAAATAGGGAGAAGGTGCAAATATGGAGAATAAATCATTTAAAATCCAAGGTATGACTTGCTCTGCTTGTTCAAACAGGGTGGAAAGAGCAATTAATAAGTTAGATGGAGTTGAAAAAGCAAGTGTAAATTTTGCAACAGAAACTCTAAGTGTGGAATTTGATAAAGAAAAATTAAATTCTCAAAACATCGAGGATGCAGTAGTTAAAGCTGGGTATAGTGTAAAGAAGAATACAAAGACCTACGATTTTAAGATTGAAGGTATGACTTGTTCTGCTTGTGCTAATAGAGTAGAAAGAGTTACTAAAAAATTATCTGGTGTGGATAATTCCGTTGTAAACTTTGCTACTGAGAAACTTACTATAAAGATTAATGAAGATGAAATTGGATATGGAGAAATAAAAGCTGCTGTAGAAAAAGCGGGATATAAGCTTATAAAAGAAGAGGGAAAAAAGCCAGGTAAAGAGGGTAAAAAGAAGAATGAGGCGGAGAAACTACTTACTAGATTTATTATTTCTTTAGTATTCACTGTTCCACTCTTAATTATAACTATGGGACATATGGTAGGAATGCAGCTTCCAGATATAATAACTCCAATGATGAATCCACTTAACTTTGCTTTAATTCAAGTGATCTTAACATTACCAGTAATGTTAGTTGGATATAAGTTTTACAAAATTGGACTTAAAAATCTATTTAAACTAAGTCCTAATATGGATTCCTTAATTTCTATTGGAACTTTAGCAGCATTTTTATATGGGCTATTTGCAATATATAAGATAATCCAAGGTAATCATGAATATGCTATGCATTTATACTTTGAATCTGCCGCAGTTATTTTAACACTAATAACTCTAGGAAAGTATTTAGAAGCAGTTTCAAAGGGGAAAACTTCACAAGCTATAAAGGCACTTATGGGTCTAGCTCCTAAGACTGCAACTATAATTAGAGATAATAATGAGATTGTTATCCCAGTAGAGGAAGTAATAGTAGGAGATATAGTTTTAGTTAAACCTGGAGAGAAGTTGCCAGTTGATGGTGAAGTTATAGAAGGAAATACAGCCATTGATGAATCTATGCTTACAGGTGAGAGCATACCCGTTGAGAAGTCAATTGGAAGTAGTGTCATCGGAGCAAGTATTAATAAAACAGGATTTATAAAATATAAAGCAACTAAGGTTGGTAGAGATACAGCCCTTGCACAAATAGTAAAATTAGTTGAGGATGCTCAAGGATCTAAGGCTCCTATAGCAAAACTTGCAGACGTTATATCAGCATATTTTGTACCTATTGTTATAGGACTTGCAATAATGGCAGCAGTAGGTTGGTTAATTGCAGGTGAAACACCAATTTTTGCTCTTACTATATTCATAGCAGTACTAGTAATAGCATGCCCATGTGCATTAGGTCTTGCAACTCCAACAGCTATTATGGTGGGTACAGGAAAAGGTGCAGAAAATGGAGTATTAATTAAAGGTGGAGAGGCGCTAGAAACCACTTATAAATTAAATACCATTGTATTTGATAAAACAGGAACTATCACTGAAGGAAAGCCAAAGGTTACAGATATAATAACTAATGGAGAATCAGAAGAAGAAATTCTTATATTAGCTGCTAGTGGTGAAAAAGGCTCTGAACATCCATTGGGTGAGGCAATTGTTAAAGCCGCTGAAGAAAAAGGGCTAAAGCTTAAAGATATAGACAAATTTAATGCAATACCAGGTCACGGAATAGAGGTATTTATTGATGGTAAAGATATTCTTTTAGGAAATAAAAAGTTAATGGTAGAGAAGAATATTAATATAGAAATATTAGACGAAACCTCAAATAACCTTGCTAATGAAGGTAAAACCCCTATGTATATAGCTATAAATGGAGAACTTTCAGGAATAATTGCCGTTGCAGATACTGTTAAGCCTAGCAGTAAAAAAGCTATAAAAACTCTTCATGAAATGGGAATAAAGGTTGCAATGATCACTGGTGATAATAAAAGAACTGCTGATGCAATTGGAAAACAAGTAGGCATAGATATAATTCTATCAGAGGTATTACCAGAGGATAAAGCTAATGAAGTTAAGAAACTTCAAGAAGGTGGAAACAAGGTAGGAATGGTTGGAGATGGTATAAATGATGCTCCAGCACTAGTGCAAGCAGATATAGGTATAGCTATAGGTTCAGGAACAGATGTAGCTATAGAATCAGCAGACATAGTACTTATGAGAAGTGATTTAATGGATGTTATATCAGCTATAAAGCTAAGTAAAGCAACTATTAAAAATATAAAACAAAATCTATTCTGGGCCTTTGGATATAATGTTCTTGGAATACCAGTTGCCATGGGAGTACTCCACATATTTGGTGGACCATTATTAAATCCAATGATAGCAGCTGGGGCAATGAGTTTAAGTTCAGTATCAGTATTGTTAAACGCATTAAGACTTAGAAAATTTAAAGCATAGATTAAATATGCTATGTTTTAAGCAGGTGTTGGTAATTGCATAATATTATCTTCCATGCACCTTTACAAAAATTCACGTAGATTAAGTAGGGTTAAATACCTACTTGTAAATATATAAATTTTAGGAGGAATAAAATTATGAAAAAGAAAATATTAATCAATGGAATGAGCTGTAAAAATTGTGTAGGTCACGTTAAAACTGCTTTAGAAGGATTAAATGGAGTGACTTCAGTTGAGGTTAACTTAGAAGGTAAATATGCAGTAGTAGAAACTTCTGAAACTGATGCTGTGTTAAAAGAAACAATAGAAGAAGAAGGCTATGACGTAGTAGGAATCGAATAGGTAAGAAAATATATTATTATAAATATGAAGTTGAAGTAAGAGTCAGGAGAAAATCCTGACTCTTTGATTTTATTGTATAAATAGTAATGCAATATAAAGAAGTTTGTAACAACTTATTTTATTATAATGTATAATTTAAATAGATATTTTAAGAATAGAAGGGTAGGGTTTATGATAAGGATGAGAGATGGGAAGGCGCGGTTAATTATTTTCATAGGGAATTGTAAAATTGAAGTTTAGTCTATAGGCAATTCTTTAGCGAGTAGTGATTGAAAGTAAGGGAGAAAGTTTAATATGAAAAAAATCTTTGTTAAAAAGTAGGATTGTTCTTCAATTAGAAGAGAAAATTAAACAGTATGGGGATAGAGCAATAGAAGAATTTTTATGTAATTTAAAGCAGAAGGGTGCTCCAACAATAGAAGAGTTAGAAAATGATACTAAAAACAATTTAGTTACTTTCATATACGAAGGAGATAAAGAATGTAAAAGTGTTTTATTTGTTCCTGATATAGGATTAGATAGATTTAAAGATAATTATAAAGATTTTCAAATCTCTTATTGGAATAAAATAGTACAATAAGAAGATAGGCTAGTTCATGGAAAGTAATATCAACAGAACCTACATCTTTAATTACAATATTTAGCTGAAAAGCCCACATCAACAGTGGACTTTTAGCTAAATTCTGTAATATTTCAACAATCAATAATATTTATATTTATTCTTTATTCTCCTTAGTAATAGGAATCCATATTTCACAGGTATAATCATCAGAATTTGTGTCGCCTGGAGGGTAAACCTCAATTTCATAATCAGCTGCACGTTTATAACCACATGTTGGAAACCATTCAGTTGTTATTCTAGTCCACATTGCATCAATTGGATGATCCTTACCGCTCAAGCTACCTCTTACAGTAAATATTGCCCATTTATTCGCTGGAATAGTATAGGTCTGCAAATCGGTTAAAACATTTGTATCTGCTTCCGCACCTATTGCAAGTAAAGTTTCTCCATCATCCAATGTTTTTGTGAAACCCATCTGCCACATAGGCTCACGATAAAGATTATAAACATCACTAATTTTCTCATTGGTACCACCATTTAAAAACTCATTCCACGTATTCCAAACTTCACCAGCAGCCTCTTTCCAGTCATTTGTTATAGTATTTGCTGATTCCCTTTTGATATGCTTAACCAATCCAACTAGATTTATACCTTGTTTTTCTTCAATACGATATTCCATCTCTACATCTCCTTTAATTGAAATATGAAAAGTGATGCGTGGATAGGCTTTAAGTTTTACTCCCAAAGTGCGCGCTACCTTAGGAGTTACACCATGCATTCCGAAAAAAGCACGAGTAAATGCATCAGGGGAACTATATCCATACTTCATAGCAACATCAATCACTTTTGCATTGCTACTTTGTAAATCTAATGCTGAAAGGGTTAATCGTCTACGACGAATATATTCAGATAGCGATATACCTACAACATAAGAAAAAACACGTCCGAATTGATGCATTGAGCAGCAAGCAATTTTTGCTACTTCATCATACATGATGTCATCAACTAAATGACCTTCAATATAATCCACTGTTGCTGTAATTCTCTCAATCCACTCCATTTTACATCCTCCCTTCACATTTAATTCTAGCAAAGATAATGTTAAACTACCCTGCATTCTAAGTACAAATATGTAGGATAGTTGGATACAGAATATAGGTTATTAATCTTTTTGGTGCCCTCTGTGTCAGTATGTGAGATAACATGACATGCAAAAACACTATCAAAAGAATTGTCTGCATAAGGCAAATCAATCATATCGCCAACATTAATGTCAATATTCAAGTTTTCTTTCTCACTCCACTTTATCCATATTATAACATATTTTAAAATACCATACTATTAAGTTTTCAAAGATCATGTCTTGTACCTTATTAGGATAAGGAGAACCATGCCACGAACTGCTGATACAGATTTTGAGAGGCTTTAAGGACGTATAGATACTGAGTCTATTATTTATAATGACAGGCATAAATCTTATATGGAATTTTCTAAAGACATTGAGGTAGACCATAAAAATGGTATTTATCTAATTCATCTTAAATTATATTAATAAGTGTTATAATATGGTAATATATACTATATAGTGAGTTGTTAATAATAAGAGGTGATTGGATGTATGAGTAAAAAAAGATGTTCTTATTGTGGTAAATTAATAACTAAAGATAAAACTTATTGTAATATTGAGTGTGAAAACAATTACGATAAATTCCAGGAAAATGCAAGTAAACGAACAGGATTGTTTGGAATAATTATGGCTATAATGATAATTATGATGTTCATTGGTATAATACTAATAGCAGTAAATCCACAATTAGGGAAAATAATTATACTTATAGCAGCGGCAGGGACATTTGTAACAATGATTGTGTTTCCATTTGCTACACCAGAAACAGTTAAATTATTAGGAGTCAAAAAATCTGTGATAATTGTCAGGATTATAATGTTAATAATGATACTTTGGATTTTTATACCGGTAATTTTACACGAATTTACTAAATAAGGTAGTTCATGTATGAAGAGAAGTGAACCCCGTTAAGTAGATACAGATTAAATTGCTAGTGTAATAGCTACTTAACGGGGGTGATTGTTCATAAAGAAATTAGGAATCAGGGTACACTATCCTACACTATATTCCTAATATAATTTTAATAATCCTTACTTAACAATAATCTACAAAGTTGCATATATGGTATTTACACAATATATAAGAAAGTTGCTAACTACTTAAACTTTTCTGGGTTTGTTACTCTCGTAGATAAAATGTAACCACACTTTGTACAAATCTCTGCAATTATTTGTGAACCCGAAGAAAATATTTTATCTATTTTTTACATCCTATAATTCATACTATTTGCTATAACACAAATTACTTCTGAGGAATTTTAAAAGAATATTATGAATCAATTTTAGGTTTGTGTTATGAAGTATGTTACAACTTATTATTTTTATTTGATAGTAATTACAGTAATCCCATACTAAATATTAATACACCACTAATTCCCAACCTTCTTGTCCATACTAATTCATTATTCTTGTTGTTCTCCAACCTCCAAATATAAATACACATTTATGTTCAAATTTTTCTCACTGAAACACCCCATTTAAACATTATAATGTGATCTATATATATTTATGACTAATTGAAGTATATATCATTGTGTATTAATCATAGAAGTTAAGCGTTCCTTTGTGGTTTGGTTATAATTGTAGATCCTTTAATAATTATGGTGCTAAGCATTGAGTTAAAATTTTTCAAAAGAGTTGCATCATCAACTACTGTGCCTAATTCTATATAGTGTTTAAGGTCTAATCCATTTAAATATACTAAGGGCCTATTGAAGGTGCAATCTTCATGGAGATTAGTAATAAATCTTTTAAGATCATCTACGGTGTAATCCTTATTCTCAATAAATTTTTGTGCAGCTATACCTTTGTCTTTTAAGTAAGAAATAGTGGTCATCCGACATGACTTTGAAATAGTTATATAATCTATTTTTTCTTGTATAACAAAAGCACACTCATTTGCCAAAAATATACTTTTGGCAGTAAATACTACTGTTGCGAAATCAAATAAAGCTCTTTTTTCAATATTCATTATGTCATCAGGAATTAATAAAAATACTAAAGGTTTAGAAAACCTAGAAGAGAAGGTAGTTGAAGTTTTAATGGTGGAGTGTACAAATGCTTTAAAGGATTTTATTATTTCTTCATTATCAAATAATAAAGAATAAAATGGAACATTAGGGTATTGTTTTAAATCAGTTATGGTGTATTCAAAAACGTTTTTGAGATTATTAATTTGCAAGTAAATTTTATTGTTTCTAAACATTAAATAACATCTATTTCTCATAAATTACTTTAGTAAGAAAGTGTATTATAAGTACAATACCTCACTAAATTTATTCCCCCTTTATTTCATACAATTTTTAACATCAATATATTTAGATTATACGACTAATGGTGTTATTTTACAATAAGTGCAACATAAGTTCTTTAAAGGCATGAACAATATTATCTTTCTTAAATATAACAATGCAGAGAGTATTATACATAATTTAAAAAAGGTGATTAATAAAAGTTTTCTAATTAATACTTTAAATAAGTTATCATAAGATATTGATTTTTCATAAGATAAAGTAAGGGCAAACTTATTTATTATATTATTTCAAAACCATAATAATATATAAAATTTCCACATATAAATTAAATAATAAACAATAAAAATTATACGGTTACTATTGATAAAATATTCTGAATATTATATAATGGAACTATTACCATTAATGTATTTTATTATTAAAGTTTGGGGGCGTTTAGAATGATTCAAGTATTTTGTAAGGAAAAAGGCTCTGGAAAAACAAAAGCATTAATAAATTTAGCAAACTCAAAAGTTAGTACAAGTAAGGGAAATTTAGTGTATATTGATGATGACACAAAAGTATTGCTAAGGGTAGACAAAAGCATAAGATTTATATGTTCAAAGGATTTTAATATCCATAATTACAAGGATTTTTACGGGTTTATATGTGGCATAATATCTAAAGATTATGATGTGGAAAGTATATTTGTAGATGGAGTTTTAAGTGATATATGTAAGGATAAACATGACATTAGTGAAATATTGAGTAAGTTAGAGTATTTATCAGAAAAGTTTAAAGTTGATTTCTATACTAACATTAGTTGTGAAGAAAATAATATACCAGATACTATTAAAAAATATGTTGTTTAGAGAAAATTTATATTTACTCTTGAAAAAGTATAATAATAATAGTAATATGTATTTAAAATAAAATATTGTAAGAGACAATGATGAAAAGAAGTAATTAAAAAATTTTTTCAGAGAGCTGATGGGTGGTGTGAATTAGCAAAGGGTTTTAATGAAATACATTTCTAAGTCTTAGGCTGAAATAGTAGTAGGCTGTTACGGTTTCCTGACGTTATTAAGGATAAGAGATTAATTTGAATTATTTAATGGATAATTTGAATTATAAATTTGGGTGGTACCACGAGAAATTTCGTCCCTAGTATATTATTACTAGGGACTTTTATTTTTTTGATAACAAAACTGGGAAGAAACTTTTTAGGAAATCCTTTATTGAGTATTGTATAAATAGAGTGCTTAATTCAAAGATTAGTAAAGATATATATTAATAATAAAAACAATAAAAAACTCAGGACGAGAAATAGGAGGAAGTTATGGAAAACTTAAATGTATATGATGTTCTAAAAGAACGTGGATTTTTAAAACAATTGACTCATGAAGAGGAAATGAGAGAGATTTTTGGTAAAGAGAAGGTTACTTTCTATATAGGATTTGATCCTACAGCAGATAGTCTTCATATTGGACATTTTATTGCAATGATGTTTATGTCACACATGCAAAGAGCGGGTCATAGACCAATAGCTTTAGTTGGTGGTGGAACTGCAATGATAGGAGATCCATCAGGTAGAACTGATATGAGAAAAATGCTAACAAAAGAAGATATCGACCACAATATATCTTGTATTAAAGGTCAATTATCAAGACTTATAGATTTTAGTGATGGAAAAGCAATTCTTGAAAATAATGCAGACTGGCTTTTAGATTTAAATTATGTAGATTTCATAAGAGATATAGGAATGCATTTCTCAGTTAATAGAATGCTTACAGCAGAATGTTTTAAACAAAGATTAGAGAAGGGATTATCATTCTTAGAATTTAACTACATGTTAATGCAAGGATATGATTTCCTAGTTTTAAACAAAAAACACAATTGTACAATGGAGCTTGGTGGAGATGACCAATGGTCTAATATCTTAGCTGGAATGGAGCTTATTAGAAGAAAAGAAAGTAAGTCTGCTTACGGTATGACTTGTTCATTACTTACTAATAGTGAAGGAAATAAGATGGGTAAAACTGCAAATGGTGCAGTTTGGCTTGATCCAGCAAAAACAACTCCTTACGACTTCTACCAATACTGGAGAAACATCGATGATGCTGATGTGGAAAAATGCTTATGCTTATTAACTTTTGTAGAAATGGATGAAGTAAGAAGACTTGCAGCATTAGAAGGTGCAGGAATTAACGAAGCTAAAACAGTACTTGCTTATGAAGTAACAAAGCTTATCCATGGTGAAGAAGAAGCAGCAAATGCTAAAAAAGCATCAGAAGCTCTATTCAGTGGTGGAGCAGATATGAGCAATGTTCCTACAGTTGAAATTGGTTCAGATATGAAGAATGGAGCTATTCTTGATATAATAACTACAACTGGAATAGTACCATCTAAAAAAGAAGGAAGAAGACTTATAGAGCAAGGTGGACTTACTATAAACGATATTAAAATAGAGGATGTTAATGCAACATTTAATGAAAGCTATGTAGAAAAAGATGGTTATGCATTAATAAAAAGAGGTAAGAAAAAGTTCTATAAATTAGTGATTTCTTAGTTTGAAATTAATGAGTATGCCTAGGGTATACTCATTGTTTTTTTGCAATGCACTTCACTAAACTTAAATTGATACGATTAATTTATTAGGGGGTGTAGTCTATGTCAGGGTTATGGAAAATAAATATGGTGCAAAATTACACAACTAAGGATGATTTTAATAAACTCACTTTTAAAAAGGGAGATTCATTTTCAGCAAGAGTTTTAAGACTAGAAGGTAGTGCTACAGATATTGTTATAAAGCTTTTAGATGGAAGGGTGTTCCCAGCAAGAGTGGATGGTATTGTATTAGAAGAACCGCTAAGTGATTACATGTTTAAATTTCAACTTGATGGTTTTGAGAATGGGAAATTTCTCCTTAATGTTTTGGAGTCTAATTTAATAGATAAAGGTATAGGTGATGTAAATTTAAAGGGAATGGATCCACTTATGGAGGAACTCCTTAAAAATTTAGATTTTCCAGTGGTTAAGGACGATGTTCCAATATTAAAGACCATGCTTAAAAATAACATTCCACTTACAGAGGAAAACCTTTTAGATATAAAGGGTCTTAAGGAATTTATAAATAAGGGAAATACTTCATCTAAAGAAATAGATGTATTTATAGATAAGTTTATTGAAGGAAAGGGTATACCAGCAGGAAGCTCAGAGGCAGAAACTGCAAAATCAACTCTATCCAAAGTATTAAATCAAGTGAAAAATTTAAATTTAGATGACATTGTTGTTATGAAGTCTTTAGGTATAAAGCTAAATGAGGATAGTATTAAGTCCTTTACAAGGGTAGTTTCCAATGACTATAATATACTAGAACAGTTGGAGGATACCAATAATGTTATTAAAGATAAGCTTTCTGGCAATATTAATAAAGAATCAGCTGTAGAAGGTAATTCTATAAATAAGGGATTTATGGACAGTTCAAGTTCTTCAAAGGAGTTAAATCAAGTAAACACTAATAAACCAGTTATGGATTTGAAGGAAAATAAAAATTTAGCATATAACGAATCTACCCTTGGAAGTATAGAAAATGATGAACCAGAAATTGATATAAATGAAAAGGAAATAATAAGTAAAAGTGATATAAGTAAAGGCGATATAAGTAAGCTAGTCAGTGAAATTGGGAAAGACAAAGTTAATACCTTAAAGGAAGTTTATTCAGAGGAGATTTTAGGTAAAGATATAACTAGTAATATGGTAAAAGAAGAGTTGAAAGATAAGATGTCTCTTATAAAAACAAATTTGCTGGATATGATGAAGCTATCAGAGAAGAGTACTAGTGTATTCAACAGTATAGCGCAAACTTTAGAATCAAAATTTCAGGATTTTAAGATGCTTAACACTATAAACAATAATTATTACTTTCTTAATGTACCCATAAACACGAAGAATGAAGAATATGGATGTAAGCTAATCATTAAGGATGACAGAGGTAAGGGTAAGAAGTTAGACTCTGAAAATATAAAAATAGCTGCTAGTGTTGCTACTGTTAATATGGACAAAATAGATGCCTATATAACAGTTAATAAAAATGTAGCTACAATTGAAATAGAGAGTGAAGCTATTTATGTGAAGATTTTAAAGAAATTTAAGGGTAAACTACTTGAAGATTTATCTGCAAATAACTATATGTTTAATGTGTCAATAAAAGAGAAAAAACATGAGTTTTCATTTTCTAATTGTAGAAGTTTTTTTGAAGATGAGGATTTTAGAACAATAAATACTAGGGTATAATTAGGAGTGTAATGTTATATGGAAAATTTAAAGAGAAAAAAGGCAGCTGCCCTAAAATATGAATATGGACAAAGTACTCCTAAGGTTACTGCAGCCGGTATGGGGAATATAGCAGAGAAAATACTTATGGAAGCAGAGGAAAATAAGGTACCTATTGTATATAATGATGAGTTAGCGGATATGCTTACAAAGGTAGATATTGATAGTGAAATACCCTATGAACTTTATGATGTGGTAGCAAAGATTATAGCGTATGTAATGGATATTGATGGTAAATACAAGTAATTAGGCATACTATAATAGACCAGAATGATGGCTAGTTATTTATTTTAATATGCCTTAAATGATTCTTAGTTTCAAAGAGTAGAGTATTAGAAAAGCTAGGTATCTGATAAACAAATGAACAAGAGATTATGAAATAGATAGTAGGTGATAGTATGGCATTATATGCAATTTCAGATCCTCATTTAGCTTCAGCAGAAGATAAACCTATGGATATATTTGGTGTGAAGTGGGTGGATCATGTTGAGAAAATAAAAGAGAACTGGATGGAAGTAGTAAAAGAAGAGGACACAGTATTAGTAGCTGGAGATATTTCATGGTCTATGAATATGGAAAGTGGACGAGAAGATTTAGAATTTATAAATAACCTGCCAGGTAGGAAGATTTTTGTTAGGGGAAACCATGACTATTGGTGGAGTAGCATTAAAAAATTAAATGCCATGTTTTCAGGAATGGAGTTTATTCAAAATAATTTCTTTGTCTATGAAGATTATGCTATATGTGGAAGTAGAGGATGGATTTTAGAAAATAGTCCAAAGTTTAATACCCATGATAGAAAAATCTATGATAGAGAAATATTAAGACTTAAATTATCCTTAGATGAGGCTGTAAAGCAAGGATATGAAAAAATAATATGTATGATACATTATCCACCTATATTTCCTAATATGCAGGACAGTGAATTTACTAAGGTGTTTCAGGAATATAATGTGGAAAAAGTTATTTATGGTCATCTTCATGGTGGAGGACTTTCAAATGTTTTTGAAGGGGAAAAGGATGGAGTTGAATATATTTTAACATCCTGTGATTATATTAACTTTAGACCTATAAAAATTTTAGAATAGGATATGCTTTAAACTCATGTTAAAAGTGGACTTATATTATTGAACCTAAGCCCTTTGGGAATCTAAAATTCCTGAAAATGGCTTTTCTATCAATAATATTTAAGTCCACTTTTAATATTTAGATAAAATTGAAGTTATCTCTTTTGAATCCAATTTTATTAGATAATTGTATGGAATATTACTCTAGTTTACTTGAAATATTTACTCTGTTATTACTTAGGTTATACAATTCAACTAAAGTATCCGCATAGTAAGTAGGGTAAATAATATTAGTTTACCATCTGTAACTTCAATGTATTTTTTATCATTATAATTAAGTATAATCACTAAGATACCTCCTGAACCAACATGTAGTATATAGTAATTGTACAATTAGTTAAATGAAGTATAAAGAAAATTTAAAAAAACTAAATATTATGCACTTCTGTTATATATAAGCTTAACATGACGCCTACCTCTATACATTATCAAGATAGCAGCAAAGATACAAATCAAGGATGAAATTAATATTATTGGGCGTATTGGTAGGAATTCTCCAAGGACACCAGCTATGAGCTGACCAAGTATGCCACCTAATGTAAAGATCATTTGAAAGGTTCCATTGAAACGACCACGAAGCTCATTGGGAACATAATTTTGAGTTGATGATATTCTTATGTTATATGAAGTTACGCAGAGCATACCACTTAAGAAATTCATTAACATCATTATTGCTATAGGCATAAATAGATAAGTGCCTTCAATGGCAGCGGCTATTATATACACAAAGAGTGCAATGGCAAATTTTTTATTTGTGGGATATTTAAATTTGTAATGTACAGCTCCACCAATGAGACGTCCAAATATAGCACATCCCATAATATAGGTATACCAAATTACTCCAAGGCTTGGTTCACTTTTGAAATATGGAAGAATGAGAGTTCCGGACACACCACCAATTAATGCAGAAACAAAGAAGTATCCAGTTATTACTAGCAATCCCTTTTCAGCGGATATATAACTTAACCCATTTTTAAAGTCTTCAGCATACTGCCTTAGGTTATATTTATTATTATTATTATTATTAGTATTAGTAGAATCAATATGGGTATCCTTTGCCTTAATTTGTGTTTCAAATATAGCTGCTATAAGGAAGGTTAGCGCATTAAAAATAAAAAGTGGCTCTAATCCAACATTTTCATAGCAGTATGCAGCAACGGGAACCATTATTGCAGCAAGGGGATAAATCATGCTGGAAATAGAGTATGCCTTTGTATAATTACCTTTTCCAATAAGGGTTGGATAGAAACTATCATAGGCAACTTGATATATGCTATCTATGGACCCAATTATTATACAGATTAGGAGAAACAGAGGATAATTAAAACTCCCTGTAGATATTATAAAATAAAACCCTAAATATAGAGCTGCGGATATAAAATCCAGAGTATAGATTATCTTCTTCCGAGAGAATCTGTCAATATAAGGTCCCGCAATAATTGGCATCACTATCTTGGGAAGACTATATACCACAGCAAAAAGTGCATATAAAAATATGG
Organism: Clostridium sp.; assembly: GCF_036646415.1. Classification (GTDB taxonomy): domain Bacteria; phylum Bacillota; class Clostridia; order Clostridiales; family Clostridiaceae; genus Clostridium_J. Next base: position 116,193 of record NZ_JAVXMF010000001.1, on the reverse strand, counting down.
AACCAGTGTAATCTAAGACTAAAAGTCCTATGGCAAAACCAGATATAGCATTTCCAAGCATGGATATTATGGTACCAAGAGTTAATATTGTAAAATCTCTGGTCCACAGTGGCTGAGGAGAATATCCAGGGTCATCGTCGATTTTATTTTCCTTGTTCATGAAATTTTTCACCTCCTGCAAATTTAAAAATTACATAACTTTATTTAATTCCTACATTTTATCCTCCCTTGTTATACTCAAGAACTAACAAGATTTATCCAATAATTAAGAATTAATTTCCAAGAATATTATACCATATTTAAATAGTAAATATTAGAATATTTTACAATTTATCATACATATTTATTTTTATAATTTAAGTAATAAATTCGATGAAATCCGCATAGTTAGAACAACTAACCATCTATTTTCTTAGGGGGATTTTTTAATATTTGTGGGAATCGTTAGTTGATATTTTTATATATTATGTGAGATGTAATGTGATAGTAGATAATAAAAAAATTTACTTGTAACTATTTACTTAGTATATAAGGTTAAAGTTAAATGCGGATATCATAAGAGGGTCTAAAGAAGTTTTTGATTACATAGAAATTAGGTGGTAAAAAATGTATAATACTATTAAGGAGATTTATAAATAGGGGGATAGGGGTATGAAGAAAAGTATAGTAAAAGTATTGGCAGCATTAATGGTTCTGCAAGCTATTTCTACAACTGCATTTGCGGAAGAGAATAGGACTAGCCAGGTTAGGGATTTAATGGAGATAAATCAACTACAAGAGGTTCAAAGTAAAGTCGTGGATGAAGCCAGTCAGGTAGTTAATATACCAGATGAAAACTTGAAAATTGTTTTATGTAAGATTTTAGATCAACCACTATCTGCAAATATAACAATTAGCCAAATGAAGAAAATAACTTCAATAATATCACAGCGTGGAGGCATAGAAGATCTTGAAGGGTTACAATATTGTACTAATTTAGAGGAGTTGAACTTACTTGCTAATGAAATAAGTTATCTAGGACCATTGTCAAAGCTGACTAACTTAAAAGATATAAATTTAGGATTAAATCCTTTAAGCGATATAAGTCCATTGTCAAATCTAACTAATTTGCAAAGTTTAAATTTAGATTATTGTAACTTAAGAAATGATTTACCATCCTTATCTAAAATGACTAATTTAATTAATCTAAGATTAGGTGCTAATGGGATAAAGGATATTACTGCATTAGCAACATTAACTAAGTTAGAATTTTTAGATCTGGGGTATAACAATATAGAGGATATAAGTTTAGTTCCTAAATTTATAAACTTAAAACACCTAAATATACACAATAATTCAATAAATGATATGAGTCCATTAAAAAGTTTTAAAAGTATTGATTATCTAGAGACTAGTTGGCAAAAGGTGAAAGGACAGCAATTAATAGTCTATAAAGAAGATAAGATTTTAGAGGTTAAAAATCCAATAAAGGATAGGTATGGAAATCCCGTATCGAACTTTGAAATACAAGGAGGACGCTATAATAGTGCAAATAATACTCTTCAGTGGGACATAGCAGATGATATGAATTTCTGCGTTAACTTTTATGATGATGAAGGTAAATTTGGTATTATTGATTTCCCAGCTAACTTCGCAAGTATGCCAGAGAATGGACCTAAAATACAAGGGGTAGATTCTGCTACTTTAAAGGTAGGAGAAAAATTTGATTCCCTTAAAGGGGTAACAGCCTATGATGATAAGGATGGAGATTTAACTTCAAAACTTCAGGTTGAAGGTGTAGACACTAGTGAGCCTGCAGAAGTAAAAATAGTTTATGAAGTGACAGATAGTGATAATATTACTTCTAATATAACAAGGACCATAGTAATAAAAAGCAATAAAATTCCAGAAGTAAGTGGGATTCAGGATATAGCTATAAGTGTAGGAGATTATTTTAACCCTAGACTAGGAATTAAAGTTTATGATGATGAGGATGGTGATATAACTTCTACGATGAAGATAGAAGGTAAAGTAGATACTAGCAAGGGTGGTAACTATAATTTAACTTATAAGATTATAGATAGTGATGGAAATGCTGTGAGCTTAAAAAGAAACATAGTTGTATCTGAGCGAAAGATTCAAGTAATTCCAGGTATAGGCAAGGATAGATATGACACTGCAGCACAACTTAGTCAGCTGAAGTATATTTCCACTAGCACTGTAGTTATTGTAAATGGTGCTGCAATGGCTGATGGATTAGCTGCAACACCTTTAGCATCTTATTTAAATTCACCAATTTTATTAACTACTAAGGATACTCTTCCAGAGGTAACAAAGGAAGAAATTAAAAGATTGGGAGCTAAATATGCCATAATTGTAGGTGGGTCAGGTGTAGTTTCAGAGAAGGTTATGGGTGAACTGTATGACTCAGGAATTGATTATTTGAATGTATTAGGAGGAAAGAATAGATATGAAACATCCCTATTAATTGCTAAGTTCATTGATAGCTATTTTTATGATGTTAAAGATGTGGTTATAAGCTACGGATATGGGGAGGCAGATGCATTGTCCATTTCATCTGTAGCAGGAAGTCGTAATATGCCAATTATTTTGGTAGAAAAGGATTCGGTGCCTACTGATACTTATAAGTGGTTAAATGGAGAAATGGTGGATAATGCCTATATCATAGGGGGCACGGGAGTAGTCAGCGATGCAGTATTAAAGAGCGTTAATTCTTTGACTAGTTCAGATATAAGTAATAATAGACTTGGGGGTAAGGATAGATTTGCTACAAATGCCCAAGTAATTGAAAGGTTTTATAATGACTACGTGGATGTAGTGTATATAGCAAAAGGATATGAATTAATAGATGCATTAGCTTCAGGCGCTGTTGCAGCTTTAGATGACGCACCAGTCGTGATAGTAGGAGAGGATTTATCAAGTGAACAAAAGTCAGTTTTAACTGGGAAATCTACTTATATAATAGTGAGAGCTGGTGGTGGAATCTCTAACAAAGCAGTAAATAGCTTAGTAGAGTGTTTGAAATAATTAAATAAACTAAAATAAAAAACACCCGCAAGAATTGTTATCAAACTTAACATTCTTGCGGGTGTAAGAACCTTTTCCTTTTTTGCTTTTATGAATTCCGGTACCTCTTCCAATTTCACTGGTTTCAAATTTTCTTCTATTCAAATTCAGTTTATTCATATCAATGGAGAAGGACATACCTTGAATTAATTCCTTTTTAGATTTTTTCATTTAAATCATCCTTTCATCTTTTCTTTATAATATAGTATGATAAAATGCACACAAAATGCAACAGTTTTTAAAAAATCAGCATAAACCATAATACAATTATACCATATTTAACTAATTTTCCAGAGTGATTTTTTAATAGTTAGGGTAAGTGTTAGTTATTATTACATGATTATTTGGGGGAGTAAAAAAATAATAAGAGAGAAAAATGAACAAATAAATAAGATTTGGACTAAAAGAAGTTTAAGAGGGAAAATATTAAATAAAAGAAGAGAATATAATGTTATTGTATAATAAAACCTTCCTTAAAAATCATAGTTTTCAAGAAATTAAAAGGGAATATTATAGAAAATAGTGATATAATTAGTAAAGATAAAAAAGTTAAAATTAAGAAAGGTTGATTTTTGAATATCTAAATTGCTTTAGTAGATTATTAAGTAATAAATAAATGTTTGGAGATGAACTTATGGAATCAATAAGTATAAGATTGTTTAGAGATGAAGATTATGAAGAGTATAAGAAATTATTTTTTCAGGTATATAGGCATGAAATCAGTGATGAAGTGTTTAGGTATAAGAACAATGAAAATCCTTTTTTAAAAGGTAATCCTAAAATTTATTTAGTAATAGACGAAAATAAGATAATAGGAGCAAATTCATTTTTCCCTATTGAAATTATAATAGATGGTAAAACATATTTAGGAGTTCAATCTGGTGATACCATGGTATTAAGTGATTACAGGGGAAAAGGATTATTTAAAAAAGTAATAAGTTATGCCATAAAGGATTTGAGTCAAAGTGGATATGATTTTATTATTGGATTTGCAAACAATAATTCTTATCCAGGATTTATTAAGCTAGGGTTTAAGAAGGTAGATGAATTAAAGATTTATAAAACAATAATAAACTTTAAATGCATAAATAAAGTAAATAGAAGTTCAATATTAAAGCTGATAGCAAAAACTAATATACCTAATTTAGCTTTAAATATAGCCCGAAATACATCAAAGCTTAAAGATATTTATATTAATGAAATAGTTAATATAGATGGAGAAGTTTATAAATTTATTAATAAATGCAATGATGGTATTTATATAAATAAAAATTTACAATATAACAAATGGAAGTACAATAATAATAATAAATTAAAGTTAGCAGTATACAATAAAAATACAAATGAGATTATAGCATTTTTCATATTAAATAAATGCCAAGGCAATTCTATGTCAATTTTAGAACATTATATAGGTGATGAAAGCATGTTTAATGATATTTTCAACACACTAGAGATTTATATTTATGATAATTATAATGTAAGTTTAATTACAGTGTGGAGTTTAAATAATTCAAAACTGGATTTTATGGAGAAGAGTTACCTATATGGTAAATCAGCACCAGGTATTTATTATATATATAAGAATTTGAATAGTAAGAGTGATATTGATAAATTGGCAATGTTAAGTATTGTAAATGGGGATGCAGATACAGTATAGTTAATAAGGAGTAGGGGTAGAAAATGAACAGAGAGTTATACATAAAGCTATATAATTTATATGCAAAAGGATTACGAGTTAAAAATAATTTACCTATATATTCGATGAAAAATTCATCTTATTTTAAGAAGTGTTATTCTTTAGAACATGGAAATGAGAAAATAAATGCATTGAAGAATTTAGAAGGAAACAAGATACTAATTTTAGCACCACATGTTGATGATGATATAATAGGATGCGGTGGAGCAATATTGAAGTATATAAAGAATAACAAACAAGTATATGTTGTATATCTTACTAATGGGAATAAAAATGGAAATCCAGAAGAAAGAAAAAATGAAGCCATTTATGTGGCTTCCACTGTAGGAATTCATAGAGAAAATTTATATTTTTTAAATAGTAATGATAAAGAATTAATAACTTCAAATATAGAAGACGAATTGATTAGTGTAATAGAACAAGTTAAACCAGATACTATTTTTTTACCATGTACATTAGATACCCATATAGATCACTTTGGAGCTTCATCAAAGTTGGTAAATGCATATAATGGTTCTAAAAATACATTTGCCACGATAAAGAGAGTGTATCAATATGAATCTCAAAGTCCGATAACACATATTTATGCAAATACACTTCTGGATATAACTAATGAAATAAATAGGAAGATGAAAACTTTAAGTTTCTATCCATCACAAAAAGTGAGCTTTAGATTTTTTAAAGAGCTATATAGAATTAATGGAATGTTTATAGGTAAGAATAGATATGGAGAGTGTTACATTAAATCTACTTTAGAAGAATTTAATAACTTCTATATTAATAATTTTAAAAAGAATGAAGATTATGAAGATATTAGTGTGAAATTAATTCCACTTCGAAATAAAAGTTCTATGATTACAGCATATAATAGTAGTATAGATAACAAGAGTATGTTAAACCAACTATAATAGGAGGGAATGCAAAAATAAAATTATGAAGAGTAGATGAATTTGTGTAAAGCAAACTTATCTACTCTTTTGTTATTTCAACACACTTTGAAACAACAAAAGTACAGTGAAAAATATTTGAAAAAATATCCAAATAGGTTATAATAATTATAAGGTGGAATAATATTATAATAAATTAAGGGGGTGCATTTAAATGGAAATGTTAATGAATTTAGGAGTAAGCTTAGTATTTGGGTTAGTTGGAATTGTTATTTTAATAGTAGGATACAAGCTATTTGATTTTATAGTGCCAGCAGATTTTAACAAAGAATTAGAAAAAGGAAATACAGCAATAGCTATATTTTTAGCAGGTATGCTTATTGGATTAGCAATTATAGTTTCACAGGTTGTTAGATAAACGAATAAAGTAATTATTAAGTTAAATGATGAGTAGATTTTTTACTATAACTAATAAAATTGTATAGAGAAAAATCTACTATTATTATAAGTAATAATAGCTATTACTTATGACATGGACTTGAATATGGGGGTAAATAATTTGAGCATATATCTTTATAGAGATTATTTGGAATGGGAAAAGGATGAGCCTTTTGAAGTTCTGGAGGGTCAGCTGAATATTACGAGTAAAGGTCGTATTGTAATTGAAACTGTAGAGGATTTTAAAACCTATAAGCAAATACTTTCCTTTGATAAAATTTTTGCTATCGTATATAAGTTACCCTACAATTATATGAGTTATGAAAGAGAAATAAACATTTTCGAAAATAGTAATTCATGGTCAAACTCAACTCCAGAGGCAACCTTCAAAGGGGAAGTTCAGGAAAGCGAATGTAGCGATAGTCATATTACTTTTAATACAGTAGATAATTTTAAACAAATTATCTCTCTTTCTAAAATTTTTGCTGTTACTTATGAAAGCTAGGTGAAAGAATGAATTTGAAAGAAAAAGACTTTAGAAAAATATATAGATTTTGGAAATCTAATTTGGGGACTTTCGAACCGTTTATGAGAAGTGGACCTTTCGTATCACTTCAAACATATTCGGATTTTGAGATTACTTATTCCTTAGATGAACAATACCTTTACAATGAACATAAAGACAAATTAGAGGCGATAAAGAATCATGATTTAGAAAAAACTTTTGTTATTATAGATATTAATATGAGAGAATCTTTAGAAGTAGCTTATTTACTTAATAATAAATTCAACATAAAACCTATTATAAATTTTAATTTTCTATTCAACCCTTATGGGTTAATCGGAAGCAGGGATTCTATTGAAAGATTAGTAGTCTTAGGGGAAAATCTACAAAACATTAAGCCGATAGCTTATGTATTATTTTTAGATTATGAAAGATATGGTGACTTTCCGGAAGAGGCATATAAAAAGAAACTCAATAATCAATATGAATTTTCAGATGAGGATTTACCATACGGAAAAACATTAAAAACCTTAGGTTATACTAACTTAATCATTTATACAAAAAATAATATTAAAGAAGATATGAAAGATTATATTGAGACAATAAATAATGATTTAAATATTGAAATAAAAAGCTGGGGGTAAATATGGATGATTTTAAAAAATTATTAACTGTTAATAAAAGTAAAGCATTAGCTCTTGCAGTTGCAACAGCAATGACAGCTTCTTTATTTGTTGGCTGTACTCCAAAATCTGAATGGGATCAAAATCAAATTAACAATGAGGAAGAAGAAGAAGAGGAAAACTACAACGGTAACGTTGGTGGTTACTATAGACATATTTATGGTGGTAGGTCTGGTTTCATAGATTCAAAATATAATACAAATCAAAGTACTAATACAAATAAAAGTACGAATACAAATATCAAAGATGGTAATTCTAGCACAAGTACAAAAAAATCAACCACGGTATCTAAGGGTAAGTCTGGATATTCAAGTTCAAGAGGTGGAAGTTCTTCTAGCTAAGCTTCATAAAATAAATTAATAGAAAGGCTTTAATATGAAAAATCAAAGATTATTTACAGAAGATGTTTTATTTAATAATTATATGATTAGTAGCCCTTATGAAAATTATATTCATAGCCAAATACCATTTTATGTGGATACAAATTGTTATGATAAAATGGTGTATTACTCAGAAGCTATTAATAAAATTTCTATTAGAGTTCTAAGTGAATTAAATACAAATCATAAAAAACTTCTTTCATATATAGATAGCTTTCCTTTTAAAGATAACATTTTTAATTTGACTTGTCCTATAGCACCTATGCTATGGACAAGATTTGATACCTTTAGAGATTCAAAGGGTGAGGTTTATTTTGCTGAGTTTAATTACGATAAACCTTGTGCTCAAAAGGAAATAGCTTTGGCTGGTGACTTGGATTTTGAGAAAAATATAAACAAGGGCTTTAAGAAACACTTTATAGATTCATTAGTATCAATTTGTAATGACTTATATAATGATGAGAATATTAATGTTGGTATACTTATAGATCCATGTCATTATGAGGAACTTCATTTAGCTACTTATATTAAAGATATATTAAGTGAAACTAATATTAGTATTTATCAAGTTGGACCTAAAAATTTATCTGTTAAAGAGGATGAAGTTTATGCCTTTGACGAAATTAAAATCAATGTTATTTTAAAACTATTTCCCGCAGAGTATCTTTATGAGATAGATAATTTTATAGAAATATTAGAAGTGTTTAATAAAGGTAAGGTTACAATACTAAATGATCCTAGAGTTGTTGCTATTCAAGCTAAAACCTTCTTTGCTTATCTTTGGGAATTAGTATTATCAGATTCACCATTATTGTCTAGTGTGGAAAAGAAAGATATAGAAGCATGTATCCCATATACTACCTTATTTAATAAGGATATTGATAAAAATTTACAAAGCCAAATTTCCGAACTTATAAAGAATAAAGATAAGTATGTTATTAAATCTTCCCTTGGAAGGTATAGTGGTCAAGTATATATAGGTAAGTTATATAATAAAGATGAATGGGAAAATCAAGTTAAATTGGTGATAGAATCTGAAAAAGTTCATATAATTCAAGCTGTAATAGATATAAAACAAGAATATACCTATAGACCAGGAGAGTATAATATGAATTTGCCAGTACTTGGCTATGGGAATTTTGGAACATATATTACAAAAGAAAAGCTCATAGGTGTTTGTATAAGGTGGAGTGAAGATTTTCTTACTAATGATAGTAATTCTTGGATGTGTCCACTAGGTGTGAAGGACTATCCTGTGGAAATAGATTCTAAATATCTAAAGCCTAGAAAAGCAGTGTGGGATAGAGTTGTTGAGCGGTCCTTGTTTGAATATAACTTTACAGGTCCCTATACCAACGTAGATGAATTTTTATCTATAGATAGATTTATTATTACTAAAGAATTATATAATGAGATGAATGTAGCTAGCACTAAGTTTTGCAGTATATTAAAGAAAACTAATGAAGTTATAAAAGCTAATTTTTCTATGTTTTCTAATTTGTTAGGGTTACCAGAAAATTTAGTAGAGGCTATGCTAAATTCTGATACTGATACATTATGTGCAATAGGTAGAATAGATTTTGTCTTAGATAATAATGGGGATTTGAAAATATTAGAATTCAATTCAGAAACACCAGCTGGATTAGTAGAAAGTATTGGAATAACAAAGATTGTTAAAGAAGAATTGAATTTAGAATACATCAATCCTAATGAGGGATTAAAAGATAATGTTAGTGCTACATTTAAAAAAATTCTTAAAGATATTAAGAAGAATAAAGAAGTAAAAAACATTGGATTTGTATCTACAAATTATTATGAGGATTTATTTAACACTTCCATATTGTACGATATTTTAAAGGAAGAAGGAGAGTATAATTTAGTTATTGGGAATATTTATGACTTAGAAATTAGAGATGATAAAATATTCCTGTATAATACGGCTATTGATGCTATGTATAGATATTTTCCTTTAGATTGGATTTCTTATGACGATGATTTGTGTCATATTATACCCATGGTTAATAAGTCTATTTCATTTATAAATCCTACTCATACATTGATAACACAATCTAAGAGTTATTTAGCTGTTATTTATGAATTTATTGGCAAGGACTTTTATACAATAGAGGAAGAGGAATTTATAAAAAGGTATATTCCATATACGTGTTTAGTTCCAAATAATAAGATATCTACAGATTTTTTAGTTAAGCCTTATCTAGAGAGAGAAGGAGGCGGCATAACCATGAGTTATGAGTGCATCCCTGAAGATATAAGTAATGTTGTTTTCCAAGAACGTGTTAACATTGCACCTGTGCAAATTGAAAGGCACTCTACATTGGGGTCAAAAACTTCTATACAATTCCCTGTTATGGGAATTTATATAACTAATGATACTCCAGCAGGTATATTTACTAGAATCGGGGACTTCATAACAAATTCATCTGCAATATTCCTTCCAACTTATATAAGGAAGTAGTTAAAATAATATTGTTATTAAAAATCATTAAGCTAAATTATTAATTATTTAATAATTTAGCTTAATTTTCTTCCTTTAAGAATTTATAATAGCTAATTAAGCTAGCCTTTTTTTCATCTGATAAATTAGTAATATCAATAAATTCTCTATCATTATTTTTAATACATAAAGGTTCCCTTTGATCTTTTATTGAAATTAAGTAAGATGAAATTGTTGATGTTAACATGGATAAAAACCCTATACCTGTAAGCATTAATAAAATAGCAATTACTTTTCCTGCAGAAGTTTTAGGGCTTATATCACCATAACCAACGGTGGTTAAGGTAACTAAACTTAACCATAGAGCATCTCCATATGTAGAGATTGCCTCTCCACCTTTTTCAAAAAAGTATAGTGATAAAGAGCCAAAGAATGTTACTATACCAGTTCCTATAATAATTTGGATGAAGCAAGTTTTAAATAAAAAGACTTTCATATTATCAATTATTCTTAAAAAATAGGTTGCTACCCTTAGAAGCTTGAATATACTTCCAAAATCTCCAACAATAAAAAACTGAAGGGGGATTAGCGCTAAATAATCTATTTTATTGTCCATAACGAATTTTTTATAATTACTAGACAAAAATAGTTTAACTATACCATCCAATAAAAATATTACATATATTATATTATCAAAGTAATTTAACATACTTATTTGGTAATTAGTTAGATTATTGTTAAATTGAAATATAACTACAAAGACTGCAATAATAGATAAAAAGCCGATTATAACGTCATATATAATTCCTACAGTTTTGTTTTTGATAAACTCAAATTCATGCATAATTAATATCTCCTATAACATTGAAATTGCTAAGTATATTTTACCATAAATTACAGCTAATAAACTACTGATGATGATGAGGATATATTAAAATTTAAAAGTTTTTTAATTGAGGGGTATTTTACAATACCATAGAAGAAAAATTATAATAAAACATAAAACATACTTAACAATACTTAACATATACTTAACAATGCCTAATATAAACTTAACATCATCATGATAATATTAACATGCTGATAATTTGTTAATAAATTCAGTGCATAAAATTAAGGTGGAAACTATAAAATTCATAAGTAATAATTTAAAAGATAATTGTATTTTTAATTAGTAGATTTATAATCAATATTTTAAGAAGGAGTAAGTATATGAACTATAAGATGTTTTTTTCATTATTAGGTGGTCTTGGTTTATTCATTTATGGAATGAGTATGATGGGAGACGGATTACAGAAGGCAGCAGGTGCTAAACTAAAGAGAATACTAGAAGTTTTAACAAGTAATAGATTTCTCGCAGTTATAGTAGGGGCTGGAGTAACAGCTATAATTCAAAGTAGTAGTGCTACAACTGTAATGACTGTTGGATTTGTTAATGCAGGGCTTATGAATTTATTTCAAGCTGCTGGAGTAATAATGGGAGCTAACATTGGTACCACAATGACAGCTCAGCTTATAGCCTTCAAATTATCTGATATAGCACCATTTATTTTAGCTATAGGTGTCTGTATGGTTCTTTTTAGTAAGAAAAAGAAGACTAAAGATATTGGTGAAATTGTTCTTGGTTTTGGTATTTTATTTGTTGGTATGAGTATGATGGAACATTCAATGACACCATTAAGAGAATTGGAGAGTTTCAAAAATCTTATTTTAGTTTTAGGTAAACATCCTGTAATGGGAGTTTTAGTTGGACTTGCTATGACTGCTACAGTTCAAAGTAGTAGTGCTACAATAGGAATTTTAATGGCACTTGCTGCAAATAATGGAATACCTCTTGAAGTTGCACTTCCAATACTTTTTGGAGATAATATAGGAACATGTGTAACTGCACTTTTAGCAAGTATTGGAACTACTAGAAATGCAAAGAGAGCTTCATTAATTCATTTTATATTCAATCTTACTGGAACTATAATTTTTATGTGTGCATTACCATTGGTATTAACAATAATACCAAAATTTGGTGGAGATATACAAAGACAAATTGCCAATGCCCATACCTTATTTAATATATCAAACGTAATAATTCAAGTTCCATTCATTGGAGTATTGGTTAAAATAGTTGAAAAGTTAATTCCAGGAGAAGATGAAAAATCATCTGCATTAGTACTTCAGCATCTTGATAGAAGATTATTAGAAACACCTTCTATTGCAGTTGGACAAGTTGTTAAAGAAGTAGTGAGAATGGGTAATGTTGCATCACAAAACTTAACAAATGCAGTAAATGCTTTCATAAATAATGATGAAAAATTACTTGCTTGTGTAAATGAGCATGAAGAACTTGTTAATTATCTTGAAAGAGAAATAACATCTTATATGGTTGCTCTATCAAATACATCATTGTCTGAAGAACAATCTGAAATAATTACTTCTCTTTTCCATGTAGTTAATGACATTGAGAGAGTAGGAGATCATGCTGAAAATCTTGGAGAACTTGCTCTAAGTAAAATAGAAGGTAACATTAAGTTCTCTGAAAAAGCTATAAAAGACTTAAAATATATGTATGAAAGTGCAAAATATGCTATCGATAGTGCTGTTGTTGCCTTAGAAAATTCTGATGTTGAAGAAGCTAAAAAGGTAATTGAAACAGAAAATAAAATTGATGATATTAATAAACAATTAAGAGCAGAACACATAGGACGTCTTAATAAATATGAATGTAATCCAGAGTCTGGTACTATATTCTTAGAAATAGTATCAAACTTAGAAAGAGTTGGAGATCATTCAAATAATATTGCTGAGATAGTACTTAATTTTAAATAGAAATTAAAAACTTTAATTAACATAAAGTAACCCCATACATTTGTAGGGGTTACTTTTTTGCGAAAAGTGATAAAGATATAAAATTACTATAGGAGGTAGTGATATGTCAGAAATAAGTCACAGAAAATAACAACAACAAAAACATTGCTATATAGGCAATGTTTTTGTTGTGTGCTGTGATATAATAAATAAGTTCTAGTTATGTTTCTATACTAGAATTATGTGAAACTTTTTAAAGCAGTAATAACTAGCAATGAATTTCAATTATTAGAACTTATATAAGGTCATGTTAGCTGTTATAATCTACTTTAATGAAGATGGGGTTTTACAGGTGATAGACATCAGATAAATACAAATATAATCATATGAAGAAAGAGGAAGTTAAATGACGAAATCAAATTTTAAAGATTACAAACTAAGTGATGAAATACTAAAATCTCTTAGTATTTTAAATTATAAAAATCCAACAAAGGTACAGGAGCAAGTTATACCAGTTGCATTAGAAAATAAAGACGTACTTGTTAAATCACAAACTGGAAGCGGTAAAACAGCTACTTTTGCAATTCCATTATGTGAATTAGTTGATTGGGATGAAAATAAGCCACAAGCTTTAATACTTACACCAACTAGAGAACTTGCAATTCAAGTTAAGGAAGATGTATTTAATATAGGCAGGTTTAAAAGAATAAAAGTACCAGCACTTTATGGGAAATCCTCCTTTGGATTGCAGCAAAAAGAGTTAAAGCAAAAGACTCACATAGTTGTCGGAACTCCAGGTAGAACAATAGATCATATAAAAGAAGGCAATTTTGTTACAGATAATATAAAATACCTTGTAATAGATGAAGCAGATGAAATGCTTAGCATGGGGTTCGTAGAGCAGATAGAAGAAATAATAAAAAGTTTGCCAACAGACCGTGTAACAATGCTGTTCTCAGCAACACTTCCAGAGGATATAGAGACTTTATCTAAAAAATACATGAAAGAACCTGTTAAGATAGAAATTGAATCAAAAACTTTAACAGTAGATAAAATAGTACAAGATTGTTACAACGTAGAAGAAACAGGAAAATTGAACCTTCTAAAGGATATAACAACAGTAGAAAATCCAGATAGCTGTATGATTTTCTGCAACACACAAATTAAGGTAGAAACACTTTATCGTGAACTTTCAAAGCTTAAATACCCATGTGATAAAATACATGGAGGTATGGAGCAGGATGATAGAATAAGGGTGATGTCTAACTTTAAAAAAGGATACTTTAGGTATTTAATAGCTACAGATGTGGCAGCTAGAGGGATAGATATAGATAGTATAACTCATGTAATAAACTACGATGTACCTATTTTAAGAGAAAACTATGTTCATAGAATAGGAAGAACAGGACGTGCAGGCAAAGAAGGCAGAGCAATTACCTTTGTAATGGGATCTGATGAAAGACGTATATTTGAGATTAACTCATATACAGGTAAGGAGCTTACTTTCAAGAAAGTTCCTAGCAAGAAGATTGTCACAGAGTTAAAGGCTGATTTTGAAAAGAAATTAGCAGAGAAAGCTAAGGTTAAGGAAGATAAGGGTGCATGTCTTAGTGAAGACATATTGAAGATTCATATTAATGCTGGTAAAAAGACTAAGATGAGAGCTGTTGATATAGTAGGGACTCTTTGTAGTATAGATGGAATGACTGCTGATGATATTGGAGTTATAAGTGTACTTGATGTATCTACCTTTGTAGAAGTATTAAATAACAAAGGTGAGATGGTTCTTAAGGAATTACAGACTAAGAATATAAAAGGAAGACCTCGTAAAGTTACGAAGGTTGAAGATCAATTATAAAAAAAATTAATAAAAACTATAATAAAAACAAGTCATTTTAAGAATTAATTTAATATGACTTATTTTTGATTTTTAGATTGTACAATGAAGTGAAACCGTAATAAATATAATACTTAAAAAAGATTAATAAATATATGGTTCAAATTGTTATTTGTATAGTAGTAGGATATAATTATTTTAATATATTATTATATAAAGCAAATTAAGTTAAATATATAGATTGGATTAGGAATAACTGCAAAGGTATAATTGGGAGGATAAGATATGAATAAGAAGGATTTTTTAGATTTAGGAGATCAAATTAAGTATACTGTAGAAGATGCATTAAATTCTAGGGATTTTACTAGATTAAAAAATGAACTTGGTGATATGGCAGAAAGTACTTTAGGTGGAGTGTGGAGAAATTTAAAGACTAATACCGATCCCTACAAACAAAAAAGAGGGATGGAAGATAATCCATGGAGAGAAACTCATGACCCAATAAATAAAAATAGCAATCAGAGTAATATACAAGTTTGTAAAAAACCACATGGACGTGTTTCAGGAGTGCTGCTTATGGTATTTGGATCTTTAGGAATAGTAGTTTCTGGAGCGTTACTACTGGTTTATGGAATTATTGATTTTATTTTAGGAAAATATTCAATAGTTAATAGTATTAGTGTTGGAATTTTCCTTTTGGTTTTAGGAAGTAGTATTTTTATGATTTTAAGAGGAACAAAGTTAAGAAGGCGTGTAAAACGATTTAGACAATACGTTAAAGGACTTCGTGGTAGAAGTTATTGCTTCATTAGTGAGCTATCCACTTATATCAAAAAGCCAGTGAAATTTGTTGTTAAGGATTTAAAGAAGATGATTAACCTAGGAATGTTTCCAGAGGCTCATATAGATGATCAAGAAACTTGCCTTATGTTAAATTATGAAGTCTATGAACAATACTTAATGACAAAGCAAGGATTAGAGTTACGTAAACAAGAGGAAATAAAACGACAAGAAGAAGAAAAAGCAGCAGAAAATATAAAAGATCCGGCAATGAAGGAATTAAGAAGTGTAATTAATGAAGGTAAGAACTATATTATGCAAATTAAAGTAGCTAATGATGCAATACCAGGGGAAGAGATTTCAAGGAAATTATATGTATTAGAAGAAATTACAAGTAAAATATTTAATTACGTAGAGAAGCATCCTAAAAAACTTCCAGAGATTAATAAGTTTATGAAGTATTATCTTCCAATTACATTAAAACTAGTAAATGGATATAAAGAACTAGATGCCCAGCCTATTCAAGGTGAGAATATTATCACAGCGAAACAAGAAATACAGGATATATTAGATACCATAAATGTTGCCTTTGAAAATCTACTAGATAAGTTATTCCAAGATATGGCTTTTGATATTTCTTCTGATATTTCTGTGCTAGAAACAATGCTATCACAGGAAGGTTTAACAGAAAGTGATTTTAAAAAGTAAGACAAACAGGAGGAGTTTATAATGAGTAATGAAATAAAGGACAGTTCAAATATTGTACCCTCATTGACCTTTGAACCTTTTGAGGGAAGTGCACCTATTATTGAGAAGCAGAAAAAGGAAGAGGTACCAGTATTAGATGATAGCTATTTAACAGAAGAAGAGAAAAATATGGTAAATGAATTTGCAGATAAGATTGACATAAATAATTCTAATATGATTCTGCAATATGGGGTAGGTGCACAGAAGAAGATTGCAGATTTTTCTGAAACAGCTCTAGGTAATGTAAAAACTAAAGATTTAGGAGAAATAGGAGATATGCTTTCAAGTGTAGTATCAGAACTGAAAAATTTTGATGCTACAGAAGAGAAATCAGGATTTTTAGGGTTTTTCAAGAAAAATGCTAATAAGCTTACTATGATGAAAACAAAATATAATAAGGTAGAAGGAAATATAAATAATATTTGCAACATCTTAGAAAGTCATCAAATACAACTTTTAAAGGATGTGGCGATGCTTGATAAGATGTATGAACTAAATAAGGTATATTTTAAAGAACTATTAATGTATATTTTGGCAGGGAAGAAGAAGCTTGCACAATTAGAGGAAAAGGAGTTACCTATTCTATTAGAAAGAGCACGACTTAGTGGACTTCCAGAAGATGCTCAGATGGCAAATGATTTTTCAGCCCTTTGCAATAGATTTGAGAAGAAAATCCATGACTTAGAATTAACAAGGATGATTTCTATTCAGATGGCACCACAGATTCGTCTTGTGCAGAATAATGATACATTGATGTCTGAAAAAATCCAATCCACAATTGTAAACACTATCCCACTGTGGAAAAGCCAGATGGTATTGGCTCTTGGAGTCGCTCACTCTAGTCAGGCGGCTAAGGTTCAGCATGAAGTAACGGATATGACAAATGAACTTCTTCGTAAGAATGCAGAAACCTTAAAAATGTCCACAATTGAAACTGCAAAGGAATCTGAAAGAGGAATTGTTGACATTGAAACCTTGCGTATAACAAATGAATCCTTAATTTCAACCCTTGACGAAGTAATTCGTATACAAACAGAAGGAAAGCAAAAACGTAAAGAAGCTGAGGCTGAATTAAACCATATTGAAGAGGCATTGAAAAATAAACTTCTTAATATGAGAGGATAGAAAAAGAATATAATTATAGTGAAAAACCAGAGTGGAATTTTGTTAAACTCCACTCTGGTTTTATATGCATTTCTATTAATTAATCTTTATTTATAGCTTCTGGTTCTTTACTAGGGGAAATCTGAGAATTAAAATTAAGATTATTTAATAACTCTTTTTTTAATTTTTCTATTTCTTCACTTGAAATAGAATTTGATTCATAATTAGTATTTGTTAATTTTTCACTTAGGAGTAACATTATTAGAGATTCAAAGGCATTTGATGTTGAACCATCTCCACCTGAATTAACAACTGTTTTAGGAACAATATCAATTTTTCCTTCTTTAATAGCATTGGCAAAGGAAGACATGACATCACTTATAACCTTGTATTGAGGACCACCATAAGCATTAACTTGTTCTTTGGCAGCAATGGCTTTAGAGATACCAACTCTTGCTTCTTTGTCAGCATCAGCTTCGGCTATAACTTTAACACGGAAGGCCTCTGCTTCAGATTGTTGTTTTACTTTATATGCTTCAGCTTCTGAAAGTTTTTGAATCTTTTCAGCATCTTGTCGAGCTTTTTGCAATTCAGCTTTACCTTGATTTTCTTGAATTCTAATGTTGATGTCAGATTCAGTTAATACTGTTTGTTGGTTAGCTATAGCTTCAGCGGCTCTAAGTTCTTTTTCTTTCTCAGCAGCCTTTTGTTGTGTATCATAAGTTTCAAGTTGTTCTTTAGCAACTTGACGACTTCTTAATTGAGTTAAGATGGTCTCTATAGCATTATCACTATCTGAACCTCTAGGAGTTCCGATTAATACTTCTTCTAACTCTAAGTTATAATGATTAAATTTCTCTTTCATTTCCTGGGTACTTGTATTTTGAATTTCTGTTCTATCATGGATAATGTCTAGTAGAGTACGTGAATTACCAATGTTTTTAAAATATGCAGATATCATTGGATCAAGGGTTTGTTCTACTAACATTTTAATATCACCAAAGCGTTGAATTACTAGCGGTGCTTTTTTATAGTCTATATGGAATACTACAGAAAGTGGTAACAATGGTTCAAAGGCATCCTTAGTTATAATTGCAACTTCTGAAAGGTTGTCATCTAAACGATGGTTACCAGTTTGATTAGAAATCCACTTTAATATTACGTTAGTTGTTGGAACCTTTATAATAGAACCACTATAAGTATTGAAAGCGTATTTGCCAGGCATTAAGCCTTCACTCCATACTCCACGACAACCTTTTTTAACAAGTTCACCATGTTTATAATCACTACCAGAAGAATCTTCGCCCTTAGCTCCAGTGTAGCTTACAACAACGCCTAAATATCCAATTGGAATTATTGTTTTTGGAATTAGTTCAATTGATGCAAATAACCTATTGATATGGTAACTACCATCAGAAAGTACTTGATACTGTCTGCCTCTAAATCCACCAGCTATTAAGAACGCATCTATATCTTGAAAGTTGTTATGATAGTTTGGATCAGATGGGTCATCACCAACAGTTGGGCAAATAATATTATCAGAAGGCAATGAAGGGCCATCGTGAGTAGTTACAATACCTACTTGATCAGCAGAACCTTCAATAATAACTGGAACGAATCCATTTCTCTCAGTAATAAGCTTTGCCATTCTGTTTAGAGGTTCTTGTTCTTCTTTATCCCTAGACTTTAGACTATAAATTCTATTTTCTGTAATTATTACAAATATAGCTAGGTTAAAAGCGTAAGTACCTTCTCTTATGATTCCTCTTTGTGGTCCTTTTTGTCCACCACTATTTAAAAATCCTTTAACATCTTGAAAGTTATGTCCTTCAGGTATTATTTTACCAAGTGTTTGAGCTGGTTCTAATGATTTACCATCCTTAGCAAAGACATAAGCAATTTTACCTTGAGGAACTGTTACAAGTGGAACAATATGAGTTTTATACATTAGTGGAGTTTTGAAGTGAATACCTCCTCTTAAAACATTAGGTTGATATCCAGCTTCTCCATTTAATGCAATAATTTGTTCCTTTAAAGAACCTTTTGTTGACCACCATTTTTCCACTATGGCAATTTTGTTATTTGGAATAATTCTGAAGCCCAAAAGCCATAGCAAAAACCATAACCCTAAAACTCCACCTAAGACTTCAAGTAAGATTTTAATTAGACTTGCTTGTAATAACATATTCTAACCTCCATTAATTTAATTGATGAGTATAGAACAATTGGCTTGATTGTATATTAGTCATTATCCATTATGTATATTATGAAAAGTTGTGGGTTAGAACAATATGAGCAAATATGATGAAGGTTAAGATTGTAGATGGACAACTACACTATTGGATTTGGAATAATAGAGTATTTGAATTTGCAAAGGGGAAAGACGTAGGTTGGGATGGCCTTGAAATGTAAAATGTACCCTATAATGTGGACATGTTAAGAAAAGGGTAACCCTTAAAATGGACACTAAGAAAAGGAGCTGGCAAAGGAAAATCAGACTTACTTATAAAACAGCTAATTAAAAAGTTTAAAGTTTTACCAAAGGAATATAGGGAAAAGATTGAAGAATTGTCCAGTGAAGCCATTGAGGTTATAGGTACGGAAATTTTTGATATGGAATCTATAGAGGATTTAAAGAAATATTTTTAGATTCTAAATAGTGTAAAGTAATTAATTTAGAAATACTGTAAAAGAATTAGATATATAAAACTAAAAAGACTAATATATAAAATTATAATAAAATAAACTTTGGTATAAATCCTCATTGAAAGTAAAAATTCAATGGGGATTTTTTTATTTCATAATAAGTTACTAGAGCGTAAGCACTTACAGTAAAAATATTAATAAAAATTACTGCATTTCAATGTTTTTATGTTTTTATGTTTTTATGTTCTTAGAGGGTTCAAAGCTTAGGCGTTACTGGGTTTGAGCCGCTTAGAGAAAATGTGAATTTTAGCGGAAATTTTAATTAAAAATTTGAAAAAGATTTATTAGGTTATGTTTTAAATTTATGTTCATAAGAAGGTGAACTAGGATTTAAAGTGTAGCCTTATTTTTATTCTAAGATAAAATTAAAAATTTTAAAATTAATTAGAAAATACCTATAAAAAAATTTCATAATTACATATATATTATTGGGATGATTTTGAAGGGCTAAAATATTAAATTTTAAATGTATGTTTTAAATCAGCGTTGATAAGGACTTCATATTATCTTCGCTAAACCGTTTCGGAACCTTTATTTACTAAAGGCTCTGGTAATGCCAAAATCTAAAATACAACAACTCGCATTCGCTCAAACACGTTGTATTTTTTAACGATTTAGTCCTTCCCATATCCTAAGTAAATTAAAGAACCCTGCAAATGGTGTTACGCTCAGATAATATTGAAGTCCAATTTCAACAATCATCTAAAACATATTTAATTTTAAATAGAAGGAGAGAAAATTATGAAATATACAATTATGGGTTTTAGACAAGAAAAGCTAATTCAGTTAGGTCTTGATACTTTGGATGCCACTATACTTAGATATTTTATTGACTTCAAAGAAGCTAAGGGGATGAAGGTTCAGATTGTAGACGGACAAGCGTACTATTGGATTCGATATGATGGAATTTTGAAGGAGTTACCTATACTTAAAATGAAAAAATGCACTGTTCAATCTAGATTTTTCAAATTAAGAGATGCAGGAGTTCTTACCCATCAAGTTATCAGAGAAGGTGGGACGTATTCCTATTTTGGCATAGGTGAAAAATATACAGAGCTGATAACTAGTGGTGTAAATATAGAGGATGAAAACAGTGGTAGATTAAAAGAATCTGTTGATTGCGATAATTTAGAGGAAGAGAATAATCTAAAGAGTGTAGATGAAAACTCCTATAGTGTAGATGAAAATCTTCAGTGTGCAGATAAAAACTCTTATAGTATGGATAAAAACCTTCAGGGTATGGATGAAAATCTAAAGGGTTATCAGTGCAAACCCATAACAAATAATCCCTCTATTAAAGATCCCTCTACTAAAAATATTAATAACCTTGTTTTTCTAAAGAAAACGGCTTTTGAGATAATAGAGTATTTGAATTTGCAAACAGGAAAGAAATTCAGAGGTGACACTAAGGTAACACTTAGGCTAATTAAAGCAAGGTTTCAAGAGGGGTTTACAGTGGATGATTTTAAAACTGTTATAGACAACATGAGGATAAGGTGGACTGGCACTAAGTTTCAGGAATATTTAGCACCAACAACACTTTTTGGTAGTAAGTTTGAAACCTATCTAAATCAAGGGAAAGAAGTAGGGTGTGATGGACTTAAACGTGGAAATGTTGTCATATCTAGTGGGGGAGATAAAGCAGAGTTAGAGGAAAAATTACGTAATATGGTTTTAAGGGAGGATATGTGAGATGGAAATGGTGAAAGAAAATATACTTGGTTTAGCAACACGAACACTGAGTTTAGAATAGACCATGCTTTTGCTCAAGGAAAGTATATACATCTAATAAAGGACTGCTATTATATTCATGAACCAAGATTAAAGAAAATTTCATACCGTTCTATTATGATAATAGAACTTGATATTTAGAGAAGAAAGTTGTATAAATCCTTGTTGAAAATAAAAATCAATGGGGAGTTTTTATTTTATGGTAAGTAATTGCTGAAAAATAAATGGACCTCACGGGTGTTGCTGAAGGAGGTATGTTTGAAGTTGTTATTATATTTTTATTGGGTTGGGGAAGTTACGAAGTTTTTAGCAAAAGTTTAATTTTAAACAACCATTTTTTTAACAAAATGGAATCATGACTTTAGCTAAACGCGTATATTAAAGCTATGATTCTCACTAAGTTGATGACATTGTCCCTAGGGGAAGGAGTGATTGCCAGGGCAAGCACTTGCTCAGGAGAGTCGTGAATTCTAGTGAGTGCAAATGGGAAGCATTTGCTCTGGGAGAAGCCTTGTGCTTGGAAATTAACTGGGTCTCCAAAGTGCTTATTTTGCAAGCCTGGTTTCAGAATTTGATATCTCTCCTGTGATACTGAAGGAACGTTAAAGTAAAGTTAATAATTATCTATGAAGGGTAATTGGAAAGAATGTCTAATATATTAGTGGGGAGAGTGTGGTGAAAAAATGTATTATGCACATGTAAATGAAAAAGGGGATAAACAAACAGTACAAGAACATGTGGAAAATGTTGCAAGGATTACAGGTGAATTTTCAAATAAGTTTGGAGCCAAAGAGACGGGGAGAGTATGCGGACAGTTACATGATGTAGGTAAATGTAGTTCGGAATTTCAATGTAGATTACTTCAAAATGGACCTAAAATTGATCATGCCACTGCAGGAGCAAAAGAAGCTTCCAAAATCTTTGGGAGATTGTATGAGAGAATATTAGGATATATAATTTGTGGACATCATTCAGGGTTACCCGACTTTGGGACAATGGAAAGTGGATTATTACAGAGATTGAATAAAGATATACCTAAATATTATGCTGATGACATTACAGAAAAAGCAAAGATAAGTAGCAATATATTAATAAATGAAATTCCCCAAAATACAAGTAGGAACAGAGGGTTTACTATAGGTTTTTATATTAGAATGATATATTCATCTTTAGTTGATGCAGATTTTTTAGATACTGAAGAGTTTAATGATTGTGAACGTAAAATACAAAGAGGCAATTATAAAAAATTTGGGGAGTTAGAAACATATTTTAATGATTATATGAAGAAAAAGAATGTGGAATCTAAGAAAAGTTCGATAAATATCTACAGAAAGCAAATATATGATAATTGTATTGATGCTGCTTTCCAAAGAACGAACTTATTTACACTTACAGTACCAACAGGTGGAGGAAAAACTTTATCTTCTATGGCATTTGCTTTAAATCATTTAAAATTTAATTATCTAGAGCGAATTATATGTGTAATACCATATACAAGTATCATTGAGCAAAATGCAAATGTGTATAAAGGTATTTGGGGACAAGATTCGGTTTTAGAACACCATAGTAATTTTGATTTTAGTGAAGTAACAGATACTGAAAATATGAAAGATATAGAAAAACTTAAGTATGCTTCAGAGAATTGGGATGTACCTATAATAGTTACAACTAATGTTCAGTTCTTTGAATCATTGTTTGCTAATAGAAGTTCAATGTGCAGAAAGCTTCATAATATTACTAATAGTGTTGTTATAATTGATGAAGCACAGATGATGCCGACTAAATTTCTTACACCAACTATAGCTGCACTTAAGGAATTAGTAAACAATTATAATACGAGTGTTGTATTGACAACTGCTACTAAACCTAAGTTTCCAAGCGCAATTTTAGAGGGTACAGGGGTTGAAATAATTAAAAATCCAGATGAGTTATATAATGCATTAAAACGTACTAAAGTTGAATATATTAATGAATTAAGTGATGAAGGGTTAGCAACTATGATTGAAGAATTAGATAAAGTGTTAATCATAGTAAATACGAGAAATCATGCGCAAAATATTTACGATAGGTTAGATAAATCAGAAAAGGATAGTTTATTTCACTTGAGTGCAAAAATGTGTCCAGAACACAGAAATATTATTTTAAGTAGAATAAAAGATAGACTGAAATTAGGTGAAAAATGCAAGGTGATTTCTACACAGTTAATAGAATGTGGTGTAGACATAAGCTTTCCAGTTGTATATAGGTCATTAACAGGAATCGATTCTATAGCCCAATCTGCAGGAAGATGTAACAGAGAAGGTGAACTAGACATTGGGAAAGTATATGTATTTAAATCTACAGAAACGTATGGAAAACCTGTGATGTATCAAAGCAGAACAGCGGATTTTGGTAGACAAGTACTTGAAAGATATGAAGATCCCTTATCCTTAGATGCAATATCAAAGTATTTTGACCTCTTATATGATATGGAACGAGATAAACTAGATAGTAAAAATATAATGGATAACTTTGAAGAGAAAGCATCAAATCTTGAGTTTGCATTCGCAACTACGGCAAGGGAGTATAAGCTCATAGAAGAAGGGGAAACATTAATAATTCCATATAATGATGAAGCTTGTAAGTTAATTGAAGGTCTTAGATACTCAGAATTTCCAAATTCATTCATGAGAAAGTTACAAAAGTATACTATTAGTATTCACAGTAACCAATTGAAAAAATTACAAGAGGAAGGAGGTGTTATTATAATACATGATATATTCTATGTATTATCAACTAAAGAAGGTTTTTATGATGAAAATACAGGATTAGTATTAGGCAGACAAGAAGTACTAATTTGTTAAGGAGGAGTTATATGGGATATGGTATTAGACTTAAGGTGTGGGGAGATTATGCTTGTTTCAGTAGACCAGAAATGAAGGTTGAAAGAGTAAGTTATGATGTAATAACTCCATCAGCAGCTAGGGGGATTTTAGAGGCGATATACTGGAAGCCTGCAATCAGATGGGTAGTAGATAAAATTACGGTAATAAATCCAATAAAATTTGAAAATATAAGAAGAAATGAATTACTTGGGAAAATATCTATTAGTTCAGTGAAGAGTGCATACAAAGGAAGTACAAAAGTAGAACTTTCACAGAGTACAAATGATATAGTTCAGAGATCATCATTAGTATTAAAGGATGTTTGTTATATTATTGATGCACATTTTGAATTGACTGAGAATGTGGGAGAAACGGATACAGTAGAAAAACATTATAATATAGCATTAAGAAGATGTAAAAAAGGTCAATGCTTTCACAGACCATATTTTGGATGCAGAGAGTTTCCGGTAAGATTTGAACTTTCAACAGAAGAAGAGGTAGAAAGTTTCTATAAAAATAGTGAGAGAGATTTAGGATTTATGCTATGGGATATAGATTTTAATAATCAAGAGAGCCCTATGTTCTATAGACCAATAATGAAGGATGGAGTTTTGGAGATTCCAGATTTGTTAGAAGGTGATAAGCGATGATACTTCAAGACTTATATGATTATTACAATATTCTAGATAGCGAAGGGGTTAAGGATTTACCAAAAGAAAACACATCTATGCAGAAGATATCTTTTGCATTAGTTATATCAAAGGAAGGTAAGTTAAGTGGGATTATAGATTTAAGGGAGCAAAGTGGAAAAAAGGTTGTTTCAAGTTTAATGGTAGTTCCTGAACAACTAGGGCGTAGTGGAAAAAATGCACCATCATATTTCCTTTGTGATAATGCAAAGTATGTTTTAGGAATAGGAGATAAGGACGGTAATCCTTGTTTTAATAGTTTTAAAGAAATGCATAATAGATGTCTAGATAAAGAAAGTCCTATTTGTAAGTTTATAAATTCGTGGATTCCAGAGGAGTATGAAAGTAACAATATTATTAATCAGTATATCAAAGATTTAACACCTAGCTGTAATATAGTTTTTAAGCTAGAAGGTGAAACAGGATATTACCACGAGAAGAACGAAAATTTAGAAAACTGGAAACGTGGATTAGTAAGTAAAGATGATGAGATAATGCAGTGCCTAATAACTGGAAAAGTTGAACCTGTAGCAAGAATTCATACAGCTATAAAAGGAGTTAAAAATGCACATACAGCAGGAGCTAAAATAGTATCTTTTAAAGATGATTGTTTTAAGTCCTATGGGAAGAAAGACAGTTACAATGCACCAATTAGTAAGAGTGCTATGTTTAAATATACAACAGTACTAAACTATTTAATAAGAAGTGAAAAAAATAGGATAATTATAGGGGATAATACGGTTGTATTTTGGGCTGAAAAGAAAGGAATATATGAAGATTTATTATTAGAATTAATAAATCCAACTTATGAACAAGAAGAAAATGAAAGTATAACAACAGATAAGGAAACTAGGGAGTTAACTAAAGATATACTCATGAAGTACTCTATGGGATTAAAGCTAAATCAAGAGAAGTATGGTATAGATATAGATACCAAGGTTCATATATTAGGACTAGCATCTAATGAGAGTAGATTATCCATAGCCTTTTATGAAGTAAATACCTTTGATTATTTCACTACGAAAATAGCTCAGCACTATAAGGATTTAAATATTATAGGAAATGATAAATCAATTCCTATATGGATGATTTTAAGTGAAACAATACCAAAGACTTCTAAGGATAAAAAGGTATCGCCAGTACTTAGTAAAAGCTTAATGAATTCAATTTTTAGAGGAGTTATTTATCCAAGCTCTTTATACAATGCAATGATTTCTAGGATAAGAGCAGATAAGGATATTAACTATAAACGAGCAGCTATAATTAAGGCATGTCTAAATAGAAGATATAGATTATACAAAGAGAAGGAGGAAATGACAGTGAGTTTAAACGAAGAGAGTAAAAGTATTCCATATCAATTAGGAAGGTTATTTGCAGTTCTAGAAAAAGCACAGAAGGAAGCTATACCTAATCTAAATACAACGATTAAAGACAGCTACTTTACAAGTGCATCGGCTACTCCAGCATCAGTGTTTCCAATACTAATAAAATTATCATTTCATCATACTAAAAAAGCGGAGTATGGAACGAACCTAGAAATTAGAAAAAATAAAATAATAGATAAGATTGATAGTTTTCCTAAACACCTATCTTTAGAAGAACAAGGGGAATTTATTTTAGGATATTATCATCAAAATCAAGATTTTTATAAACCACAAGGAGGGAAATAATATGAGTAATATAATTGATAAGAGGTATGAATTCATTTTACTATTTGATGTAGAGA
The DNA here is from genome assembly GCF_036646415.1 of Clostridium sp. GTDB lineage: Bacteria > Bacillota > Clostridia > Clostridiales > Clostridiaceae > Clostridium_J. Next base: position 89,097 of record NZ_JAVXMF010000001.1, on the reverse strand, counting down.
ATGGTAATCCAAATGGTGACCCTGATGCAGGGAATATGCCAAGGATTGACCCGGAAACAGGGAGGGGAATAGTTACAGACGTATGTATTAAACGTAAAATAAGAAACTATGTAGATTTAGCAAAGGAAGGAACATCAGGCTACGAAATATATGTTAAGGATGGAGCTGTTTTGAATTTGCAACATCAAAAGGCTTATGATAGCTTACAGATAAAAAATAGTACAGATGAGGAAAAGAAAGCCGTTGCAAAGGACAAAGAAACACAGAAGAGTCTCACTAAATTTATGTGTGATAATTTTTACGATATTAGAGCTTTTGGTGCAGTAATGTCAACAGCAGTAAATTGTGGAACTGTACGTGGACCAATACAAATTAATTTTGCTAGAAGTATAGACCCCATTTTTCAACAGGAAGTAACTATAACTAGAATGGCGGTAACTAAAGAGGGTGAAGATAAAACCACTGAAATGGGAAGAAAGCATATTGTACCATATGGCCTTTATAGAGCAGAAGGATATGTATCAGCAGAACTTGCAAAGAGGGTTACAGGATTTACTGAGGATGATTTAAATTTACTTTGGGATGCATTAATTAATATGTTTGAGCATGACCATTCTGCAGCAAGAGGAAAAATGGCAACTAGAAAACTAATTGTTTTTGAACACAACACTTCTCTTGGAAATGCACCTTCACATGTTTTATTTGATAAAGTTGATGTGAAATGTGTTAATAGTCCAGCTAGAAGCATAAAAGATTATGAAATAACTATAGATAATAGCCCAATAGATGGGGTTAAAATAATAGAGAAGCTATAATATGTATAATGAAGAAGAACTTTTATCATTATCAGGAATTCAACACTATTATTTTTGTAAAAGACAATGGGCATTAATTCATATAGAACAGCAGTGGGCAGAAAATAGAGCCACCATGGAAGGTAAAATAATTCATGAAAATGCTGATGATCCATTTTTTACTGAAAGTAGGAAAAATACATTCATAAGTAGAGCAATACCATTAGTTTCTTATGAACTTGGATTCTATGGGGTGGCTGATATTATTGAGTTTACCAAATCAAAAAGTGGCATAAAGCTAAAAGATAAAGATGGTTTATGGATTCCTAACATAGTTGAATATAAAAGGGGTAAACCCAAAGAAGATAAGAGAGATATTGTTCAATTAGTTTTAGAAGTAATGTGTATAGAGGAAATGCTTAAGTGTAGCATTTCCTCAGCAGATTTTTTTTATAATGAAACTAAGAGGCGAGTTAAGGTTAAAATAACAGACGAATTAAGAGCAGAAGTAATTAACCTGTCAAAAGAGATGCATGAAACGTATAAAAGAAAAATTACTCCAAGGGCTGAGGGCAGAAAACATTGCAAGAACTGTTCATTGATAGATATTTGTATACCAAGAATAACAAATAAGAAAGTTAATGTTTTAAACTATATAGAAAAATACTCAAACATAGGAAGTGATGATATTTGAGAAAATTATTAAATACCCTTTATATAACTAACCCTGAAGCGTATATTTCTAGAGATGGAGAAAATATAGTTATTAAGGTTGAAAATAAAGAAGTAATGAGAAGACCTATTCATATACTTGAGGGGATAGTTTGCTTTAATTATGTTGGAATTAGTCCGAAGCTTATGAAATTATGTGTTGATAATAATGTTAGTATTTCATTTGTGAATGAATTTGGAAGATTCATGGCTAAAGTTACTGGTGAAGTAAAGGGGAATGTATTACTTAGAAGAACACAGTATAGATATGCTGATGATAAAGAGATATCTTTAAAAATATCTCGTAATTGTATATTGGGGAAATTAGTTAATTGTAGAACCGTACTTAATAGATCCTTAAGGGATCATGAAGATAAAATTGATGGGAATAAGGTTAGAAATACTATAGAAAGGCTTAGTCTATCTATAGTAAATGCTAAAAGTTGTACTTGTGATGAAGAGTTAAGAGGTATAGAGGGAGAAGCGGCAAGAAATTATTTTTCAGCATTTAATAATCTTATTTTATCTCAAAAGGAAGATTTTCATTTTATAGAGAGAAGTAAGAGACCTCCGATGGACAACTTGAATGCAATGCTTTCTTTTGCATATACGATGTTAGCAAATGATATTCAGAGTGCATTAGAAACAGTAGGATTAGATCCATATGTAGGATTTATGCATACAGATAGACCAGGAAGAATAAGTTTAGCATTAGATCTTATGGAGGAGTTAAGACCATATATGGCAGAGAGATTCGTTGTTTCACTTATCAATAAGAAGCAAATTACAGGCAGTGGATTTGTGAAAAAAGAAAGTGGAGGAATTATTATGGACAAAGACACCAAGTCTATATTTTTAACAGCCTGGCAGAAAAGAAAGCAGGAAGTTATAACTCATCCATTTATAAATGAAAAGATAGAAATTGGATTATTACCCTATGTTCAAGCAATGTTGTTAGCTAGGTATATTAGAGGTGATATTGAAAGTTATCCACCATTTTTTATGAGTTAGGGGTGAGTATAAAATGATGGTTTTGGTAACCTACGATGTTAATACTGAAAGTGAAGGTGGAAGTACAAGATTAAGAAAAGTAGCTAAGGTATGCGTAAATCATGGTCAGAGAGTTCAAAATTCCGTATTCGAATGTCTGTTAGAACCAGCTCAATTTGTATCATTAAAAAAATCACTTTCAAATATAATCGATTTGGACAAAGATAGCTTAAGGTTTTATTTGCTAGGCAGGAATTGGGAAAATCGAGTGGAAACTATTGGGAAAAATAATACATATCATCCATTGGATGATACCATGATTATTTAATCTATAATCTGCGAATAATAAGCACACAGAAAATTATAGTGTATTCGCAGAAGTTTAATTTGAAAATCATATATTATATTGGATGAAAGTGTAATAATATATGATTATAAAGTGTAGAAGTATATTGTTTTAGCTATATTGTTAGAATAATTATGAAAATACATGATAAATTTACTTAAAAGTGCGGTCGCATCCTTCAGGGGTGCGTGGATTGAAATTAGTTATATGTTGATTCAAGGAACCGACGAAAGGAAGTCGCATCCTTCAGGGGTGCGTGGATTGAAATTGCCATTAGAAAACTATCTTTCGATAATCCATTGGTCGCATCCTTCAGGGGTGCGTGGATTGAAATCAAAATGAAATTTCAATAGCTTTTGAAGATTTTGGTCGCATCCTTCAGGGGTGCGTGGATTGAAATTTAGAAAGAGTAGTAGAATCTATTTTAGATGGAAAGTCGCATCCTTCAGGGGTGCGTGGATTGAAATTGATATATATTCATTTTAACTAACCTCCTCAAATGTCGCATCCTTCAGGGGTGCGTGGATTGAAATTTAACTGTGATATGCGACCAACTAAATGGATTATGTCGCATCCTTCAGGGGTGCGTGGATTGAAATTCAATAACTTCTGATATTCCAGCTCCTGCAGCCGCAGTCGCATCCTTCAGGGGTGCGTGGATTGAAATCTTGATCTTCCCAAATGGTCCCAAATAATTGTGTTCGTCGCATCCTTCAGGGGTGCGTGGATTGAAATTATTACATCTTTTAATAATAGTTTCAAATCATCAACGTCGCATCCTTCAGGGGTGCGTGGATTGAAATTTTAAAGTCCTCATTGTAACATTCAGAATGGATTCGGGTCGCATCCTTCAGGGGTGCGTGGATTGAAATTCTGAATTGTAACATCTATTGTTATTTTAGTTTTGTCGCATCCTTCAGGGGTGCGTGGATTGAAATAATAAAGGATAGGAATGGAAATGTAGATAAGATATGTCGCATCCTTCAGGGGTGCGTGGATTGAAATTCTAAATGATTACGATAGAGGTAAAATAACTAATCGTCGCATCCTTCAGGGGTGCGTGGATTGAAATATATAATGAAAAAGAAAGAAAGTTAATCATCAAACCGTCGCATCCTTCAGGGGTGCGTGGATTGAAATACCGATAGAATTGTATTGTGTAAAAATTCTAAAAGTCGCATCCTTCAGGGGTGCGTGGATTGAAATATAAAAAGATAAAGTTGAACGTGCAATACCTGTTGTCGCATCCTTCAGGGGTGCGTGGATTGAAATGGTAAAAAAAGAAACGATGTATTTGAAGTGGTATATGGTCGCATCCTTCAGGGGTGCGTGGATTGAAATTCTAAAATAAGGTTATTAATAATATAACAATTAGGTCGCATCCTTCAGGGGTGCGTGGATTGAAATTATGAAGTGATATTGTACACCGTTAGTTTCACCATGTCGCATCCTTCAGGGGTGCGTGGATTGAAATTGCTAAGGATATTAAGGTATATCCAAGCTCTATTGTCGCATCCTTCAGGGGTGCGTGGATTGAAATCAAATATAATTTTGTGTAATTGAATTATCTTCCAATAGTCGCATCCTTCAGGGGTGCGTGGATTGAAATTATCCATCTGCATCATATGCAAATTACTTTTCACTGTCGCATCCTTCAGGGGTGCGTGGATTGAAATATAGTAAATCCTATGTAGTCACCCAAGTCATCTTTGTCGCATCCTTCAGGGGTGCGTGGATTGAAATTCTTGTAATTAGCACATGAGTAGGAAGTTTTGCTTGTCGCATCCTTCAGGGGTGCGTGGATTGAAATTTTTAAAATCCTTGTTTTATATAAATATTTTAAATGTCGCATCCTTCAGGGGTGCGTGGATTGAAATCTCAGATGTTATATCTGAATCCTCAGTTTCAGTTAGTCGCATCCTTCAGGGGTGCGTGGATTGAAATAGGAGTATTGGATATTATAAATGAAATGATAGCTAGTCGCATCCTTCAGGGGTGCGTGGATTGAAATCAATTTTTGATAATGCTGTATCAAGTTGTTTCGAGTCGCATCCTTCAGGGGTGCGTGGATTGAAATCATAGCTTTATCTAATAATTTCCAATCCTCATATTGTCGCATCCTTCAGGGGTGCGTGGATTGAAATTGTAATGAGTTATGATGATATGAAAAAAGCTATTGTCGCATCCTTCAGGGGTGCGTGGATTGAAATTATCAAATCTTCATGGTATGACATAGTGTTATCATGTCGCATCCTTCAGGGGTGCGTGGATTGAAATTGTAAAACAAATCAAATGATTATCTTGTGCATCTAGTCGCATCCTTCAGGGGTGCGTGGATTGAAATACACAAAGTACAGTTATATTCGTCAGCACAGTATTGTCGCATCCTTCAGGGGTGCGTGGATTGAAATCAAAATACACTTGTCCACCTTGGATCTCTTATATCGTCGCATCCTTCAGGGGTGCGTGGGTTGAAATTTAATATAAGGGTATTGGAAAAAATTTAGTACCTTGTCGCATCCGTCAGATATTCTAATGCCGTAAACAAGCCAACATTGTTTACGGCATTTTCACCCTAAATTTGTATATCCCCAACCACAATGGTAAAATAAGTTATACAAAACAACATGTCAGGGGGTAATCAATTTTGAGACAAGGCTTAGAGGAACAAGTTGTTAATCTAACAATACAACCCAAATTAATTGAAATTGGTTCTAATATAGATGATAAGGTAGCGGATGATATTTTAGGAGCTTCTAAAACAGGGTTAGTAAATCATAGAATAGATTCTAACCTAGCTTTACGTCCGCAACTACTTATAAATGATCATAATAAAGGGAATAAAGTTTTAAGTGATATTGTAAAGGAGTTATCTAAATGTAATGAATTTATCATGTCTGTGGCCTTTATTACTACCAGTGGTATAACTCCACTTTTGGAGAATCTAAAATCCTTAGAGGCGAGAGGTATTAAAGGTAAGATATTAACTACCGATTACCTGAATTTTAGTGAACCAAAGGCACTTAAAAAGCTTTTGGAGTTTTCTAATATTGAGGTGAAGGTATATTCTAAAGAAAACTTTCATACAAAGGGATATATTTTTCGCCATGATGATCATTATAAGCTTATTGTGGGTAGTTCTAATCTAACGCAAACCGCTTTAACTAAGAATAAAGAGTGGAATGTAAAAGTATCTTCCTTGGACGAAGGCTCACTAACAATGAGTGTCCTTGATGAGTTCAACACCATGTGGAAGGATGCTGATAGTTTAAACCTTAAGTGGATTGAGACTTATGAGAAGTTATATAAGCAGCAAAGAGAAATTGCTAGACGAAGTAGAATTCCAAGAATTACACAATATAAATTAAAACCTAATAAGATGCAAGTTTCTGCAATACAAGCCTTGGATAATCTAAGAGCGAAGGGGAAGGATAAAGGATTATTGATTTCAGCAACGGGTACGGGGAAAACCTATTTATCTGCCTTTGATTTAAGAAATTATAATCCAAATAGAGCTTTATTTATTGTACATAGGGAGCAAATTGCAAAACAAGCTTTAGAAAGCTATAAGAATGTTTTTGGTGATACTAGAACTATGGGAATTATCTCTGGTCATTCAAGGGATATGGATAAGGAGTTTGTGTTTTCTACTATGCAGATGATGGTTAAGGACAATATATTACATAGTTTTGATAAAAAAGAGTTTGATTATATTATCATAGATGAAGTTCATAAAGCAGGGGCAAGTAGCTATCAGAAAATAGTTGATTATTTTCAGCCAAAGTTTTTACTAGGAATGACAGCTACACCTGAGAGAACAGATGAATTTGATATCTTTAAAATGTTTGACCATAATGTAGCATATGAAATTCGCTTGCAACAGGCTTTAGAAGAAGATCTGCTATGTCCATTTCATTATTTTGGAATTACAGATATATTAGTTCAGGGTAATGAGTTAAGCAGCAGTAAAGAATTTAAATATTTAGTGGCAGATGAAAGAGTTAATCATATTATTAATAAAATTAATTTTTATGGTTATTCTGGAGATAGAGTAAAAGGATTGATCTTTTGTAGTGATAAAAAAGAAGCAAGGGAGCTATCTTGTAAATTCAATGAACATGGATATAAAACATTGGCACTTACAGGAGAGAATACACAAGACCAGAGAGAGGATGCAATTGAGCGTTTAGAGCAAGATGAAGTAGAGGATTCCTTAGATTATATTTTCACTGTTGACATCTTTAATGAAGGTGTAGATATTCCAAAGGTAAATCAAATTGTAATGCTTAGGCCAACGGAGTCATCAATTATCTTTGTTCAGCAATTGGGCCGTGGTCTTAGAAAATGTGAAGATAAAGAATACGTTGTTATTATTGATTTTATTGGGAATTATGAAAAGAATTTTTTAATTCCAATAGCACTCTCTGGGGACAATACCTATAATAAAGACAATATTAGAAAATACATTATGGAAGGAACCAGAATTATTCCGGGATGTTCTACCATTAATTTTGATGAAGTTTCTAAGAAACGTATTTTTGATTCTATAGACAATGCTAATTTTAATGATGTTAAGCTTATTAAGGAGAGTTATAAGAATTTAAAGCAAAAGCTAGGAAGAATACCCAGATTAAAAGATTTTGATTTACATGATTCTATTGATGTAATGAGAATTTTTGATAATAAGTCTTTAGGCTCCTATCATAAGTTTTTAATAAAATATGAGAAGGAATATACAGTGAAGCTTAGTCCTATTCAAGAGGAATTTGTTGAATTTATCTCTAAGAAACTTGCATCAGGAAAGCGAATCCATGAATTAGAGATGATTAAATGTGCAATGAACCATGAATATGACTTAATGACTAGGTTAAATTTTATTTTAGAAGAACAATATGAAATTACTCCTAAAGATATCACAGAAGTATCAGTTGTTAATGTACTTACAAATCAATTTCCAACGGGAAGTGGAAAAGATAAGTATAAGAATTGTGTTTTCTTAGATAAGAATGAAACCGATTATAAAACATCAGATATATTTAAAAAGAATTTAGAAAATCCTAGCTTTAAAGCTATAGTTGAAGAGCTAGTAAACTTTGGAATAGAAAGAAACAAGAAGCTTTATAGTCACCGCTATATGGGGACAAGTTTTCAATTATATGAAAAGTATACCTATGAAGATGTATGTAGATTATTAGAATGGGAAAAGGGCGAAGTAGCTTTAAATATTGGTGGATATAAGTTTGATAAAAAAACAAAAACCTATCCAGTGTTTATTAATTATGAGAAGTCACAAGGTATTAGTGACTCTACTAATTATGAAGATAGATTTGAATCATCTTCACAACTAGTTGCTATATCTAAATCAGGTAGAACAGAGACCTCAGATGATGTTCTGCAAGCCTATAACGCAGAGAAAGATGGAGTTGAAATGAGCTTGTTTGTTAGAAAGAACAAGGATGATAAAGCCTCAAAAGAGTTTTATTATCTAGGGAAAATTGGAGCAGTTGGGAAACCACATCCTATTATTATGAAAAATACTAATAAGAAAGCAGTGGAAATTAAATATAATCTTTATACTCCAGTAAGAGAAGATATTTATGAATATATTACTTCCTAGATAGCTTAATATTGCACTTCATAGGACAAGTCATGAGGTAATAGTTTTATAGTTAAATAGTTTTAATATAGTTCAATAAAAAAATGATACTTTAACTAGAGTATCATTTTTTTATGTAAAGATTTTTAAGGCTTTCTATAACTAAGATATCAGCTGGTAACCAATTAAGATCATCTAATTCATCTAAGGTAATCCACTTAGCATCATTATGCTCATTTAGCTGTAATGTACCACCTGCTATTGTACTTATAAAACAGTGCATTGTAAGATGGAAATTAGGATAATCATATTCAACGGTAACTAAAAATTCATTTATGTTAATATATAGCTCTAATTCTTCTTTGATTTCACGGCAAAGGGCGTCTTCATGGGTTTCACCTGATTCAACCTTGCCACCAGGAAATTCCCACATATCTATAAATTCACCATATCCTCGGCGCGTAGCTAATATTTTATCTTTATCTTTTATAATTGCTGCAACTACTTCTATTGTTTTCATATATGCTCCTTGAAATAAAAATTTTAATTTTGCTATCTTAAAAATTATAACATTAGGAATAATGGGGTTCAAGGTTGAGTATCAAAGTGAAGTATCTCAATATTTAATAAACATATAGAAGGGAAAATTGGGATTTTATAGAATAATATAGTGTGGTTTACTTTTAAACTTAAAAATGTACTTTGAAGAGATTAGTGAAAGATAAGTTGAGTTGTCTAACGACATTCATAGAAGGGAGGAATCAAAAATGAAAAACTTAAAATCCTTACTAGATCCATATAGGGGGTTACCAAAGGAAATATATATAATATTCATATCAAAAATAATAAATGCCATGGGATGTTTTGTAATGCCCTTACTTACTCTTATACTTACAGAAAAAATAGGATTATCAAAATCATTAGCAGGAACATATATAAGTATTTCAGGTCTTATATTTATGTTTATTCCAATTTTAGGTGGGAAATTAGCTGACACTATAGGCCGTAAAAAAATTATAATTGTATTTGAAAGTCTATCAGCATTATTTTATATCATTTGTGGGCTTATGAATCCATCTATGAATATGATTTATGTACTTATGATTGCAGCTGCTTTTATGGCGATGGCAGGACCAGCACATGAATCCTTAATTGCTGATTTAACAACTCCAGAAAATAGAGATGGTGCTTATGCTTTGTCATATATGGGATGGAATATAGGATTTGCTATTGGACCAGTTATTGGAGGGTTATTGTATAAAAATCATTTATCAATTGTATTCATTGGGGATGCAGTAACTGCAATTATAGCATTATGTCTATTAATGTTCTTTGTTAAGGAAACAATACATCTATCAAAAGAGGAAATTGTTGATGAAAGCAGAAAGCTAGAAATGAGAGAAGAAGGTTCAATTATATCGGTGTTACTAAAAAGACCACTTCTAATTTATTTTGCATTATGTGCTTTTGGTTATAACTTTGTATATTCTCAATGGGGCTTTGCATTGCCTATGCACGTGGAGCAGAATTATATAGGTTCAGGAGCAAAATATTATGGTTTTTTAGCAAGTTTTAATGGACTTGTAGTTATGTTTTTTACACCAGTAATAACTAAAATGTGTGAAAAAACCAATAATATTAGAAAAATGGTTTATGGAGGATTATTATATACTGTTGGATTTGGAATTTTAGGATTTTTAAATACTTTGATGGTTTTCTTTATATCAGTATTTATATTTACTCTAGGGGAAATTGTATTGTCAATAAGTGTTAGTCCATTTATTGCAAATCACACACCTGCTTCACACAGGGGAAGAATGAATGCAGTAATTCCAATGATTTTAGGAGCAGGATACACCTTTGGTCCTTTCGTTGTAGGCAAGGGGTTAAAGTATATGAGCATGGAATCAGTATGGATTATACTTGGGATAATAGCTTTTGTATCTTCAATATTTATGTACAGGCTTGAAAAATATGAAAAAAAATCCTCATTACTAGAGGAGTAGAGTAAAATTTAATGTAGGCGGTAAGTAACTTGTGAACTTGACAGTTATTTACCGCTAATTTTTTTTGTATAACAAAGTTCATCTAAAATAAGACTGAAAAATCTATTATTTTCAAAGTCTATATTAGGCATCGTTTCAAACCAATAGCTCCGAATAAATCATGGCTTTCAGAGGTGAATTAAATGTTTTCAAAATATTAAGAAAATTATTCCATAATTTATTTTGTTAATATAGAATTGATGATATAATATTTTGTAAGAAATGTTTTTTAATTATTAAAATGTAAAAAAATAAAAACAAAATTTAAGATAAAAGGGATGCAATAGATTATTTTGATTTAGATGCAGTCAAAGGACGTGTAAAAAAATGAACCTGAATATCAAGGTTATCCAGATTTCTGCTAGAAGGGGCAAGGAAATTGATGAGTGGGCTGACTGGATAGGTACTGAAGTTAAAATTTAGAATAAATAATAAGACCATAGCGAAATTTAATTTGGGGGTAATAGATGTGGTAAATGAAAAAGTATTAGAACTTGCCAATAAGATTAGTAGGGCAAAGCGTGGTTCGAAATTAGAAATTACGCCAGAACATCCGGAATATAAAATTTTGGAGAATGTTGTTACAGACGAGATGGTAGAAGTAGCACTTTGTCTTGAATTACGTAAACCCAAGAGTGCAGAAGAAGTGGCTGAAATATGTGGTAAATCTGTAGAGGATACAAAAAGAATTTTATGGGATTTAGCAGTTGCCGGTGTTTCTCTTATTGGTGAAAAAGATGGTGTTGATAAATATTGGTTTGAGGTTTGGGTTCCGGGACATATGGAAATGATAGTTAATCACCCACATAAGGAAAATATTAAAAACTTTAGGCAAATTGGCGAGGCTTTTGATGGATACGGGAGAAAAAGAGCCCCAATAGCCGCAGGGGTTTTTCCTGTAGGAACAGGAGTGATGCGTGTAATCCCTATCGAAAAATCCATTGAAGGGGAAACTAGAAGAGCATCCTATGAAGAAGTTTCCAAATATCTAAGGGAAAATACTCTTTTCTCAGTTTCAGATTGTTCTTGCCGTACATCAAGAGAAGCTATGGGAGAAGGTTGCGGTCATTTGAAGGAAGATATGTGTATTCAGCTGGGAGATGCTGCTGAATTCTATATCCGTACAGGTAGAGGCCGAAAGATTAACCGTGAAGAAGCTTTTGAAATTATTAAAAAAGCTGAAGAAAATGGCTTAATGCATAGTATACCAAATACCGATGGACCTGGAAAAACCCATGCTATTTGTAACTGCTGCGGTTGTTCCTGTTTATCTTTGAGAAATGCTAGTATGTTTTTAAACAATGATATGGTGCGTTCAAATTATATTTCACAAGTGGATAAAGATAAATGTGTTGCTTGTGGAGAGTGTGTTCAGGTTTGTCCTGTTAATGCATTGAAATTAGGTCAGAAATTATGTACTAAAACTCCAATTATTGAAGAGCAGAGAGAAGATTTCCCATCTAATACAGAGTGGGGTCCAGATAAATGGAATGTGGATTATCGTACAAATAGAGAAAATGTTGTTGAAACCGGTACAAGTCCTTGTAAAACAGAGTGTCCAGCTCACATATCTGTTCAAGGGTATATTAAGTTGGCTTCTCAAGGAAGGTATAAAGAAGCACTTGAACTTATCAAGCACGAAAATCCCTTTCCAGCAGTATGTGGACGTATCTGTCCAAGGAAATGTGAATCCGCTTGTACAAGAGGTGATATCGATGATCCCGTTGCTATCGATGAAATCAAAAAATTTATTGCGGAACAAGATTTAAATATGGATAATCGCTATATGCCAAAATTGAGACATGAATACGGAAAGAAGATTGCCATTATCGGTGCTGGACCTTCAGGTCTCTCTTGTGCTTTCTATTTAGCAATTGACGGTTATAAGGTAACTGTGTTTGAAAAACAAAAAGCACTTGGTGGTATGTTGACACTTGGAATCCCATCTTATAGATTAGAAAAAGAAGTAATTAATGCAGAAATTGATATTTTGAGAGAGTTAGGCGTTGAATTCAAAACCGGTGTTGAGGTTGGTAAAGATGTAAGCCTTAAATATTTAAGAAGCCAAGGGTATGAAGCATTCTATCTTGCAATTGGAGCTCAAACTGGTAGAAAACTTGGATTAGAAGGTGAAGATGCAGAAGGCGTTGTTACAGGTGTTGATTTCTTACGAGATGTAAACCTAGGTAATGACATAAAACTTGAAGGAAACGTGGTTGTAATCGGTGGTGGTAACGTTGCTATTGACGTTGCAAGAACTGCTACAAGAGTTGGAGCTTCAAAAGTTGAGATGTTCTGTCTTGAAAATAGAAAGGAAATGCCAGCTCTTGAAGAAGAAATTGAAGAAGCAATGGGGGAAGATATCGGTATTAACAATTCTTGGGGTCCTAAAAGAATTCTTCAAGAAAATGGACGTGTTGTAGGTATAGAATTCAAAAAATGTCTTTCAGTTTTCGATAAAAGTGGAAAGTTTAATCCTACTTTTGATGAAAAGGAAACAAAGATTGTTAAGACAAACAATGTTCTCATTTCAGTAGGTCAAGGAATGGATTGGGGAAATTTATTAGAAAATAGCAAAATAGAATTAAATCCAAACAAGACAATCAAAGCAGATTCCTTTACGCTGCAGACAGGAGAGTCAGATGTATTTGCAGGTGGAGATGCATTGACAGGTCCTAAGTTTGCTATCGATGCCATTGCGTTGGGTAAAGAAGGTGCAATTTCAATTCATCGTTATGTTCATCCTGGACAAAGCTTAATTCTAGGTCGTGACAGGAAAGAGTACCATGCCCTTGATAAAGGAAACTTGACTCTTGAAAGCTATGATCGTATGCCTAGACAAAGAGCACTACCTGTAGATGGAAAGAAATCAAGAGAAACCTTTAAAGATTTGAGATCTACATTTACAGAAGAGCAAATGAAGAAGGAAGCAGAACGTTGCCTTGGCTGCGGTGCTACAACTAGAGATGAGTACATGTGTGTAGGTTGTGGTGCATGTACAACTAGATGTAAGTTCGACGCTATTTCACTTGTAAGAAAATATGACGCTGAAGGCGTAGAGCTAGAAAAGCTTAAACCGATAATTATTAAAAATATGATTAAGCGTAAAGGAAGAATCGCTATTCATAAGATTAAAAAGTCCTTGGGTGGTCAGAAAAAGGGCAGTAACAAAAATAAATATCAAGCTCAACAGAAAGGTCTCTCAAACACAACTGGGGTGTAAAATTTTCAAGGAAGAATCGCTAGATATAGTGGTTCTCCTTTTGCTTTAAGAAAAATATTTTAAGGGAATTAAATAAAGAGGGATTGTCTTATTATTCTATTGGTTTCTTTTGTTAAGTAGAGTGGTATTAGGTGTATTATTCAAATGTTTATTTGATGTGAACATAAATTTTAGGTCACTACTTTTGGGTTTCTGAAAATAATTCCACATAAATCAAGACTTTCAGACATGAAGTCACCTATTTTTTAAAATATTTAGAAAATTGTGCAATAACTTATTTTGTTAATATTGATTTTATGTTACAATAATTTTGTAAACGATGTTATTTTGTTCTTAATATAAAAAAATAGAAAGTTTAACATAAAATGGGGGTAGAGATAATATGGATAAATATAAGGTTCTTGAAATCAAGCAAAGTGTTTTTGAAGACAATGATAGACAAGCAGATTTGCTTAGAGAAGAATTGAAAAAAGACAAGACATTTTTGTTGAATTTGATGTCATCACCTGGTTCGGGGAAAACAACAACAGTTTTAAGAACAATTGAAGCTTTAAAAGATGAAATGAGAATTGGAATTTTAGAAGCTGATATTGACTCAGATGTTGATGCTCATACTGTTGCGCAGACTGGTACAAAAGTAATTCAATTGCACACAGGTGGGATGTGTCATCTCGATGCAGATATGACCAAACAAGGTCTATTGGGACTAGGAACAGAAGATGTTGATTTTGCTATTTTAGAAAATGTAGGGAATTTGGTGTGTCCAGCAGAATTTGACACTGGTGCATCAAAAAATGCAATGATTTTAAGTGTACCAGAGGGAGATGATAAACCTCTAAAATATCCTTTAATGTTTTCTATTGTAGATGTTGTGTTAATTAATAAGATGGATGCAATAGATTATTTTGATTTTGATTTAGAGGCAGTCAAAGAGCGTATAAAAAAATTAAACCCAAATATCAAGGTTATCCCAATCTCTGCTAAAAAGGGCGAGGGAATTGATGAATGGGCTGACTGGATACGTAATGAAGTGAAAAATTGGAACGAAAAATAGGGTTATAATTAAATTTTACTTTGGGGGGAATACATATGGCAAAAGAAAGAGTATTGGATCTTGCGAATAAGATTAGCAGGACAAAACGTGGGTCAAAAACAGAAGTTAGGCCGGAACATCCGGAATATTATATATTGGATCCTGTTGTTACAGATGAAATGGCAGAAGCAGGTCTTTGCCTTGAATTACGTAAACCTATGAGCGCAAAAGAGATTGCTCCTCTATGCGGTAAATCTGTAGAGAAAACAGAGGAACTTTTATGGGCATTGGCAGATGCCGGTGTTGCCTTTGTTAACAAAATTGATGGTGTTGATAAATACTGGCATGAAATTTGGGTTCCAGGTCATATGGAAATGATGGTTAACAATAAGGAAAACGTTAGAAAGTACCCGCAAATTGCCAGGGCTTTTGATGCATATGGTAAAAAAAGAGGCCCAGTGGCAGCAGGAATTGTTCCTGTAGGTTCAGGTCCAATGCGTGTAATTCCAATCGAAAGATCCATTGAAGGGGAAACTAGAAGTGCATCCTATGAGGAAGTTTCCAAATATCTTAGAGAAAATACTATTTTCTCAGTTTCTGATTGTGCTTGCCGTACATCAAGAGAAGCCATGGGGGAAGGTTGCGGCCACTTGAAGGAAGATATGTGTATTCAGATGGGACATGCTGCTGAATATTATATCCGTACAGGCAAAGGTAAAGAGATTACCCGTGAAGAAGCTTTTGAAATTATTAAAAAAGCCGAAGCAAACGGTTTAATGCATAATATACCGAATACAGATGGTCCTGGAAAAACTCATGCCATTTGTAACTGCTGTGGTTGTGGATGCTTTGCTATGAGACTTGCCAATATGTGGGCAAATCCTGATATGATACGTTCAAACTATGTTTCACAAGTTGATAAAGACAAATGTGTTGGCTGCGGAGAGTGTGTTGAAAATTGTCCTACTAATGCATTGAAAGTAGGTCAGAAAATATGCTCAAAAATACCTATTATTGAGAAGAAAAGAGAACTTCCATATGACACAGAATGGGGTTCAGACAAGTGGAATCCAGATTATCGTACTAATAGAAAAGTTTCTGTGGATACTGGCTCAAGTCCATGTAAAGCAGAATGTCCTGCTCATATCGGAATTCAGGGGTATATAAAGCTGGCATCTCAAGGAAAATATACTGAAGCACTTGAGCTTATCAAAGAGGAAAATCCATTTCCTGCAGTATGTGGACGTGTCTGCCCAAGATATTGTGAATCAGCTTGTACCAGAGGCGATATTGATGATCCTATTGCTATAGATGATATCAAGAAATTTATAGCTGAACAAGATTTGAATACAGGTCATCGCTATGTGCCTAGGATAAAACATGAATATGATAAAAAAATTGCTGTTGTAGGTGCAGGCCCTTCTGGTCTTTCATGCGCTTACTACCTAGCTGTTGATGGGTATAAGGTAACGGTGTTTGAAAAACAAAAAGTTCTTGGTGGTATGTTGGCACTGGGCATCCCTGCTTTCAGACTTGAAAAAGATGTTGTTAATGCAGAAATAGATGTGTTGAAAGAATTGGGTGTTGAGTTTAAGACAGGTGTTGAAGTGGGTAAAGACGTAAGTCTTAAAGACTTAAGAAGTCAGGGATTCAAAGCATTCTATCTTGCAATAGGTGCTCAAGCAGGAAGAAATCTAGGTATCGAAGGTGAAGATGCAAAAGGTGTTATCACTGGCGTTGATTTCTTACGTAAGGTTGGTCTTAATGAAGATGTAAAAATGGAAGGAACGGCTATTGTAATCGGAGGAGGTAACGTTGCTATTGACGTTGCTAGAACTGCTACAAGAGTGGGTGCTTCAAAAGTTGAGATGTTCTGTCTTGAAAGCCGTGAGGAAATGCCGGCTCTTGGTGAAGAAATTGAAGAAGCAATGGCAGAAGACATCAGCATAAACAATTCCTGGGGACCAAAACGCATTGTTACTGAAAATGGACGTGTTGTTGGTGTGGAATTCAAAAAATGTATTTCGGTCTTCGATGAGAATAAAAGGTTTAATCCTAAATTCGATGAAAATGAAACTAAGATAGTTAATGCAAGTAATGTGATGATCTCAGTAGGTCAGGCAATGGACTGGGGTAACCTGATTGCAGACAGCAAAGTAGAGTTGAATCCAAACAAGACAATTAAAGGTGATCTTATTACATTACAAACTGGTGAGTCAGATATATTCGCCGGTGGTGATGCATTTACAGGTCCTAAGTTTGCTATCGATGCTATTGCTATGGGTAAAGAAGGTGCAATTTCAATCCATCGTTTTGTTCAGAATGGACAAAGTTTGATTATCGGTCGTACTAAGAGAGATTACATTGCATTTGATAAATCAACTCTTAATCTTGAAGGATACGATAGTATTCCAAGACAAAAAGCAGGTCATGCTGAAGGAAATACATGCAAAGACACTTTCAAGGATTTACGTGGTACATTTACAGAAGAGCAGATTAAAAAGGAAACTGAACGCTGCCTTGGCTGTGGTGCTACAGTTGTAGATGAATACATGTGCGTAGGATGCGGTGCTTGTACTACAAAATGTAAGTTTGATGCAATCAAACTTGTAAGAAAGTATGATAATGCAAATCCAGAATTTGCTGATATGAAGTCTACCATAGTAAAATACGCGTTAAAACGTAAGGTAAGAATTGCTATAAAAAAGCCAGCAAAATTCTTTGGATCAATGTTCTCTAATGAAAAATCCAAGTAAGATAAATTTATAAATTATACAAAAAAAAAAGACGGGGGAATGCAAGTTCCTCCGCTTTTAAACTTTGATAAGAGAGGTGAGTTCCTTTGCACGAATTAGGCGTTGTAATTAATGTCATTGAAAATGTTGAAGACTTTGCAAAAAAAAATGGAGTAACAAAAATCGATAAATTAGTTCTCCAGATTGGCGAGCTCTCATCAATGATCCCAAAATATATTCAGGCGTGTTACCCAGCTGCAGTGGATGGTACGTCATTGCAAGAGACTAAATTAGAAATTGAGATATTACCAGGAAATGCTCTTTGCAAAGAGTGTAACAAAGTTTTTAATCTCATTGAGAATAAAGGTAAGTGTCCAAACTGCGGAAGTAAAGACTTTGAGATATTAAGCGGAAGAGAGTTTATGATCAAAGAAATCGTTGCTTGCTAAAATGAGACTCAGAAGCTGAACCTTAAATTCATATTTGAATTTTATTTGGTATAAAAAACGAAGTTTTTTCCAAAATACATCTATAAAAATATTGATTTAAAATATTAAGTTTAAAAGTCATAATTAAGTTTAAAAGTCATAATTAAGTTTATGGCTTTTTATTTTATCATTAAAATTGTGTAAATTATTATATAATGTTAAAATAAGGTGATGAAAAATTTTATAATGAAAGGGATAAAAGGAATTTATGTTTTACAAGTAGGAGGTTTTTAATATGGACAAGAAGAATATTGAAAAACAAAAACGGATAGAAAGTTATGAGAGTAATCGTTTGGAAATGTTAAACCAAGGATTTAATGAAAATATAGGGATTATTTCTATACTAAAAGCAAATCTTATGGCATTTATAACTGCGGCACCAATAGTCGTTGTTTGTTTTATTTTATATATGTTAAAATGGAATACTATCAGTTTTTCTTTTGAAGGAAATGGAATTTTCATGTTGATTTTGTACTTTCCAGTAATGGCGTTTTTTTTCGCAATTCATGAAGTTATACATGGGATAAGTTGGAGTTTGTTTTGCAAAGATAAATGGAAAAGTATTCATTTGGGTGTTGTATGGGAAAAATTAACTCCATATTGCCATTGTAAGGAACCATTGAAGTTTGGGGGTTATATATTTGGTGGTCTGATGCCTCTTATGATTTTGGGAATTGGATTATTTGCAATATCTTATTTTATTGGAAGTGGAGCTCTTATGTTTATTAGCTTGATAAACATTTTAGGGGCTGGCGGAGATATAACCATTGCATTAATGTTATTAAAGTATCGCGATGCATATATTTTAGACCATCCAACAGAATGTGGATTTATAGCATTCACAAAAAACTAGGATGGACCGGTATAGAGGATTTAAGGAATATTATATGTTAGCTTTATACTAAGGTAATATATAATATTTATTAATTAAATAAAATTGTTTTTATAATCTTCCTTTGATATAATCATATAAATATTAAAAATATTTATATTTTATATAAAATGGAAGATTTTAAAATATAGCTGTTGTTTTTATATGACAAAATAGTATTACTGGGAGGCAACATATTGAGAGAATTTGATACAATGGCATTACAAGCCGCTACAGATGAAAAAATACTTAATCAGTTTATTGAAGAAAATCAATTTTTTATCTTAAAATGTGTTTCTTCAATTACCCACCGATATATTACAAAAAATGATGATGAATGGTCACTGGCACTTGTGGCATTTAACAAAGCAGTACAATCCTACGATTTTAATAGAGGTAGCTTTGTTAGCTTTGCTGAAATGATTATTCGTTGTCAGCTTATTGACCACTACAGAGCACAATCTAAGTATAAAAATGAAATAGCAGTTAATCCTAAGGTATTTGATACAGAATCAAATGATGATGATGAAAATCTTCATATTAGACTAGCAGTAGTGGACAAGGTACATAAAAATAAAGATAATACGCTGCAATATGAGATTAATGATGCTAATGAAGCATTTGCTAATTTTGGATTTTCATTCTTTGAACTTTCAGAATGTTCCCCGAAAGCAGAAAAAACAAAAAAGTCATGTGCAAAAGCAGTTGTTTTTATTTTGAAAAATCCACTTTTAATTGAAGAAATTTATAATCTAAAACAACTACCATTAAAAATAATTGAAAAAAATACAAAGGTACCCCGAAAAATTTTGGAACGTCACCGTAAGTATATAATAGCGGCAGTGGAGATACTTTCCGGAGAGTATCCCGGCCTCGCAGAATATATGCGGTTTATCAGAAAGGAGCTAGATAGATGAAAGCGGTTATTGTAGAAATACGTGAAAAATATGTAGCAGCCCTATCTGATGATGGTTGCATAGTAAAAATAAAAAATAATAATTATGCGATTGGACAGGTGATTGAAATGAAAAAACAAATAACAAATAAATTTAAAAGGATTGCTATTTATACCGCAAGTGCTGTTGCACTTGTAATTGCGGGTGGTGTATATGTCTACACAACACCTTATACTTATGTAAGCCTTGATGTAAACCCATCTATCGAATACTCCCTTAATAGATTTGAACGTGTTCTTTCTGTCAAAGGAGTGAATAGTGATGGAACTGAAATTCTCAAAGAAATTGACCCAAGTAATCTAAGTAATATGAAAATTGATGATGCATTAAAAATTACTGTAGAACAACTTTCGCAAGATGGATATTTTGATGGTGATGTGGAGGGTGGAATTATAATTTCAACATCTTCAGAAGATTTGGAAGAAGCAGAAGAACTTGCCACTGAACTTGGCGAAAGTGTGATAGACAATACAGAAGAAAATGGAGATACAGTTGAGGTTGAATCAATCAGTGTAGGTGAACAACGTGTTAAGGAAGCCAAAGAACTTGGTGTCACACCAGGTAAGTTGAATCTTGTGCAGAAGTTACAAGCAAGTGCAAAAGACCCTAATAGTATAGACCTTCAGGAATGGCTAAACAAACCAGTAAAAGATATTATGCATGCAATAAAGGAAAATAAAAAAGCTGAGAAAGAAAACTCATCTATTTCTTTACCAGATAAGGAAGAAACAGATAGTGATAAAGCTGAAATAAATGAAGAAAATACTGTTGATAAAGCAGTAACCAATGAAGAAAAAGTAGCTAACCAGGCACAGATAGGTGAAGAAAAGGCCGCTGATAAAGCAGTAACCAATGAAGAAAAAGTGTCTAATAAGGCAAAAACAGGTGAAGAAAAGTCTGCTGATAAAGCAGTAAGTAACCAAGAAAAAGAGGCTAATAAGGCAGAGGTAGGTAAAGAAAAGGCTACGGAGAAAAAAGAAGACAATCAAGGAAAAGCTCCTGATAAATCAGAAAATAATGAGAAAAAAGAAAATTCCAATGGGAATTCTAATGGAAATAATAATGGGAATAAAAAATAATAATTAGTTATTGAAAGATGCTACACTATTTTATTAAGTTTGCACAAAGTTTTTTGCGTGGCCAGTTCTGGTTAGCTTAGACTTTTGGACAAGTAGAAAAAGCACAAGATGTTATTAAATATCTTGTGCTTTTTTATGCTAATAACCAAGTCTGGTTTATCGGGATATTTAGATGCTTCTAGTGGAGAATATATTTTTATTATTCCTTTGAAATTAGTGTTGCAAATTTGCTTGACTAGGTCATATTCAGGATATGGATGATGATTTGTATGAAAAAACTTCTTACGGAAGAAGTAATAAATAGTAAATCTAAGGACTATAAATTAGTTTAGGTGTATTATTAAAGTAGGTATTATTAATTTCATAGCAAAAAGATTAGGAGGCGTTTTTATGACCATAAAAATGAAAAATGTAAATAAAATATACAAAAGCGGAGAAGTGGAAACATTGGCTTTGAAGGATATAAATTTGGAGATACAGAAAGGTGAGTTTATTGTAATATTAGGACCTAGTGGAAGTGGAAAAAGTACAATGTTAAATGTAATAAGTGGATTAGATACACCAACTTCTGGGGAAATAATTATTAATGATGAAGATATAAGTAATTATAATGAAGAAAAGCTTACTAGATTTAGAAGAAAGCATTTAGGATTTATTTTTCAACAATATAATTTATTACAAAGCTTAAATGTAGAAGAAAATATAGAAATGGGTGCAGCTATAGGGAAAAATCCTTTAAATAGTGAGGATATAATAAAGGCAGTAGGACTTCAGGGGATGGAAAAGAAGTATCCATATCAGTTATCTGGTGGAGAACAGCAAAGGGTATCTATTGCTAGGAGTATATGTAAAAATCCAAATATACTTTTCTGTGATGAACCTACAGGAGCTCTTGATGAAAAAACAGGTAAACAGGTTTTAGAAATTATACAAAATATGAATGAAAAATATAAAACAACTACAATACTTATAACTCATAATCCGAGTATTGCTCATATGGCAGATAGAATTATTAAGATGAATTCAGGAAGAATAGTGGAAGAAATAAAAGTAACATCAAAATGGAAGGCTAGGGATATACAATGGGCATAAAGATGTTATTTAAAAACACTTTAAAAACTTTTAGTAATAAGAAGTTTCAGCTATTATCCATAGGAATAATTATTTGTTTAAGTGCCTTCATTTATACCACTATGAGTTATGCCATAGAAGGCTTAAGATCACCAATGGAAAACATGATGAAGGAAAATAAACAAGAGTCTTTTTCAATTGACATGATAAATGCTTTAACTGAACAGGAGATAATGAATTTAAAAATAGAGGATAGTGCAAGATATAGTATTTTAAGTGTAATGGACATAAAAAAAGTCAATCCACAGCTTTATTATAAGGTTTTAAAAGATAGAAAAGATAAGTTTAATAAATTCTATGAGGGATATAACTTAGAACTTAGAGAATTTAAAGATATTAATTTTACCACAAATGGACAAGGTCATAAAATTAGAGTTTTTAAAGCAGGAAAAGATATAAATATATCCTTAATTGAAAAGGGGCGAGGACCAGAAAAAGCTAACGAAATTGCTATAAATAGAGTTTATGCTGAAAAGAATAATCTTAATTTAAGCGATAACTTTGTATTAAATGGTAAGGAATATACTATTTGTGGATTTGTTACTTTCCCAGATTTTAATATGCCTATGATGGGTAATGAATTCATAATAGACAATTCAAAGATTACAGTTGGCTTAACTACTGATGAAGAGTATGAGAATATTAAAGGTGCTGTGGAAAATTGCTATTTTGCAGGCATAGGAAATATAGATGATTTTGATAATAAAATTGTAAAAACTTTCAAGGATAATAAGGATTTAAGCTTTATAACTAATATTACTCTAACAGAAAATCAGTTAAGGAGTGGTGCGATTTATGAAGAATTGAAATCTGGAAAAGCGGCTACTCTTGGAATTAGTATGATAATTGCATCCATAGCAGTGCTTATTGTTGCTATAATAACCTATAAGATTTTGAAAAGTGAAAAGTCACAAATAGGTGTTTTAAAAGCTCTTGGATATTCAAAATATGAAATAGCACTGCCTTATATTATGCTATTAATTATAGTATCGTTACCTATGTTAGTTGGGGGATATTTTTTAGGCACATTGGCAGCAGAACCAATGAAAAATTTATATTTAGAGTTCTATTTATTGCCTAATGTACCTATAGAAACAGATTTTAGTGTGGTACTTACTGCCATAGTATTACCACTAGTTTTCACAGTTGGATTTTCGTCTATAATTATAATGAAGATGCTATCTAAAAAATCCATTGAACTTTTGAGATCAGGAGAGAATGAAAAGGTAGGATATGTAAATAAACTAGTAAATAAACTTTTGAAAAATTCAAAGGTACAAACTAGATATAAATATTCCTTTATTTTTAGAAATACATCTAAGTTTTTAGTGTTTTTCATTGGTATTAGTTTTGCATCAATGCTTATTATTATGAGTTTTATGATGAGTGATTTCTTCGATAAAATGACTATAGACAATTATAAAAGTACAGCTTATAAATACCAAGGATATGTGGATTTTACAAAGACACTACCAAAGTTAAATAATGGGGAAGAAAAGTTTATAGATGTACAAAATGCAAAGTATGGTGGAGATAATATATCTATAAAAGGAATTGAGGCACACAATAAATTATACAATGTATTCAATGAAAAGGAAGAAAATATTACGAGCAAATTAAAAGAAGGGATTATAGTAAATAAAAGCTTTTCCATAGCTAAAGATGTAAAAAAAGGTGAAAAAATCAAGGTAGAAATAAATAATAAAGAGTATGAAAAAGAAGTAGTTGAAGTTTCTAAAGATTATGGAGAATCCACAGTTTATATGAACAGAGAAGAGCTTAGTATGAACTTAGTCCAGGGAAAAAACTTAGATAATGAAGATAAAGTCAGCTTCTTTACAGGTATTTATTCAGAAAATGAGCTAAATAAAGATGACTTTTTAACTGTAATAAATAAAAATGATATTATGGAACAGGCTGGTTTAATGCAAAAATTCATGAAGATTTCTATTTATGGTATGATAGGAGCTGCAATTGTAATAGCTGCATTAGTGCTTTATGTCTTAACAACTTTAACTATTGAGGATAATTATTATAATATTTCATTGCTTAAGGTAATGGGTTATAGTAAAAAAGAAGTAAATAATATGATGCTTAATAGTTACTTAGTTTATGCCATGTGCTCTTATTTAATCAACATACCAATAACCATATTATCTATGGATATAATGATAGGATACATGGGAAAAACCTTTAATATGGTACTTCCATTTGAATTCCAATGGTTTCAAGGGGTTCTCGGACTTATTATAGTAGTAGTTATTTTCCTTCTAGGTTCTTATGGAGCAAAAAGAAGAATTGGAAATGTTGCATTACAAGAAATCTTAAAAGCATACAGAGAGTAAGAATAGATATAAACAAATTCTTGAAATTAAAATAGTGGCTATCTTAAAGGATTTATATTAAGATAGCCACTATTTCATTATATAGTTTTGTATAATATAATCCCTTAATATTTAATTTAGAAATCTAATGAAATCATATTTAGCTATATAATTTCTGCTTAGCAAGTAATGCTATTTCATCATTTTTTTTATTCTTTTCATAAATCTTTTTAGTGTATTAGAAATTCTCGAATTCATAATATTTCTCCTTTCTTTATTGGTAATGCTTATATTATTTGCAAAGAGATAAGATAAAATTCTTAACATGTAAAAATTATTTATAAACTCTTTAAGGTGATTATTTATATGAGAGAATTTAAACAGTGTAATACATATAACCAATAAGCTATATTAAGTTAATTTTTAATATGGCTTAATTTACTTATACACCTTCAATGAACTTAACTAGCACAACAGATTAGTATATGGTATAATTAACTGTGAAAATAATACAATTGGTAAGCAAAGGAATGACATATATGGCTGTTATTGAATGGAAGAGTTTTTTAATTCCTTATGATCAAGCAGTAGAGGAGTTAAAAGTAAAGTTTAGAAGTATCAGAAGAGAACTTAGGAAGAAAAATGAATATTCACATATAGAGTTTGTAACAGGAAGAGTAAAGGAAGTCTCAAGCATACTGGAGAAGGCAAATAAATTTGATATACCTTTAGAGAGAATTCAGTATGAGATGGAGGATATTGCTGGACTAAGAATCATGTGCCAATTTGTTGATGATATTGATAAGGTAGTAAATATAATACGTGGAAGACGTGATATGCAAATAATCTATGAAAAGGATTATGTTACTAATGTTAAATCAAGTGGCTATAGAAGTTATCATATGATTATAAAATACCCTGTAAACATGTCAGATGGCATGTGTGAGGTTTTAGCAGAGTTTCAGATTAGAACCTTAGCTATGAACTTTTGGGCTACAGTGGAGCATTCATTAAACTATAAATATAAGCATGACATACCGGGGGATATTAGAATGAAGCTAAAGAATGCAGCAGATGCAGCCTTTAACTTGGATACGGAGATGCTTACAATAAAGGATGAAATTAAAGATGCGCAAAAGTTGTTTGAAGTGAAATCTTCCTTAGTAAGTAATATCGTTGAAAATATATTAACATTATCTTCTCAAGGGAAAATAGGAGAGGCTTCAAGATTTACAGAAGAATTAAATAAACTTTTAGAGGTTGGAGAAGTCTTTGAACTTACAAGTCTTTTAGAAGAAACTAAAAAAGTTCTTGATAGGTATAATAGATAGACACACAAATAATATATCCCTCATATAATGATATATAACAATATTTGACTGAGGAATATAATATGAGTGAACAATTAATAAAAATTAAGTCAACTACTTATGGAGATAACCACATAGACGCTATAGTTGAAACTGATGGCGATAAAAGAGCCGTTATTTATGGTAGAGTAATAGATAAAAATAATAAACCTGTAAGTGATGCTGTAGTAAAGTTGATTTTACTTCAGGACCCTAGTGATCCACTAAGTATTTTACCTATAACTCATAGCTTTACAGATGAGTATGGTCAATTTTTATTTGGACCATTGCCTCCAAATGAAACATACTTAATAAAGATATGGCATGATGATATATTTATTAAATCAGTGACTGTAAAAGCAAAAGCTACAAACCATAGTTGTATTACAGTAAGAGAAAGTGTATCTTCAGAAAAACTTAAACTGACAAAGAAATTGCCAGTTAATCATAGTGAAAAATAAAAATCAGAGGATTTACCTCTGATTTTTTATTATTAGTTAGCAACTATATTTACAAGTCTTCCTTTTATAACTATAACTTTTCTAACTGTTTTTCCTTCGATAGTAGCTTTAATTGTTTCATCATTTAAAGCTGCTTCTTTTATTTCATCCTCAGAAGAAGATGTTGAAATATTAATTTTAGATTTAATTTTACCATTAACTTGGATTGCAATTTCAACCTCATCTTTAACTAAAGCAGCTGGGTTAAACTCAGGCCATTTTTCATTGAATACTGAATATCCCATTCCAAGGTTTTCCCATTGTTCTTCACTGAAGTGAGGAGCAAATGGAGCAAGAAGTTTAATATAGTCAACTAATACTTCCTTTAGGAAATTAGTGTTTTTAACCTCTTCGTTTATATATTTATGAAGTGCATTTGTAAGCTCCATAAGTCTTGCTATAGCAGTGTTAAATTGAAGCTTTTCAGAATCCTCACTAACACCTTTAATTGCAAAATGTCTCCAGTAGTTAAGCTCTTTTTCAGCTCCATCTATAGTGTCTTTAGTAGCTTTGTCACATTTGATTTCAGAAATAGCAGAGTCAAGAGTTCTTTCTATTCTATCTACAAATCTACCTATAGATTTTAGACCGTCATCACTCCAAGCTCCACCGTCAATGTAACCAAAACCAAACATTAGGTACATTCTAAATACGTCAGCACCATACTCTTTGATATAGTCATCAGGTGAAATTGTATTTCCTTTAGACTTACTCATTTTTTGTCCATCAGGTCCTAGAATTAATCCTTGGTGAGTTAATGATAGGAATGGCTCATCAAAGTTTAAAAGTCCCATATCTCTAAGTGCTTTAGTTATAAATCTAGCATATAGAAGGTGCATACATGCATGCTCAGGTCCTCCTACATATTTATCAACAGGAAGCATTTTATTGATTAATTCTGTATTGAAAGCTTCTTCTGTATTCTTATTGTCGGCATATCTTAAATAGTAGAATGAAGAACAAACAAAGGTGTCTAAAGTATCAGCATCACGGTGAGCGTGACCACCACACTTAGGACAAGTTGTATTCATAAATTCCTCACAGTTTGCAAGTGGAGATTTTCCATCTGGTGCAAATTCTACGTCATATGGAAGCTCTAATGGAAGTTGTGACTCAGGTACTGGAACAGTTCCACATTTATCACAGTGAATCATAGGAATTGGAGCTCCCCAATATCTTTGTCTAGAAACTAACCAGTCACGTAGTCTGTAGTTAACTTTTTTCTTACCAAGACCAAGTGTTTCAAGTTCTCCAACCACTGCATCTTTAGCTTCTTCACCCTTAAGTCCATCGAATTTACCACTGTTAACCATTGGGCCATATTCAGTAAATGGTAGAGCTTCTCCACCTTGGATAACTCTTTCAATTGGAAGAGCATACTTTTGTGCAAAAGTATAGTCACGGTCATCGTGAGCTGGAACTGCCATAACTGCACCAGTACCATAGGTATTAAGTACATAGTCTCCAACCCAGATTGGAATAACACGGTTGTTTATTGGATTTATAGCATAAGAACCAGTGAATACTCCAGTTTTTTCTCTAGAGATAGATTGTCTTTCTATATCAGTTTGCTTTGCAGAAGATTCCTTATAGGCTTCAACAGCAGCTTTATTTTCTTCAATAGTAAGTTTATCTACTAATTCATTTTCAGGAGCAAGAACAACGTAGCTAACTCCAAATAGAGTATCAACTCTTGTAGTAAAGGTACTAAATTCAATATCAGAATCCTTAACTTTGAAAGTTACTTCAGAACCTGTAGATCTACCTATCCAATGTTTTTGCATGGATTTAGTTTTTTCAGGCCAATCTAAAGTATCAAGTTTTTCTAAAAGCTCATCTGCATAGTCAGTGATCTTAAGGAACCATTGTGTTAAGTTTTTCTTAGTTACTTCACTTTCACATCTCTCACAAGCACCATCTACAACTTGTTCGTTTGCAAGTACAGTGTTACAGCTAGGGCACCAATTTACTGGAGCATTCTTTCTGTATGCAAGACCCTTATCATAAAGTTTTAAGAATAACCATTGAGTCCATTTATAGTAGTCGGGTCTACAAGTTACAACTTCATTTTCCCAGTTAAACATTGCTCCCATAGCCTTAAGTTGTTTTTCCATAGTTTCAATATTCTTATCTGTAGAATCCTTAGGATGCACTCCAGTTTTTATTGCATAGTTTTCTGCTGGCAATCCAAAAGCATCAAAGCCCATTGGTTGGAACACGTTATATCCCTGCATTCTTTTCATTCTAGCCCATGAATCTACTGGTCCATAGTTAAACCAGTGACCTGCATGAAGCTGACTTCCAGATGGATAAGAGAACATCTCAAGAACGTATAATTTTTTATCCATTCTATTCTCATCAAATTTATATAACTGTGTTTCTTCCCATTTATCTTGCCACTTTTTATCAGTAGCAGTTCCATATTTAGCCATAGTAATCCTCCTCATTGATACATGTAAAGTTTATTAATAATGGACTATATTTTAGTAGATTGTTGAAAATGGTGTCAATATTATCTGAGTGCAATGCCATTTGCAGGGTTCTTGAATTTACTTAGGCTTTGGGAGGGGGAAAATCGTTAAAAAATACAACCTGTTTGAGAGAATGCGAGTTGTTGTATTTTAGATTTTTACCTGACCAAAGACTTTAGTAAATCAAGGTTCTGAAACGGCTTAGCGAGGATAATATGATACCAGAATTAACACTTGCATAAAATACAGCCAAATAAAAAAAGCCTTCATCTCTTATGTAAAGAGACGAAAACTTGTAATTCCGCGGTACCACTCTATTTAGACCATAAAGGTCTCACTTAATAAGATAACGGGTTAATCCGTACTTGATTTTGTCAAGTAAACTCATAGGTAAGTTCATATACCCTTATTACTACATCACACCACACTGTAGTTCTCTGAAAATAAAGTATTATATTACTACTCCTAATCACTGTAATGATTTATTAAGTTTTTTAAAATTATACATTAAATCTATAGTGAATGTCAAGTTATTTAAATCGCCTACCTCTTATATTATTAACGAATACGGTAAGTACATAGTCAAATACAAAGAAAGCTACATTTCCCATTAGAATTAAGGGGATTTCTAAACTTAAGCTTGGCATAAAGAATTCCTTGTATAGAACAAAGGATAGTAAAGTAACTGCATTAAAATATAGAATCTTTAATACTAATTCTAAAAATGTATTTCTACGTTGTTCTATAAAAAGTTTCACTATACCATAGGGTCCAAAGATTATAGTGTATAAAATCCAAAGTGTTTTATCAGGTATAATAAAATATGCTAGGATTGATGATGCAACATATACCAGTACACTAGTTTTAACATCGCTTATAATTATAGCTAGTGGAATAAGTGCAGAGGTTAATCCAAGCAAAAATAAAGTGTTAAAGGTTAAAAAATTTGCAGCATATAATATAATTAGGGTTAAAGCAATAAGCATACCACCCTTTGTTAGATTAGAAGCTTTAGTATTTTTCATAAAAACCTCCTTTTAACAACAACTAATACAATCTCCACCCATACATTCGCAACAAGTATCTAGCATCCAAATATTCATGCATGTACTACACATATCATTAGAACTATTTCGTTGACCGTAGTAGTTATTTCTATAAGATGTTTGTGTCTGGTTTAGTTGGTTGGCCACTTGTCTATATTCAAAGTTGTTTGGTTCCATTCTGCAAGCTGTATTTATTAGATTATTGGCACTGTCATACCAACCTTTTCTAAGATGTACAACTCCCATTAAAAAGTTCCATTCTGCATTTCTATTGGAAATGGCATTAAGTTTTCCTTCAGCACCTCCAATATTTCCTCTGTTGATGTCCATTCTAACAGCTTGAAGAGAGGGGTCATTATAGTTAGATGAGGTTCCATTATAGTTAGAGGAAGACCCATAACTTCCGTTAGAACTAGAACCATTCTTCTTAGATAAAGCATCATAGGCTTCGTTTATTTCTCTAAGTTTTTCTTCTGCTAAGTCTTTAAGTGGGTTGTTCTCATACTTGTCTGGATGATATTGTTTTACTAGCTCTCTATAGGCTTTTTTTATTTCTTCTGGAGAGGCATTTTCTTTAACTCCAAGTATTTCATAAGGATTATTCATGTTTATTGTCACTCCTTGATTTTATAGTTTCTATTTTA
Organism: Clostridium sp.; assembly: GCF_036646415.1. Classification (GTDB taxonomy): domain Bacteria; phylum Bacillota; class Clostridia; order Clostridiales; family Clostridiaceae; genus Clostridium_J. The sequence continues at coordinate 58,765 of NZ_JAVXMF010000001.1, read as the reverse complement.
TTCATAAGTCCTAATTCTAGTATATTAAATAGTAGATCTTTATTTTTTTCTAAGGGAAGTTTGTTTAAAGCTTCCACGGTGGCATTGGCACTCATTAAAAGGTTGAACTCCATTCTATTTCTTTGCTCTAACATTAAATCCTCATAACATAGATTTGAAGTATTAAAGGCTTTGTTTATAGCATTAAACTTATTTTTTGACATATCATCTTTTAAGTCATCATAGGCATCTATTATATAAATCCATCTTCCTAGGTTATATCCAAGTTGATATAGATCTTCATGAAAATCTTTATCTTTATAATAATAGGATATGATAAATCCTGTTAATGATGCAAAACTATCACTAAGTTCATCTATAGAAATATAGTCTTCAGATTTCTCTAGTATACCTAGATTTCTTATATTGTCCTCTATATTATTTAATAGAGGAGATAGGTCCGAATTACTATTATTTATGAATTTTTTAATGTATAAAGAAATAAATTTTTTGTTCAGAGCATTATCATCGTTATAATCGTCCAAAAGCTTGTAATAAACTAGTGCCACATTGCAAAAGCTTGCATAATCTAGAGCTTTGTTATTTATAACCTTTGGTTTTTTCTTCATAGGATGAGCGATACATCTGTTAACTACATATTCATGAGGGATATCCTCTAAGCTATCTAAAAGTATTCCTAAGAAGGTCATATCATAGTTTAAGGACATTCTACATAAGTTAGAAAAATTATTTTTAATAGATATACAAAGTCCACAGTAGTAGGCTTTAAACATCTCATAGTCTTTTATTTTTAGTTCCATTTTATATGGCATTACATAACCAAACATTATACTCCTTTAATTGGCCCTTCACTATTTAATATTTCAAATATAGTTTGTGAGGTTGTATCTTCCATTGTATATCCTAGAAGAAATACAATTTCTTTTATTTCGTCCTCATCCATAGATTCAATCTCTAGATAGGGGAAAGGGCAAAAGTTTTTATCATTTATATCAATCTCAACAAGAGAATTCTTATATTTATAACTTTCTCTATGCTTTTTAATTGATTCTACTAGTTCTAGTCCTAAAGATGTGAAAATTTGAGCACCGACGATGCTATTATCTATTATGACTTCATTTTCTTCCATGATTTTATATTTATCTTGGCTTAGAAGTTTCTTTGTAGTCATATAATTTACTATTATGTTTTTCAAGTTATCTTCTACAACTCTAATTCTGGCATAACCTTTTTTACTTAGAAGTCTTCTATCTGGAAAATCGTAAAGGTTGTTAACTTGATTTTCATCTTTAACCTTTTCACAACCAAGATTGATTAATTTGTTTTTTATTTCTTCAACATTTATTCTTAAGATTCTAGTTTCTATTTCCTTCAAGGATAACACTCCTTTTTATTTATTGATGTAATTATATCCTATGTTAAAGATTATAACAAATTTTATTGATATTGTTAAAAGAAAATATATAATTATTTGTATATGGATAGAAATCGAAATAGAATATATAATATATATTGGGGAATTTAAGGAGGAAATAATAATGGAGTATATAAATGAAATTAATATAAATCAAGCAATAATTCATATTCTGGATAATAATGCAGATGAACCACTTTTAAATGAATATCCGTTAGAGTTAACGGAAGAGGTTTATACCTTCGTTTTTAAACATATACAAAGATGTTTAAAGGATGAGGAACTTAAGTATGCTGTTTTTAATAAAGAAAGAAATATTGTAAAGGAAGTATCACAAGAGTATTTAAGTGGGGAGAACAATTTAATAGATATATCAAAGGAACTTGCAAGTCAAATGTTTATATTAATGAGGTCAAAGGGAAGCATTCCTTCTTGTGATTTACTTACAGTAGCATTTACAACAGAGTGTGGTGCGTTTTTAGGTATATTTAAGATGGACTATATTAAAAATTATATGCATAATGTAGAGTTCGTAGAGGGGAAAATTGGAATAGATATAATTCCTCAGTTTACAGGACTTCCTTCTAGTAGCTCAAGAATACAAAAATGTGCATTTATTAAAAATATAGCTAGTGACAATGAGTATGATCTATTGGTTATAGATAAACAAAGCAAAAACAATAAAGATAATAATGACTATGGTGCAAATTATTTTATAGATAATTATTTGGGATGTACTGTTATAGAAAATGAAAGAGATAAAACAAAGCAATTTTTAAAGGTAGCTGAAAAGTGGACTCAAACTGCTCTAAATGAAAATGCTGAAGGGCAAGAGATAGTTCGTAGAGAGGTTAAAAGAAGACTTAGAGAAGAAGATAGTATTGATTTAAATACCTTTACTGAAGAAGTATTTCAAAATGATAAAGAGATGAAAGAAAATTTTAAAACCTTTGCTAAAGAAAGCGGAGTAAGTGAAAAAATAGATTTAGATAAACAATGGGTGGAAAAGAAACTTAAAAGAGTACGTTTGAAAATTGATAAGGACATAGATATTTATATTTCTGAAGAAGCCTACAATGATATAAATAGATTTGAAATTGAGAGAGTTGGAGATGGAAGTATAAATATGTTAATTAAACATATTACTAATTACACAGAAAAATAGAAGTGTAAAAAAATCCTGAAAATTGAATGTATAATAAAAAAACATGGAAATTAATTTCCATGTTTTTTTATTAAGATATTATTTCATAGAGTCAGTTGATCCTAGAAGAGTTGTGATTTTTCCTTCAACCAATGCTTGAAGATTACTTCTTCCAACACCAAGATATTTTCTTGGGTCAAACTCGCTTGGTTTGTCAGCAAATACTTTTCTGCAAGAACCAGTCATACAAAGTCTGATATCAGTATCCATGTTAATTTTACAAACTGCCATATCAGAAGCTTTTCTTAACATTTCAACAGGAACACCTTTAGCTCCTTTAATCTCTCCACCGTTTTCATTACACATTTCAACGTATACTGGATCTACAGAAGAAGCTCCGTGAAGAACGATTGGATATTTTTCAAATCCAGCTTCTTCTAATTTTCTTGTAATAGTTTCAAGTCTAGCAAAGTCAAGCTTAGCTTCACCTTTAAATTTATATGCACCGTGGCTAGTTCCAATAGCGATTGCTAATGAATCAACTCCAGTTCTTTTAACAAAGTCAACAGCTTGATCTGGGTCAGTGTAAGTTGCATCTTTAGTATCAACCTTTACATCATCTTCAACGCCAGCAAGTTTACCAAGCTCAGCTTCAACTACTACTCCCTTAGAGTGAGCATAGTCAACAATTTCTTTAGTAAGTCTTACGTTTTCTTCATAGTCATAGTGAGAACCATCGAACATAACAGATGTAAATCCATTTTCTATACAAAGTTTGCAAGTTTCAAAAGAATCACCGTGATCAAGATGTAATGCTATATCAAGTCCACTTTCTTCTACTGCTGCAAGTACCATGTGTCTTAAATATTCAGGTCTCATATACTTAAGAGCGCCTGCAGAACATTGTAGGATTACTGCAGAGTTTTGAGCTTTTGCTCCGTCTACAATTCCTTGAATAATCTCCATATTATTAATGTTGAATGCTCCGATAGCATATTTGCCTTCAAAAGCTTTCTTAAACATTTCTTTAGTAGTTACTAATGCCATAATGTTATTCCACCCTTCATATTTTATGATTAAGTTTACAGTTCTATTATAATTGAAACTGTAAGTAAATGCTATATTGAAATCCACTTTTTGAAAGTTTAAACAAGTTAGTGGTAATTTTCAGATAAATCGTTAAATGTTAATGTAACAATAGTAATATTTGAATATTTAATGTGTGAATTTTCTGCAAATAATTCTTACATTAATTCAAGTATATGTATTTATGCTTTTAAAATACATTACCTATATTTACAGATTCCATTTCTTTAACCCGATTTATTAAGGTTTTTACTACATGAATTGTTGCTAAAGCTTCAGCTTTGTTTTCACATTTGGTATATTGACTAAGTTTTATAACCTCACTATATATATTATCAAAATCACTATGATTTAAAAAAAGAGTAAGATTTGTTACGTGACCTTCGTATATGTTCAGTAATTCAAAGGATAGCATGTAACCATCATCCCAATTATCATCCACTATATTCTCTTCAATTTTTGAAGAAACATCAAGAAGTTTATCACAGGTTAATACAATATATTTACTGGCAAAGAATAGAAAGAATACCATGAGAAAAAACATAATGTAAGTTGTAATCATACTTTTCATTGAAAATTACGACTCCTTTTTATATTTATTATTAGTATGAGTTTTAGTATCTTTTAGTTGATAATAGAATTTAAACTCATTTGAATAGACAATAGCTATAAACACATCCTTTGGATTTTTAATATTATTGTGTATTAGCTCTTTTTCAAGCCAATATTTATCTTTTTCAAGTGATTTTAAGTTTTCAAAATTTATAATTCCATCTAAAATTACCGGCATTGGAAGAGGTTCATTATCAACTTCCACATTTAAGTCATTTCGTGTAGGTGGTTCGTAAGGTTTGTATGGAAGAACTGATATATCACCATCGGTCTCAAGAATGGCAAAATGTATTTCATTTAAGTTGAAATATCCCTTTAGTCGAAGCTCTGAAAGTAAATCATCAAGGTTATACCTAAGATGTTTCAACTCCTGAATGTTTACTACACCATCTTTAATTATTATGCTAGGCTTACCACTTAAAAGAGATCTAAATCTTTCACTTTTCAACTCTAAAAATGAGGTGACCATTTGCAAAAATACTAATGTAGTTATAGGAACTAAAGCATATATTAAGGGGATTCGGTTATCACCCATAGGAAGAGCAGCAAGCTCAGAAATCATTAGTGCTACGACTAAGTCTACAGGTTCAAGTTCTCCAATTTGGCGTTTGCCCATAAGTCTCATGATAAAAACTAAATAAATGTATAAAATTATTGTTCTGATAATTAAAATAAACATAAATATCACCTATATTTCTAAACATAATAATGATAAGTATATTATGTGCAAAATAAATTAAATTATTTGTTTTTTTCTAGTTTCATATTTACAATTATGTAATATAATAAATAATACCACTATGTAATTAGTTATCATAAGTATGAAAGTTGAAGTCATTGAAAGGTATATAGCTTTAACTTTATTACATATACATATAATAAAAAGTAGATAATTGGGGTATGTGGTAAAAAGAAAGATGATAGAGGTGAAATTATGGGTAAAATTAATGTTAGAATTAATGATAATATCATTGAAGTAAAAAGAGGTATAAGTTGTTATAATTTAATAAAAGAATATGGCTATAATACTGAGGTGCCTATAGTTTTAGTAAAGATAGATGGAAAATTGCATGAATTATCAAGTTCTATTGAAAGAGAGTGTACATTGGAGTTTATTGATATAACTAATAAATTAGGCATGATGTGTTATATAAGAAGTCTTCAATTTGTATTAATAAAGGCAATAAAAGATTTGTTTCCTAATGCTAGAATTACTATTGAACATTCTTTAAGTAAAGGACTTTTTGGTGAGATTTATAAGGATTCACCTTTAAATATAGACGATGTTTATGCAATAAAGAACAGGATGAAGGAGATAATAGAAGAAGATCTTTTTATCCATAAAAATAAGTATAACAAGAATGATGCTATAGAGCTATTTAGAAAAGAAGGTATGGAGGACAAGGTTAGTTTACTAAGCTCGGTAAATCAAAATAGTTTGACTATATATAGATTAGAAGATGAGATTGAGTACTTTTACGGACCTATGATTTCCTCTACATCTTTATTAAAATATTTTGATTTAATATACTATGATCCAGGATTTATTTTGAGATTTCCTACTATTGAAAATCCAAAGTCAATTCCAAGATTTGTGACCCATAAGAAGCTTGCAAAGATATTTTATGAGGCAGAAAGATGGGGAGACATTTTGAATGTTTCTAATGTGGGAGCTTTAAATAACGAAATTGAACATGGTGATGTAGTAACCTTAGTGAGAGTTGCAGAAGCATTACATGAAAAGAAAATAGCTAATATTTCTGATAAGATTAATAAAAATAGAAGTATAAAACTTATATCAATAGCTGGCCCTTCATCTTCAGGTAAGACTACATTTTGTAAAAGGTTAGGCATACAGTTAAGAGTAAATGGGCTAATACCTGTTCCTATATCCTTGGATGACTACTTTATAAATAGGGAGGATACACCAAGGGATGAGTCTGGTGAATATAATTTTGAAACTATACATGCTTTAGATTTAGGACTTTTTAATGAACACTTAGAAATGTTGCTATCTGGTGAAGAGATTGAAGTTCCATCCTACAATTTTAAACTGGGGAAAAGAGAATGGGTTGGAAATAGAGTAAAATTGCCTGAGGATGGAATAATTGTAATTGAGGGAATTCATGGTTTAAATGAGATACTTACAGCGTCTATTCCACAAGAAAATAAATTTAAAATATATATTAGTCCATTAACTCAGATAAATATGGATGATCATAATAGAATTGCGACTACGGATGTAAGAATGATAAGAAGAATAGTTAGAGACTATTTATCAAGGGGATATGATGTTGAATACACTTTGAGAATGTGGACATCTATTAGACGTGGAGAGGATCAGTACATTTTCCCTTATCAAGAAGAGGCTGATGTTATGTTTAATTCGGCATTGATTTATGAACTTGCAGTGCTTAAGAAATATGCACTTGCAGAACTTTATAAAGTTAAACCAGATAGTGTAGTATATGATGAGGCTAGAAGACTTATAGAATTCTTACATTTTTTCAAGGAAGTTGATAAGGATATGGTACCAACTAATTCATTAATGAGAGAATTTATTGGTGGAAGTTGCTTTTATCAATATTAGAATTACATTAAAAAATAAAAGTCATGCTTTTAAACTTTAATTATAAGGATAGCTAGATAAATTTTGAGTGTCATTTAAAGTTGTAAAATAATAAAAAACAGAAAAATTTTAGTTAGATTAAATATTTTTGGGATTATGTGTTAAGTACATAAATTTTAATTTATGTACTTAATTTTTTTTTCAATATAAATATTTTTAATCTTTAAATAATGATATTATATATATGGGTATACTAAGTTATAATTAAGACTTAGTATATACATGATAATCGAATTTTTTACATATTAAGAAGTATGTTTCTAAAAGAATGGTATTTTAGGAGGAATTTATGAAGAGTTACAGCGCGTTTGATATTTTGGGACCCATAATGATTGGACCATCAAGTTCACATACAGCAGGTGCAGCAAGACTTGCTAAAATAGCGGCGAAAATTGCTGAGGATAATGTTAAAGAAGTGAGGTTTTTACTTCATGGGTCTTTTTCAAAAACATATAGAGGACATGGTACAGATAGAGCTCTTGTAGCTGGTATTTTAGGAATGGACCCTTGGGATTATAAACTAAAAGATTCTTTCGAAATAGCAAAAACTACAGGGTTAAAGTTTAGCTTTGAAGAAGCAGATTTAGGTGATGTACATCCGAATACAGTTAAATTTATAATGGAGGATCCTAGTGGGGTTGAAACTACGGTTACAGGATCTTCCATAGGCGGCGGAAATATTGTTATTTTTGAATTGGATGGACAAAGTATCCAATTTACAGGAGAATATCCTACTTTAATAATTACTCATTTAGATGTTCCAGGTATGATATATAAAGTTAGTAATCTTTTATTTAATGAAAATATAAATATAGCTTCAATGAATGTATATAGAAAGTCAAAAGGATCAGAAGCATCAACAGTAGTAGAAACTGATGGTGTGGTTAATCATTATATCATAGAAAAAATTAGAGAAATTGACAATGTTAAAAATGTAGAGGAAATTCTTCCACCAACAAAAGGAGAGTAGATTATAATGTTCTTATCGAAGGCAAGTGAAATAATAGAAGTATGTAATAAAGAAAGCATAACCATTGCTGAGTATACAATGAGAGAAGAATCTCAGATGTCAGAGGTATCAAGAGCAGTTTTAATAGAAAAAATGAGACAAAACTTAGAAGTAATGAAGTCATCTTCTCAGGAAGCTATGGATAAGGAAGTTATATCCATAAGTGGGCTTATAGGTGGAGATGCAATAAGAATTAGAAAATATTTCGAGGAAAAGGAGACCCTGTGTGGAGATTTTATAGTAAAAGCAATGGCTAGAGCCCTATCTTGCTCAGAGGTGAATGCTGCCATGGGAAGAATAGTAGCAGCACCTACAGCTGGTAGTTGTGGTATTATACCAGCAGCCATTATAACAGCAGGAGAAAAGCTTAATAAGAGTGATGATGAAATGATAACAGCATTATTTACAGCTTCGGGAGTTGGAATATTAATTGCGAAAAATGCTACTTTAGCAGGAGCAGAAGGTGGTTGTCAAGCTGAATGCGGAAGTGCTGCAGCAATGGCAGCGGCAGCAGTGGTAGAAATGATGGGAGGTACTCCTAAAATGGCTTTCGATGCAGGGGCAATGGTAATAAAGAATGTTGAAGGACTAGTTTGTGATCCAATTGCTGGTCTTGTTGAGATACCATGTGCTAAAAGAAATGTAGCTGGTGTTGTAAGCGCACTTACCATGGCAGACGTAGCAATGGCTGGAGTCGAAAGTAAAATTCCATTTGATGACACTATAATATCTATGTATAAAATAGGCAAAGGACTTCCTAGTGAATTAAGAGAAACAGCTCAAGGTGGTCTTGCAGTAACACCTTGTGGATTAAGACTAAAGGAAAAAGCTTTATCAGGAGATAAGTAAAAATTATTTAATTACATACAATCAAGGATATCTTACGAAAGTTTATTGAGTAAGATATCCTTTTTATATTAGTTTTGTTTATTAAAGTTCTATTCTTTAAAATTAATAAAAAATATGGTGTTATTGATAGTAAAGGAAATATTAAATTATAGGCTTATCTAAGTTTTAACATATAGGCGGAACTGTTTTCTTATAACATGAATAAAGTAATATATAACTAATGTTATGGAGGAAAACATGAAAGACTTAAGGGTGAAAGAAAAAAATAATTCAAAAGACAATATGCAGGTGGAAGAAATAGCTACTTTAAGTATACTTTTAATATCTATGGGATTACTATTTATAAAAACAAACTCAAACATAGTAAATGCTGTAATATATTCTTTAGCAATGATTCCTTTAGCTATATTATTAGGAAGAAGTACTTCTAAAATATCTGACTACATTGGAGAAAAAAGGGGAGGATTAATCTCCGCTACAGCAGGAAATATTCCAGAGCTTATGATGGGGCTTTGGTCTATAAAGTATGGGATGGTATCAATGGCAAAGGCTGGATTATTAGGGGCAGTAGTAACAAATATGTTACTTGGTCTTGGAATTGCCGTGTTTTGTGGTGGAATAAAATTTAGAGAACAAAAATTTAATAAGATAATTGCAAGAACAAATTTGAATATGTTATTTCTTGTAATGTTTACCATAATAATAATTTCTGCATTAAATAAATATTCCTTCGTTGATAATGGTAAGTTTCAGCATTTAAGTATAATAATATCAGGGGTATTATTATGTGTGTATGTACTTGGATTGATATTTTCATTATATACTCATAGTAATTTATTTATATTAGGTGATAAAAGGATTTACACACAGCAGGATAGTAAAAAAGAAACTAGGAAGATTTTTATAATTATAGTAATTATAACTGTATTGTTATATTTTATAAGTGAAAGACTTGTGGAGAATATAAGTAGTATTGTAGAGCAATACAATATATCTCAAGAGTTCCTAGGAATAATTTTAATTCCTTTGTTAGGATCATTTGGAGAAAATGCTTCAAGCATAGTTTGTGCTATGGAGAATAAAATAGATGCAAGTTTAGAAACGGCTATTGGGTCAAGTATTCAAATTACCATGTTTGTCCTTCCTATTCTCATTATTTGTTCTTCATTTATGGGGATTTCAATTAATTTATTATTTTCTAGCTTTCAAATTATAATAATGTCCATTGCAATGGGAATGTCTTATTTTGTATTCCAAGATGGTAAAACATATTGGTTTGAAGGTGCATTATTAGTATCGGTATATGTGGTGGTAACCCTATCTTATTATTATATAGCATAAATATTAAAGCCAACTACGATTTTGTAGTTGGCTTTAATGTTTTTAAAATAATTTTTTTATTTTTTCTTAATTTGAAAACGGCTAACCATAAGATATGAAAGTAATATTATAAGTACCATAGGTATTATTGATGGAATTGGTCTCACTGTGGAGAATATTTCAAGTACAGCCAAGAGACTTCCTGCAACTGTAATTGGAATACCGGTAAAAACATTATTAAATTCAGTACAGTTGTATCTGGCTAATCTATACGCACCTGCTACTGGAAAAAGAATTAAAATTACATATCCTAAGATTCCTAAATTACTAAAGTTATATAATGAAAAAGCAAGTAGTGATGGTGCCACACCAAAAGAAACTAAGTCGGCTAAAGAATCAAGCTCTTTACCTAGGTCACTATGAGTGTTCAAAAATCTCGCTACAGTACCATCGTATCTATCAAGAATTCCTCCAAGAAGAATTAAAATTCCAGCTGTAGTAAAATCATTATTTATCGTAAGTTGTATAGATAAAACTCCACAGATTAAATTACCCAAAGTCATAGCGTTTGGAATGAAAGACTTATTCACATTATCACCTCTATTCTATTATATACATTATAATGCCCATTGTAAAACCTATATAATAGAAAATACTAGATATTTTAATATACCTAAATATGTACAAAATTAAAATAATTGAAAAAAAATTTTTTAAATGGTAATATGAGTAGTACTAGAATATATACAATGAAATAAGAGCAAATTATATAAACAAGAAAAATATCAAACGACTTAACTATGTAAGTAAGCATAAATTGGATACACATATTACTAATGTATATGGAGGAAATTATGAAAAGAGTTAAATTTATCTACAATCCCTATTCAGGAGAAAATTCAATAATAAATGATATAGATAAAGTTATAAAACTTCATCAACAGTATGGCTATACAATAGAACCATTTAGGATTAGCAATGATGCGGATATAAAAGATGCTTTTACTGGTATGGATGAAAATTATAAATATATATTAATTGCTGGAGGGGATGGAACTATTGATTCAGTAATTAATAAAATGAAGCAAAATAGTATAGATTTACCAGTGGCATTTTTACCAGTAGGAACTGCTAATGATTTTGCAAAATATTTAGGGGTGCCTAATGATATTACCACAGCTTGCAAACAAATTTTAGATGGAAAAGTAAAACGATTCGACTTAGGAAAAATAAATAATAAGTATTTTGTTAACGTAGCAAGTACAGGGATATTTACAGATATATCACAAAAAACTGATAGCAATTTAAAAAATACTGTGGGTAAATTAGCTTACTATATTAAGGCTATAGAAGAATTTACAAATTTAAAGAAAATAAATGTTAAAATTACATCCCCAGTAATGAATTTTGAAGGAAAAATATATACACTTCTTGTATTTAATGGTCAAACAGCAGGTAATATTAAGTTTACAGATTTATCAGAAGCTGATGATGGATTATTAGATGTAGTAGTAATAAAAAAAGAAGTTTTAAAGAGTGCTCTTAACAATATGCTAATTATGATGAGAAAAGGTCAAGTAGCAGATATGGATGGTGTATTGTGCTTTAAGTGTAAGAATCTAACAGTAGAGTGTGATGATGATGTTGTAACGGATATAGACGGAGAAAAAGGTCCGGATTTTCCACTTGAAATTAGTTGTGATAGAAGATCAATTAAAATAATTGGGTATAAAGAGGAATAATACTTTCATAAAGTCTTAAAAAAATAATATATATAAATATAATTACTTTTATGGAGTGTGAATATTGAATATTTATATATACTTGTTTTTAATATTAGCTATGATATTTTTATCTTATGAATCTATAACCCTAAGTATAAAGTACTGTCCTATCAAAATAAAAGAAATACTTACAATTTCTTTTATTTTAGTTGTATTTAGAATTGTTGCTCTATTAATACTTTTGTTACTTGACGATATGAAGTATGTTTATCTTATGAAAAATTTAATTTTCTTAAATATTATATACATACCAATAATAATATTTACTTGTTTGTATATTTTTTATAGGAATACAGATCTTGATATAAAATGGTTTTATGGAATTTTTATTGTTGACATAGTAATTTACTTAATATGTATATTCAAAATTCCTATGGAGTATTATATTTCTTTATCTTATGGATACAATGTTGTATTAAAGAATACAATACCATATAAAATTTTGTTGTGCACTAATGGACTAGGGTTTTTTATGGGAATAAAGAGTTTTAGATATAAGCATAGTATAAAATGGGGTACATTGCTAGTTGTAATTGCTTCATTAGTGTTTATAGGAACTACTGCCATGGGATTAAGAAGTACTGAAAATATAGGATACCTGTTATTAGGTGATTTAGGCTGGATGGTAGCTTTATATGGAGCTATAGTATCATTCAAGAAGAAATTAGCAAAACACAGTAAATGAAAATAATGGATACTTAAGAGAGGTAATATGGATAAATTTATTAATTTGATGCTTATATATCTTGTAGCGGTAATGCCATTTCTATATCTTTTATACTTTGTAATAAAGAAAGCAGTAAAAGATGGAATGAACGAGCATGAAAAAGAACATAGATAATAGCAATAGGTGAAAGCTAATAAAAGTATAATTAAAGGCTCTAGGTGAGAATACCTAGAGCCTTTAAATTACTATTGACGCTGTCTTTTAGGACGACTTTTTAGTTTGTGCTTGCTACCAGATTTTTCATTTGCTGGTTTACTGTATGAAGATTTTTTGTTTTTATCCTTTAAGGATGTAGTGTCACCAGCTTCAGTTTTTTTAGATGAGTCCTTTTGCACCAGCGGTTTAGACTGTGATCCAGTAGACTTCTTTTTTTTCTTTCCGTGATAAGGTGTTGGCCCTATTAAGCATTTCTTGCCAGTTCCCATTAAATCTTCCCTCTCACAACTAATTAAAGCTGATTTTACTAGGGCATGATTATCTGGATTTCCAAACTGTAATAGAGCTCTTTGCATATTTTTTTCCTTTTGAGTTTTTGCAACATAGACCTTCTTTTTAGTCATAGGATTAATTCCAGTATAGTATATTGTGGTTGACAAGCTTCCAGGGGTTGGATAAAAATCTTGAACCTGTTCAGGCATATGCCCCATAGATTTTATATATTCACCTAATTCAATAGCTGTAGTTAAGTCACTACCAGGGTGACTTGACATAAGATAAGGAACTACAAATTGATTTTTACCCAGCTTTTCGTTTATAGCATTATATTTATTTGTAAACCTCTCATAAACCTCTTTGGAAGGTTTACCCATTTCACAAAGAACCTTATCGCTGATATGTTCAGGAGCTACCTTTAATTGACCACTTATATGATGTTCACATAGTTCATTTAAAAATTTTGGATTTTTATCATAAATTAAATAATCATATCTAATACCTGAACGTATAAAAACCTTCTTTACCTTTGGAAGAGTTCTAACCTTCTTTAAAAGGCTTAAATATTCCGTGTGGTCTACAATTAGATTCTTACATGGTGTTGGAAACATACATTGTCTATCCTTACAAACTCCATGTTCTACTTGCTTTTTACAAGCTCTTTGCCTAAAGTTTGCTGTAGGACCACCTACATCGTGTATATATCCTTTGAAGTCTTTATCTTCAGTTAGTAATACTGCTTCTGATACTATTGAGTCTTGACTTCTATTTTGAATAACTCTTCCTTGATGATAGGTTAGTGCACAGAAGGAGCAACTTCCAAAGCAGCCTCTATGACTTGTTATTGAAAATTTAACTTCATTAAGGGCAGGAATTCCACCAGCCGCTTCATAGAGAGGGTGATAGGTTCTAGTGTAAGGAAGATTGTATACTCTATCCATTTCCTTTGTGGATAGTGGATGCTGTGGTGGATTCTGCACCACAAACTTATCTCCATAAGGTTCTATAATGGTTTTACCCCATACAGAGTCTTGCTCTCTAGAAGCTAAATAATAGCTTTTAGCGTAAGCCTCTTTACTTGAATTTATTTCTTCAAAGGAAGGGAGAGTGATATGTTCTTTTACTTTATCAATATCCTTTGTAACATAACAAGTGCCACGTACAGAGGTAATGTTATTAATTGGTTTTCCATAGCTTAAGATTTTTGCTATTTCGATAATAGGTTTTTCACCCATACCGTATATTAGTAGATCAGCTGTTGAATCAATAAGTATACTTTTTCTAATTTTATCTTCCCAATAGTCGTAGTGTGCAAATCTTCTTAGACTAGCCTCGATGCCTCCTATTATAATGGGAACATTTTTATAGGCTTCTCTAGCCCTATTTGAATATACAATTACAGCTCTATTTGGTCTAAAGCCATTTTTCCCACCAGGAGAATAAAAATCATCATGTCTCTTCTTTTTAGCAACTGTATAGTGATTTACCATAGAGTCTATATTTCCAGAGTTGATAAGAAATCCATATTTAGGTTCTCCAAGTTTTTTAAAGTCCTCACAGGAATCCCATTTTGGTTGGGCAATAATTCCAACAGTATAGCCTTCGCTTTGAAGAAGTCGTCCAATTATTGCAGTACCAAAGGATGGATGATCGATATAAGCATCACCTGTTATTATTATAAAATCAAGCTGAGAAATACCTTCAGCCTTCATATCTTCTCTACAAATAGGTAAAAATTTAGTATTATTTTTCATAAGTTTTCTTATTAATAATTCTTACTTTGATTAATTAAATTCGGAAGGAGAATACTAATTAAATAAGTAAGTTAATAATAAGATACCTCCTTTCTTTTGAGGAATCTGTGCTATTAAACTATATTAACATAATAACCAATAAATATGAATAGCAACTATTATGGTAAAACATGAGATTGCAAATTTGAATTACATAGCATGGCAAAGATAACTGGAATAATAATGAGAAAAGTCATGTTATTTAATTCATATCAATAAATTTAACCATATTCGAATAAAATAGTTACAAATTAGGAACTGTATACTATAATAAATATAGGAGTAAAAAAATTTAATTAGGTGGTGAAGATTTAATGGACAGTGGGCCTTTGTGTAAGGACTATGTAGATAATAATATATTAGGTGTAACTAGAGGAGTACTGTTTATTAAGTTATAGAGTACTTATATACAGTTTCCTCTAGGTTAGGAGGAAATAACATGGAAAAATTATCAGAATTTTATTTGAGTAGTATCTTGAATAAATATGTTTATGATGAACTAAATTATTGTATAGGAAGACTAGAGGACATTTATGTAACAACAAATTATGGATATCCAAGAGCTATTGGATATAAGATAAAGAATGGGCGAGAAATCGAAAATTTTGAGTTTAGAACTATTGATGTTTATAGAGAAAATGGAAGATGTATTATCAAGGTAGTACAAGTAAAGGACATTATTCCAAGAAAATATTCATATCTTTTATCTAAAAATTTATTAGATAAGGATATAGTAGATGTAGATGGAAAGAAAATCGTAAGGGTTAGAGATTTAAAAATGATAAAAACTAATGGATATTTAACAGTGGTGGGAGTAGAGTCAGGAACCCTTGCAATTGCAAGAAAGATGGGTATGGAGAATACCATAAAAAAAGCATATAATATATTAAATAAAAATCCTAAAAAAAATACACTTAGTTGGGAAAGTGTTCAGTCTCTAGAAATGGTAGATTCGTCATTACAGCTTACTACCCCATATAATAAATTAAGTAAGCTTCATCCAGCTGACATTGCAAAAATCATGGAGGATTTATCTCCAGAGGATAGAGTGAAGATTATAGAGGGACTTAACATTGATTTAGCATCAGATACCTTAGAAGAACTAGAGCATGATGTAACTCAAGAAATTTTAAGAAGTCTTAGCGAAGATAAGGCTAAAAAGATTTTAGATATTATGCCAAATGATGAGATAGCAAACATGTTAGATGATTTAGATGAAGAAACAACTAATAGGGTATTTGTGAATCTTGATGATGATGATGAAACTGAAATAAGAGATCTTATGAAGTATGAAGATGAGGTTGTTGGGAATATAATGAATAAGGATTTTATATCCTTTAATATTGATATAACCATAAGTGAAACTATAAATATTTTAAAGGAGCTTAAACCAGAAGAAGAGGTATGTCATTATATTTATATTATTGATAGTAATGAGAAGCTTCAAGGTACAGTATCCCTTAGAGATTTAATATTATCAGATCCGGAATGTAAATTAAAATCTGTAATGAATACTAAAGTATTTAAGGTTTCAGATAAAGATGAAATAGAGGTGGCTATAGCTATAGCAGTAAAATACGATTTATATTCGGTTCCAGTGGTAAATGAAGACGAAAAACTGTGCGGAATTGCAGTTATGACTGATATTATAGATGAAATTCTATCCCCAAGTTGGAAGAGAAGAATAAAAAAGATTACTTAGGAAAAAAGATATTCGTATATAGAATGTTTAGTAATCAACACCCTTTAGATTGGAACTTTAAAATACTTTCATTATATATAAATATATAATGAAAGTATTTTTTGTATAATGAATACCACCAGTTTTACGGGGGGCCTGATTATTTATATAATCAAAGATAGATAATATATTATAATATATTACCTTACTTCATATATTTTATATATGGAGGTGGGATAATTTGAAAAGTAAATTTACTGTTTTCATGTCATCTTTAGTAGTGATACTAATTGCAATAATAATATCTATAGTTGTGAAGATGTATTTGGTTGTTGAAGAACATGAAAATAGTATATATAAAGGAATTAGCATTAATGGAATAGACGTTTCCCTTTTAACTAGGGATGAAGCTATAGAGAAAGTCAGTGTAGATATAAGTATTCATAATGAAGAAAGAAAAATAGAGGTTAAAGCAGATGAAAAGAGTTATGAGACTACTTTTATTGAATTAGAGGTAAGAGAGAATATAGAAGCAATAGTAGAACTTGCGTTAAAATACGGTAAAGGAGATAAATTTATAGATAGATATAAACATGTTCGCAAAGGGTTAGATAGAGATTTTAGAACGTCTACAACTTTGAATGAAGAGAAGTTTCAAGGATTTTTAAAAAAAATAGAAAAAGAACAGAATAAAGCTCCTATAAATGCATTAATAGATCATGATTGGAATGGATTTAGTATAACCCCACATGAAATTGGAAAAAGTGTCAATAGATACGAGGTTAAAAAGAAAATAAAAAGTTCTATAGACAATAGTCTAGGTGATGAAGATATTATTGTAGATGTAATATTTTCAAAAGACTATCCTAATATTATGGATGTAGATCTTAAAAGTATAAATTCTTTAATATCTTCATATACCACTGGCTTTCCAAATTCTACATTTGCTAGAAGTAAAAATATAGAAATAGCAGCTAAATATATAAATAATACAGTACTTATGCCAGGTGAAGAATTTAGCTTCAATAAAGTTGTAGGAATGACTACAAGTGGTAAAGGATATGAGTATGCAAAAGTAATTAAAAATGGAACTTTTGTAGATGAAATTGGAGGAGGGGTTTGTCAAGTATCTTCAACTTTATATAATGCAGTATTAAAAAGTAGTTTATTTGTAAGTGAGAGAAGAAATCACAGTAAGGTAATTTCCTATGTGCCAAGGGCACAAGATGCCATGATATCTTATGGGGGTTCAGATTTTAAGTTTATAAATACCTTTAATTATCCTATTTTTCTTGAAGCTAAAGTTGCAAATAAGGAAATAACTTTTAACATCTATTCGAATAAGGATGAGAAAGGACCAAATTATCAAATTATAAATGAAATAGTAAAAGAGATTAAGCCTAGAAAAGAAATAATTTATGATTATGGATTAAGTGAAGGTATTGTAGTTATACAACAGCAAGGGCAAAATGGATATGTTATAAATACATATAGGGTACTTTATAAAGATGGAAAGATAGTTGAAAAAATATTTGTTAGTGAGAGTATATATGCAATGAAGAATACAATTATTAGAAAGGGAAAAGATTAATATAGTTTTGCCCAGTTGTAGATATATTATATCTATAACTGGGCAAAATATTGAAAAAAATGTAATAAATAAAAGGTTTTTTAAGATGTGTTAACGAAATAATAAGTAAATAAGTTTATTTATTTTATAGGAGGAATTAAATATGATTACAAATGTTGACATAATAGAAAAAATAGTAAGCAACATAGAAAGAGTTATAATTGGTAAAAGGAATGAAATTTATAATATTATTAAAGGAATGATTTCAGGAGGTCATATATTAATAGAGGATGTTCCGGGAGTTGGCAAAACAACTTTAATAAAAGCTATAAAAGAGAGTTTAAATCTTACCTACAGCAGAATTCAGTTCACACCGGATTTACTTCCTTCAGATATTACAGGTATTTCAATATATAATTCTAATACAGGGGAATTTAAGTTTAATAAGGGTCCTGTATTCTCAAACATAGTATTAGCTGATGAAATTAATAGAACATCACCAAAAACTCAATCTGCCCTTCTCGAAGTTATGGAAGAGATGCAAATTTCAGAGGGTGGAGTAACCTATGAATTAGAGAATCCATTTTTTATAATGGCAACAGAAAATCCAATTGAGTATGAGGGAACATTTTCTTTACCAGAAGCTCAGTTAGATAGATTTATGATAAAGGTTCATCTTGGATATCCAAGTAAAATGGATGAGGTTCATATTTTAAATATATATAGGGAAGAAAATCCTTTAAGAGAGTTAAGAGCTGTAGCTAGTAAGGAAGACATTGTAAACATACAAAGAGCAGTTAGAGGTATTAAAGTAAATGATGATATTAATAAATATATTGTTAATATTATAGATGCTACAAGAAATCATAAAGAAATAGTTTTAGGAGGCAGTACAAGAGCGTCACTTGGATTGCTTAGAATTTCACAGGCCACAGCATTGATAAAAGGGCGAGACTATGTAATTCCTGAGGATGTAAAGGAAAGCGTAAAGCTAGTTCTATCTCATAGAATTATATTAACAAGTAGTTCTATTGCAAGGGGAATTAAGGCTGAAGATATATTAGATGAAATTCTAAAGGTTGTGTTGGTTCCTAAGGTAAGAATCCATGATTAAAATCAATAAGTCATATGGGTTATTAATTATAGGCTCATTGATATTTGCAATATTTTCTGGTGGGAATCTACCATATTCTATATTTTATTGTGTTAGCATAGTATTTATAATTTCCGGTGTTTATACCCATTTTACAAGAAGAAGCTTGTATATAGAAATTGAAAGCGAAAAGGGCATATTAATGGCGGGTGATGATAATAAGGTTACTATAAGAGTTTATAATGATACAGTATTTCCTATACCTTATATTGAAATTCAAAATTCTTTGCTAAAAAAGGTTTCGAATAGATATAGAGGAGATATGGTATCAATTAATATTAATTCAAATAAATTTTTAAAAAAGCAGATTAACATTTTAACTAGAGGAGAGTACAAACTTGGTGAGAGTAGTTGCTTGGTTAGTGATATCTTTGGTATTTTCACATGGAAAAGTATTTATAAGCATGAGGGAGTTATTAAGGTATACCCAAGGGTTTATCCATTATCAAATGTTAGAATAAATGGAGCTAATTTAAAAGAGTATAATATTAAAACAGTAAAGGAATTGCATAGAGGACCAGAAAGTTTAGAAACCATTAAGAATATAAGGGAATATAGAGTGGGCGATAGTTATAGAAGGGTTAATTGGAAGGTTACAGCAAAGCATGGGAAATTATTTATAAAGGAATACGAAAGTAGTGAAAGTCCACGTATACATGTGTTTTTAGATTTACGAAAGGAACCTTTTAACTTTGACAAAACTGGTGAAAATGAAGAGGCTCTTGTGGAGTTCTTTTTATCCTTAGTAATGTATATTGAGGAAAGAAACACAAATTTACAGGCTGTAGTAATTGGTGAGAATACTAAGTCTTTTAATATAAATAACAAGAGTCAATTCGAAATGTTAAGGGAATGTATGGTAACTAGATACAGTAATGGAAAAGGTAGCTTATCCATGTACATGAAAAATTCTATTTATGAAATTAATAAAAGGAGTGCAGTAGTTGTAGTTAGCTATGAAATACAGAAGGAAACCATGGAATATCTTATGAGTTTAGCAAATGAAGGCTATGAAATTACTTTGTTTTATTTAGATAGAATACCAGGAATAAATGAGCAGAACATTTTAGAGGTCGAAGGCCGTGGTATAAGTTGTTATAATATAGAAGGATTTAGGTGATGGCATGGAAGTGTGGAAAGAAAAACTCGTAAAGATATGTTTAGTTATAATTAACCTAACATTAGTTATAAAGCTTTTATTAGAATGTTTTAAAATAGAGGAATTTAACTATACATTTGTAGGTTTATTAATTGTCCTCGGGATAATTATATATCTGTTTTTTTCTCTTATTCTTAACGGTATAAAGAAAAGAGTAGTTTTTCTGATTTTACTTTGTGCAATAGGTGGAATTATAATATATAAAACATCTGGAGTGTTAGTTTCTGAAGAAATAAAAATTATTTCTTTAAATTTAAAAAATATAAATCAAGCAGCCCTTCATGAAAAGAATATTAATTTTGAAGAATTTGTACACATTTTTTCTTTGATTATTCCATTAATTACACCTTTACTTATAGGGATTACACAAAAGTGGAATGTTACACCTTTAATTTTTACAAGTAGTATTTTTATATTATTTTGGTACCAAATTTTTTATAAGGCAGTAATCGGCAATATTCCATACTTTATAACAGTACTTATTTTTACTTTAGGAATAAATGAATATATTAAAAAGAATAAAGAGTACAGAGGAAGAGAGGTTAAAGTAAGTCTTAAATCTATTGAGGTTGTGTTAGTAATAGTAATAATTGCCGCTATAGTACCACGAATAATATTAGTATTTCCTCAGGAGTATAAAGGGAAAACTATAAATGGTATGAGAGAGTATTTTAGAAATGAATTTGCAGAGGGAAAAGGTGATAGTAAAAACCCCATTGCAGATGCAATTCAAGGAAGCTATGGGCTAAAGCAAAGTGGATATAGTGATTCCAGAAGTATATTGGGTGGAAGAATAAGTATAAATCATAATGAAGTTTTTAAAGTAACCTCTGATATGCCTTATTATCTTAGGGGAAGAGTAAGTGACTGTTATACAGGAAAGTCATGGCTGAAGTATGATGATTCTCTAGGGGAAATAAATGGTGATAATGTAGAGGGTGGATTGAAAAAACTTCAACAGACTATAGGAGATGAGGAATTTTCAAGTGTAGAAAAGCTAATTAGTGTATTTCCTAGTAAAAATTTTAAAAGCACTTCTTTTTTTACTCCTAATGGTAGCAAAAATATAAACGGTGCTAATAATGAAAGAATTTTTGTGGATAAGGTTCCTACATTTATGTCTAATGAAGAAATAGAAGACTATTACCAGGTAACATATTTATCCTATGGAGATTATGATAATTATTTGCAAGGTATACAGTATTCACAATATAAGAAAATACCTTATGATGAGGAATATACTTTGCCAATAAAAGAGTTTGGACAAAGTGATGAGGAGTACCTTTTTAATTTATATTCACTAGTGAATAATTATAAAGGTGAAGAATCTATTAACTTAGTAAGTTCCAGATTTAATAGTTTTAAGATGAATTATGAGGAGTATATTAAAACAGATTCTCCAATAAACAATGAGGTTTACACAATAGTAAACAATATATTAAATGATGAAGCAGAAAAAAAAGAAGTTAAAGTAGAAGAGCTTACAAATTATGAAAAAGCATTATCTATTAGAAACTATCTGATGGATAATTATGGATATGTTACCAATGTTAAAAGCAATAATCAATACAATGATTTTGTCAGCAACTTTTTACTTGAAGAAAAACAAGGTTACTGTACTTATTTTGCTACAGCAACTGTGATGATGTGTAGAATAGCAGGGGTTCCAGCTAGGTACGTAGAAGGCTTTAAAATGAGCGATAGTAAAGATGAAGATGGAAATTATAGGGTTACAAATGCAGATGCCCATGCTTGGGCCGAGATTCTTGTTAATTCATATAGAGATCATTGGGCTGTAGTAGATTCTGCGCCTACACCTAGAGAATACGAGGAATCAATAATTAAAAAACAGGTTAATACAGAAGAATCTTCAGAGGAGACAACGAATAATGATATGGAGATTAATAAGTTAGATAAGAATACATCTGGCTATGAGGAAGATGATTTTGGTGGAGACAGACCAAGGATATCAAGTAAACTTTTAAGTCTTTATATAGTTATAGGAATATTAATGATTGCAATATTATCTTTTATAATTATGTTCTGGATTAATAGAAGAAAGATAGTTAAGAGCAAAAGCATAATACCATTATATAATTATTACTTAGAAAGGCTTAAGACTTTAGGTATAATTAAAAAAACTAGTGAAGGGGATTTAGAATTTGTGCATACCATTAAATGTAAAGAATTAAAAAATTGGCTATATATTATAGTAGAGCAGTCTTATGATGAATTTTATGGTGGCACGGTATTAGAAGGTATTGATAAAAAACAATATTTGAAGTATATTGAAAAATATATAAGAGATAAAGATAAATGGTACAGATATATTGTGAAGAAATATTTTCTGCTTAGATGGGGAGGATACTAATGAAGTATAAATTAATTTGTGTTGATATGGACGGTACATTATTAAATGGTGAGAAAGAGATAACACATAGAAACTTAGAAGCAATTAAGAAGGCTCATGAACTTGGAGTTAAAGTGGTGATTGCTACAGGGAGAATTTTCATTTCAGCAAATTACTTTGGAGATTTAATAGGAGTTCAGGCTCCTGTTATAGCTTCAAATGGTGCATATGTAAGAGAAAAAGACAAAGATGAAGCTGTATATGAGGAGTATTTAGGAAAAGATAATTATAAGCTAGTATTGTCTATACTTGAAAAATACAATATAACTCCTCAATTTTATGGCATTGATACATTATATGTAGAAGAAATGAAATTTTCAGCATTAACATATCAAGCTGCAAATAAAGTAATGCCTTCAAATAGACAAGTAAAAATAAGAATAATAGAAGATTGGAACAAGTTGTTTGAAGAAAGAGATATTAATTTAATTAAAGTTATGGCAACGGATATAGATGGTGAAAAAATAAAATTAGCTAAAAAGGAGTTTGCGAAGTTAGGAAAGTTTGAGGTTGTTAGTTCTTTAGATAATAGTTTTGAAGTTATGTCAAAGGGAACATCAAAAGGTAATGCATTAAAAAAAGTATGTGATTATTATGGTATAGATAGAAGTGAGGTTATATGTATAGGGGATAATGAGAATGATATTTCTATGATTAAATTTGCAGGTCTTGGAGTAGCTATGGGTAACGGTGAAGAAATAGTTAAAAAACAAGCTGATTATATAGCACTTACTAATGAAGAAGATGGAGTAGCGAAGGTCATAGAGAAATTTATCTTAACCTAGGGTTTGATAATTTAATATTTTTATGTATAATATATAATCTGATAACATTAAATAATATTTTAGTTAAATTATATACTGTACAATTCTTATTATGTGACTTAGTTATATAGTAATAAGTAAGTCATATATGATATAAAAATAAATCTACTGGACTTTACATAGAAATAGAATTAGAGTATTATATTTTTATAAAGCCTTTAATAGGTTTATTTTGCTAGGAGGATATATAAGTGAATTTAAATATAGTATTATTTCAACCAGAAATTCCTCAGAATACAGGGAATATAGGAAGAACTTGTGTGCTTACTGATTGTAAGTTACATTTAATAAAACCTTTAGGATTTAGTTTAGATGATAAATCAGTGAAAAGAGCGGGGCTTGATTATTGGCCACAATTACAGATAGAAATACATGAGAGTTATGAAGATCTTAGAGAAAAGTATAAGGATGGAACCTTTTATTTTTGTACTACTAAAGGAAGTAAATATTATCATGAAGCTAGTTTTGAAGAAGGTGACTTTTTAGTTTTTGGAAGAGAATCTAAGGGATTACCTGAATATATAAGAGAAGCAAATAGTGATACTCTTATTAAAGTGCCAATGGTTGATACAACTACTAGGTCACTTAACCTTTCAAATACTGTTGCTGTAATAGCATATGAGGGATTAAAACAAATAGGATTTAAAAACATGAAATAGGAGTTGGACTTATTTGAGTAAAATAAAAATAATAACAGATAGCACATGTGATTTACCAAAAGCTTTAATAGAAGCAATTGATGCTCACGTAATACCATTACAAGTAACCATAAATAATAATACTTACTTGGATGGGGTAGATATAGATATAAATAGGTTTTTTGAAGAAATGGACAAGACCAGTGAAGCTCCAAAAACAAGTCAAATACCGCCTTCCAAATTTGAAACTATCTATAAGGAATATATAGAACAGGGATATGAAATAGTTTCTATTCACCTATCATCTAAAATGAGTGGAACATATCAATCAGCTGTGATAGCTAAAGATATGCTAGAGAGCAATAAGATTCATGTAGTAGATTCACAAAATGTAACTTGTGGATTAGGCGTACTGGTACTTAAAGCATGTAAGCTCAGAGATGAAGGTAAAAGTGCTAGTGAAATACAAGAAGCAATCTGCAATACTATTCCATATGTTAAGAGCACTTTAAATTTTCAATCTTTAGATAATCTAGTTAAAGGTGGAAGATTAAGTAAGACCACAGGTTTTGTTGGAGGATTGCTAGGAATTAAGCTAAATCTTGCAGTAGAAAATGGCGAAATGGTTGTTAGAGATAAAGTAAGAGGTAGTAAAAAAGCTCTAAGATATCTACTAGATTACCTAGATAACTGCGGAATTTCTGAAGAGGTTACGCCTATTGTATTAAATGCAGCAGCAGATGAAGAAAATAGGGGAGTTTTAAATGGCATAATACAATACTTAGATGAAAAAAATATTAAGTATGTACAATCAGAGGTAGGATGTGTAGTTGGAACTCACTCAGGAAAAAATGCTTGTGGGATCTTTTTTATAGAGAAAAATTAAAAAAAGTGTAATTATTTTAAGCAGAGTTGCTTCAAATAATTACACTTTTTTAATGGAGTTTAAAATTTATTAACATTTTATATTATGTTGTTATTGGTGGTTTTTGTAATATGTAAATATAAGTATAGATATATTGAAATTTAGCCAAGATTTTGCAGTAGGAATAGAATTATGATTTAGAAAATTCAACTGAAATTGTAGAATAAAAGATGATTATAAGAAATAAAGTAAATTTATTGAATATTTGTATTTGAAAAACTTTAATGATGCTATAGGAAAATTAAATAGTAAAAATTCAAAATTGTGTAGAAATTCAAAAGAATTTGTTATATACTAATATCAACAAGAAGAATTAAAAAAATAATTGGAATTGGATGATGTTTTCGGGAGATAATCTATTAAATTAGATAGCCGAAGAAGCAAGTATTTATTTTGCCAAATAAATACGAAACTCTCAGGCAAAAGGACCTAAAATGGACAATACTCTGGAAAGCGTATATGCACCGAAGGAGCAAAACTCTCAGGTTAAAATACAGAGGCGTAAGGCGGAAATATTTATAATATTTTTGTCTTACGCCTATTTGTGTATATTCAGGAGGTGTTCTAATGATAGAACCATTGTTTATTGTAACAAATAATCCCATGTCTAGAGAGAAATTTATGGAGAAATATCAAGTTGAGTTTATAAAAGGTCCTCAGTTGGATATACTAAAAAGGGTTAGGGATTATATACATAAAGGTAATCGATTACTTACTCATCCACTGATGGGTAGTGTAAAACCTAATGAAACTCCATATAGGACAGTCTGCGTTTCTCTAGAGACTATGGATAAAGTGGATTTTCAATCACTTGAAATTATAGAGAACTCTATAGCAACTACTGAGAAATTTTTAAATGATTTCAACACTCCAAATTGGAGTGAGAAAATATTAGCAGATTTCCAACTAATAGATTCAGACTTAATAGATCATGCTATTAACTAAGGGAGGTATATTAATATGTCACAAATTTTCGATACTATAATAATAGGTGGAGGCCCTGCAGGATTATCAGCAGGATTATACGCTTCTAGATCAAGAATGAAAACGTTAATCATTGAGAGAGCGAAATATGGCGGGCAAGCTACAACAACTGATGAATTAGAAAACTATCCAGGTTCAATTGAAGATTGTACAGGAACAAGTTTAAGTCAAAGAATGAGAAAACAAGCAGAAGAATTTGGTACAGAGTTTGTTAAAGATGAAGTTGTTGAGACAGTTTTAGAAGGTGATATTAAAACTATTAAATGTAGAAAAGGTGAATATCAAGCTAAAACTATTATAATAGCAACTGGAGCTACTCCAAGGCTTGGTGGATTCAAAAATGAAATAGAACTAAGAGGAAAAGGAGTTTCATATTGTGCTACATGTGATGCAGACTTCTTTACAGATTTAGATATCGCAGTAATGGGTGGTGGAGATTCAGCAATAACTGAAGCTATATATCTTGCTAAGTTTGGTGAAAGTGTTACTGTTATTCATAGAAGAGATGAGTTGAGAGCTGCAAAGTCATTACAAGAAAAAGCTTTTGCTAATCCTAAAATCAAATTTATCTGGGATTCAACTATAGATGAAGCAAATGGCGATGAAATACTTGAAAGTTTAACAGTTAGAAATCTTAAAACTGGAGAAGTAAGCAACTTAGAAGTTAATGGATGTTTTGTATTCGTTGGATACTTACCAATATCTGAATTATTTAGAGGTAAGATAACTATGACTGAGAGAGGCGACATTCAAACTGATGAAGATATGAAAACTAATATCCCTGGGGTATTTGCAGCAGGAGATGTTAGAGAAAAAACTTTAAGACAAGTTATTACAGCAGCAGCAGATGGAGCTATAGCAGCTACCAATGCAGAACATTATATAGAAAACGCACACTAAGATTAAATTTTACTCAATATTAGTGATTATTGCTAAGAAAGATGTAAATAATAATAATTGATAATTTGAAAATTTTAATTTGGAAGGTAGGGAATTTAAAATGATAGAATTAAACAAAGAAAACTTTGAAGCAGAAGTTATAAACAGTGAGTGTCCAGTATTTGTAGATTTTTGGGGAGATAAATGTGAAATCTGTATCGAATTAATGCCAGGAGTTCATGAATTAGAGCCAAAATATGGAGATAAAATAAAATTCGCTAGTTTAAATATTGGTGGATCAAGAAGAGTAGCTATATCACAAAAAGTTTTAGGACTTCCAACTATGAAAATATACAATGGTGGGGCATGTGTTGCTACAATAACTCCAGATAAAATTGCTACACTAGATGATATTGAAACATTCATAAAAGAATATTACGCAACATTATAGTCAAAAAGTTAATGTCTTATTAGATGAGGAGGACGTACCTCCCATCTTTTAATAAATAAAAATTAACCTATATATTTTTAGGAGGTGAAGGTTTTGCGTCTAGAGATTGGAAAAATATTTATTAAAGATCTTCAATTTGGAGCAGAAACAAAAGTTGAGAATGGAGTTCTTTATGTAAACAAAGAGGAATTATTAAGTGAAATATCTGGGGATGAAAGAGTTGCAAGTATCGATTTTGATATAGCGAGACCAGGTGAGGAAGTTAGAATAATACCTGTAAAAGACGTAGTTGAACCAAGAGTTAAAGTTGAAGGAAATGGTGGGATATTCCCAGGTTTTATTAGTAAGGTAGATACAGTAGGTTCTGGTAGAACACATGTTTTAAAAGGAGCTGCAGTAGTAACTACAGGTAAAATTGTTGGTTTCCAAGAAGGTATAGTTGATATGTGTGGAGAGGGTGCTAAATACACACCATTCTCAAAAACAAACAATCTAGTAATTATTTGTGAACCAAAAGAGGGAATCTTACAGCATGACCATGAGGAAGCAGTAAGAACTATAGGATTTAAAGCTGCTACATACCTTGGAAAAGCTGGAAAGAACATAGAACCAGATGAAGTAAAGGCTTTCGAAACATTACCACTTTTACAACAAGCTGCACAATACCCTGAATTACCTAAAGTTATATATGTATACATGCTTCAAACTCAAGGTTTATTACATGATACTTATGTATATGGAGTAGATGCTAAGAAGATAATTCCTACATTTATGTATCCAACAGAAGTATTTGATGGAGCAGTTGTGAGTGGAAACTGTGTATCAGCTTGTGATAAAAACCCATCATATGTTCATATGAATCATCCAATAATAGAAGATTTATATGAAAGACATGGTAAAGATTTTAACTTCTTAGGTTGTGTTATTACAAACGAAAACGTATACCTAGCTGATAAAGAAAGATCATCAAATATGGTTGCTAAATTAGTGGAATTCTTAGGAGCAGATGCTGCTATAATTTCTGAAGAAGGATTTGGAAATCCTGATGCAGACCTTGTTATGAACTGTAATAAAGTTACAGCAAAAGGTATTAAAACTGTTTTAGTAACAGATGAGTATGCTGGTCAAGATGGAATGTCACAATCATTAGCAGATTCAACTCCACACGGAGATGCTGTAGTAACAGGTGGAAATGCTAACGAAGTAATTATTTTACCAGCTATGAAAAGAGTTATTGGTCATGTAGATGCTGCTGATATTATAGCAGGTGGACACATGGGAAGCTTAAGAGAAGATGGATCAATAGAAGCTGAAATCCAAGTTATTACTGGAGCTACAAGTGAAGTTGGATTCAACTACTTAACAGCTAAAGCATATTAATTAAAAATTTCAACTAAGAGTTTAGTTTAATGATTATAAATGAAGTGAAAAGGAGATAGATATTATGTTACAAGGGAAAAAAGCCATATGTATAGGCGATAGAGACGGAATACCAGGACCAGCTATTGAAGCTTGTCTACAATCAGCAGGAGCAGAGGTTGTATTTGCATCAACTGAGTGCTTTGTCTGAACAGCTGCAGGTGCAATGGATCTGGAGATCCAACAAAGAGTTAAAGATTTAACAGAAAAATATGGCGCAGAGAACATGGTTGTAGTAATTGGAGGAGCTGAAGCTGAAGCATCAGGATTATCAGCTGAAACTGTTGCTGCTGGAGACCCTACATTTGCAGGACCTTTAGCAGGAGTTGAACTTGGATTATCTGTATTCCACGTTGTAGAGCCAGAAATAAAAGATGAATGTGATGCAACTATTTATGATGACCAATGCGGAATGATGGAAATGGTTCTTGACGTTGATTCAATCATAGCAGAAGTTAAAACAGTTAGAGATCAATTCTGTAAATACCTTTAGAAGGTAACTCCACTTTATATAAATTCAGTGGAGTAAGTTGGATATAACTAAATTACAGATTTGAAGTCTCACTTAAAAATAAATGAATTAATTGATCTTAAGAAAGCGTGCTTACTAAAGATCAAGTCCCATGAAAGGGGGAAAACTCATGTTAAAAGTTGTACATTATATAAACCAATTCTACGCTGGAATAGGCGGAGAAGAAAAAGCAGGTATTACACCAGAAGTTAGAGAAGGGTTTATAGGACCTGGACTTGGATTAAACGGATTATTAAATAAAGAAGACGTTGAAATAGTAGCTACTGTTATTTGTGGAGATTCTTACTTTGCTGAGAATACAAAAGAAGCAAAAGTAGAAATTCTTGAAATGGTTAAAAAATATAGCCCAGATTTATTTATAGCTGGACCTGCATTTAATGCTGGAAGATACGGTGTTGCTTGCGGTGAAATCTGTAAAACAGTTCAAGAAGAGCTTAATATACCTGTATTATCAGGTATGTATATTGAAAATCCAGGTGCTGATATGTATAAAAAATATTTATATATAGTTTCTACAAGAAACAGTGCAGTTGGTATGAGAGATGCATTACCTAAAATGGCTAAATTAGCTATTAAATTAGCTAAAAATGAAACATTAGGTACACCTGTAGAAGAAAATTATATCGAAAGAGGTATAAGAAAAAATTACTTTGCTACTGAAAGAGGATCTAAGAGAGCAGTTGATATGCTTGTTAAGAAGCTAAATGGAGAAGAATTTGTAACAGAATTCAAAATGCCTGACTTCGATAGAGTTGATCCAATGCCGGCAGTAAAAGATATGGCTCATGCTACTATAGCAATAGTTACATCAGGTGGTATTGTACCAAAAGGAAATCCAGATCACATTGAATCATCTTCAGCTTCTAAAATCGGTAAATATGATATAGAAGGAATAAATGATTTAACAAGTGAGAACTTTGAAACAGCACACGGTGGACACGATCCAGTATATGCTAATGAAGATCCAGATAGAGTTATCCCTGTAGATGTACTTAGAGAATTTGAAAAAATAGGTAGAATAGGTAAACTACACAGATACTACTATTCAACAACTGGTAATGGTACAGCAGTTGCTTCTTCTAAGAAATTTGGTGAAGATACAGCTAAAGAATTAATAGCTGATGGAGTAGATGCAGTTATATTGACTTCTACATGAGGAACTTGTACACGTTGCGGTGCAACGCTTGTTAAAGAAATAGAAAGAGCTGGACTTCCAGTAGTACACATGTGTACTATTACTCCAGTATCTGTAACTGTTGGTGCTAACAGAATATTACCAACAATTGCGATTCCTCATCCACTTGGAAACCCAAGTTTAACTAAAGAAGACGAATACTCTTTAAGAAAGAAACTTGTTGAAGGTGCTCTAGTAGCTCTTGAGACAGAGGTTGATGGACAAAAGGTATTTGAATAATATTAACTAAAAATTAAATAATTAGGGGAGATTTTCCCCTGATTATTTAATATATGATATTTGCACAATGTACAATGAATAGCTTTATTCTATTTATTCTAGATTGTGCAAATTATAAATATAAAAATAAATTGAAAGCACATTATTAAGGGAGGTTGAATTTAAATGAATTTTCCAGTTATTAAGAAAGCATCTTATATTTTAGTAAATACTCCAGATATGGTGATACATAATGGAACTACTCAAACTTTAGAAAGACAAACACATCCAGATTCAGAATATTTAACTGCCATAAAAGGCAACTTAAGATCTTTTGAAGACGTGGTAGCTTATGCACCTAACCAAACTTATATAGGAAATATAACTCCAGAAAATTTAGGTGAACTACCAAGACCTTGGGTTGGTAAGAACATAGAAAGTGCTGATAGATTTGGTAAATTCGGAGAAATAATGCCACAAGATGAATTCTATGGATTAATGAAAATATCAGATGTATTTGATTTAGTTATATTAGAGGAATCTTTTGCAGAAGCTATAAAAGAAAAGCTAGCTAAGCATCCATTATTAAAAGAAAAATCAGAGAAAATAACAGGGGATGAAATAGCTAAAATTGAAAATTTAGTTATTAATGCTGGAGCAGAAGGATTATATGAAGATGGTAAATTAGTTGGATGTGTAAGAAGAGCACATGAGTTTGATCCAAACTTATCATCTCACTATATGCTTGAAAACTTAGCAGTTAAATCTTCAGGAGTACTTGCAGGAATGCATCTTGTAGATAATTTAGATATACCAGTTAATGAAATTGAATATATAATAGAGTGCTCAGAAGAAGCAATAGGAGATATGAATCAAAGAGGTGGCGGAAATATAGCTAAGTCTATTGGTGAAGTAGTAGGACTTTCAGGAGCAACAGGAACTGATATGAGAGGATTCTGTGCAGGACCAACTCATGCATTAATAAATGCTGCATCTCTTGTTAAGAGTGGAATATTTAAGAATGTATTAGTAATTGCAGGTGGAGCAACAGCTAAACTTGGAATGAATGGTAAAGATCATATTAAAAAATCATTACCAGTACTTGAAGATTGTCTTGGCGGATTTGCAATTCTTGTATCTCAAAACGATGGAGTAAGTCCAATACTAAGAACTGATATCATTGGAAAACATACAATTGGACATGGGGCATCACCACAAGCGGTGCTTGAAGCTTTAGTACTTGATCCACTAACTTCAGCTGGATTAAAGGTTACTGATGTAGATAAGTATGCTCCAGAAATGCAAACACCAGATATTACAGAACCAGCAGGAGCTGGAGATGTACCAACTCAAAACTACAAAATGATAGGTGCATTAGCTGTTAAAAAAGGTCAATTAGATAGAAAAGAATTACCTGAATTTATTAAAAAACATGGATATCAAGGATATGCCCCAACACAAGGGCATATACCATCAGGAGTACCTATAGTAGGTCATGGAATAGAACATATTAAAAATGGCGTTCTAAATAACTTCATGATAGTAGGAAAAGGAAGCTTATTCTTAGGAAGAATGACTAACTTATTTGACGGAGTTTCTATACTAGTTGAAAAGAATACAGGAAAATTAGAAAATGAATCTGGCGTAAGCAAAGAGGAAGTTAAATCAATGGTTGCAGATGCTATGAAAGATTTTGCAAATTTCTTAGTAAACGCTGATAAATAGTAATTTAAGAAGCTTTATATAATTAATAATATCTCCCCTTTAATTTAAAGGGGAGGATTATTAAAGAAAAGGGGTGTAGAAATGAGTCAAGATGCTACTAAGGCAATGATTGCTGAGGTATTTAATGATATTGCAACAGGAATAAAAAGCGGACAATTTAAGAAAAAAGTTAGAATAGGTTTAACTATACTAGGTTCTGAACATGGAATAGAAGAAATGATAAGAGCAGCAGAACTGGCAAAAGTTAAATATGGCGATTTTGATATAGTTTTAATAGGAACTAAGGTTGATACTGACTTTGAAGTAGTAGAAGTAGCAACAGCAGAAGAAGGACATAAAAAAATGACAGCTATGCTTGAGTCTGGAGAATTAGATGGTTGTGTAACTCAACACTTTGATTTTCCGATAGGAGTATCAACTGTAGGTAAAGTCATGACTCCAGGAATGGGAAGAGAAATGATAATAGCTACAACTACTGGAACAACTTCTACAAATAGAGTTGAAGGTATGGTAATGAATGCTATATCAGGAATTTCAGTAGCAAAAGCTAATGGGATAAAAAATCCAAGAGTTGGAGTTTTAAATCTCGATGGAGCAAGACAAGTTGAAAGAATATTAAAAGAAGTTCAAGAGGGAGGATATGATTTATCCTTCACTGAATCTTTAAGAGCAGATGGCGGAGCTGTAATGAGAGGAAACGACCTTTTAGCAGGAACACCAGATGTTATGGTTTGTGATTCTTTAACCGGAAACTTGTTAATAAAAATATTCTCATCCTTCACAACTGGTGGAAGCTATGAAACTGTAGGAGCAGGATACGGTCCTGGAATTGGAGAAAACTATGATAAGCTTGTTAACATAGTTTCAAGAGCATCGGGAGCACCACTAATATCAGAAGCACTAAGATTCTGTGCAACTTGTGCAGAAAATAAGGTTTTAGATATAGCTAGAAGTGAATTTGAGAAAGCTAATAAAGCTGGATTAAAGGAACTAATAGAGAAAACTACAAAGAAAGCTAATAAACCACAAGTAGAAGAAGTTAAGATGCCACCTAAGACCGTTGTTACTTTCTCAATAGCTGGTATAGATATACTTGAACTTGAAGATGCTTGTAAAGCATTATGGAAAGAAAATATATATGCTGAAAGTGGAATGGGCTGTACAGGTCCAATAATACTAGTGGCGGATGAAAATGAAGAAAAGGCAAAAAAAGTGCTTATAAAAGCTGAATTTATGGCTTAGGATAGCAAATAAAAATTGACTAGATTAACTAGTCAATTTTTATTTGATTTTTGGAAATACTTGTGGTATATTCAGCATATAAATATATGAGGTTTAATAGTGTAGCAAAATAGAAAAAATGTTAAATAACTTATTAAATAATAAATATAGAGCATAATATATATTGTTATGTAATAAATTTTATATATTTAAAACTAACTATATTAATTTCAGGAGGGTTTGAAATGAAAATGAAAAGAATAGTTGCTCTTATGGCAACGGTTGCAATGACTGCTTCATTATTAGTAGGTTGTGGGGCGAAAGATGATGGGGCAACTACTGGTGGAGATGATTCTACTAAAAAAGAATTCGCAATTGGTCTTTCAACTGATGAAGGTGGATT
Source organism: Clostridium sp. (assembly GCF_036646415.1). Classification (GTDB taxonomy): domain Bacteria; phylum Bacillota; class Clostridia; order Clostridiales; family Clostridiaceae; genus Clostridium_J. The sequence goes on along the minus strand of NZ_JAVXMF010000001.1, from coordinate 24,599 downwards.
AAATGATAAGTCATTTAACCAATCTGCTAACGAAGGTGTAGAAAAAGCTGTTGAAGAATTTGGAGTTAAATATACTCCAATTGAAGCACAGAAGAAAGAAGATTATGAACCAAATCTACAATCTTTAATAGATGCTGGTTCTGACTTAACTTTAGCTATAGGATTCCAATTAGCTGATGCAGTTACTAATATAGCTAAAAACAACCCAAATTCAAAACTTGCTATTATAGATTCAGTAGTTGATTCTGAAAATGTTATGTCAATAACTTTTAAAGAAGAAGAAGGTTCTTTCCTAATGGGAGTTATAGCTGGTTTAACAACTAAAACTAACAAAATAGGATTTATTGGTGGAAAAGATTTAGAAACAATACAAAAATTTGAATCAGGATTTGTAGCTGGTGTTAAAGCTGTTAATCCAGAAGCTGCTAAAGGATTATTAAGTGCAGATGGAAAAACTCCAGGTGCAAATGCTATATATGCTGATTCTTTTGCAGATACTAATAAAGGTTATGAGATTGGTAAAAAATTATACGAAGGTGGTTGTGATGTAGTATATCACTCTGCTGGTGGAGTAGGTATTGGATTATTTACTGCTGCTAAAGAAATGAAAGATGCTGGCAAAGATGTTTGGGCTATCGGAGTAGATATGGACCAAGCGGTTACAGTTCCAGAATATAAAGATGTAATTCTTTCTTCAATGATTAAAAAAGTTGACAAAGCTACTTATGATGCAACTAAAGCAGTTGTAGAGGGAACTTTCAAAGGTGGTCATATAGAACTTGGAATTAAAGAAGGTGGAATTGGTATGGCAGATACAACTGCTGACAATACTGCTGCTGATGTAGTTACAAAAGCTAAAGAATACGAAGCAAAAATAAAATCTGGTGAACTGAAAGTTCCAGCAACAAGACAGGGAGCTATTGATTTTAAATAAATTTCCTTAAATTTACTTAAATTTAAATAGTTATAAAGAATGGCTAGATGTTTCATCTAGCCTTTTTTTATAGTAGTAGATTAAAGTTGTAAGAAAAATAAAAAAAATATTGAATGGAATTGAGTTGTGATATAATATATTATGTATAACGTACAAAATGCAGTATTGGTTTAATAAATATTAAAGTATTTTAAAAAGGTTTAATGTTAATGTAAACGTAGGTAATATTATAAGGAGGAAGGGAAATGAACAAAGTAATTGAGATGAAAGGTATAACCAAAGTTTTCCCTGGTACTATTGCAAATGATAATGTAGATTTTGATCTTTTACAAGGTGAAACTCACGTATTATTAGGTGAAAATGGAGCCGGGAAAACTACCTTAATGAATATACTTTATGGTCTTTATCAGCAAGAAAAGGGCGATATATATGTTAATGGAAGCTTAGCTAAAATTACAAACCCTAATGAGGCAATAAAACTTGGAATAGGAATGGTACACCAACATTTTATGCTTGTAAATAACTTTACAGTAGCTGAAAATATTGTGCTCGGATGTGAACCAAGTAAAGGTTTAAGTATGGACAGGAAAAAGGCATATGAAGATGTTAAGAAAATTTCTGACAAATATGGTTTTTCTATAGACCCAAATGCTGTTATAGAGGATATATCAGTTGGGCAGCAACAAAAAGTAGAAATTCTTAAAGCTCTTCATAGAGGTGCGAAGATTTTAATTCTTGATGAACCTACAGCGGTTTTAACTCCACAAGAGATAGAAGAGTTGCGGAAAATACTAGATAACCTTAAAAAAGAAGGTAAATCGGTTATACTAATAACTCATAAATTAAAAGAAGTTATGAGTATGAGTGATAGAGTTACTATTATTAGAAGAGGAAAAGTTACTGGTATAGTTAATACTTCTGAAACTAACATAGATGAGTTGGCAGAGCTTATGGTTGGTAGAAAGGTAAATTTAGTAGTAGATAAAAATCAAGCTAAATTAACTGGTGAAGTACTTAAAGTAGAAAATCTTTCAGCAAATGATCAAAGAGGTATCCTTGCAGTACAAGATGTTTCTTTTACAGTAAATGGTGGAGAAATATTTGGTATAGCTGGAGTAGATGGAAATGGTCAAACAGAACTTTTGGAAGTACTTACTGGTCTTAGAAAAGGTCATAATGGGAAAATAACTCTTAGTGGTAAAGATTTATATGGTAAATCACCTAGAGAAATAATAGATTCAGGAGTTGGACATATTCCTGAAGATAGGCATAAAAGAGGACTTATATTAAAATATTCATTATTTGAAAATTCAATCCTTGGAATTCATAAAAATAAACCTTTTACTAATAAGTTTGTTATGAACTACAAAGAAATTAAAAAGCATTGTGATAAGCTTATTGAAGAATTTGATGTAAGAACACCTAATAGTGAAGTTCATGCGTCTGCTTTATCAGGTGGTAACCAACAAAAGCTTATTGCGGCGAGAGAAATTTCTAAAGATCCAACCCTACTTATTGCAGCTCAGCCTACAAGAGGAATAGATGTTGGAGCCATTGAGTACATTCATGGAAGACTTGTACAAGAAAGAGATAAGGGGAAAGCAGTTCTTCTGGTATCTCTTGAGCTTGATGAAGTACTAGCACTTTCAGATAGAATTGCTGTAATGTATGACGGTAAAATTGTAGATATTTTAGATAGAAAAGATGCAAATGAGCAAAAGCTTGGTATTTTAATGGCAGGTGGAAACTTGGCTAAGAAAGGGGAAGAAAAGTAATATGAAAAGTAAAATGAAGGATATGGCAAAAGTTATCCTCTTTCCTATTGTAGCAGTTGTACTTTCGTTATTTATATCAGTATTTTTTGTTATGTGGGCAAAGGGTTACTCAATTACTCAATATTTTACAGCTCTAAAAGATTTAGTTTCAACAATATGGACTGGTAGCTTTGGAAATCAGCGAAATACAATGGCTACATTAGCCGAAGTAACACCACTAATATTTACAGGTGTTGCTAATGCTATAGCATTTAGATGTGGGTTATTTAACATTGGTGTAGCTGGTCAGTTCGTTCTTGGTATGGTTGCGGCAGCATTGGTAGGTACTATTCCTGGACTTAGCCCAATTGTACATATACCATTGATAATGATAAGTGGTATAGTTGCAGGAGGTATTTGGGGTGGAATACCTGGATTCCTTAAGGCTAAATTTGGAACTAGTGAAGTTATAAACACAATAATGATGAACTATATTTCTATTGCATTTGCAAATTATATTATACTTAGAACTGCCTTTGGAGTTCCAGGAAAAGCTGCAACTCCAATAATACAAGAAAGCGCTATGCTTACAAGATTTGTTGAGGGCAGTTCCGCTAATACAAGTCTATTTATTGGAATTATAGCTGCTATACTTATGGCATTTATATTATGGAAAACTACTGTTGGTTATGAGATAAGAGCCGTTGGAATAAACCCTCATGGAGCAGAGTATGGTGGAGTAAATGTAGCCCAAAGAGCAGTTCTTGCTATGGTTTTATCAGGAGCTATTGCAGGACTTGGTGGAGCTACTCACGTAGCGGGTGTAAAGCATTTAATACAAGACTTTATGGTAGTGCCAACCTATGGCTTTGATGGTATAGCTGTTGCCCTTCTAGCGAAGAAAAATCCAATAGCATGTATTGGATCCGCAGTGCTGTTTGGAGCGTTAAACAGTAGTTCAAGAGCACTTCAAATAAGTGGAATACCAAAGGAAATAGTATTTTTAATTCAATCAGTAATTATCATATTCGTAGCTACAGATTATATTATAACTTACTTTGAAAATAAGAAAAAGAAAGGGGAGATAATGAATGGATAGCATAATTCTTGTTAGTATAATTTCCTTAATAACAGCTACACTCAGAATAGCTACACCGCTTATCTTCACAGCACTTGGAGGAGTATTTTCAGAACGTTCAGGTGTAGTAAATATAGGACTTGAAGGTATGATGACTATAGGTGCCTTCTTCGCAGTATGGGGAACTTATATAACTAAAAGTCCAGCTTTGGGAATGGTTTTTGCTATGATAGCAGGTGGAGTTCTTGCGTTAGTTCATGCATTCCTATCTATTAGTTTAAAATCAGATCAAGTTATTTCTGGTACAGCTATAAATCTATTTGCAACAGCTTTAGCTAGTTTTCTAATCTTTATACTATTTGAAGGAAAAGGTGGTCAGACAGATATTGTAACTACACTTCCTTACAACCTTCCAGAATTTATAAAGAATATTCCGATTATTGGAGATATATTATCTGGATTAAACTGGTTTGTTATTATAGCTATAATACTTGTATTTGTATGTCACTATGTGTTATATAAAACTTCAATTGGTCTTAGAATAAGAGCAGTTGGGGAACATCCAAAGGCTGCAGATACATTAGGTATCAACGTTTACTTAGTTAGATATTCATGTGTTATAATATCAGGAGTGCTTGCAGGCCTTGGTGGAGCTGCACTATCAATTGGTATAACACCAGTTTATAGAGAAGGAATGATAGCGGGACGTGGATTTATAGCTCTTGCAGCTATGATATTTGGTAACTGGACACCGATTGGTTCTCTTGGAGCATGTTTATTATTTGCATTAGGAGAGTCGTTCCAAATATTTGCAAGAGGACTTGGGTGGTCATTACCATCGGAAGTATTTACTGTTATTCCGTATCTACTAACTATGCTTGCTCTTGCAGGTTTTGTAGGAAAGACAAGTGCACCAGCGGCATCTGGCGAAGCCTATGAAAAAAATGGTAGATAGCAAAGTATTTAATTATTAATAAATAATTTGAAAAATACTAAAATTATATAATGCAAAGTTTTATTAAAGTGTTATATATTAAAGAATAGTATTGAATTAAAAGGGGGTTAGATATAAACTAACCCTCTTTTCTTTGTAGAAATATTTTCAGGGAAATAAATTATCAGTAGTTGTTAAATAGAAAAAAATAAAATTTTGTGATATGATTAGAAAAGAATAAATGAGGGGGGAAATTCATGAATTTAGGTTTTGACTTAAAGCTATCACAAGAACAAAAATTGGTAATGACAATGGAAATGCAGCAATCTATAAAACTTTTACAAATGTCATCTTATGAACTTTTGCAGCATATCGATAAAGAGTTACAAGAAAATGTAGTTCTAGAGGCTGAAAATGCTATAGCGGATTCTAAAGAGTATTCAGTTGACAATGAGCTAAAGGAATATAGAGAAGTTATAAAATACTTAGAGTTTGATAATTACAATAGCAGAGTATATTCTCAAGATGATGAAAATGAAAATATATCACCCTTCAATTTTATAAGTGATAAACCTACATTAAAGGATTATTTGAAGGATCAACTTATGTATAGTGGATTAGACAAGAACGATGAAAGTATATGTATATATATAGTTGATAATATAGATCATAAAGGATATTTAGATTTAACTATTATAGAAGAGTTGATGATGGAATTAAACATTAATGAGGAGAAGGCAAATTATTGTTTGGGGATTATTCAGAATCTTGAACCAATAGGAATTGGTGCTAGATCTCTTAGTGAATGCTTAATAATTCAGTTACATAAAAAAAATATAATAAATAATGTTTTAGAGGAAATAATAAATAAGTATCTAAATGAATTATCAAAGGGAAAGTATCAACTAATAGGTAAAGCTGTTGGAATTACAGCGAAGTCTGTACAGGAATATGAGGATATAATAAAAGAATTGGAACCTAAGCCTACTAGAGGTTTTTTTACAGGTGAAGAGATTGGTTATGTAGTTCCTGATGTTTATATTAAAAAATTAGATGATAATTATATAACTATTATGAATGATAGTATATTACCTAAGCTTATAATAAATAATACATATAAAGATGTAATTAATAATAGTAAAGATAAAGATGCAATTGAATATGTAAAGGATAAGATAGGTAGTGCTATGTTTCTTATTAAAAGTATACAAAGTAGAAAAAATACTTTGTGCCGAGTTGTAGAGGAAATAGTAAAGATTCAAAAGGAATATCTTGATTATGGAGATAAGTTTATAAAACCGATGACTATAAAGTCTATAGCATATAATCTCGATATGCATGAATCTACAGTAAGTAGAGCTATTAGGGATAAATACATTGCATTAAGTAATGGAGAAATTAAACGAATAAAAGGCTTATTTACTACCTATGTAAATAATTCTAATGAGGATTTATCTTCTGTAAATGTAAAGGATATGATAAAGAATATAGTAAATGAAGAGAAGAAAACTAAACCATTATCAGATTCAATAATATGCAATATGCTAAATGAGAAGGGCATAGATATATCAAGGCGTACCGTTGCTAAATATAGAGAAGAAATGGGTATTAAGTCATCATCTCAGAGGAAAAGATTGATTTAAGTGTATATTATTGTATTGCAAGGTAGTATGCAGGGAAATCAATTTTGTTAAGTAACCTATTTAAACATGCTGATGCTATAAATATTTTTGGAGAAAATAAGAAGTTTTAACAAAATGCAAAAAAAATACTTCACAAATGTTAATAATTGTCGTACAATTTACATGAGGATAAAAATTACCACAGGGACATTAATTGTCCATAGGGACATTAATTGTCAACAGAGGTGTAAAATGGACCATTTATTAAAATTACAGCAACAAATAGTACCGGATTTATTAGAGATTTTAGATGTAAGATATACTCTTTTAAGAAATATAAAATACAGAGAGCCTATCGGTAGACGATTACTATCTTCCATAGTAAATTTGAGCGAGAGAGTTGTTAGAAGTGAAACAAATTTTTTGAAGGACCGAGGATTAATCCATATAAGTTCTTCAGGTATGTGTATAACTGAAGAGGGAGAAACGGTTTTTAGAGGTCTAAAGGTTATGATGAGAGAAATAAACGGGTTAAATTTTATAGAAGAAGAAATTAAAAAGCTTCTTAGAGTACGAGATGTAATTATAATTAATGGGAATATAGATGAAGATAGTACCTTATATACTGAACTAGGTAAAGCTGCAGCTAATTATCTTAAGCAAGTTATTAAGGATGATAATATAATATCTCTTACAGGAGGTCGTACTGTAAAGGAAGTTGTATATAATTTCCCTACAAATACAAAGTTTAAGAATTTGAAAGTTTTGCCAGGTAGGGGTGGCATGGGGAAAGAAACTGAGATTCAGTCAAATACCTTAGTAGAAATTATTGCAAATAAATTAGACGCAACCTATGAATTGCTTCATATTCCAGACAATCTTAGTAATAATTCCTTTAGTGCTCTTTTAGAAGAAGTAGAAATTAAAGAGGTTTATAAGCAAATTGAAAGGTCTGATATATTACTTCATGGAATTGGATTAGCTAAGGATATGTGTGATAAGCGGAGCTTAACTGAGGAAATGAAGCATGAAATAATGGGATGTGGTGCAATTGGAGAAGCTTATGGACATTACTTTAATAGTAGTGGAGATATAGTGTACTCTATGCCCTCAATAGGAATACATAAAAATGATATTGAGAATATTCCTAGTATAATTGCTGTGGCAGCTGGGGTAGATAAGGCAGAAGCTATTATAGCAATAGAGAAAAATAGAATTAATTCTACATTAATTACTGATGAGGCTACTGGAAAAGAAATTTTAAAAATGTTGTCAAAGTTTATAAATGCTTAGTAGGTTTACCCATTAAGCTTAAAATATATATTAGTATAATTAAATTTTGGGAGGTATTTTATAATGGTTAAAGTTGGAATTAATGGTTTTGGAAGAATTGGAAGAAATGTATTTAAAGGTATAATTGAAAGATACGGCAATGAGCTTGAGGTTGTGGGAATAAATGACTTAACAAGCCCTAAAACATTAGCTCACCTTTTAAAGTATGATACACTTTATGGAAAGTTCAATGGGACAGTTGAAGCTACTGAAAATTCAATTATAGTTAATGGAAAAGAAATTAGAATTTTTGCTGAGAGAGATCCTAAAAACATACCTTGGGGACTTCAAGGAGCAGATATAGTAATAGAGTCTACAGGGTTGTTCACTGATGCAAATAAAGCGAAAGCTCATATAGAAGCGGGAGCTAAAAAAGTATTAATATCTGCACCAGCTAAAAATGAAGATATTACAATAGTACTTGGAGTGAATGAGGAAAAGTATAATGCTAAAAATCATAACATCATTTCAAATGCATCATGTACTACAAATTGTTTAGCGCCATTTGCTAAAGTTCTTGATGAAAAATTCGGAATTGTAAAAGGTCTTATGACAACAATTCACTCTTATACAAATGACCAAAAAATATTAGATGCACCACATGGCGATTTAAGAAGAGCTAGAGCAGCAGCAGAAGCAATGATTCCAACAACTACAGGAGCAGCAGCAGCAGTAGCATTAGTTTTACCACAACTTAAAGGTAGATTAAATGGAATGGCAGTAAGAGTTCCAACTCCAACAGTTTCAATGACTGATTTAGTATGTGAACTTGGGAAATCAGTAACAGCTGAGGAAGTTAATGCAGCCTTTAAAGAAGCTTCAGAAGGTAGTCTTAAAGGTATCCTTGGATTCTCAGATGAACCATTAGTATCTATGGATTATAAAGGTGATGACAGATCTTCAATAGTTGATGGATTATCAACTATGGTGATGGGTGACAACCTAGTTAAAGTGGTTTCTTGGTATGATAATGAGTGGGGATATTCAAATAGATTAGCAGATTTAACAAAATATGTTGCTGAAAGATTGTAATCTTTAAAATTTATTGTTAAAGTAAGAAATGTAATAAAAAATCTAGTTCAGCAGAGCAATCTAAGAACTAGATTTTTTTTGATAAAAGTAGTGTAATATGGAGGAGATTTTGTATGTCATTTAACAAGAAGTCAGTAGAGGATATTGACGTAAGAGGTAAAAAAGTATTAGTAAGATGTGATTTTAACGTGCCAATAGTAGAAGGTGTAATCACAGATGAGAATAGATTGAAAGGTGCAATGCCTACTATTCAATACTTAGTAAGCAATGGAGCAAAGGTTATATTATGCTCACACTTAGGAAAACCAAAAGGAGAACCTAAGCCAGAACTTTCACTGAAGCCTGTGGCAGTAAGATTAAGTGAACTTTTAAACCAAGAAATAATTTTCGCTAATGACGATAATGTAGTTGGAGAAAAAGCGAAGAATTCAATTGATTTAATGAAGGATGGAGATATAGTTCTACTTCAAAATACAAGATTTAGAAAAGAAGAAACAAAAAATGAGGAAAATTACTCTAAAGAGTTAGCGTCACTTTGTGATTTGTTCGTAAATGATGCTTTTGGTACAGCACATAGAGCACACTGCTCAACTGTAGGTGTGACAGAGTTTGTAGATGAAGCTGTTTGTGGATATTTAATACAAAAAGAGCTTAAGTTCTTAGGAGAAGCTATAGATAATGCACAGAAACCATTTACTGCAATTCTTGGAGGATCAAAGGTTTCAGATAAGATTAATGTTATAAACAGTCTTCTTGAAAAGGTAGATAATTTAGTAATAGGTGGAGCTATGGCTTACACTTTCCTTAAAGCACAAGGATATGAAATCGGAATATCTAGAGTGGAAGAAGATAAGATAGATTATGCAATAGAGATGATGAATAAAGCGAAAGAAAAGAATGTTAAGCTTTATCTTCCAGTAGACCACGTAGTTGCTAGTGAGTTCTCTAAAACTGCAACTCCTATAGTAACTGACAATGAAAACATTGAAGCTGGATATATGGCTTTAGATATAGGTCCTAAAACTAGTGAGATATATGGAAAGGTTATAAGTAACTCTAAAACAGTTATATGGAATGGACCAATGGGTGTTTTCGAATTTGAAAACTTCAGTAAAGGTACAATAGCTGTTGGGGAAGCTATGGCAAGCTGTGAAGGAATAACAATAATTGGCGGTGGAGATAGTGCTGCTGCAGTTAACATATTTGGGCTTGGAGATAAAATGACTCATATATCTACAGGTGGAGGAGCGTCATTAGAATTTTTAGAGGGAACACCGCTTCCAGGAATTGTTGCACTGAAAAATAGATAAGGGATATTATCAATTTAATATTTGATTAATGAAGATTAGGACTATTAATGTGTATGAGTAGGAGTTTGATTTTAACAACCCAACACTGGTAAATTAACATAAAATAATCAAGGTAAAGATACAAGTAAGGTTATTAACTTTGATTACTATATTTTATTTTACCAAATAATATTTAGAAATTATCATTAATCAATAGATTTCAAATCTATCAGTATAAATAAAAGTTTAAAAATTATTTTAAAATAAAGATAATATATATAAATAAAGTATTTTAAAAAAGAAAAACTAGGAGGGGAATCATGAGAAAAGCAATAATCGCAGGAAACTGGAAAATGAATAATACTATAGAAGAAGCATTAAATTTAGTTAAAGAATTAAAACCAATGGTTAAGGGGGCTACATGTGATGTAGTAGTTTGCCCAACATTATTAAGCTTACCAGCAGTAGTTGAAGAATGTAGGGGAACTAACTTAATGGTAGGAGCCCAAAACATGCACTTTGAAGAATCAGGTGCTTTTACTGGGGAAGTTTCTCCAGTGATGCTTAAGGAGTTAGGAGTAAAATTTGTTGTAATTGGACATAGTGAAAGAAGACAGTATTTTAATGAAACTGATGAAACAGTAAACAAAAAGGTGAAGGCTGCGTTTGCTCATGGAATTACACCAATACTATGTGTAGGTGAAAGTCTAGAAGAAAGAGAACTTGGAATAACTGAAGAAGTTCTTGCTTCACAAGTAAAACAAGATTTAACAGGAATTTCTAAGGAGAATGTGGAAGAGATAGTTATAGCTTATGAGCCAATATGGGCTATAGGAACTGGAAAAACTGCAACTGCTGAAGATGCTAATGATACTATAGGATTTATCAGAGGTGTTGTAGAAAAATTATATGGATATGAAGTTGCAGATAAGGTAAGAATACAATATGGCGGATCTGTTAAACCATCAAGCATAAAAGAGCAAATGGCAAAAGAACATATTGATGGTGGATTAATAGGTGGAGCAAGTCTTAAGGCTTCAGATTTTGCAGCTATTGTGAACTACTAGAAGATAAAAAAGGGTGGAGTTATATATATGAATAAGAAACCAGTAATGCTTATGATATTAGATGGTTTTGGTATTAGTGATAATGTAGAAGGAAATGCAGTAAGGGAAGCTAAAAAGCCTAATTATGATGCATTAAAAGCTAAGTACCCTCATACAACACTATCGGCTTGCGGACTAGATGTAGGACTACCAGAAGGTCAAATGGGAAATTCTGAGGTGGGTCATTTAAATATAGGAGCAGGAAGAATAATATATCAAGAACTGACTAGAATATCTAAAGAAGTAAGAGAAGAGAAATTTTTTAAAAATAAAGCTTTCAATTTTGCTATTGATAAAGCCCTAGAAAATAAATCGGGTGTTCACTTAATGGGACTTCTATCTGATGGTGGAGTACATTCTCATATTTCTCACTTAAAAGCACTTATAACTCTTTGTAAGAGAAGAGGAGTAAAAAATGTATTTGTTCATTGCTTTTTAGATGGAAGAGATGTATCACCAAGTTCTGCTAAGTTATATATCAAAGAGTTACAAGAGCATATGGATAGTGAAGGAGTAGGAGCTATTGCAACTGTTTCTGGTAGGTACTATGCCATGGATAGAGACAATAGATGGGAAAGAGTAGAACTTGCATATAATGCTATAGCTAAAGGAGAAGGAAATACTAATACTTCACCACTAGCGGTTATTGATGATGCTTATCATGATAATAAAACTGACGAATTTGTAATACCAACTGTTATTGTTAAAGATGGAAAACCAGTAGGTACAATAAAGAATAAAGATTCAGTAATATTCTTTAATTTTAGACCAGATAGAGCTAGAGAAATAACTAGAGCTTTAAATGATAAGGAATTCTCAGGATTTAAAAGAGAAAGCCTGGATATTACTTATATTTGCATGACACAATATGATAAAACTATTGAAAATGTAAAGGTGGCATACACTCCACAGAGTTATACAAATACCCTAGGAGAGTTTATAAGTAGTAAAGGATTGAATCAACTTAGAATTGCTGAAACAGAAAAATATGCTCATGTAACTTTCTTCTTTAATGGTGGAGTTGAGGAAGAAAACAAGGGAGAAGATAGAATATTAATTCCATCTCCAAAGGTTGCTACTTATGATTTGAAGCCTGAAATGAGTGCTTACGAAGTTACTGATTCAGTAGTGAAGCAATTAGAAAACGATAAATATGATTTAATAATATTAAACTTTGCAAATCCAGATATGGTTGGACATACTGGTGTTGTAGAAGCAGCTGTTAAAGCTATTGAAGTTGTTGATGAATGTCTAGGTAAAGTTGTAAATAAAATGTTAGAGCATGAGGGAACTGTATTTATTACAGCAGATCACGGAAATGCTGAATGTATGATTGACTATTCAACAGGAAAGGCAATGACAGCACACACTACGAACTTAGTTCCATTTGTATATGTATCTAAGGAAACTAATAAATTAAGAGAAGGTGGGATTTTAGCCGATATATCACCAACAATCTTAACAAAAATGGGACTTGAAGTACCAAATGAAATGGATGGTAAATCTTTAATTTAGGAAATAGCAACAATAAATTACAAGTTACATAATTTATGTTATAATCCTATAAAAGAAATATATTTAGCATGCTAAATTTATTATAAACACAATATAGAGGAGGAACAAAAATGAAACAATATGTTGAAATTATCGATGTTTATGCAAGACAAATACTAGATTCAAGAGCATTCCCAACTGTGGAGGTTGAGGTTGTATTAGAAGATGGTACAGTAGGAATAGCGGCAGTGCCATCTGGAGCATCTACAGGACAATTTGAGGCTGTAGAGTTAAGAGATGGAGATAAGGACCTATATGGTGGAAAAGGTGTTTTAAAAGCTGTTGACAATGTAAATAATATAATAGCAGAAGAATTAGTAGGAATGAATATCTTCGATCAAGTGGCTATTGATAAAATTATGATAGAACTTGATGGAACTCATAATAAAGAAAAATTAGGTGCTAATGCTATTTTAGGAGTTTCTCTTGCTTGTGCAAAAGCTGCCTCTGAATACTTAGGACTTGGATTATATCAATATATTGGTGGAGTTAATGCTAAAGTTTTACCTGTACCAATGATGAACATCTTAAATGGTGGATCTCACGCTGATAACAACGTAGATTTACAAGAGTTCATGGTTATGCCTGCTGGAGCGGAGTCTTTTAGTGAAGCTTTAAGAATGGGTTCAGAAGTTTATCATGCTTTAAAATCAATATTAAAGGCTAAAGGACTTAGCACTGGTGTTGGTGATGAAGGTGGATTTGCTCCTGACTTAGCTTCAAACGAAGATGCAATAAAAGTTATTATTGAAGCTATAGAAAAAGCTGGGTTTGTACCAGGAAAAGATATATTCATAGCTCTTGACCCAGCTTCATCAGAATTCTTTGAAGATGGAAAATATAACTTAGCTGGAGAAGGTAGAATATTAACTCCAGAACAAATGGCAGACTACTACGTAGAACTTACAGAAAAGTATCCAATAATCTCAATTGAAGACGGTATGGCTGAAGAAGATTGGGCTGGTTGGAAATACTTAACTGATAAAATTGGTAAAAAAGTTCAATTAGTAGGGGACGATTTATTTGTAACTAACACTACAAGACTTGAAAGAGGTATTGAAAGTGAAACTGCAAACTCAATCCTAATTAAATTAAATCAAATTGGAACTTTAACTGAAACTATAAATGCTATAGAAATGGCTTCAAGAGCTGGTTATACAGCTGTAGTTTCTCACAGATCAGGAGAGACAGAAGATACTACAATAGCAGATTTAGTAGTTGCTATGAATGCAGGACAAATTAAAACAGGAGCACCTGCTAGAAGTGAAAGAGTTGCTAAGTACAATCGATTATTAAGAATAGAAGAAGAACTTGGAGATATGGCTGAATTTAGAGGATTAAAATCTTTCTATAATATTAAAAGATAGTTATAACAATTTTTGTAGAATGAAGTATCGGACAGGTAAAAAATCTGTCCGATGTTTTATTTTTTAAATAGTATGGTTTATTTACATTTATTGCTTTTTTTAATTGTAAAAATATTTTCTCTATGATAAAATGTATTACATATATGAAGGATAAAATCAATAGGGGGGGTATAATAATGATAACAGCATTAAAAGTTGTATTAGTTATTTCCGCATTAATAGTTATATTATCAATAGCGCTTCAAGAAAGTAAATCATCAGGACTTGGTGGTTTAGTTGCAGGATCTTCAGAAACTTTTTATAGTAAGAATAAAACAAAGACTAAGGATTCATTCTTAACAAAGATTACAATAACATCAGCTATTGTCTTTGTGGCATCTACTATATTAATAAACGTATTATTATAATAAGAAAGCTATCTATTATGATAGCTTTTTTGTATTTAAGTCAGAATTATATATATTCATAAAAAATTAAAATTATTATTACAATATATATTTACACTTTAATACGATAATTCTATAATGTTAATTAGAAACGTATTTTTAATTTAATAGGGGGAAAGAAAATGGGTGTATATAGTTCAAAACTTGAAACTGTAGAAATGGATTATTTGGTTGAAGCTATGAGATCTCTTAAAACAAGAGAGGAAGTATATAGATTTCTTGAAGATGTTTGCACAATAAATGAAATGAAGGCAATGGAGCAAAGACTTCAAGTAGCAAGGATGCTAAAGGATAAGAGAACATACCTTGATATTGCTAGTAGCACTGGTGCTAGTACTGCTACAATAAGTAGAGTTAATCGTTCCTTGAATTACGGGAATAATGGGTATAATGTAGTTTTTGAGAGAATAAGTTGGAAAGACTATGAAGAAAAAGAATAGTGTACATATAAAATTATTATCATAACCATGTAAATACCTCACTAATATTTTAGTGAGGTATTTTTAATGAGGTGGTGAAGTATTTTAATATTATATTTAGATTTTAAAATTCAAATTATAGTTATAAGGTAAAAAGAAATAATTTTATGTTTCATTATAGTAATTAATTCATATTTCGTTTATAAATAATAACTATATGGTATAATAAAAGATAGAGTAAAATTTTCTAATACATAGAGGTATTAAATGTATTACTAAATGCAGTGTTAATACTTTCATAGAATTAATTATGTAACCATTAAAACATGAGATGGATGAAAATAGATACGTAAGAAAATATAGATTTAGGAGTGATTAAATGGATTTAAAAAGTCTATTAAATAAGGAACAATATGAGGCAGCGGTAACTGTTGAAGGTCCATTACTAATTTTGGCTGGTGCAGGGTCAGGAAAAACAAGGGTTTTAACATATAGAATAGCTCATATGATAAATGATTTAAATATATACCCTTCTCAAATTTTAGCATTGACTTTTACAAATAAGGCAGCTGGAGAAATGAAGGATAGAGTTAAGTCATTAGTTGGAGATGCTGTTGATAATATGTGGGTTTCTACCTTCCACTCTAGTTGTGTAAGAATTTTAAGAAGAGAAATTGAAAAACTAGGATATAATAAAAACTTTACAATATATGATAGCTATGATGCTAAAGCTTTGGTAAGACAGTGCATGAAGGAACTTAACATAAATGACAAGGATATTACAGAAGGAGAAATTATTGGAAAGATTTCTGATGCGAAAAATAAATTAATATCTGCTAAGAAATTCAAGAAAGAAAATGAAAGTAATTTTAGAACTAATAAAATTGCAGATGTCTATTTAACCTATGAGAAAAAATTAAAGACTAGTAACTCCTTAGATTTTGATGATTTAATTTACTTAACAGTTAAATTATTTAAGGAAAATGAAGAAGTAAGAGAATTCTATAGAAGAAAGTTTAAGTATATATTAGTAGATGAGTATCAAGATACTAATAAGTGTCAGTATGAATTTGTAAAGCTTCTTGTAAATGAAAATGAGAATATTTGTGTTGTAGGTGATGATGACCAGTGTATTTACGCTTGGAGAGGCGCAGATATAAATAATATATTGGACTTTGAGAAGGATTTTCCAAAGACAAAAGTGGTTAAACTTGAACAAAACTACAGATCTAAATCAAATATACTTGAAGCTGCAAATACGGTAATAAAAAATAATGCTACAAGAAAAAATAAGGTGTTAAGAACTGAAAGTGATTCAGGAGAGACTTTAAAGGTATATAGAGCATATAGTGATATTGATGAGGGAAACTTTGTTGCAACTCAGATTAGAAGAATGATGAGAGAGGAGAATAGAAGCTTAAAAGACTTTGCTATTCTTTATAGAATGAACTCACAGTCACGTATTTTTGAGGAAGCTTTTAGAAGAAATGAGATCACATATAAAATAGTTGGTGGACTTAGATTCTATGAAAGAAAAGAAATTAAAGATATTATGGCTTATTTAAAGCTTATAAATAATCCCCTTGACGATATAAGTTTAAAGAGAATTATAAATGAACCTAAGAGAAGTATTGGAGATGCAACTATTGCAAAGGTTCAAGAATTTGCATCAGAAAATGATATTTGTATGTATGATGCGCTTTTAGATGCAGAGTTTATACCAAACCTTTCTGCAAGAACAATAACTTGTATAAATAAGTTTGTAAGTCTTATGAATACCCTTATTACAGATGCTGAAAAAACAAGTGTATCTGAGCTTATTGAAGAGATTTTAGATAGAAGTGGATATATGAAGATGTTAAAATGTTCAAGTAGTGCGGAGGATGAAAGTAGAATAGAAAATTTAAAAGAACTTGTATCTGATGCGGTTGATTTTAAAAATTCTTCTGAAGATAAATCTTTAAGTGCATTTTTAGAAAAAGTAACTTTAGTATCTGATATCGATAATCTTGATGAGGAAAATAATGCAACAGTAATGATGACAGTTCATAGTGCAAAAGGACTTGAGTTCCCAGTAGTATTTTTAGTAGGGATGGAAAATGGTATATTTCCAGGTCAATCTTCATTAAATAATGCCAATGAGATGGAGGAGTCTAGAAGATTATGTTATGTTGCTATAACAAGAGCTAAGGAATTATTATATATATCTTCAGCAGAGCAGAGAATGGTATTTGGTAGAACAGTTGGACATTCGGTATCTGACTTCCTAAGTGAAATACCTAAAGAACTTAAAACAAGTCTAAATGATGTGGTAAGGGTTCATCCAAAACCAGGGGTGAGTAATACGGCTACTCAAAGAGCAAATGATAATCCACATTCTTTTAGAAATAGTTTCTATAATACTACTAGTAGCATTAAGCCATCTCCAGTTAAAGTTAGTGAAGATAATGAAGAAGAATCTAGAGAAGCTACTAAAGCAGAACTTACTATTGGGAGAAAGGTTAGACATGGTAAATTTGGAATAGGAACAGTAGTATCACTTTCTACAGATAATGGAGGAACTATAGTTACCATAGCTTTTAACAACATGGGAATAAAAAAACTTATGTTTAGTAAAGCTGGTCTGGAAATCTTATAGGATCTATATACAAGCAATCTAAGTTGATTTTGTATTTGATTTTCAGTGTCAGAAATACTTAGGTTGAGAACTGGTTAGGAGGGAAAATTTCTATGGGCCATGATAAGCGTAAAAGAATGGTAGAGCTAGTAAAAGAATTAAATAGATATTCCTATGAATACTATTCATTAGATAACTCTACAATTTCAGATAAAGAATATGATGAAAAATATGATGAACTTAAAGTTTTAGAAGCAGAACTTGGGGAGATACTAACCTATTCTCCAACTTTAAGAGTAGGTGATATAGTACTTAATGAGTTTAAGAAATATAAACATAAAGCACCTCTTTGGAGTTTAGACAAAGCTCAATCTATGGGAGAAGTTACACAATGGCATAATAGAAATATTAAAGCTGTAAAAGATTATAATAGTACTCATGAAGATAAGTTGCCAGATCTTAAATATATAGTAACAAAGAAATTTGACGGTCTTTCTATAAATTTAACATATAATGAAGAGGGGATATTAACAGTAGCTGCATCGCGTGGTACTGGGGAAATTGGTGAGGATATAACAAGTCAGGTAAAAACGATAAAATCCGTTCCACTTATTATAGATAATCATGATGTACTAGAAATGCATGGCGAAGCTATTATGACAAAAGAGGCCTTTGAAGAATATAATAAAACTGCAGATATACCCCTTAAAAACTTAAGAAATGGAGCTGCAGGAGCTCTTAGAAACTTAAATGTAAAAGAGACCGCAAAAAGAAATTTATCTGCATTCTTTTATGATGTTGGATATAATGATGGAAAAAAATTTAAAAGCTATAGTGATATGATGAAATTTATAAAAGACATGGGACTTCCTGTAGATGATTATATGAAGAGTTGTAGTACCATAGAAGAAATAGAAAATGAAGTGTCCTATATTGATGGTATAAGAAGTAGCTTAAATTATGATATAGACGGTGTAGTAATTGCCATTGATGATATAAGGACTAGAGAAATTTTAGGATACACAGTTAAGTTTCCTAAATGGTCTATAGCGTTTAAATTTGAAGCAGAAGAAACTACTACAGAGCTTTTAGAAGTTGAGTGGAACGTAGGCAGAAGTGGTAGAGTTACACCTACAGCAATTCTTAAACCTGTAGAACTTGCAGGAGTAACAGTAAAAAGAGCAACCTTAAATAATATAGATGATATACAAAGAAAAGGTGTAAAGCTTGGAGCCACTGTATTCATTCGTAGGTCAAATGATGTAATACCAGAAATTATGGGAGTAGTAGGACAATCGGTAGAAGGAAAAGAGCCTATAGAGGAACCTAAGGTATGTCCTAGTTGTGGAGCTAATCTATTTAGGGATGGAGTACATTTATTCTGTGAAAACACTTTATCTTGCAAGCCACAGATGGTAAAGACAATTGTTCATTATGCTAGTAGAGAAGCAATGAATATATCGGGATTTAGTGAGAAAACTGCTGGACAATTATTTGAAAAGCTTGGAATAAAGTCAATTGCAGACTTATATAGAATAAAGAAAGAAGAACTTTTAAACCTAGAGAAGTTCGGTGATAAAAAGGTCGAAAATCTTTTAGCTGCCCTTGAAAAAAGCAAAGATTGTGAGCTTTCCTCTTTTGTTTATGGACTTGGTATTACAAATGTTGGTAAAAAGACGGCAAAGGATTTAGCTAAGAAGTTTAAAACCTTAGCAAAAATAGAAGAAGCATCCTTGGAAGATTTAGTTAGTGTTCAGGATATAGGAGATATAGTTGCTAAAAGCATAGTAGACTTCTTCTCTCTTGAAAAGTCTAAGGAAACTATAAATGAACTTTTAGAACTTGGAATAAATCCAAAGGAAGCTCAGGTTCAAGAAGTTAGTATAAATCCATTTAATGAAAAAACTGTAGTAGTTACAGGCAGCTTAAAAGAGTTTTCAAGAAGTGGAATAAAAGAAAAATTAGAATCCCTTGGAGCGAAAGTATCAGGATCTGTAAGTAAGAAAACTGACTTTGTAATAGTAGGGGAAGATGCTGGATCAAAACATGATAAAGCAGTTGAACTTGGCATCAAGATACTTTCAGAGGATGAATTTAAAAGTATGATTTAGTTATGGAATTCACAAAAAAATTAAAACCACTTAGTAGTTAACTAAAACTGCTAAGTGGTTTTAATTTTGCTAAGAAATGTTATTCTTAGTAGTAGTTTCATCTACAATAGCTTCGTCTAAATTAGTGTTATCCATTATATTAATATCTGAGGAATCAGAAGTTGAACTTTGAGTAATATTTACATTGCATTTAGATTGTTCTTTATTCTTCACCTGCATATCAATACATGAAATATTAAGAATATGTGAGATTTTTTCAAGTATATAGTTACTATATCTTAGTTGACTATATATAGAATTAAAAACAACAAATCCCCAAATAATTATTATCATAAAAGTTAATAGGGAAAGAATTCCTAAAACCTTTAATATAATATCTAAATAAATCATAACTTACCTCCAAAATATTTCCACATTATAATAAATATTATATCATATGTTTTCGATTGTAAAAGAAGAATTTTATATGAATTCAGTAATAATTGTTTATTTTGATGGGAATTAGTAAATAATTTTTAAATAGGAGGTGTTACAAATGAAGAAAATCATATTCATAGTGCTGTGCATAATGATTATTTTTTTAGGTATATCTGTAGAGAAAGAAAAAGTTAATACTATCAATGATAAATCATCATTAAATTTTATAACCTATAATATGAATGTTAATCCGAATAACTTAAAGATTACTTCTAGTGATAATAGAAGAGAAAAAGACCTACTAGTAACACTTTTTGAAGGCTTAGTAAAGGAAAATGAACAAGGGGAGATTATACCAGCGCTTGCTAAGGAATTTAAGGTTTCAGATGACGGATTAGAGTACACATTTAAGTTAAGAGATGGTATATGCTATAGTACTGGTGAAAAAATAACTGTAGAGGATTTTAAGGTGTTTTTTAAAGCTTTTATAAGTGATAAGGAGAATATATATGCAAAGGAGTTAGATTGTATATTTGGAGCTAAAAGCTTTAGGGAAGGTAATGGAGACTTTTCAAATGTAGCAATATCAGGTACAGAGGATAATGTTTTATCAATTAGACTAAATTATAGGTGTCCCTATTTTATTAACATGCTAACAAATCCAGTATATGTTCTTAGAGACTATAATCAACTGAATAGCTATAAAGAGGTTTATAAATCAATTCGATTTACAGGTCCTTTTGCTATAAAAGCAGCTGCTAAGGAGGAGTTATATTTAGAAAAAAATGATAAATACTATGGAAAATCTTCTATAACTTCAGATAATATAAAAATTACTTTTGTTGAAGGTGTAGAAAATTCATTAGCCATCTTTGAAAATTTTAATGAAAAAAATCTAGGTAATATTGATATAATGATGGATGCTCCTATAAATGAATTATCAAGGCTGTCGGAAAATTTATTAGTTCAAAGTTTTATTGGATCATCGGGGTACTATTTAAATTTTAATAATGCTGATAACGCTTTAGGTAGCGACTTAAATTTTAGAAAGGCTATTAATTCTGTTTTATCTAAGGAGTACTATTCTCAGTTAATATCTAAGGAACTGCTTACTCCAGCTACGACATACGTTCAAAATGTTGGAGATTTACAAAAAGTTTTTTCTGCCTATGGAGATACAGAATTAGCGCTAAGGTATTTAAAGGAGTCATCACTAAAAGAAGATTCTATTATAACAATAATATATGAGAATATTAATTTAAATAAACGTGTCGTGGAAGATTTGAGTTATGATATGAAAAATGATATGAAGGTAAATGTAGTAGCTAAGGGATATACAAAAGAAGAACTTGATGATGTTATAGAGAAAAAAGAGTATGATATTCTGCTACAAAAGTTTACCTTTGAATTTAGAGATCCTGGAGAGTATTATGAAGGCTTTAGAAAATCATCAGATCTTAATAAAACAGGATATTACAATGAGGAATATGAAAATTTACTTCAAGAGGCTAGGTATGAAGTAAATGAGGAGAAAAGAAATTCAATATATAATAAATGTAATGAAATTTTAATTAGTGGATTAAACTCAATACCTTTGTATAATATTAATAATCCAATATGTATTAAGAGTGATATTAAAGGGATTTATGTGACCAGGGATGGAAATATACGACTAGATAAAGTGAAAAGAGTACCTTAGCTTAAAGGTACTCCTTTTATTAAAAATCAAGGTTATTATTTAAATAGATAATCATAAAAAAGTTGAACATGTTTTTACAGGAATCAAAGCTGTGTTTGTAATGTTTATAGCTTTCTTTTTTTCGATTAAGAGAGATATTCTTTACAAATATAGGTGCTAAATCATTTGATTCGCCATTAATAGAAGACGAGAATTTAAAATAGTTATCATCAAGTAAATCTTCAGACTTACAAGAAAAGTTTCTATACCTTTCTGCATCATCCAAGGTTGGAGATTCAGGCCATCTAAGGATGATACCTGAATTTATAACTTGCTTCTTATAAAGGTTATGAATTTTAGATGCAAGGTCAGTTTTATCATTATCATTAAGAAAAGACTCTTGAATCATGAATACATATAGATATAAGATTATTTCATCGGAAGAAAATTTGTTTTCTTTTTCAGACATATCTTTAATAAAAATGCCCGTGTCATTATCATAAAGTTTTTCAAGATTATCATAAAGTTTAAAGGCGGCATCTCTAAATTGTATAAGATTAGTATTTTTGTAAGTTAACATCGAATTAATATAGCATAGACAAGAAATATCTAAGTTATCTCTTATAACAGAAGGAGGCATATGATTGATATTTTCAATCATAAGCTCAGAAAAATCTATGAGAAGCTCTTTTACTTCATCCAATTTAGAACATTCATAAAGAATATTAAAAGCTAGACAAATTTTAACTAACTCATCATGAGATGTATTATAGACTTCACTTTTGAGGGTTTGAAATAATTTTAAGATATCAAGAGCAAAGGATTTAAAGTCATCATTATCTTCACCATTTTTATTAGAAATAAGAAAGCATTTATAGTAAGCAGCCATGAGTAAAGCTTGAGTTGAAAACTTAAACTTCATGTCTTTGTCGGTAAGGGAATATTCTTTCTGAAGAGGGTCAGTAGAATCATACTTATCTACAAAAACCCCTTCAGCATTACGACAATAGATAGCAAAGAATTCTAGTTGTTCAGTAGCTAAATCAGAATAATATTTACTTAATTTGTACTTATCATCATCAATGGCATTAAACTTTCTATAATGGTCAGTTAAATATAGTAAACCAAGGCTCATATAACCGTTAGAACATATGTTTATTTCTTTCTTGAATTTGCGATGATTCCAAAGAAGTTTATTTTTTTCTCTTAGAAGTTTTCCATCTGCTTTTCTATATACACATAATAGTGGAGAAATAACACTATTTGTGGTATCATCATCATTAGATAAAGGCTTAATTTTTAGGTCTGAATTTCTACATATAATTCCACATCCAGAGTGTAGAACTATATGTCTTAGGGACTCTTTAGAAAAATGAAACAATTGACTTTTAATGTTGTCATTGTTTAATATGTTAATTCTTAAAAAAGGTCCTATATATCTCAAAATAACACCACCAGAATATTAATCATATTTAATAATATGATTGTTAAAGTGAAAATGTGCTAAAAATACAATAGTTTTTTATAATATGAGAACATATTGAGATAAAAAAGGATTTAAATAAAACCGTAGTAGCTTGTACAGTAAGTGGTAAGGGTATCTACATTGATGAAATAAGAACATAAGAAGCTAAATAAGGATATTCAATAATAGTTATTTAAAATTTATATTTAAAGGAATTTCAATATTAGTTAATGATTATCAACAGATATGTAAGAAAGTATTATAAAATAAAGAGATTAAATAAGCTAAGGAATATGTAAATAATATAAGTGTTGTTACAGAAGGTAAGTTAGATTTAAAAATTATACGTATAAGGAGAATAAAGCATGAGAAGATTAATAGTAGCAAGCAATAATGCTCATAAGATTTTAGAAATTAAGGAAATTTTAAAAACATTTGAATTAGAGGTTTTATCATTAAAAGAAGCTGGCATAAATGTAGATGTAGAGGAAACTGGAACCACCTTTATGGAAAATGCAGAAATAAAGGCTAGAGCAATTTATGATATGGGTGGAAATGACTTAGTTCTATCAGATGACTCAGGACTGTCTGTAGATGTATTAAAAGGTGAACCAGGTATATATTCAGCGAGATATAGTGGTGAACATGGTAATTCAGTAGAAAACAATAAGAAGTTAATAAAAGAATTAGATGGAGTGCCTTTTGAGAAGAGAACTGCTAAATTTATTTGTGCTATGGTTTTAATTGTTAATAATGACAACATAGTTAAGGTTCAAGGAGAAGTATCGGGTTTAATATTAGAAGATTATGTAGTAAGTGAAGGATTTGGATATGATCCATTATTTTACGTACCAGAATTAAAGTCAACATTTAATGATGTGCCATCAGAAGTTAAAAATTCTATTAGCCATAGAGGAAATGCATTAGCTAAACTTATAAAGGAAATGAAAAATTGCTTATAAATTTAAGTTAATAATAAAATAGAGAACAAATAAATATATGATAAACATACTTGCTTTAAAATAGTCTTATAAATTTAAGACTATTTTCATATTAAAACTTAAATTGGTATAAATTATCCATAAAAAAGGAAGGAAAATGGAATTTTTCTATTGAAAATATAGGTGAAAAATCAAGAAAAATCAAGGGTTACAGAGAATGTTGAATAAAAAACAATAATAAAAATGAAAAAAGTTTAGAAAAAAGTGTTGACTATTTTGTTTGAAGTCTGTATAATAAATTTTGTCGTTAAGGTTAATAAATAAACGGCGGTCGATGAGGTCACCGGGTTTTATGTTTGACGGGGTGTAGCGCAGATGGGAGCGCGCGTGGTTTGGGACCATGAGGTCGCAGGTTCAATCCCTGTCACCCCGACCACTTTAACAAAAAAATATGCGGGTATAACTCAGTGGTAGAGTGCTAGCCTTCCAAGCTAGTTATGAGG